>JAFYLH010000015.1 GCA_017537175.1 Clostridia bacterium | reverse complement strand
GTGATCTTAATTCAAATATTTCTTTTTCATATTGCTTTATATGACGGTATCCTCTGGACATAAAAATCCCTCCTATGGTTTTCTTAATTATACCATAGGAGGGGTTCTTTTGTCATTGTCCGTTTTTACTGGATCAGTTCATTTTTCTGCACCGTGTTTTTTTATAGGAATTTGCATTGTGGCGTGTGATAAACAGAAGATGTTATTTGAACTACAGCGCGCAGTATGGGTGCGGCGTCGGGGTTCCCGAAGCGAGCTTGTCGAGCTTTGGGGTTCGCGGCGACTCGCCGCTTACATTGAAGGGATCGCTGTCTTATAGAGTTCGTAGAACTCGGTGTTGGTAACAAGGGTGATATCTCCCTCGTTTGCCTTCATCATACGTACAAGTGTTTCAAATTCATCATATGTATCATATGCATCAAGCTCGAAGCCGTGACCCCATACATAGAAGAGACAGTCCTCCTCTGCTTCCATGGTAATGAAGTCATATGCAAGGTCGAACATACGGGACTCGGAGAATCCGCAGGTGGGCATCCACTGCATAAACTGGGTGGGAAGTGAGTAATCGTAGGTGGAGGTTGTACCTCTTGCAAATCGGATATCTGTGTTTTCGAGTATTATCTCGATAGATTTATCGGTGTACTCGGTGTCTCCGCCCGGCCAAGCCATACCTACGGGAGCGATGCCTGTAATAGATGCGATATCATCGGCATTGCCCTGTACCTCCTCTATCATCTTGATGGGGGTGGAGTCGTATATCTTAAGTGAGGGATGTGTTCTTGTGTGTACAAGCACGTCATAGCCGTCATAGATACCGCTTCTCAGCTCTTCCTCGGTAAATCTGACATGAGAAACTCCGGGAAGTCCAAGGCCTGTAAGATCCCAGCTTGCACCGTAGAGACCCTCGGTATTTATGTTCCAGCTGATGCAGTCAACATCATATTTTTTGAGTATCTCGATCATACGAAGATCCTGTGTTGTGCCGTCGTCAAAGCTGAGAGTAAAGTACTTTTTGGGAGTAAGGAATCTCTGGAGTATAGAAGCAAGCTGCGCTCTTGTTGCATTGCCTCTGGGGTCAAGGGTGGTCTCGTTCATACCTGTAATGATACCCTTGCCGTTTGCCCATTTCATTGCATCTACTGCATAGGAGCCGAGCTTACCAAGGTCTGCAAAGCCGCTGAGATCTGCCTCGGCTGTGGTGTCCTTGCCCTTGTATGCCGCATATCTGTAGAGTATAGCCGCCATCTGCTCACGGGTGAGCTTGTCGTTGGGAGCATACTTGTCAGCCGCCTTACCTGCAACGATGCCGTTGGCACTTGCCCAGGCTACTGCCTTGTCAAAATAGTGGCTTGATTTTACATCAGAGAAGCTGTGGCTAAAGCCCTCGGGACTGCCCTCAAATCTCCAGAGAACAGACACCAGCATTGCACGGTTGGTTGCAACGTTGGGGCCGAAGGTTGTCTCGGTCATACCCGACATCATACCCTTACCGAACGCATATTCAACTGCGGAATAGTACCAATGATTTTCCTTGACGTCACTAAATTCCATACCGCTTGTCTCGGGAGTCTTGTTTATGGTAAAGCTGTCAACCACCTTCATATCGGAGGTGCGGTAAACCGTCATTTCAAAGCTGTCAGAGTCAACGTTTACCTTGGTAACGTTGGGGATATCCTCCTGTACACTCTTTGCCGCAAAGGAGGGTCTTGTTCCCTCGATCTGATCGTACTTGCAGCCCGAGCCTGTGTTGTTGGTAATATAAAGTGTACCGTCGGGGTCGGTTATGGATGAATAGTTGTCACCGTAGAGAGCCTTGTCGGTTACCGCCTTGTTACCCTTCATAATATAGGAACGGGTGTAAAGATGCTCGTGACCTGCAAAGGCAGCGTCGATATCAAGCTCGTCACACATAGCGATAAGAGCCTTACCGCGTGTGCTTGTGTTGCTGTCCTTAAGCTCGCCTGTGGTGTAAACTGTGTGATGGAACACAAGGAATCTCCATTCTGCATCCATATTAAGTGCTATCGCCTGCTTTGCAAAGGCAAGGTGCTGGTCGTTCTTTGTGCTGTTGGTGTTGAGCATTATAAACAGAGCATTGTTATATCTGAACCAGCTGTCGCCGCCTGCCTCTGTCACACCATGCTGCTCTGATGCATTGGGAACATTAAAGTGGTAAGAGAAAAGCTCGGAGTTGGTATCGTGATTACCGATAGAGGGTGCAACAGGAATAGAAGAAAGCTCCTCGTGCTCAAAGAATCCCTCGTACTGGTCGGTGTTACCCGCATCCTTTACCTGGTCGCCTGTGGTGAGGATAAAGTCTGTACCTGCAAAGGCCTGATCGTTGTCAATTATATCAAGGGTCTTTGCCCAGCCCTCAACATCGTGAGCTATACCGCCGGCGCCGATCTGTACATCACTTACCATAGCAAAGCTGAATTCATCGGTGCCACCTGTGGTGAAGAATCTTGTCTCGGAAGCATAGTCGCCGTTGACAAGGTAATATTCGTAGTCTGTTGCGGGCTTAAGTCCTTTAAGTGTTGCCTTGTAGCTGTAGTAGCCCTCGCCCTCGTCTGCCAGCTCGCAGGTCGCTTCGGCAACTATCTCTGCTTCGGGAGCGACGGGTACGGTCATGGGAGATTCATAGCACATGACCTTGGCTTCGCCTTCAATGTCCGAAAACCAGGTGACACCCATTTCGGTTGCGTCGGTACCGGGTGTCAGAGTCACATATGCCTGCCATACACCGTCAGCGGCGTATATGGGTAATGCCGAGAAGAGCATTACGCAAACTATAAGTAAAGAAATTACACGGTTTTTCATAGGAACGCTCCTTTAATTTGATGGCTTTATTTTAACAGATAATATCGTCTCCGTCAAGTTTTCCAAAAATTTTGCAATGAAATTTAGGTATAAATATGTTATCATATCCTCGGAGGTAGTTATGAAAGAAAGATATATACTTAACCCATTGAGCCACAGGCTTCTTCATACAGGTGTATGCATCTGTATTGCGGCATATTTTTTTGTTATGCTTGAGATATACAATACCGTAAGTAAAGGAGTTCTTATAGAAAGCAATGCTTACATAATGATAGAAAATGTAAGTATGACCCTGTTTTTGGTGGTGGCGGCGGCCCTGCTGCTTGATATACACATAAAGCGTGAAAAATAATATACTGTAGTGTGGAAAAAATTGTCGTGCAGTTATATACGGCAAACTTTTTTCCGGATGATTAAAACACTTCCGTGCGTGGAAAAATTATAACAGTAAAGGGTAACTTTGAAGGCTGAAGCAAGATTACCCTAATAAAAACGGAGTGTGAAAAAAGTGAATGTTAAACGAGGAGACATCTTTTACGCAGATCTGAGCCCTGTGGTAGGCAGCGAGCAGGGAGGACTGAGACCGGTACTTATAGTTCAGAACGATGTAGGTAACCGTCACAGTCCCACCGTAATTGCGGCGGCAATAACCAGCCGTATGACAAAGAGCCGTCTGCCTACTCATATAGATGTAAGATGCTCAACGGCAAATAACGATATCGGGCTTGCCTGCGATTCGGTAATACTGCTGGAGCAGATACGAACCATAGATAAAGCAAGGCTTAAGGAAAAGCTGGGACACCTTGATGAGGTGACCATGTCAAGAGTGAACCGTGCAATAAGCGTCAGCTTTGGTCTTGGAACACAGACGGCGGATATGCCGCCTGCAGTAATGGCATAAGCAGAGCTGTCGCATTTGCGACAGCTCTCGCGATATAAATCCCTTTTGGGATTTGCGATATTCCCCCAAGGGGAGCGATATGTCCTGTGGACGCGATATACCCTGCGGGGTGCGAGGGGATTTATATCATATCGCATCTTACACTGTAAGATATATCGCTTTTATCGTAGATAAAAATATCGCATTTTGCGAAGCAAAATATATCGCAATCAGTATTCATATTAAATTTATCTTAAACTGTTGTAATTCTCCAAAAATATGTTACAATATACCTATCACTATTTCAGGAGACCAATATGAACAAGGACACAAAATTTATTCAGGAAATGCTTGACAAAAGAGGCGATGTTTACATTCCCGACGGACTGTATATCATAGATCAGCCTCTTATCATACATAACGATACCCATTTAAAGGCGGCAAAGAATGCTGTTATGCGCTTAGCTGACGGTGCCAACTGCGAGATCATAATGAATGACGAGATCGACCTTGGCGGCTACAACGAAAACATTACCGTTGAGGGCGGAACCTGGGACGGTAACAATCTTAACCAGCAGAGATATGACCTCAAGGGGCAGTGGCCTGACGGCTTCTACCGTGACAGATATTTTGGTGTGTTTATGCGCTTTATAGGTGTGCGCAACCTCCGCGTATGCAACCTTACCGTCAAGGACCCCAACGCCTACTGTATTCAGATCGCCCGTGTTCACCACTTTACCGTTGAGAATATTTATATTGACGAGAATATGGCATTCGGCTGGACAGACGGTATCCACGTAAACGGCCCCGCAAAGGACGGACTTATCCGCAATATCAGAGGTGCGACAAACGACGATATGGTGGCTCTTAATACCGATGACTGCTACGAGACCGAGATCTCCTGCGGAAACATAGAGGATGTATGTGTTGACGGACTTTATGCAGAGGGCGGTTATACTGCGGTAAGACTCCTTTCCTGCGGACATACCCTCCACAATGTGCAGATCCGCAACATCTTTGGCGACTACCGTTACTATACCGTGGCATTTACCCATCACAACGTTCATCCCGGCGGATATAATCTTATAGACAATGTGACCATCGACGGTGTCTTTGCCCGTAAGACCTTCCCCAAGGACGATTATCCCATTATCTATTTTGCAAAGGGTACCCACACCACCCGTGCAACTCTTCGCAACATCCACCGTGTGGAGAACAATTCCACCATGGCAAGTAATGTAAAGATAGAGGCGGGTGCGGTGGTAGACCGTCTGCTTATCGACGATATGACACTTCGCTACAACGAAGGCTCCGGACCTGATATGATAGTTAATGACGGAGAGGTTAAGGAGTTTAAATTAAGATAAAAGGACTGCTCAAAGCAGTCCTTTTATCTGCGATATTTTTGCCTTCGGCAAACGCGATATATCCTGCGTTGCAGGATGCGATATATGCTCACTTTGTTCGCATGCGAAGATATAATGAAAGGTGTCCCCAAAGGACACCTTTTTTATGCACAAGGAAAAACAAATCCGTGGCTTGTCAGTATTTCACGCAGCTTTTTGTTTTCCGTATTATTTAATGAAATATACTTTTCGCCGACCCGTACTATACCGCAGCCGTCCCGTGCTATGCAGTAAATCTCTCCGCCTATCATCACAGATATATTTTTGGAAAAGCCGCAGGAGGGGGAGTCGGTGTAAAGCATTTTTGAGTCGAGTATGGCTTTGATCTTTTTACCGTCCTCGTTACTTAATGTCTCACTTATACTTGTATCACCGTAAATGAAGGTAGCCGTTACGGTACTGTCGTCGGGTATGTCTGTTTTTGCACAGCCTGTCATAAGCAGAGTACATACACCAAAGAGCGTTAACAGTAGTATTATAAATTCTTTTTTTATCATAATTATCCGTATCCGTGGGTTGCGTGCCTCCAAAGACCGTTATTGTCCTTTACCAATATCCATTTCCAGTCTGTGTATGTTGAGCTCGGCTCAAGAGATCCGTCGCCTCCCGAGGAATCCACTTCAAAATCCGAGATCAAAATGATCGCCTTATCTGCTTCATAGGTTTTTGCCCATTCTGCAGCCTCTTCGCCGCTGTCGTCTCCGGCATATCCTATGGTCAACAGCTTACAGCCGCTGAAATTCTGCCTGAAATAGTTTTTGGCGGTCTTGACGGCAGAATTTATTTCTTGCTCTGTATAAATCTGTGACTCACTCTCGGTTATCTTTACATTGCTTACATCTCCGCAAGAGCAAGTGACAATCAGTATAACTGCGGACAGAAGTAAAAGCAGTATGGATCTAAAGCTCTTCATTTTTGTACCTCCACAAATTTTTTATCTGTCCCGAAATATCCTCAAACTCCCATAATTTTTTGGAATTGAAGATAGAGTTGGGGTCGTTTATCCTTATCTTGCCGTCCTCTGTACCACAAAGGACGATAAAATGCCCTTTTTCGGTAAAATCACCCGGTCCCATGGCGCATATTACAGGCTCGCCTGCTTCAAGACAGCTTAAGATTGTATTTTTGTCTAAGGGAAGCTGCCTTGCATCAAGTCCAAGCTCCGAGGCAAAGGCGGTCATAATGCTCCAGTCGCTGCCTACACCCTCAACATAATAGCCCTGCTCCTGTGCTTTGTTTGCTATGTACAAGGGGTCAATACCGGTATCTGCCGTAAGGTATATTGCAACCATAGACAGACAGGTGGGAGCGCATCCCGTAAAGGCTATCATACCGTCGCCGTAGCTCTCATATCCCCAACGCTTATCCCATTGTAAGAGCAGAGGAACGGAAGAGGCGTTTTTGTGCTCGGACAGGTCTATTTCGTGGTCGAGATGCTTTTCGTCTATATAGCTTAATACAAAATCCTCGGTTTCGGGGTTCTTGCGGAGCATTTCTATAAGCTCTGACGGCAGCTTTGAGGGCGAAACGCCCTTGTCCTTTATGTAATCCTTAACAGGGTCCCTTTGACAGCCTGTAACTACATATACCACAAGAAGCAAAAACAGGCCGGCCAATGCGACGGGACGGATAAAAGAGCTTGTACCCTTTGAATTCATAAAAATCACCTCTCTGTATCTATTCTACATCATATTACAGAGAGGTGCTTTACATTCCGCTTACAAATATCTTACGATTTTATTAAGGGAAAGCTTACAAGAAAATCTGTGCGGCAGTCCTTGCTTGTAACCGCGATATTTCCGCCGTGGAGCTCGGTTATCTGCTTGGCTATGGCAAGACCCAGTCCCGCGCCTCCCGTTTCCGAGTGTCGGGAGCTGTCAAGGCGGACAAACTTGTCAAATATATGCTCTAACTTTTCCTTTGGTATCTCGTCGCTGTGGTTACGGATGCGAACCACGGTGCAGTCATCATTGATTATTGCGGCAATGTCAATGGGTGTGTTAGTGTAGCCGTAGCTGACCGCATTGCGAAGCAGGTTGTCAAATACTCTTGCCAGCTTATCCGCATCACCGTAAATTTTTATGTCCGAGGGGATATTGCAGCTTATTGTCATACCCTTGGCCTCTGACATAGGGTAGAACTCGTTTACAAGCTGGAGCAATAATACCGACAGATTTATATTGCTTTTTTGCAGAGGAACAGATTGGAGATTAAGTCTTGTGATCTCAAAAAACTCGTTGATAAGCTGTTCAAGACGGTATGCCTTTTCAAGGGCAATGCCTGCATATTTTGCCCGATATTCGGGAGGAAGCTCGGGAGATTCCTCTAAGAGTGAAAGATATCCGATGACCGAGGTCAGAGGAGTTTTGAGATCGTGGGCAAGATAAACGATAAGGTCGTTTTTCTGCTGTTCGGCAAAGCTTCTTGCCTGCTCGTTACGCTTTATATCTCGCTTGAGCTCGGCGAGCTTTTCTCCCAAGGGCTTTAGCTCCTCGGGGTATTTTGTTTCCTCACGGTCAAGGGCGGTGTTGGCCTTTTTTATTATCCTGTCGGCACGAAGGGCACCAAATACCGCTATCACAGCAACGCCTATTGCATAGATTATAGCCGCCGCGCCCGTGGTGTTGGGATAAAAAAGGCTGAAAAAAGCGCGGGGCAGATATGCATCAAGCCAGTCTATTGCCACACCGTTGAAAACATAATCCAGGGCGAGGATCAAAGCCAGGTATGCGGTGGTATATATTACAAGCTGTAGAAGAATACGCTTGGTAAGGTTCTTTTTATTCATATTTTATAACCCACTCCCCAAACTGTTTTGATAAATTTAGGTTTGCCTGCAGGCTCCTTCAGCTTTTCGCGTATGCGGCGGATATGTACCATAACGGTATTGTTGCTGTCGAGGTATTTTTCGCCCCATACCCGTTCAAATATCTCCTCACTTGATACCACCTTGCCCTTGTTTTCGCAGAGCAGCCAAAGGATCTTGAACTCGGTGGGGGTAAGCGAGATCTCTTCGTCATATAGGGTGCAGAGATGGGTGTCGGGATTGAGCATAAGCCCTGCGGAATCGTATATGTGTGAGGTGTCGGCAGAATTATACTGCTTGTATCTGCGTAGCTGTGCCTTTACACGGGCAACAAGCTCCAAGGGATTAAAGGGCTTGGTCATATAATCGTCGGCACCCACCGACAGCCCTGTTATCTTGTCGATATCCTCTACCTTTGCGGTGAGCATGATGATAGGAAAATTGTGCTTGTTTCTGATATGGCCGGTCAGGGCAAAGCCGTCGGGCGGGGGCATCATAATGTCTATTATGGCAAGGTCGGGCAAGGGCTCTCCGCGGTCGATAAAGTCCTGCGCTTCTTGGGACGAGTAAAATTTATATATACTGTAGCCATCGTTTGCCAGTATGAGACCTACAAGGTCGGCTATTGCCTTTTCGTCATCTACAACCAAGATGTTCATAAGCTTCTCCTGTAAAAATTTTTACAGGATAATTATAGCATATCGTAAAGGAAAGGTAAAGTCTGCAAATCTTAAGATTTTCTTAATGAAGAAAGGTGTCCGCTCGGACACCTTTAATATTGGAATATTTTATTCGATCATATAAATCTTTTCATTACACGCATATAATCACGCTTTGCATTAAAAACAGCGAGAATATAAACGGTTTTTTCCTCTTTTTCATAAGTATAGAAAATGAGATAATTTTTGTGTGTCAGATAACGGTATCCCGAGCTTACCATAACTCTGTCCTTGGGGACAGAACCGCATTCGGGGAAGGCTTCAAGAATTTTGTATTTTTTCTGAAGTTCTTTTACGAACCCCGCAGCTACAGCTTTGTCCTTGGTTTGCTCAGTGATATAAAAAGCGATATTGCGGATATCTTCCTTTGCAGTCTCGGTGAGTATTATACGGCAATTCATATGTCAAGAGTCTCCAGTTCACCGAGTATGTCCGCAATTGCTGCATCGGCATCCTGAACCCGTCCAAGCTTTATATCGTCGGTCGCCTGTGCAAGATGAGCATATACGGCTAACTTTGCTTCAAGCTCGGAGATATATGCAAGCTGATCACGGTAATCCTCGTGACTTAAAAGAACGGTGTCCTCTTTGCCGTTTACGGTTATCGCTACGGGATTTTCTCTTGTCAATGCGGAAATACCTGCATAATTGGTACGGATATCCTTTGACGGTCTGATAGAAATATAACGGTCCATAAAGTCCCTCCTTATATTTGGTAGTCATATTATATCACAATTATGCTACTTTGTCAATGGTAGTATAAAAGGTGTCCGCTCGGACACCTTTCATTATATTTTCATAGTAAGAGAAATTCTACCTTTTTTCTTGTCAACGGCTAAAACCTTGACCTGTACGTTGTCGCCTACAGACAACACCTGGCTCGGGTGCTTGATGAACTTGTTTGAGATCTCGGAGATATGCACCAGACCGTCCTGATGGACACCGATATCAACGAATGCACCAAAATCTATTACATTTCGTACAACTCCGTTCATAAGCATACCCGGTTCAAGATCCTCAAGGCTGAGTACATCCTCGCGCAGCTGAGGCTGGGGAAGTGAGTCACGCACGTCACGACCCGGCTTTTCAAGCTCACCTACGATATCCATAAGGGTAGGCTCACCGCACTCTAATTCTGCAGCTACTTTTGCTATACCCTGGCCGCGGACCTCTTCGCCTAAGTTTCCCAGACGGCTTGCCTTGACATCCTCCTTTGTGTAGCCGAATCTTTCGATAAGCTTCTTTGCTATATCATAGGATTCGGGGTGAACGCCCGTGTTGTCAAGTATCTCGCTGGAACCGGACACTCTTAGGAAGCCCGCACACTGCTGATAAGCCTTTGCGCCGATCTTGGGAACCTTTAATATCTGGGAGCGCTTGGTGAACTCACCGTTTTCCTCACGGTATTTAACTATATTCTTTGCGGTGGTGGTGTTGATACCCGCAATGTATGAGAGCAGAGAATAGGACGCGGTGTTTATGTCAACTCCGACAGAGTTTACGCAGTCCTCGACTACACCGCCAAGAGCCTCGTCAAGACGGGCAGGCTTCATATCGTGCTGATACTGGCCTACACCTATGGCCTTTGGGTCTATCTTTACAAGCTCAGCAAGGGGATTTTGAAGTCTTCTTGCAATAGAAACAGCACTGCGCTGTGTTACATCAAAGTCGGGGAATTCCTCTGCACCCTGTTTTGATGCAGAATAAACCGATGCACCCGCCTCGCTTACCATAGCATACTGAACACGGCCGGGAAGCTCGCGCAGCAGTCCTGCGATGAAGATCTCGCTTTCCTTTGAAGCTGTACCGTTACCGATAGCTATTATCTCAACACCGTGAGCCTCAACAAGTCGCTTTACTATGCGCTTTGATTCCTCGATGCGCTCCTGAGGCTTTGTGGGATAGATGACTGCGGTGTCAAGCACCTTGCCTGTCTTGTCAACAACAGCAAGCTTACAGCCCGTACGGTAGCCGGGGTCAAAGCCAAGGGCGGTCTTGCCCTTTACGGGAGGCTGCATAAGAAGGTTTTTAAGGTTTTCGGAGAAGAGCTTTATCGCACCCTCGCTTGCCGCATCAAAAAGGTCGCTTCTAATCTCTCGCTCAATAGAGGGAGCGATAAGTCTTTCATAGCTGTCTATAGTCGCCTTTGCCATATAGGTAGTGGACTCACGGTCCATAAAGATGCCTATCTCCTTGAAAAGATAGTTAAGTACGGCGTCCTTTGCTATCTCTACCTTGACCTTTAATACGTCTTCCTTTTCACCGCGGTTGATTGCAAGCACACGGTGGCCGGGGATCTTTTTGATAAGTTCGTTGTGGTCATAGTACATATCGTAGACCGTGCTTTCCTCGGTGGCGGCTGTGGTAATGATATGACCGAAATCAAAAGTAATACCGCGAATTTCTTTTCTGTATTCCGCATTGTCGGAAATGTCCTCTGCGATAATATCCATAGCACCCTGCAGAGCCTCGGTGTAGTCTGCCACTCCCTTTTCTTCGTCAACGTAGGTTGCGGCTACGTCTATTATAGGCTCGTCATAATGCTCGCGCTGTTCAAAGATAAGCTGTGCCAAGGGCTCAAGGCCTCTTTCTCTTGCCACACTTGCTCTGGTCTTGCGCTTCTGCTTAAAGGGACGGTAGATATCCTCGATCTCGGTCAAGGTCACAGCCGCATCAAGAGCGGCACTTATTTCATCTGTTAATTTGCCCTGCTCGGCAATGGTCTCTCTTACCTTTTCGCGTCTTTCTTCAAGGGAGCGAAGATAGTTAAGTCTGTCATAGAGATCACGAAGCACGGTATCGTCAAGAGAGCCTGTAACCTCCTTACGGTATCTGGCAATAAAGGGAATGGTGTTCCCCTCGTCGATAAGCGCAACTGTTGCCTCAAGGCGCTTCATGGGAATTGATAATTCGGTTGATATAGTCTGTAAAATATCCATTTATTTATCCTTTCGATCTCAGTAACTCTATTTCTTTATCGGTGAGCATACGCCACTGACCTCGCTCAAGTGCAGGGTCAAGAGGTATGTCGGCAAAGCTTATTCTTTCAAGATAAACCACCTTGTTACCGACGGCATGGAGCATCTGCTTTATCTGGTGGTATTTGCCCTCGGTGAGGGTTATCTCCGCCTCAAATTCGGACAAGACCTTGACCTTGCAGGGCTTGGTGAGGTAGCCGCCCTCGATGTGAACTCCTGCTTCAAGCTCGTCGGTACGCTCAATCGGCTTTTCGCAACGGAAGCGGTAGACCTTTTCGGCGTGGTGCTTGGGGGAGAGGAGATTATGAGCTAACTTTCCGTCGTCGGTCAGTATCATCATACCTACGGTATACTTGTCCAGTCTTCCCACCGGGAAAAGCTCAAACTTCTGTAGTTCTTCGCTTAAAAGCTGGGTAACGTAGGGTGCAGATTTATCATCGGTTGCCGACACGTAGCCCTCGGGCTTATTGAGCATTATATAGCGGAACTGGCTGTACTCTATCACTCTGCCCCGTACTGCAATAGTATCGGTGGTCTCGACAGACATATTCGGCTTTGTCGCCACTGCTCCGTTGACCGTAACATCTCCCCGCTTGACAGCCTTACCTGCTTCGCTTCGGGTAAGAGTCTTGGTCTCGGATAAAAATTTATCTAATCGCATAATACACTCCAAATTAAATATGACTTATTCTAACACATATTTTTGGAAAAGTAAAGCATATAAAGTATTGACTTTCCCTTCATTTTATGAGATAATTATCAAGGATAATAATTATTTCGGAGGAAATATAAAATGGATAAAATCAGAGTAACGGTGTGGCACGAGTTCCGCCACGAGAGAGAGCCCGGCGGCGCACAGGATATGTACCCCAACGGTATTCACGCAGTAGTTAAGGAATTCCTTGACAAGAATGACGATATGGACGTTCGTATCGTATGTCTTGACGATCCGGATCAGGGTCTTCCCGATGAAGTGCTCAACAACACAGATGTTCTTATGTGGTGGGGCCACGGCTTCCATTGGGAGGTTAAGGACGAGCTTGTTGACAAGATCGTAAACCGCGTTTACGTTGACGGTATGGGCTTTATCGGTATGCATTCCGCTCATCACTCCAAGCCCTTCCGTAAGATGCTTGGCTGTACAGGTAACCTTGAGTGGGGCGACAACATTCACGAGATCATCTGGAATCTCGATCCCACACATCCTATCGCAGAGGGTCTGCCCAAGTGCTTTGAGCTTGATGCAGAGGAGCTTTATTCCGAGCCCTTCTTCATTCCCAAGCCCGATGATCTGGTATTCGGCGGCTGGTATGCTCATGGTAACATCTTCCGTTCAGGATGCACCTGGACCCGCGGTCTTGGTAAGATATTCTACTTCCAGCCCGGTCACGAGGACTGCCCCTCCTTCTACAACCCCTATGTTCAGAAGATCCTTACAAACGCTGTTCGTTGGGCTAAGCCTAACAAGACCGAGGTCGTAAACAAGTGTCCTTATTCCGGCGAAGGCTACCTCAAAATGCCTGAACCTAAATTTTTTGATTAATTAGGAGTTAGGAATTAGGAATTAATGAGGATTTTCGACAAGTCGAAAATCAACCAATCAAATTAATAAAAGGCAGTTTCGACTGCCTTTTATTTGAATATGGAGAAGTAAGATGAAATTTTTTACTGATTACCACAAGTCTCTTGATGTTCTTGAAATGAACCCGGTAAAGTCAAGAGCTTACTACATACCCTATCACACAGAGGAAGCTGCAAAGAAGGGTGAACGCACCGAGTCGGAATATTATTACGATATGTGCGGCGAGTGGGATTTTAAGTTTTTCCCCACCATCCGGGATATCTATGATTTCAGAGGCAAGAGCTTTACTACCGACGGCTTTGATAAGATAGATGTTCCCCGCTGTTGGCAGACCTATACCGAGCGCGATTATGACAAGCCTCAGTACACCAACTTTAACTATCCCTTCCCGGTAGATCCCCCTCACGTTCCCGACGATATCCCCTGCGGTCTTTATGTCCGTGACTTTGAGTTCACAAAGGAGCAGATCCTTGACCGTGATCTTTATATCAACTTTGAGGGTGTGGATTCCTGCTTCTATATGTGGATAAATGACGATATCGCACTTTATTCTCAGGCGGCTCATACCACGACAGAGATGCGTATAAACGATTATCTGCTCCCCGGCAAGAACACCTTTAAAGTTCTTGTCCTCAAATGGGGTGCCTGCAGTTATCTTGAGGACCAGGACAAGTGGCGTATGTCGGGTATCTTCCGTGATGTATATGTGCTTGTAAGAGATAAAAAGCATATTGTTGATTACTCTGTCAAGGCTGAGCCGGATAACAAATTCAAGAACGGTAAAATTGATGTTACCGTTGAGACAACAGAGCCCTGCGAGGTAGAATATTTCCTCTATGATATGGCAGGAAATAAGCTTGCTGAGGGAACTACCGAAAAGGATATTTCGGTTAATATTAAAAACGCTAACCTCTGGTCAAGCGAGGATCCCTATCTCTATACACTTATTCTAAAATGCGGTGAGGAATATATCAGACAGAATATCGGTATCCGCCGTGTTGAGATCAAAAAGGGAATTATGCTTGTAAACGGTCAGCCCATCAAGCTTATGGGTGTAAACCGTCACGACAGCCATCCCGAGCTTGGCTATACCACACCTCCCGAGCATATGCTGTGTGATCTTTATATAATGAAGGCTCACAATATGAACACCGTCCGTTGCAGCCACTATCCCTCCGACCCCCGCTTCTACGATATGTGCGACGAGGTTGGTATGTATGTTGTTGACGAGGCGGACATCGAGACCCACGGCTTTGACTCTGTAGGCAACCGTTCTCTCATTTCCGACGATCCCGCCTGGGAGGGTATGTATATGATGCGCTGTGTCAAGATGTATCAGCGCGACAAGAATCATCCCTCTGTCATTATGTGGTCGCTGGGTAACGAAAGCGGCTTTGGCTGTAACCACAAGGCTATGTCAAAGTACCTTCGCGAAAACGACCCCACCAGACTTGTACACTATGAGGGTGCAAACACACCTCAGAACGAGGGCAGACAGGATGACTGTGTGGATATGGAAAGCCATATGTACACTCCCACCCCTGATCTTAAAAAATACCTTGCAAACAAAAAGTATAAGCAGCCCTTATTCCTTTGCGAATACTGTCATGCTATGGGTAACGGCCCCGGTGATCTCAAGGAATACTGGGACATGATAGACCAAGAGCCCCGCTTTATGGGCGGCTGTATCTGGGAATATACCGATCACTCTGTAATGCACAAGGGCAACTTTACCTACGGCGGCGACTTCGGCGACTTCCCCAACGACGGTAACTTCTGTGTTGACGGTCTTGTTTATCCCGACAGAAGAATAAGCACAGGTATGCTTGAGGCAAAGGAGGTCTACGCCCCTGTCAAGGTCACAAAGAACGAGGACGGCACGGTTAAGGTGTTTAACAGAAGATATTTTACAAATGTTGACGATCTCACAATGAAGTATACCGTTACCGTTAACGGCAAAAAGGCTTACAGCGGTAAGGTCGATCTTGATATTCCTGCAAGAAATTATGCTACATACAAGTTCAATATTCCCGAGGGCGAGTTTGTATACCTTGACCTTTCCTTTGTTTCTAATGTAGACCAGGTCTGGGCGGACTCGGGCTACGAGGTCTGCCACGCACAGGTGGAATATGCCCGCAATACCTTTGTGGTTGAGCACAAGGGCGAGGGACTCGCCACAAGCCTTGACGGTGATTGTATGTCTGTTGCAGCAGGGGATGTGGTATTTGTATTCAACAAGAACAAGGGTGTACTTGAAAATATAATCAAGAACGGCAAGGAGCTGCTTTCTGCTCCCGTTGAGCTTAACATCTGGAGAGCGCCCATTGATAATGACAGAGTTGTAAAGCACTCCTGGTGGCAGAGAGGACTTCCTTACTGCGAGATGAAGTGCTATTCTGCAGAGATAATTGAAGCAACCGAGGAAAAGACAGTATTTAAGTCACTTGTATCCCTGGGTGCGCCCATTATGGCCCCCGTACTCAAGGCAGAAATGATCTATACAGTATACGCGGATGCATCCGTTGAGGTTGCGGTAAATGCTGATGTAGCAGAGGATGTGCCTTCACTTCCTCGCTTTGGTCTTAAGCTCAAGACTACAGCGGGCTTTGAAAAGATGTCCTACTTTGGTTACGGTCCTGTTGAGAGCTACAGTGACAAACGCCTTGCGGCTCAGATGGGTTACTATAAGACCACGGTCAATAAGAACTTTGAGCATTACATCCGTCCTCAGGAAAACGGAAGTCATTACGGTACCGTTTATGCAACTCTTGCTTCAAAGGATGATACTCTTACCTTCATTTGTCCCGAGGGTATGAGCTTTAGTGCAAAGCACTTTACCGATTGGCAGCTTACCGAAACCACCCATGATTACCTTCTTAAGCCTATGAAGGAAACTGTAGTAGGTCTTGACTACAGAATGTCGGGTATAGGCTCTCACTCCTGCGGTCCCGTGCTTAATAAGGACTATCAGGTAGACGATAAGCATATCGAGTTTAAGGTAACAATTAAAGCATAAATAAAATGACTCACGCTTGACGTGAGTCATTTTAGACCGTCGAAAAAGTCGGTCGGACGTGTTAAATAAATATATCTTTGGTTTATTACCCCAACCAACAGACGATGATCAAATATTTATCATTGCTCCCAATATAGTGAGATAAGTATTCAAAAGTGGTGTATACATCGAGTATATACCACTTTTTCACACTTTTCCGCGAAAAGGGTCACTACCGTACGGAGTACGCCTACGGACCCTTTTCACGAAAACCTACCTTCCTTTTTCGAAGTCTGCCAGCGTGTCGATAGGTTTATCGACACGCTGAAATGACTCACGCTTGGCGTGAGTCATTTTCTTAATTTCTTACAATATTGGGTACAGAGCTTGTCCGTGCACTCCGAGCATTGCAGGGCGGTGTTTGTCGCCTCCCAAAAGCGTTCGGGGTGTATAAGTATGCTTATCTCCCACAGGGCAAAGGATATCAAAGCCATAACCCACAGGGACACCGAATAGAAGCTCCATATAAAGATCATAGGGGAGAACATCATCATATGATCCCAGTTGAATATACGGCAGGTGGTGCAGCACTTGGTCTTCATCATAAGCCTGAAGGGGCACCATATAAGAACACATATCAGGTCACACACATAAAAGGCTACCGATATGAGTATAAGCACAGATCTGTCTATGATACCTGTGTAATACAGAATTCCGATAACAGCTATAAGAGCCGCCCACAAAAGCATTACAAGGTATGCCGATCTTGCGGTCTTAACCGTATATTTTTTCAGAGCCTCGGCGGGTGAGTCCTTCCAAATCTTCGAGGGCTTAAAGGCTGAGGCCTGCAGCTTGCGTGAGCCTATGGGCAGGGGGCTTTTGACCGGTATTATCTGCAGCAGCATATCCGCCATCCACAACACCCACAGTATATGGAACACAGAAAATTCCTTAAAGAAATTCATCCCCTGTGCTATCTCAAAGCTCTTTGGATGGACAAAATAAAGCACCCCGCAAAGCACCAGCACACAGCATCTGAATATGAGCTTGATTATGTACCGTTTTCTTGTTTTGGATATATACGTTTTCATTTGATTTGGATGTTTTATTGTTTTAATTTATATGCAACACCGGACACAAACACGGTCATGCCGGAGACTTGATATGATATATTCATTATGCCGTCCGGTCTGCTTAAATACGTTGCACGCTGGATTAGTTGTTCGGTGGCTGACTCCTGAGCCTTTTCTATTTTTTCTTTGTACATATTACATTCAAGACCAAAAATGTTACAAAAGCCGTATACGATGTGTGTAAGCAGCCCTAAACCGTACGTTGAGGTTGCGGTTACAAGTTTTAGTTCTTCGACATTATCAAGGTGTGATGATGTAAGGTTCATGATTAGTTCCTTTCATACGATATATTACAGTGTGATTATAACACATAGAATATATAAATTTCAATATACAAAACAAATTTCCGAAAAACTATTGATTTATTAATACAAAAATAGTAAAATGATTGTATATGTAATAAATAATTTTGATAGGAGATATAAAAATGGCTTTAGTTACAACAAAAGAAATGTTTAAGAAAGCTTACGAAGGCGGCTATGCTATCGGTGCTTTCAACATCAATAACATGGAGATAGTTCAGGCTATCACCGAGGCAGCAGGCGAGCTCCGTTCTCCCGTTGTTCTTCAGGTTTCTGCAGGCGCACGCAAGTACGCAAAGCAGGAGTACCTCCTTGCACTTGCTAACGCAGCTATCAAGGATGCTGACATCGACCTTGCTCTCCACCTTGACCACGGTGCAGATTTTGAGATCTGTAAGGCTTGTATCGACGGCGGCTTTACCTCCGTTATGATCGACGGCTCTCACCACTCCTTTGAGGATAACATCGCTGTTACCAAGAAGGTAGTTGAGTACGCTCACGAGCGCGGTGTAGTTGTTGAGGGTGAGCTCGGCGTTCTTGCAGGCGTTGAGGATGACGTTGTTGCAGAGGATTCCACATATACCCGTCCCGAGGAGGTTGAGGAGTTCGTTGCAAAGACCGGCGTTGACTCTCTTGCTATCTCTATCGGTACATCCCACGGTGCATACAAGTTCACACCCGCACAGTGCACCCGTAACGAAGAGGGTATTCTTGTTCCCCCTCCGCTCCGTTTTGACATTCTTGAAGAGATCGAGAAGAAGATCCCCGGTTTCCCGATCGTTCTTCACGGTGCTTCCTCCGTTCCCCAGGAATATGTTAAGGAGATCAACTCCATCGGCGGCGCACTTCCCGATGCAGTAGGTATTCCCGAAGAGCAGCTCCGTCGTGCAGCTTCCCTTGCAGTATGTAAGATCAACATCGACTCTGATATCCGCCTTGCAATGACCGCAGGTATCAGACGCGTTCTTACCGAGCAGCCCGGCGTATTTGACCCCAGAACCTATCTTACCGTTGCCCGTGCAGAGGTTAAGAAGATGGTTGCTCACAAGATCAAGAATGTTCTTGGTTCTGAGAACACTCTCTAATTTTACAGTATAACTATGTGAAGCCGTCGCATTGCGACGGCTTCAGCGATATAAATCCCGAAAACGGGATTTGCGATATTCCTATGCTTGTCGCGTGGGTGTTTTATAAAATTTATTATTTGATTTTTAATAAACATTTCAAAAGACGGGGTATGTTTCTATGGCTGTATACAAATGTAAGATGTGTGGCGGAGATTGTTCTGTGACAGAAAATATGAAAACTGTGGTATGTGATTTTTGCGGTACACTTCAGACGGTTCCTTCGGTAAAGGATGAAAACCTTCAGGGGCTGTTCAACAGAGCAAATATTTTGCGTATGAAAAGCGAATTTGACAAGGCAGAACAGATCTACGAAAAAATAGTTCAGACGGATAGCACTCAGGCAGAGGCATACTGGGGACTGATACTGTGCAAATTTGGTGTCGAGTATGTGGAGGATCCCGGTAGCTTTAAGCGGATTCCTACCTGTCATAGAACTTTGTTGGACTCCATTATTGCAGACGATGATTACAAATCCGCATTGAATTATGCCGACAGTATACAGAGAGAAATTTATGAATCCGAAGCAAAAGAGATCGACCGCATACAAAAAGAGATTATTACCCTTTCCAAAACAGAAGAACCGTATGATGTATTTATCTGTTATAAGGAGACCGATGACGCAGGAAATCGCACATATGACAGTGTTATTGCAAATGATATCTACTATCAGCTGATACAGGAGGGCTTCAAGGTTTTCTATGCGGCAATAACACTTGAGGATAAGCTTGGCTCGGCTTATGAGCCCTGTATTTTTGCAGCACTCAATTCTGCAAAGGTGATGCTGGTTATCGGTACAAAACCTGAATATTTTAGTGCGGTATGGGTAAAGAACGAGTGGTCACGGTATTTGAAGATTATAAAAAAGGATCGTTCAAAGGTTTTGATTCCTTGTTATAAGGATATGGATGCCTACGAGCTTCCGAATGAGTTTGCACATATCCAGGCACAGGATATGAGCAAGATAGGATTTATAAGCGATGTTGTTAGAGGTATAAAAAAGGTTCTTTCTTCGGGAAACACCGAAACGGAAAGAAAGAAGGTGGCAGTGGACTGTGACAGTAACCTTGATGACGACATCAATCCTTTGGTGCAACGCGCATTTATATTTTTGGAGGATGGTAATTGGACAAGTGCGGATGAGTACTGCGAAAAGGTGCTTGACTCAGAACCCAAAAATGCATATGCATATCTCGGCAAGCTGATGGCTGAGTTAAAGGTAAAAACACAGAGTGAGCTTGCGGACTGTAAGAAGGCACTGGATGACAACGGAAATTATCAAAAAGCAGTAAGGTTTGCAGACCTGGTGTTGAAAAACAAGCTGACAGATATTAATGCTTCTATCAAAGAACGTATTAGAACAAGTGACGGTGACAATACACTTTTTTCGATGGTCTGGGAGTCTCTTTACGACGGTGTGGTGAAGGATATAGAAAACGCGAAGCAATTTGAGGCTGAGAAAAATTACATAGAGGCTTATAATTTATACAAATCAGCTCAAAAAAGTTTTGCAGATATTGTTGAATACGATTCGGCAGAAAAAAGAAGAAAGACTTTTGCTGAGTACAGGGATGGAAGGGTATATGTCGATCTGTGTACTAAAAAGATTGAGGAATTGGGCACAAGGATAAATCCGACCCTTAAGCTGGTAATTACAGATTCCTCAAATCCTCTTTCTTTGGCCAACGGTTGTATTTACAAATACACAATAATTAAACAAAACGACAACAAACAGACAAATGTTACCTTGAAATTGGTCAAGGGGATTGTTATGCAAGAGATAAGGCTGGAGACCGGAGATTATTCGGTCAAAGTGGAGGTTTACGGTTCCGGTAAAACGGATGAAAAAATACCCATGTATACGGCCTCGGGCTTTGTTAAAATGGGACACTTTGAAAACTGGAAAGCTATATCAAACCGACCGCTTCTGTTTTCTAAGCTGAGATTATCTTTTGAAAGGATCCGATGAACTGTAGTGCTGTTCCCTCATCCGGTCACGGTTGGTTCGGTGAACAGGGAACAGATGAGAGTGAATGGTCATGAAACAAATAGATATAATCTGTAACGACAAAATATATACCGAGCTGCTCTGTCTTGAGCTTAGCGACCGAGGCTATAAGACCTCGGACAAAAACAGCGGCAGGGCAGATGTTATTCTTATCGAAGCCGATTATCACGGCAACGAAAATACAGTCACCTTTTCCAAAAAAGAGGGAGCAGACCTTGTTCGTCCCTTTGATATAGAGGAGCTTGTTTCTCTTATCGAGTCCAAAAATATCAAGGAAAGCTTTTTTGACGAGCTTTATGTTTCGCAAAGCGGCTGCTACGCGGTATATAAGGAAAACGAAATATCCCTGACCGAGCTTGAGCATAAGATACTCTGCTGTCTTTATGAGGCAAAGGGAGAGTATGTAACGGCAGAGGAGCTGGCGGCAAGATTTTTTGACGGTGAGGATAAAAACACCGTAAGAGTTTATATCAGCTATCTCAGAAATAAATTAGACGAGTCCTTTGGCATAAAGTTTATATATACCGCCCGAGGAAAAGGATACAAATTAGTTAGGAGTTAACTGTAGGGCAGGGGCTTGCTCCTGCCGATATGAAATTTGGAGCACATATGAAATACATTATAAAAAAATTAAAGTCCCTTGATTGGACAAACATCGAAAAAGCAAATATAAATATCTACCCCTGGGGCTGCAGCTACCGTCCCGAGGCGTACGCTCAGCTCTGTATTGTTGAGGGCGAGGGCCTGCATATAAAAATGTCCTGTAAGGAACAAGACCCCAAGGCTGTTTACACCGAATTTTATGATGAGGTATGGCTTGATTCCACCATGGAGTTTTTCTTCGGAGTAAAGGACGGCGACTATATCAACTGCGAGATGAACTCTATCGGTACATCTCTTATCGGCGTGGGCGCAGGCAGAGAAAACAGAGTCCGTATAGATGAGTACTGCGACATTCCCAAGGTAATTGCCGAAAAGAAGGACGGCTGGTGGTCTGTATCCACCCTCTTTACCTATGATATGATAGAAAAGGTGTTTGGCAAAAACATCCTCGAAAGTGGATTTGTCGGCAACCTCTACAAGGTGGGCGAGCATACCGCATCCCCCCACTACGGAATGTGGTCTCCCATCGATTGGAAGGAGCCTGATTTCCACCGTCCCGAATTCTTTGGTGATTTTGTAATAGGAGAATAAAATGTTATCAACCGTTTATACAGCGGCTCTGTCAGGTATCGACGGCTTTGAGGTGGCGGTGGAGTGCGATGCCCACTACGGTCTTGGAAGCTTTGATATCATAGGTCTGCCCGACACCTCGGTAAAGGAGGCAAAGGAAAGGGTAAAGAGCGCAATGGATAACAGCGGCTTTCCTATAGGTGACAAGTCTGTTATCATCAATATGGCTCCTGCTGACAAAAAGAAGGAAGGCTCCTGCTTTGACCTTGCCATTGCCGCAAGCCTGCTTGCCAATATGGGCAAGATAAGGGGCAGTGTGGATCTTACCAAGATCTGCTTTATCGGTGAGCTTTCTCTGTCGGGAGGCATCCGCGGAGTAAGAGGTGCTCTGCCTATGGCAATTGCCGCCGCAAAGGCAGGGAAGACCGTGCTCTTTTTACCCCGTGAAAACGCAAGAGAGGCAAGTGTTGTTGCGGGCATACGGGTTTACGGAGTAACCAATCTCCGTGAGCTTACCGAGGTGCTTAACCGTGACCGACATCTTGAGCCCACTGTGTTTGACAGAAGTATTTTTGAAAACGCAAAGCAGAATACCCTGCTCGATTTTTCGGATGTCAAGGGGCAGTTAGCCGCAAAACGTGCTATGGAGATAGCGGTTGCAGGCGGACATAACATACTTATGATAGGCCCTCCCGGTACGGGTAAGAGTATGATAGCCAAGCGTATCCCCGGCATTATGCCTCCCCTCACCTTTGAAGAGGCTGTGGAATCAACCAAAATACATTCTGTGGCAGGTGAGCTTAAGGAAAATGACACCCTGCTTTGCCACAGACCCTTCCGCTCTCCCCATCATACCGTTTCGGCAGTAGCCTTGTCCGGCGGAGGTAAGAATCCCTCTCCGGGTGAGATATCCCTTGCCCATAACGGAGTTTTGTTCCTCGACGAGCTTCCCGAGTTTTCAAAGAACGCCTCGGAGGTGCTGCGTCAGCCTATAGAGGACAAGCAGATCACCGTTACCCGTGTTGCAGGCAGAATGACATTTCCCGCATCCTTTATGCTGGTGTGCGCCATGAACCCCTGCAAGTGCGGATATCTGGGACATCCCACCAAGCCTTGCACCTGTAAGCGAGGGGACAGAGAAAAATATCTTTCCAAGATCAGCGGACCCCTGCTTGACCGTATAGATATTCACGTTGAGGTATCGAGTCTTGATTATGATGAGTTAAAGGATACCGAAAAGGGAGAATCGAGTGCTGATATCCGTAAAAGAGTTACCCGCGCCCGTGAGCGCGCCCGCGAGCGCTTTGCCCGTGATGGGCTTAAGCTCTACTGCAATGCTCAGATGGAGGCGGCCGAGATAGAAAGATACTGCCGTCTTGATGAAGCAGGCGACGCAATACTGCGCCGCGCTTATGATGCTATGGGTCTTTCTGTCCGCGGCCACGGCCGTATACTCAAGGTCGCGCGTACCATAGCCGACCTTGCGGAAAGTGAGGATATACAGGCAACACATATTGCCGAGGCTATCAAGCTACGTACCCTTGACAGGGATTATAAGAATTTGTAAAAACACAGGAGATACAGATGGACAATAATGTGACGAATCAGCAGAATGCTGTAACCACAGTTTCTCTTCTCAAACGGGCGTCCATATTTCTTGGGGACAAGGAATTTGCCCGTGCAGACGAATACTGCGAAAAGGTGCTTGACATAGATCCCGAAAATGCACAGGCCTATTTGTACAAGCTTATGGTAAGCCTGCGCGTTACAAAAAGAGAAGAGTTGAAGAGCTGTACAAAGTCTTTTAGTAATAACCCTAACTATCAAAAGATTTTGCGTTATGGCGATGAGGCAACAATAAAAGAATTAAATGTATACCTCGAGGAAATAAGAGAAAACGAAAATAAGAAAAGCTACGACACCGCCCTTTCTCTTATGTCAAAGAATAACTCCGGCAATGTTGAAAAAGCAAAGCAGATCTTTGAAAAGCTTGGGGACTATAAGGATTCTCGCAGTAAGATAAGCGAATGTGAGGAGGCCGAAAAGCTCTGCAAGGCTGCGAAAGCCAATCTAAAGAAAAGGGTAATTACCATTGCTGTTTCTGTGGCAACGGTAGTTGCTTTGACTGTGGTGGCTATAATTGCCGGTATAGTATTCCTTGTTATGGCAAACCGTCCCGAGGTTACAATGCGCGGAATGACCTTTATAAAGGAAACAGAGGGATATGTTCTCTATTCCGCCCATGGCGACATAACCAAAGCGGTTATTCCAAAAAAGATCATGATCACGCCCGTGGTTGGAATAGACGAGCACGCATTTGATTGTTGTGACTCTCTTGAAATAGTCACTATTCCCGAATCTGTCACCTCGATAGTAGACGAGGCGTTTTATGAGTGTACTTCTCTTAAGAGCATTGACATTCCCGAATCTGTGACCTCGATAGGTGAAGAAGCATTTTATCGTTGTGAATCTCTCGAAAGCATCGTTATTCCCGAATCTGTGACATCGATAGGAGAAAGTGCGTTTCACGATTGCGCTTCTCTCAAGAATATTACTATACCCGGTGGTTTGATTGAGAATATTCATTCATCTTTTGATTATGACAACATAGAAGAAGTTGTTATTGTTGGTAAGGTGACCAAGATAGCAGATGATGCATTTGAGCATTGTAGCTCTCTTGAAAGTATTACTATACCCGATTCTGTTACCATAATAGGAAATAGTGCGTTTTACGGTTGCAAGTCTCTTAAAAATATCGTTATTCCCGAATCCGTGACCTCGATAGGTGCGGCAGCATTTGACGGCTGCATAAACTTATCCGACGAAAACGGCTTTGTGATTGTGAAAAATGTGTTGTTTGACTATTACGGTAATGCAGAAAGTGTTACTATTCCGGACAATGTGACAAAGATATCAGATTTTGCATTTTCCGGTTATGACATTCTTGAAAGCATTACTATTCCTGAAACTGTTACATCGATAGGAAGGGGTGCATTTTCCGGTTGTATATATCTTAAAAGCATCGTTATTCCCGAATCTGTTACCTTGATAGGAGACGGCGCATTCTCTGAGTGTGGCAGGCTGGAGGTTACTCTTCCCGGCTTGTTGCTTGAAGATTTTGCATCAGCTTTTGATGTTGAGAATGTAACTAAATTGGTTATTACAGGCGATATTGAAGAGATAGAACAGGAAGCGTTTTTGGGCTGCAACAACATTAAGAATGTAGCTTTTCCTGATTCTGTAACTTTAATAGGAGACCGGGTATTCTACAATTGTTTCTGTCTCAGTAGTATTATAATTCCGGAATCTGTGATATCGATAGGGGACTATGCATTTTACAACTGTGTTTATCTTGAAGGTACCGTGGTTCTGGAATCTGCGACATCAATAGGAGACTACGCATTTTACAAATGTCGGCGTCTTGAAAACATCAAAATCTCGGAATCTGTGATATCAATAGGAAAGGATGCGTTTTACGGTTGCGACAACCTCATCATCACCTGTCCCGCAGGCTCATATGCCGAGCAGTATGCCAAGGATAATGGTATTGAGTATACTAACGGCTGATTGGGCTAAACTCTAATATATTAGAGCCAATAAAAAGAACAGTTTTCTTGATTTCATAAATTATTCAATGTTTTTGTGCAGTATGCACAATCAAAAACCTGCGATTTTGGGGAATAAACATCTTTAAAACGCAGAGAATTTCTGTTATACTGTATAGGCATAATAATGTAAATATGTAAATACACGAATTATAATTCGTTTCAGGAGGTATTTGAAATGGCAGGCTTGTCTTTCAGACACATTTATAAGAAGTATCCCGGCGGCGTTACCGCTGTATCCGACTTTTGCCTTGAGGTAAAGGACAAGGAGTTCCTTATCCTGGTTGGTCCTTCCGGTTGCGGTAAGACCACTACTCTTCGTATGATCGCCGGTCTTGAGGAGATCACCGAGGGTGAGCTTTTCATCGGCGACAGACTTATCAACGACATCGCTCCCAAGGACAGAGATATCGCAATGGTGTTCCAGAACTACGCGCTTTATCCTCATATGTCCGTATTTGACAACATGGCTTTCGGTCTTAAGCTCCGTAAGACTCCCAAGGAAGAGATCAAGAGACGTGTTGAAGAGGCTGCAAGAATCCTTGACATCACCCACCTTCTCGACCGTAAGCCTAAGGCTCTTTCCGGTGGTCAGAAGCAGAGAGTTGCGCTTGGCCGTGCTATCGTTCGTGAGCCTAAGGTATTCCTTCTCGACGAGCCTCTTTCCAACCTCGACGCTAAGCTCCGTGCTTCCATGAGAACCGAGCTTACCAAGCTCCACAAGAAGATCGGTACTACATTTGTATACGTAACACATGACCAGGTAGAGGCTATGACCATGGCTACCCGTATCGTTGTTATGAAGGACGGTCTTATCCAGCAGGTTGAGACTCCTCAGAACCTCTATGACTTCCCCACCAACATCTTCGTTGCAGGCTTTATCGGCACACCTCAGATGAACTTTATCAACTCCACCCTTGAGAAGAGGGGCGAGGATGTTTACATCACCTTTGGTGAGCACAGCCTTAAGCTCCCCAAGGAAAAGGCTACCAACCCTGCACTTGCAGACTTCATCGGCAAGGATGTTATCATTGGTGTTCGTCCCGAGTGTATCCACGAGGAAGAGAGATATCTTGAGGCTGCTCCCGATGCAGTTGTTGAGACCGAGGTTGATATCACCGAGCTTATGGGTGCAGAGATCCATCTCTATGCTACCGTTGACGAGCAGGTTATCGTTTGTAAGGTATCCAGCCACTCCAAGTCCAGAGCAGGCGACAGAATCAAGCTTGCATTTGATATGGAGAGAGTTCACATCTTCGATAAGGATACCGAAAGATGCATTCTTCACTAAGATAAAAATAAAAAAGCCGTCCGTGAGGACGGCTTTTTTTGCGATATAAATCCCTTGTGGGATTTGCGATATTCCCGGAGGGAGCGATATGTCCTTTGGACGCGATATACCCTGCGGGGTGCAGGGGATTTATATCTACCTTTTCGTATGCGAACAAAGTGAGCATATATCGCATCTTGCAGGGCAAGATATATCGCGTTTGCTTAAAAACATATCGCTTTTGCCGATAGGCAAAAATATCGCAAAAGGCTGCGTTATGCAGCCTTTTATTTTTGCAGTTCATCCAGGTCTGCCTCAAATGCGGGGAGAAAATGCTCCATAAAATACTGTAGCTCGGGCAGGGGATTAGCCTTAAGGGCTGCAAGGGTAGAGGCGGCGGCACTCTTGAACTCGTTGTTATTACACTTCAATTCCTCAATGCACTTGATATAGGCGCTGAGCTTGTCTGCAGCCTTGACAATGGCCTTATATTCAGACTCATCTGCGTGGAGCAGATCGTCATAGGTGGGTACAAGCTCCTCGGGGAGCTTTGAGAGCAGCTGCTTTGTTGCATTTTCCTCTATCTTTGCGTAATTTGCTCTCATTTCTTCATTATAATACTTTGCAGGTGTGGGCATATCGCCTGTATATACCTCCTGCACATCGTGGAAAAGGGCATAGCAGACAGCCTTTCCGGTGTCATAGTCCTTGTCGAAAATATCGTTGCCCACTGTGCATAGAGCGTGGGTCAGCACCGCTACATCATAGCTGTGCTCGGACAGGGTCTCCTCGGTCATATTCCTCATAAGGCCCCAGCGGCGGATATATTTTTGTCTGAATACCATCGGGTAAAATGCGTTTTTCATTATCGTCTCCATACATATTTTTGATAGAAACATTATATCAATTAGATAAGAGAAAGTCAACAACAGCACCAAAAGTGTTAATAATGAGTAAAATTAACATAAATATTGGCAAAATTATATTTTTGTGCAATTTGTACACATGTAAAAAATATCATCGGATTTTTGTGGAAAATCAACAAAAAATATTAATTTTTTAATCGTGGTAAAAAATGCCTGAGCATAGGAAAAGTTTTCTAAACTAACAAAAAATTCTCCGATTAGCATAAAAAAACACCGCAAATTTCGTCAAAATATTTGAAATTTTCGTCAAAAACCGAGCCTTAGAAAAAAATTCATTTTGCAATGCCTGAAAACCGGGCAGATAAGTTGTATTTTCAAAATTCAAAAAAGGTTTAAAAAGATGCCGTAAAGCCTTGTGACACAAGGAGACATTTAAACAGACTCCTTGACATTTATCGGCGTGTGTGATATTATTATAAACACGAAAACAAAAGAAAAATCGTACCGTTTCCAACGGCTGAAGCATCAGCTTTCCCACCCTTGGCGGGTGCCTTTTGGGTGCCTTTTAATTCCCTTTGGGAATGAGGCGCGGGGAGGAGAGCAATGTGTCGGTCACGGGATATCGGTATGCAAAGAAGCTGCCGGACGAGCCGCTCCCTAAAAAAGGTCGAGTTGTGCCCGTTGGGTAGTTATCCTATTCTTCTTTGAAATTTCAAGTAAGCAAATCCGTTAGGAGGAAAGTTTAAGATGAAAGCAAGGATCACCAAAATCCTGTCATTTTTCATGGCAACGATAATGCTTTTAGGTACCCTGTCAATACCTGCATTATATGCCGATGAGACTGATATGGATGCGACATCCGGTTCATCCATCCTCGGAGCGCCCGAGGTAGAAATTGCAGGCGTTGACACTCAGTCCGCTGCACAGGATGAATATCACCTTGAGTATGACGAAGTGCAGCTGAACAAGCTTATCGGCGTTGACTCTTACTACAACTACACCCAGAAGTACAAGGATGTACCTAAGGCAGAGGATACCGTAGTTATCAATGCCGCTACAGATTATATCCCCGAGCTGTCTGATGCTGTTGTTCGTGACGAAGAAGAGCTGGCAGAGCTTGAGGAGCGCGGCAGAGAGGCGGTAACTCTGGGAGTACAGGGCGGTTCAGAGTACGGTGACAAAACCGTAACAGGTGATGTCCTCGTTACAGACGAGGTGGGCGAGACCGTATTTAAGGTCAATATCCCTAAGACCGGTATGTACGCAATGAGAATCAAGTATGCATCCGTTGTTCAGAATGATGAGGATGCTACCGAGATCTCCACAACCATCGAGCGTATGCTCTATATTGACGGAGCAATGCCCTTCTCCGAGTCCAGATACCTTTATTTCCCCCGTTGCTGGGAGTATGAATATTATTCCATTCCCAAAGCAAGTGAGATCAAGGAAAATTATCCCGAGATCGACCTGAGCGCATACAATGTCGACAACGACATCATCACAAACGGTGACGATGCTCTTCTTGAGGCTCTCGGCTTTAGTACCAAGGAGTACGGTGTTAACGAAAAGGGTCAGCTTATCGACAAGGAATATGACTGTCTTACCTTCCCCAAGGATAAGAACGGCAACGATACCAGACCCCGTCGTTGGGAGGTTCCCACCTGGCAGACCTATTATCTGCGTGACTGGCTGGGCTATGAGATAGATCCCTTCCAGTATTACTTTACTGAGGGTGAGCACACCATTACTCTGGTTTCCAGCCGTGAGCTTATGGTTATCGAAAAGATCGAGCTCTACAGATACGACGAGGAGCCTCTTTACAAGGATTGGCTCGAAGAGATGCACAAAAAGGGCATCAAGGAGATTACCGATGTTGAGCCTATAAAGGTTCAGGCAGAGAATCCCACAAGCGTTTCTGTACAGAACGTTATCCCCGGTAATGACAGAACATCCTCCATTACCGAGCCCCAGCATCCCGCTTATATCAAGTACAACCTCATAGAAAACGGTACTGCCAACAACTGGATGAAGTACACGGTAACAGTTCCCGAGGAGGGTCTGTACTCTATGTCCTTCCGTTTCCGTCAGAACTCCCTTATCGGTATGTTTACCTCAAGACGAGTTAAGATAAATGACGAGATCCAGTTCCGCGAGGCAAGCTACCTGCGCTTTATGTATGACACCGCCTTCCAGTCTACCTACGCCACCGATGGTGAGCAGGAGTTCCTGTTCTACTTCCAGGAGGGCGAAAATGAGGTAGAGATCGAGATCGTTCTCGGTGAGATGGTTGAATATGTCTACCGCATAGAGATGCTTATCGAGGAGCTTAACGCAGCATATCAGAAGATGCTGATGATCACAGGTCCCGTACCCGACTCTAACCGTGACTACGGCTTCTACAGACTGGTACCCGACTGTATCAAGACAATTGCAAATGCAGCAAACGAGCTGTACGATATACAGGAATCGATCATCGAAATGACAGGAGAAGAGGGAGACCAGACAAACAACCTCGAGATGATCGCAGAGCTGTTTGAAGAAATGGCTACAGATGAATATGAAATTGCACCTAACTTCCTGACGTTTAAAAACTATATAATCTCGCTCAGTAACTGGTTATACGCAGCCCTTGGTCAGCCCCTTAAGCTTGACTACTTTGTTATAGGTCCTGCAGACCAGAAGCTGCCCCCCGATGTTGCAAGTACAACACAGACCATTTGGTTTGAGTGCCGTGCGTTTATCGCGTCCTTTACAATGGACTATACCACCATCGGTTTTGCCGAGGATGAAGGTGTAGAGACAGAGCATGAGATCGAAATGTGGTCTATCTCTGACAGAGAGTCTATGCTTATTACCCGTTATATCATAGACAACTACTTCTCGGCTGACGGATGTCCGGGTGAGGGAACAAGTATACGAATAAAGGTTATTACGGCAGGTCTGACCGAGGCGATACTTGCAGGTATCGGTCCCGACCTTGCGTTCCTCGATACGGTCAACACGGTAACCTTCGGTATGCGTAATGCACTGTTGCCGCTGGAGGATTACGAGGGCTTTGATGAGGTTATGACCCTCTATCCCGAGGCTATGACCACCAAGCTGAGTATGACAGGCCAGGATGGCGAATGGCATACCTACGGTTTGCCTACCACTATTATATTACCTCTTGCATTCTACAGACTTGATGTATTGTCCGAGCTTGGCATAGAGCCTCCCGAAACCTGGGAAGAGCTGCTTGACGCAATGCCTACACTTCTTAATAATAATATGGATGTAGGTCTTCCCACAGGTCTTGTAGGTACAACACTCTTCCTCTATCAGACAGATGAAGTAGGCCTTTACAAGGATAATGACCAGAACGGTTTTGAGACAGACCTTGACAACCCCGTTGCTCTGTCGGCATTCAAGACTCTCTGTGAAATGTTCCAGAAGTACAGCTGTCCCGTAGCATACGATATTACCCGTTTCAGAACAGGTGAGATCCCGATTATGATCCAGGAGGACGGTATCACCACATATAACCAGCTCATGTCCTTCTACGAGCTGCGTGGTCTGTGGGCAATGGCTCCCGTTATCGGTACAGAGGTAAAGGACGAAAACGGTAACACCATCGGTATTAACCGTACCGCTGTCACTAATACTCAGGCAATGGTTATCCCCAGAGGCGGATACGATCCCACGGTAGTATGGCAGTTTGTAAAGTGGTACTGCGGCGACGACTGTCAGACCAGACAGACAAGAGAAGCAATTGCGGTTTCCGCACCTACCAACAAATTCTCCACAGCCAACGAAAAGGCTCTGCTTGCTCAGAAGTGGACCAAAGAAGAAAGAGATGCTGTAGAGGCTGCTATAGCACAGCTTGATGCGGTACCCGAGTATCCCGGTAACTACATCTTTGCACAGTATGTTCAGTTTGCATTCCTTGATGCATACAACAAGGGCGAAAACCCTGCCGACGCAATGCTGGGACAGGTTACTTATATTAATAAGGAAATTTCCCGTAAGCGTAAGGAATTCGGTTTAGATTACAAAGAGATCACCTACAGCGCAGACGAGGAGGCTGAAGAAACCTCCTCGGATGCAGGTTGATCCCCTGTAGTTCTTGCCTACAAATATAATAGAAAAGGAGAAAACTCATGCAAGATACTGCAGTTAAAAAGAGTGCCGGACCGAAGCCTAAAAAAGTAAAAAAGCCGGTTTCAAGAAAAGACATGACCAAGGCTCAGTATACGTGGAGTGAAATGAAGCGTACCAAGGCAGGTTACTTTATGGTAGCGCCCTTTATGGTAATGTTCGTTGTATTTACTGTATTCCCCGTTATACTCTCCCTTCTCTTGAGCTTTACCTCCTTCAATATGTTGGAGTTCCCCAAGTGGGTAGGTTTTGATAACTTTATCAGAATGTTCCTTGATGATGACTTGTTTATAACAGCGCTCAAGAATACACTTATATTTGCGGTGACCACAGGTCCTGCATCCTTTATCCTCAGCTTTATTCTGGCTTGGTTCATCAACGAGCTTCCCCAGAGACTGAGAACCTTTGTCGTATTTATCTTCTACGCTCCCGGTATCTCCGGCGGTGCGGCAAGCATATTTATGCTTATATTCCAGGGCGATATTTACGGCTACGCAAACGGTTGGCTGATGAAATTAGGTCTTATCACAGAGCCTATACTCTTCTTCCAGAACGAGACCTACATTATGCCTCTTATGATATTTATCTCCATATGGACATCCCTTGGTATCTCCTTCCTGTCCTTTATCGCGGGTCTTCAGTCTATCGACAGAGCTCAGTTTGAGGCAGGCGCGGTTGACGGTATCAAGAACAGATGGCAGGAGGTATGGTTTATAACTCTTCCCAATATGAAGTCCATGCTGATGTTCGGTGCGGTTATGGCTATCACCGGTGCATTCGGCTTCGGTGCTATCGTTACACAGCTCTGCGGTACACCCTCGGTTAACTACTGTGCGTGGACGCTGGCACACCATATGGGTGAGTATATGACCACTCGTTTTGAGTTCGGATATGCATCGGCTCTTGCGCTTATCCAGTTTATCCTGGTATTCGGTGCAAACAAGCTGATCAACAAGATGTTAGCAAAGGTGGGACAGTAGTATGGCAAAAAGATTGAAAAAATTAAGAGTCAGCAGACACAAGGTCATACTTAACCGTTCTGCCGGAGGAGATACAGCGATCACCATTATGCTGGTTATCCTGGGACTTATGATGTTCCTTCCCATGTATAACTCGGTTATCACTGCCTTCAAGCCCGCAGGTGAGCTGGCGATCACACCGCCTAAGCTTTATGTAATGAAGCCCACCATGAAGAACTTCATTGACCTGTTTACCAATATGAACCAGACCTGGGTTCCTATCTCCAGATATATCTTCAACACAGTATATATCTCTGTGGCATCCACCTTTGGTGCATTGGTTCTCGGTTCTATGACAGCATACTCGCTGTCTAAGATCCGTATGCCCGGTTATAAGATAATGAACAACCTTATAACCTGGTCCCTTATGATCGGTTCTACAATTACCGGTACATATAACTTCATTATTTATTGTAAGATCGGTATGCTCAATACCTATGCGATCTCAATATTGCCGGTATGGGCATCTACCCTGGGTCTGTACCTTATGAAGAACTTTATAGACGACGGTATCTCGGACGAGATGGTCGAGGCGGCACGAATAGACGGTGCCAAGGAGTTCTATATATATTGGAAGATTGCGATGCCTCTGGTAAAGCCTGCGTGGCTGACTTGTATCGTTACCACCTTCCAGGGCGTATGGGCGGCAGGTGCTTCCGTATATGTTTGGAGTGAAAACTTAAAGACCTTTAACGCAGCGGTAGCACAGATCACAGGTGCCGCATCCACCAACGCAGGTGCGGCGGCAGCAGGTGCAGTGCTTATGATGAGCGTACCTATCATAGTATTCGTTGTAAACCAGAGCCAGATCGTTGAGACCATGGCTTCCTCGGGTATGAAGGACTAAGGGGGTGGCATAATGAAAAGATTAATTTCAGTTGTTGCCCTTGTGATGTGTTTGTGTACCATTCTTGGCGGTGTTTCGGTATTTGCCACCACAAACAAGTCCTACACATACTCCATAAGCGGTAACCCCGTAGACTCTCCCGATGCGTTTACCCCCGACAGACAGGTAAGCGCAGCACAGATGGGAATTGAGCTTTCAGAGCCCGCAGACCTTTTTGTTGACGAAAGCGATAATGTATATATCGTTGACAGCGCAGCAAACAAGGTTATGATGCTTGATAAGTTCTACAAGTTTAAGATGGCGTTTGGTACATCCTTTATCAACGATCAGGGTGTTCCGGACTCTCTTAACAAGCCCAACGGTATGTTTATTACCGGTGACGATATTTATGTAGCAGATACCGAGAACTGCCGTATTGTTGTGTTTGACCGCAACGGTGAGTTCAAGCGTATCGTAGAGGAGCCTACCTCGGATATTATGAGCGATGATGCTATTTATAAGCCGATCGCTATATCTGTTGACGGTCAGGGCAATATGTATGTTGTATCCTCTACCACCAACAACGGTATCATCGTTATGAACCGTTATGGCGTTTTCCAGAGCTATGTAGGTGCACAGAAGGTTAATGTTGACCCTGCTACACTGGTATGGCGTCAGTTCATGACAGCAGCTCAGAGAGCACAGCTTCAGAGCTATGTTCCTACAGAGTATAACAATGTTACCATAGATAATGAGGGCTTTGTGTATGCAACCATCTCATCCCTTGATCCCGGTGCTCAGCAGGCAGCGGTTATGGGTAACTCCAGCGACAACTCACCCGTTAAGAAGCTTAACTCCGCCGGCGACGATGTAATGGCTCGAAGCGGCTTCTTTGGCCCCGGTGAGGTTAACATCATCAACAGCTCCAGAGACGAGACCGATATACTCGGTCCCTCCACCATCGTCGATGTGGCACTTGGCCCGGAAGGCACCTGGACTATAGTTGACCAGAAGCGTTCCAAGTTCTATACCTATGATTCCTACGGCAGACTCCTTCATGTTTTTGGTGATAAGGGTCAGATGAGAGGTAACATAGTTATGGCAGAGGCTATAGCTTATCAGATGGATGAAAAGGTAGACGAAAACGGCGAAATAGTTCGCGAGGTTAAGCTCCTCTGTCTTGATAAGACCGCTCTTAATCTTACAGTATACAGACAGACAGAGTACGGTGATATACTTATCAATGCTCTGCACAATGATAACGAAAGAAAATATGAGGTTGCAGTAGACGACTGGAACAGCATTCTTCAGCGTAACGGTAACTTTGATGCCGCATATGTAGGTATCGGTAAGTCCCTGTACCGTGAAGGCAAATGGGAAGAGGCGATGGAGTATTATAAGTACGCTTATGATACTGCTCAGTACTCAGAGGCATTCAAGGAATACCGTAAGGAATGGATTTCCGATTATGTTTGGGTAGTTCCCTTGGTAGTTATTGTTGTGTGTCTTGCAGGCTCCAAGCTCTTCAGCTGGGCAGGTAAGGTAAACAAGGCCGGAATTCTTAAAAAGGGTAAGCGTAAGTTCCACGAGGAGGTTCTGTACGCCTTCCACCTCTTTGGACATCCCTTTGACGGATTCTGGGATCTTAAGCACGAAAAACGAGGCTCTGTAAGAGGTGCTACCTTCTGGGTGGTTCTTGCAGTAGTTTCCTTCACATATCAGGCGGTTGGTCAGGCATATCTGTTCAACCCCAAAGGCGCAACCAGTTCGGTATTTGTACAGGCAGTGTCCATACTGATGCCTCTCTTCCTTGTTGTAACCTCCAACTGGTGTCTTACAACACTTATGGACGGTGAGGGCAGCTATAAGGATGTTTATATAGCATGCGGTTACTCCCTTGCTCCCCTGCCTTTCTTTGTAATCCCCTCGGTTCTTCTTACACATGTATTCTCACTTAACGAGGCAGGCATCGTTTCGCTGCTCGTATCCATCGGATGGATCTGGGTAGGTCTGTTGGTATTCTTCGGACTTCAGGTAACACACGCTTATTCTATCATTAAGAATGTTCTTACCTGTGCGATGACCATCGTAGGTGCAGGATTTATTATGTTCCTTGGACTTCTGTTCACAGGACTTATTCAGAAGATCGTCGGATTTATATCCAGCATCATCACCGAGCTGTCATACAGAATGTAATGTAAAGGAGGAAGATAAAAATGAATATTAAATCGATCAGCAAGAAGTTTTTATCCCTGCTCCTTTGCATGGTAATGCTTATGTCTACAGCTGTTGTTGTAATGGCAGAGCCCGAGGATGGTGATGATCAGGTAACAACAGACACAGCAAACACCGATGTTGAAAACACCGATGTTGAAAACACCGATGGCGAAAACACCGATGGCGAAAACACTGACGGCGACAATGCCGACGGTGAAAATGCCGACGGTGAAAATGCCGACGGCGAAGAGGGCGAGGCGGAAGAGCAAGCATTTGACTACCTCAATGCTCAGAATGTTTTCAAAACAGCAGATGAAAAGCTCGCTTCCATGGTAAAAAAGGTTGAGAGCGATGAGTATGCACTTTACTGTGATGAGTACACCGGTGAGGTAGCAATACAGAACACCATCACAGGTCAGACACTCTTCACTAACCCCTATGATCTTGCAGGCTCTTCGTCCACCGAGGATGTCAAGGGACAGCTTATGTCTCAGATTGAGATCCGCTATTCGGATAACACAGGCACCAATACCTCTATGTTCAGCTACAAGGAGGCTTGTCTGAAGAACCAGATCAAGGTCAAGAACTTAAAGAACGGTCTCAGAGTTGAGTACTCTATCGGTGACGAGGAGGTTCGTTACCTTGTTCCCATGCAGATAGAGAAGTCAAGATACGAGACACTTATCAGAAGCCATATCGAAGCAAGTGATCTTTCAAGCCGTATTAAGAACAAGTTTACCACAGAGGTTTACTATGTTCTTAAGGATCCCTTTGATACCACCCTTTCGGTAGGTGCGGTTAAGAAGATGCAGGAAGAGTTCCCTGCAACAAAGGAAATGGCGATCTATGTATTCGATACAGAGGCCTCCAAGCGTGATATCCAGGAGATAGAGTCCTACATCAAGGGTTACTGTCCCGAGTATACATACGCAACCCTGGAGGAGGACCACCAGCTTACAGGCTACACCTCCACACAGAAGGCACCGCCTCTCTTCAAGATGGCTCTTGAGTACTATATTGACGAGAACGGTCCCCAGATAAGACTCCCCGCCAACGGTATCAGATTTGACGAGGACGAATATCAGCTGACATATGTAAGAATTCTTCCTTACTTCGGTGCAGGAAGCAGCGCTTACAACGGCTACACCTTTATCCCTGACGGCTCCGGAGCTCTGTTTGATTTCCAGCAGCTAAAGACTGATGGCGGTACAATAACCGGTAAGGTGTACGGTTCAGACTTTGCTTACCACGAGATAACCACCGTTAAGTCCGAGATAATGAGACTTCCTGTATACGGTGTTGTAGAAAACTATGTAGGTGAGTCTGCAACCATAACAAAGGAGCTTGTTGCCGAGACAGTTGACGAGGAAACAGGCGAAGTGATCCCCGAGCACGAGGAGATCGTGGATGTTCAGTATCAGCCTCTTACCGAGGACAGAGGATATCTGGCGATCATTGAGGAGGGTGATGCCCTTGCATCTATCACCACCACCCACGGCGGTTCTCTCCACAGATACAACTCAGTATATACCGAGTTCTATCCCCGCCCCTCCGACTCATATAACCTTTCCGATTCCATATCGGTAGGTGAAAACAAGGTATGGACCATTGTTTCCAACCGTAAGTACACAGGCAGCTACCTTATCCGTATAGTAATGCTTACCGACGAGAACAAGATACAGGATATGGGACTTGACCAGAATGTGTATTATCCCGTAAGCTATGTAGGAATGGCTAAGGCTTATCAGAATTACCTTATCAAGCAGGGAATTCTGACACCTATTGAGGATGCTGACGAGGATATTCCTCTTTACATCGAGTCCTTCGGTGCTATCGATAAGGATTCCACCTTCCTGTCCTTCCCTACAGTTGTTACAGAGGCGCTTACCACATTTGACAACCTCAAGGCAATGTATGAGGGACTCAGCGCCAAGGGTGTAACCAATGTTAACTTCCGTCTTACAGGCTTTGCCAACGGCGGTATGTCCGATCCTTCGGTTCCTACCGGTGTTAAGTTTGAAAAAGCGGTAGGCGGTAACGAAGGTTATGCAGACTTTATCAAGTATGCTGAGGAAAACGAAATAACCGTTTATCCCGAGTTTGACCTTTCCTATGCGGCTAAGGACGGTATGTTCGACGGCTATTCTGCATCCAAGGATGCGGTCAAGTCTATCGACAACAGATACACTCAGAAGCGTCAGTACTATTCTTCTCTCCAGCAGACAGTAACTACAGGTCTTATCTGTATATCTCCTGCTTCCTTTGAGAAGCTGTACAACGGCATTACAGAGGATCTCAACGAGCTTGGCAAGAGCGGTATATCCTTGGGTAATGTTGGTGCAGATCTTAACTCTGACTTTGATAAGAAGGATTCCTACAACCGTGAGGATTCCAAGCAGCTTGTAATACAGCTCCTTGAAAAGGCTTCTGAGGAGTATGCAAGCATAATGGTTGACGAGGGTAACGCATACACCTGGAAGTACGCAGATACTATCCTTAATGTAACCCTTGACTCCAGCCACTACACCAAGTCCTCCAGATCCGTTCCTTTTGTAGGTATGGTTCTCCACGGATGTGTGAACTTTGCAGGTAAGCCCACTAACATGGCAAGCGATATGGACTATGAGACCCTCAAGATGATTGAGAACGGTTCACTTCCTTACTTCACACTTTCCTACGATAACACACCTCTTCTCAAGGAAGACGATAAGCTCAACAGATACTACTCTGTAGCTTATGACATCTGGTTTGATGACCTGGTAACAACCTATACAAACCTTAACGACATTCTCGGTTCTCTCCAGGACAAGAAGATAGTTAACCACGAGTTTGTAATGGGCCAGCGTGTTCCCGAGGAAGGTGAGCTTGAGGCTGACAGTGCAGCTACAGAGGCTGCAAAAGAAAATGATGCAGTGAGCGAAAAGCTCAATGCTATGGTCGAAGCACTTGAAACACCTGAGTTGAACGAGACCCAGGATGGTTCTGATAACGTGGGTCTTGAGACAACTGATCAGACAGAAGAAGTGCCTGAGGCTGAAAAAGCAGGCAAGTATGACATCGACGACGGTACCATCGTTCGCGTGACCTACGAGGACGGCACCGTATTTATACTGAACTATAACAAATTCGCAGTTACTGTAGACGGTGTTACCGTTAACGGTCTGAGTTATGTTAAGATGTAAGAAGGGAGGAAATATAAAATGAATAACACAAAAGTTAGAATGCTTCCTCCCGGTAACAAGCCGGCTCCCGGTATGCCCAAGAAGCGTCGCTCAAGCGGTGCTTCTCTGGACACCCGTAAGGCAAGAAGCGGTTGGCTCTTCCTTGCGCCCTTCCTTATCGGTCTGTTCTTTATCTACGCTCCCGTAGTTATAGACTCCATCAAGTTCAGCTTTGCAACAGTAAAGATCATCCCCGGTCAGACCTTTAAGCTCATACCGGTTGGCTTTGCTAACTATAACGAAGCATTATTTGTAAACACACAGTTTATTCCTACATTGACCACAGGTATCAAGGATCTTCTCTTTGATGTTCCCGCTATCGTAATATTCTCGCTCTTTATGGCGGTGCTTCTTAACCAGAAGATGATGGGTCGTGCGGTGTTCCGTGCAATCTTCTTCATCCCTGTTATCCTGTGTACAGGTCTTATCGATGAGCTGGATGTTAGCTCCAGTAAGTTTAACAGCTATATGCAGGATACCACCACCTCCATCGATACGGGCTCGGGTACCGATACGGTAAACGAAATAGTCAATGTCGCCGACATACAATGGATGTTTAACTCTATGAAGGTCGGTACAGAGCTTACATCGTATGTTGTTAACATAATGAACAACATATACGATATCATCAACCGTTCAGGTGTACAGATGCTTATATTCCTTGCAGGTCTTCAGTCTGTATCTCCTGCAATATACGAGTCCTGTGACATCGACGGTGCAACAGCATGGGAAACATTCTGGAAGGTTACCATACCTATGGTAAGCCCGATGATCCTGGTTAATGCAATATATACCGTAATCGATGCCCTGACATCCGCCGACAACTCGGTTATGATGTTTATTTCGGATGTATACCGCGAATCAAGCGTTGTATCCTCCGCAATGGCGTGGATGTACTTTAGTATAGTTCTTGGTATTATCGGCCTTGTAGCAGTTGCACTTTCGGCATTCATATTCTATCAGAGAAGAGATTAAGGAGGGGAAATAATGGATAATGTAAAAAACAAGCCTGATACCGCTCCTAAGATCAAAAAGGAAACAAAGAGAAGGATCAGAGTTGATTTTGAACGTACCAGCTTCTGGACCCGATTCAAGCTTAAGTACATCAGCTCCGGCTTCCTTGTATCGTCGATATTCAAGATCGCCCGTTTCCTTCTTCTTGTCGGTATAGCATATGTAATACTGATGCCCTTCTTTACAAAGATCTCCTCCTCCTTTATGAGCGGAGATGACTTTGTAGATGTAACGGTAAAGCTTATTCCTAAGTATCCTACCCTTGATACCTATAAGGCTATCATCAAGGAAAACGGATATTTCATCGCATTGATCAGAACAACAGCACTGTCCCTTACCTGTGCGGTAATGCAGACCTTTGTCTGTGCCCTTATCGCATACGGCTTTGCAAAGTTTAAGTTCAAGGGTAATGCCCTCCTGTTCGGACTTGTAATCCTTACAATGGTCGTACCTCACCAGACATTGCAGTTCTCTCTGTTTATGCGATTCAGATATTTCGATCTTCTCGGAATTCTTAACACCTTTAACATCATTCCGTTTACCAAGATAAATCTTCTTGATACCTATTGGCCCTTGATACTTATATCATTGACCGGCTTAGGCTTTAAGAACGGATTGTATGTATTTATGCTCCGTCAGTACTTCAAGGGCGTTCCCGATGAGCTTGAAGAATCTGCATATCTTGACGGCTACGGCCCTGTCAAGACATTCCTCAAGATCATCCTTCCCCTTTCCGTGCCTATGCTGATTACAGTATTCCTGTTCTCCTTCTCATGGCAGTGGACTGACAACTTCTATACCAGACTGTTCATTACCGGCTTCAACACTCAGTTGATGCCTGATATAGCAAAGGTACCTTCGTTGCCCGACCCCTCTATACCTCAGGGTATGTTCGAGGCTGCGGCAAACAACGCAAGTGCTATGCTTATCATCGCTCCCCTTATCATACTCTATCTCTTCTGTCAGAGATTTATGGTACAGGGTATCGAGCGTTCGGGTATTACAGGCTAAAATATAAAGAGGCTCTTGAATGAGCCTCTTTTATTTTAGCCTGTAGCTAAATTCGGCCTTGCCGAGCTAAATTTGCTACGCAAGCTAAATTCCCCCCCATTCCCCAAAGCTCGGCAAGCTCGCTTCGGGGTCCCCGAGGGGCAGGAGCTAAATTGGACTCCGTCCAGCTATATGCCGAATTTAATTTAGCTGCACGGAGTGCAATTTAGATGTTCCGTAGGAATAATTTAGCTGCCGCAACGCGGCAATTTAGCTAAAAACAAAATTACAGTTGAAAATTAAAATAGTTTGTGATACAATACTTTTAATGTTTATTATTACATTCAAGGAGACTATTATGAAAACCAATTTCAAGAATCTTATCTGTCTTATGTTGGTTACGGTTATGCTTTTTACCTGCATACCCTTTGGTGTATTTGCAGTTGAAGAGCCTACTATCAGCGCAAATGCCGATACAGTAACCATAACTATGGCGGATGAGATAAACTACATCCGTTTTGCTCTCGGTGTGTATAAGTCCTCTGCCGAGATCAAAAAGGCAGACACCTATGTGGGTGTTGATACAGCCCATGTAAAGGCTGCCACCAAGGACGGCGTATATACCAGAATGCTTACCAAGAGCGGAACATACACCTTCTGGTGGAGAATGAATGACGGTACTACCTACCTCAAGACCGTTGAGGTAAGAGCTGCAGATCCCGTGTTTACTCCCGACGGACTTCAGCTTCATATAGCTGATCTTGCAGGCATCAAGGTCATCCGTTCCGCATACGGTGACTATGAGACCACAGGACAGATCAAGCGCGCTCCCGGCTGCCGTAACTTTACCGCAAAGTATGATATCAAGGGCGCGGATGAATACACCATCCAGTACCGTGACAACGGCCTTGTAACAGTTAGTGCCGAATATTATAACGGCTATATTGAAATATTCCAATTTGAAGCAGGCAAAAAGACTCCTGCCTTTGCACAGGACGGTAATGTTGTTACAATTGGTGACATTGACGGTCTTTATATCGTAAGATATGCTCCCGGCGTGTGGTCTACCTCCGGCGAGATCAAGAGAGCTCCCGGCTCTCAGTATGTCAGACCCGCTTCTGCTGTTGACGGTGTTATCACCGTTACTCTTGAGCCCGGCACATATACCTTCAGCATCCAGTATAAGGATGACAGCTACAATTACTATACTGTAACAGTTGAGGATCCCAACGCACCCTGCGAGCATGTATGGGGTGAATGGGCAGTAACAGTAGAGCCCACCTACACCACCGAGGGTGAGGAGCAGAGAGCTTGTACACTTTGCGGTGAGACCGAGACAAGAGTGGTAGCAGTTCTCGTTTGCACCCACACTTGGGGTGAGTGGAGCGTTGTAACAGAGGCAACCGAGGAGACAGAGGGTCTTGAAGAAAGAAGCTGTACCACCTGCGGCGAAAAGGAAGAAAGAGCTATACCCAAGGTAGAGCCTGTAGTAATTCCTACCGCTACCCGTGTTCACGTTTCCTGTGCGTTCTCTGACAATATGATCCTCCAGAGAGACGAGGCTCTCTCCGTATGGGGCACAGCAGATGCCAACAGCGGTGATGTTGTTGTGTATCTCGGCGGCAAGACTGCCTCTGCCAAGGTTGACGCATACGGTAACTGGAAGGCAACCTTTAAGGATACCTTCTCCTACACCACCGAGGGTCAGCCCCTTGTAATAAGCGGTGCAGATTATTCTATAACCTATAATGATGTGCTTATCGGTGATGTTTATTACGCAGTTGGCCAGTCAAATATCTTCTACTCTATCGGCGAGCTTATGCTTGACCTCAGATATAAGGGACTTTCTGATACTCTTTCCGTTGACTTTGACAACAGACGCGATATCCGTTTCTACCGTGTTTCCAACACCGACTATATTACCATGACAGGTATGTTTGCACAGGGTACGACCACCCTCTACAGCGATGTTTATAACGGCGGCAGATGGATGGTTCCTACCGACATTGCACAGCAGATACTTACCTACGCAAACTTTGTTCCCACCTCCGAGACCTTTGACCGTACTGCTATAAGCACCAAGTGCTTCTCGGCTCTGGGCTACCTCTTTGCATACAATATGTCTATCAAGTCTGATGTTCCTGTTGGTGTTATCGAGATCGACGCTTCAGGTCATCCCCTTATCACCTTTGCTCCCAACGAGCTTGCCGATAAGTGGGGCCACGACCAGCTTGATGCTACCGGCAGATATTTCTATAATCTCAGCGGAGTTGCATATAATACCGATATGAGAACCAGATATGCTTATAATCAGCAGATCTATCCTCTCTCAAACTTCTCCTGCGCAGGTATCATCTGGTATCAGGGCGAGAGCGATATGTACAACACCAAGGAGACCTTTGGCAGAGAGTATACCAACAACTTTGCAAATCAGTTTACCGAGCTTATGACCTATTTCAGAAATACCTTCGGTAACGATGACTTCCCCGTATATATTATAGAATATCCCACCAACTATACTACACCTTCTGTTGTTTCAATGGACTTTGGCAGTGCAAGAGCAGAGCTTAGTATGATCCCCTCGATGCTTGAAAACAGCTATATGGTATCCTCCTCCGACCTTTGGTCAGATCCCCTTTGGTGGAACAACGTTCATCCCTACATCAAGCATTGGCAGGCTTCAAGACTTGCAGATGTTGTAGCTGCTCAGAAGTTCGGTATGGGTGACCTTAACGACGTTTGCGGACCTCTTCTCAAGGAAGTAAATTATCTCGGCAACTCTAAGGCTGAGCTTAAGTTCGACTATGTCGGTGCAGGTCTTACCACCGCTGACTCAACAGGACATGTAAAGGGAATAGAGGTACAGATCGAATATAACGGTCAGCTTATATGGCTGCCTCACGAGGGTCAGATCATTACAGGTACAGATACCATTACCATTGATACAGGCGACTTTGTTCTCTACGGTGTAAGATATAACCGTAAGCTTGAGGCAAAGTATCCCATTGACTTAAACCTCTGCAATGCATATAAGATGCCTGCAGTTGCGTTTGTAAATTACCGTATGCCTTAAGAAAAACACAAAGGACTTGCGATGCAAGTCCTTTTGTTTTTCCGCGGTATAAATCCCTTGAGGATTTATACCATATCGCGTCTGCTTTAGCAGACATATCGCTTTTGCGACGGCAAAAATATCGCAACGCGAAGTGTTATATCGCCTCAGATTCATCATAAAATGTCAAATATTTACCGAAAATTAGTCAAAATATTGAACAAAAAGCGACCTTTTTATTGCTTTTTTTAAGTATATATGTTACAATGATTGTACTTGACTAAATTTATCACGAAAGGTGAAGATCATGAAAAACACAAAAAGATTATTGGCATTGGTTTTATGTGTGATGATGGTTCTCCCCTGTCTGCCCTTGGGCATCAGTGCGGCGTATGAGAACACACACATAAACACAGGCAATCAGGTAGAAGACCTGATCGCTGTTGCCACCTCACAGATCGGCTATACCGAGGGTAACTCTACCTCCCAGATGGGCGGAACCTCGGGCGGTAGCGGTAACTATACCAAGTACGGCAAGTGGTACGGTATCAATCCCGGTGCTTGGTGTGCTATGTTTGTATCCTGGTGTGCTAACCAGGCAGGAATCCCCAAGACTACCATCACATCTCACGCAAGCTGTGATATCGGTATGCAGTGGTTCCAGAAGAACGGTTACTGGCAGTGGTCGAGAGCTTGCGGCGGTACATATCAGCCCAAGCGCGGTGATATCATCTATTTCCGCACAAATACCAATCAGGTAGCTGACTCTACCCACGTAGGTATCGTATACAACTCTGACGCTTCCAAGGTTTATACCATTGAGGGTAATGCGGGCAATAAGTGTCAGACCAAGTCCTATGCACTTACAAGTGCTTATATCATCGGTTACGGTACTCCTCCCTACACAGGCTCGGGTACTGTAGTTACAGAGGATCTGGGTACATATATCGTAACAGCGGCTAACCTCAATATGAGAAGCGAGCCCTCCTCCTCCGGCACTATCGTTAAGGTGCTCAAGAACGGCGATGCTATCGTAGTTACTCAGATCTCCGGCAAGTGGGCATACACCACCTTTGGCGGTGTTTCCGGCTGGTGCTCTATGAACTACCTCCTTGCACAGGACGATATCAAGTATGCCATCAGTAATGACGGTCTTGACTTTATCAAGTCCCTTGAGGGCTTTTCCAAGTATGCATATTGGGATTATGAGCAGTGGACCATCGGTTACGGTACCGCTTGCGGCGAGAACGAATATCCCAACGGTATCACCGAGGCTGAGGCTGACGCCCTGCTTCGCTCCGCTATCCTTAAGTATGAGCTTTATGTAAACAGCTTTACCGCATCCAACAATGTAGAGCTTAATCAGAATCAGTATGACGCTCTTGTAAGCTTTACCTACAACTTAGGTAATGTATGGAGCGGCAGCTTCACCCTCAAAACATATCTTATCAACGGCATAGACAACTATACAGACGAGCAGATCAAGGCGGCATTCGGTGAGCACGTTACCGCAGGCGGTCAGGTGCTTGCAGGTCTTGTTTCCCGCCGTAATCTTGAGGCGGAGCTCTTCCTCTCCGGCGATAACAACGAGACCTCTATGAGCGATGTTTACGAGACCACCGCAAGCTGGCTTGCTATGCGTGACGGCCCCGGCAGCTCCTACGAAGCCCTTACCTCTCTTCCCAGAGGAACAAGAGTAACTATCACTCAGATCTCGGGTAACTGGGGTTACACAACCTATGACGGTTACAAGGGTTGGATCTCTCTTAACTATGCTCAGAAGGTAGTTTCCAAGAACTACACCATGACCTTTGACCCCAACGGCGGTGAAATGGTGGGTGCTACTACCTACGGCATCAACAACGGTGACAAGTACTCTGACGTTATGTCCGAGATTCCCCTTGCAACCAAGGCAGGCTATACCCTTACAGGCTGGTACTGCGAAAAGTATGACTATATCCTCTCCCTTGAGGATAACTATGCAGTTAACGAAGATGCTACCTTCGTAGCTATCTGGGAGGTAAACACCTGTGTTATCACCTTTGACGCAAACGGCGGTAACTCTGCTCCCGCGGCAGTTACAGTAAACGTAGGCGAAAGCGTTAAGCTCTCCTCTACTGCTCCTGTCAGAAGCGGATATGTATTCCTTGGTTGGGCAGAATCTGCAACTGCAAGTGAGGCTACAGTAAATGCAGGTGCTACCTACACAGCAAGCGGTGACGTAACCCTCTATGCCGTATGGCAGGACGCACAGGGTCACGTTCATTCCTATACTCTTACATCCACCGATACCAACTGTACCGTTGACGGTGTAGCTACCTACACCTGCTCCTGCGGTGACAGCTATACAGAGTCTCTTCCCGCAGACGGTCATGACTTTGGCGAATGGGGAACTACTATTCAGCCTACCACCGAGTGTATCGGACGTAAGCAGAGAAGCTGTGAGTGCGGAGCTGTTGAGGTAGAGGATCTGCCTAAGCTCAGCGCTACCACAGTAGCAGGAGACAAGGCTTCTACCATCAATCCCAAGCTTGACGGTGAGACAAGCAGAACTGTAAAGACACTTTACCCCGGTGTTACAAGCACTAATATCAAGACTTCATCTTCATCCAAATATGAGCTTGAAAATATCAATGTTATCGAGTTTGACCTTGCACAGACCGACCTCTATGTTGATGTAACAAATGAGCGTGACTATGCAAATCAGGCAAAGACCACCCTTAACACCGTAACATCCTTTAATGCAAACAACGGTGAGGGCAAGACTGCAATTGCCGCAATCAACGGCGACCTCTGGATGATGTCCTCCGCACACTCCCGTGTGCAGGGTAGCGGCACATCCTACGGCGGATATTCCGATGCAGTTGTTACCAAGGCTCTGACCCTGCCCCGCGGCTTTAACGTATATGACGGAGAGATCGTTTGCTCCGCTTATATGCAGCAGGAAACTCCCTACGAGGGCGAGTTCTGGTCCTTTGGTGTAACCGAGGATAATATTCCTCTCATCGGCTGTCCCGAGCTTATTATCAGCGTTACCAATAACACCAAGGGTGTTACAGTTAATCCCCACGGTCTTAACAGACTTCCCGCAAACAACGCACTGGTTGTTTACTCCGACAAGGGATGTCTCAACAACTATGCTCTGTCCGATGCGTATGAGGTAGTTATCGACTGTGACTATGACTATACAGTAAAGAGCGGTGCTTCTATTACAGGTAAGGTTACAGGAATCTATTCCTCCTCCACCTCTACCAATCCCGAAATGAAGGCTAACCGCATTATCCTTACCGCAAGAGGATCTGCACTTTCTATGCTCTCCTCCTTTGCAGTAGGCAACTCTGTTACACTTAACTTTGCGGTAAACGAAAAGTATAACAGAAACTCCGCTGAGTGGCAGAATGTTGTAAACGCAGTAGGCGGTCATATGCCTTTCGTTGTAGACGGTGTTAAGATGGAAACAGGCTCTACCAACAACTATCCTACCACCATCGTAGGTATCAAGCACGACGGAAGCCTTTGCTTCGTTGTAAACGACGGACGTCAGTCATCCTTCTCTACAGGCTTTGACTTTGATATGTACTGGAATCTGGCAGACGACCTTGACCTCAATACCGCATTCATCCTTGACGGCGGCGGATCCGCTACTCTTGTTGAGCTTACCGAGGCAGGCTATGCCGTAACCAACTCTCCCTCTGACGGCAGCACAAGAAGCGTTGTAAACTCTGTCATCCTCTCCGCAGGTCCCGACAGAGGTGCGCAGGGTCACTTTGAGGTTGAGATCCCCAGCCCCGACATCGACCTTACCAACCTTTACTTTGCAGGCAGCGATGCCTTTAACCTCATCGGTAACCAGGCTGAAATGAGAATGAACAAGACCGCAAACGGTGCTCAGCTTATCACCTGGGACGTGCTTAACGGTCCTAACATTTCTATCAGCTACGGTCTTCCCGGTACCTCCAGCAAGAACCCCAACTCTGTTCTTGCAGATATAACCTATCCCTCTATCAACGCATCAAGCTATCCCTACGTGGTATTTGATATGGCTATAACCTCCGCTTCTACAAGCGCGGTACAGTTCCAGAGCATCTATGCCACCACAGGTAGCACATACGTTATAAACGGTAATAACTTTATCGGCTTCAATAATGCATACAACAACGCAGGATTCGGTAAATATACCATCAATCTCGGCGCAAATGCATACTATAAGAATCAGCTTAATACATTTAAGTTCTGCTTCTTCTATCCCGCAAACGGTGTTGTAACCGTTCCCGGTGACTATGTAACTCTTCGTTCTGTGCGTCTTGCCAAGACTGCGGCTGAGGCTGCGGCTATGACCACAGGTCAGCCTACAGTTTATACAGTTAACTTCAACGCCAACGGCGGTGCGGTAAAGACTGCATCCAAGACCGTTATCGCAGGTCAGAAGATGGGTTCACTTCCCACTCCCGTGCGTGAAGGCTATGACTTTGACGGCTGGTATACCGCGGCTACAGGCGGTGCAAAGGTTTCCTCCTCCACAAATGCAGGTGCGGCTACACTTTATGCACATTGGACAGAAACCGCTTCCGCAGAGGATCCCGGCATTGCAACTCCCGACCTTGACTACGAGGGCGAGCTTTCCTCTGTTGTTACCTACAAGACCACCGCAAGCTGGCTTACCATGCGTGATGCGGCAAGCTCTGACGGTGCGGCTCTCGGCTCACTGCCCAAGGATACTGTAGTTACCACATCCGCTTTTGACGGCAAGTGGGGTAAGATCAACTATGACGGTCAGTCGGGTTGGATCTCCCTTAACTACGGCGAGCCTACCTGCGGTCAGACTATCTGGACTCTCGGCTTTGATGCAGGTGAGGGAACACTTGTAGGCACAAGCCTCTACGGTATCAATACAGGTGACTATTATGCCGATGCTATCTCCTCCGTACCTTCTGCAGTAAGAGAGGGCTACGAGTTTGGCGGCTGGTATAACGAAAAGTATAATATCACCTTCAACAATCCTATTGACACATCCCTTCGCTATGAGCTTACCGAGGATCTTGTATTTACTGCTATCTGGAATCAGTCCTCCGAGCCTCATACACATAAGTACACCTCCACAACCACAGAGCCTACCTGTACAGCAGACGGTAAGACAGTTTACAGCTGTACCTGCGGCAGCAGCTACACCGAGACTATTCCCGCAACCGGTCACGATTATGTTGAAAGCGTAACCGCGGCAACCTGTACAACCGCAGGTAAGACTGTTAAGACCTGTAACAACTGCGGCGACAAGGTAACTACTACTGTTCCCGCTTTAGGTCACAGCTGGGGTGCTTGGATAGAAACCACAGCTCCCACAACCACATCTGTGGGTATCGAAACAAGAGTATGTACAGTATGTACAGCTACCGAGACCCGTGAGATCCCCAAGCTTGAGATCATAGATCCCGAGCTTCCCGAGGGACAGCCCGGAGTTCTGAGCGTTGACAACTATACAATCAGACTTGGCAACATCACCGATATCAAGGAGATCAGATTTGCAATCGGTCACTACACCAAGGGTGCAGATGTCAAGGCGGCAGAGAAGAATGTTACCCTTGATGCGGCAACCGTTAAGAAGTACACCGCAGAGGGCGTTATGACCTATGATCTGCCCTGGATGGGTGAATACACCTTCTGGGTAAGATACAATGACGGCAGTCAGTACTTCATCTATGCAGATGTAAGCACCATTAGTCCTTATGTAGAGTCCTACGGTGTTAAGCTTACCGTAAAGGACTATGCTGAAAACTATAAGGATATGTGGATCGCAGAAGGAACATTCAATTCCTACAGCGAGATCAAGGCTTCTACAGCATTCAAGTATCAGGCTTCTGCAAACAAGCTTGACCTCTATGCAAAGACCACCCACGATTTCAGCTATACTCTGACCAACCCCGGTGACTACACCGTGCTTATCAGATATAATGACGGTACATTTGATGTAATTCATCATACACTTACCGTTGATACCCCCGTATTCACCGAAAACGGACTTCAGGTAACAGTATCCAACATCCCCGATATCAAGATCATCCGTACCGCATACGGTCACTATACCTCTGTTTCCGCTATCAAGGCGGCAAGCGGTGTCCGTAACTTCTCCAACAAGAACGACATCAAGAACGCCACCGAGTATATGATCCAGTACCGCGAGGAGGGCGAGGTAACTCTTGTAGTTGAATATAACAACGGCTACAAGCACTTCTACTACTATAATGTAGCAAAGAAGGTTCCCACCTTTGCACAGGACGGTAACACCGTTACCATCGGAAAGCTTGACGATCTCTATATCGTAAGATATGCTCCCGGTAAGTACACAACCGCTACCAATATCAAGAACGCTCCCGGCTCAAAGTACTTAAAGAGTGCTGATATCGTAAACGGTGTTCTTAAGATAGAGCTTGACACAGCCGGTCGCTGGAGCTTTATGGTACAGTACAATGACCAGTCCTATAACTTCTATCTTATAGAGGTTGCAGAATCCGATATTTCCCAGCCCTGTACACATGTATGGGGCAACTGGGAGGTAACCAAGGCGGCTACCGAAACTGCAGAGGGTACAAAGACCAGAACCTGTACACTCTGCGGCGAGACCGAGACTGCTTCTATCCCCAAGCTTGAGGCAGTTGTAACAACTCCTACCGCAACAAATGTCCGTGTTTCGGGTGCCTTCTCTGACAATATGATACTTCAGAGAGACGAGCCTCTCTCCGTATGGGGCTTTGCAGATGCGAACAGCGGTAATGTTGTAGTTACTTTAGGCGGCAAGACCGCTTCTGCTAAGGTTGGTGCAGACGGAAGCTGGAAGGCTACCTTTGCTGAGACCTTCTCCTACACCACCGACGGTCAGCCCCTTACCGTAAAGGGTGCAAACAGCACTACCACCTTTAACGATGTTCTTATCGGTGATGTATACTACATCATCGGTCAGTCCAATGTATTCTACTCTATGGGTGAGCTTATCCTTGACCTCAGACTTTTAGTCAAGGAAAGCGAGCTTGTAGTTGACTATGATGACAGACGCGATATCCGCTTCTTCCGTATGTCCAATATGGATTATGTAGGTCTTACAGGCGAGTTTGCCCAGGGTACCACCACCGTATTCAATGATGTATACAACGGTGAGACCTGGAAAAAGCCTACCGATATCGCAATGCAGATAATTCAGTACGCTAACTTCGTACCTACCAGCCAGGCCTACAACCGCGATGCTATAAGCATGGAGGTGTTCTCGGCTCTGGGATATATGTTTGCATACAATATGTCCACCAAGACAGATGTTCCCTGCGGTGTAGTTGAGATCGATGCATCAGGCCACGCACTTATCTCCTTTGCTCCCAACGAGCTTGCCGATAAGTGGGGTCACGATACTCTCGGTGCTGACGGCAGATACTACTATGACCTCAACGGCGTTGTTTATAATACCAATATGAGATCAAGATATGTATACAATCAGCAGATCGCACCTCTCTCCAACTTCTCTATTGCAGGTATCATCTGGTATCAGGGTGAAAGCGATATGTCCAACACCCGTGAAATGTTCGGCTCTACCTATGAAAACCACTTTGCCGCACAGTTCACAGAGCTTATGACATATTTCAGAAGTACATTCGGTAACGATGACTTTGATGTTTATATGATGGAGTATCCTGCGTGCTACTCCAACAACGGAGTAAACGCATATATGGATTTCGGTGCAGTAAGAACAGAGCTTGGTACTATACCTCAGCTTCTTTCCGACTGTCATATCGTATCCTCCTCAGACCTGTTCTGGGATGCAACATGGTGGAACAATGTTCATCCTCCGATCAAGCACCTTAATGCTTACCGTCTCACCGACGTTGTCGCAGCTGACAAGCACGGCGTAGGCAAGCTTGAGGACGTAAGCGGTCCCGTGCTTAAGGATGTAACCTACACCGCAACAGGCGCAACCCTTACCTTTAACAATGCAGGTGCAGGTCTTAAGACCGCAGACGGCTCAGGTAACCTTGTAGGTCTTGAGGTATTTGTACAGCTTAACGGCCAGTACATGTGGGCTCCTATCAGCGGACAGTTTATCTCGGGTACAAACACCGTAACCTTTGATGTAGGTACCGAAGTTCTTGCGGTTCGTTACGGCAGAGCGGCAGATGGAACACATCCCTATAACCGTAATCTCTGTAACGCATACGGCATGCCCGCTATCGCATTTGTAGATTACAAATAAGGAGCAAGTGCTCCACCCAAACTGCGCTCTGTAGTTCAGAAAGTATACTTACTTTTTCACACGCTACATCGTAAGTTCTATATCACAAAAAACAAAAACCTGCTTCGGCAGGTTTTTTGTTTATACTTAGTTAACACTCATTTGTCCTTTTTAGTGTAAAATAGTTACAATAACTAACAAAGGAAATTATTTTAATGAAAAAGCTTTTACTTGTCCTTATATGCGGACTTTTTATATTAAGTTTGTTTTCCTGTGTAGGGGAGACTGCTTTGGAGCAATACACCATATATCTGCCAAAGGATGCCTCTGCCTGGGAGCGCAACGCGGTTTATGATCTGCAGTCGGCGGTAAAGAGTACTCACGGTATCTATCTTGATATAGTTCTCAGCGAGGAAAAGCGCACAGGACACGAGATACTCATAGGCAGAGAGACTCTGCCCACAGAGGTACAGGAAAAATTTGATTATGCGGCAATGGGACACAACGGCTTTGGCATATTTGCCGATGGTGGCAAATATTATATCTCCTCGGTGACCGAGACCGGAATATCATCTGCCGCGGAATACTTTGCCGAAAATGTTATATCCGGACTTAAGCTCAAAAAGGATTTTTATTATATAACAGAGAGCGAATATACCTCTCAGGCCGATATGGCAAAAAAGCTGAATGTGTCTATAGAGAATGATACAGGAATCGATGTATACAAGGTGCACGAAAGCATGCCCTCAGGCTACCGCTACGGCCCGTCTATGATAGTAAATGATGACGGCAGTATAGATATGTGGCTTGCGGGAGGCGGCTCGGGACTTGAGCAATGGGACTGGATAGTCTATATGCACTCTGAGGACGGAGTAGAGTGGAGCGAGGAAAAATGCGTGCTTCAGCCTACACCCGGCGGTCTTGACCACTATTCCTGCTGTGACCCCGGAGTTATATATCTTAACGGCTATTATTATCTCGGCTATACCTCAACCTCAAACGAAAACCAGTGCGAAAACAGTCTTTTTGTTGCAAGAAGCCAAAATCCCGACGGCCCCTTTGAAAAGTGGAACGGCAGCTCCTGGGGAGGAAATGACCCCAAGCCCATAGTATATTTTGCCGAGGAGGGCTCACTTTGGGGATCGGGCGAGGCAAGCTTTGTGGAGCTCGACGGCACTCTTTATATCTATTATACAATGAACGGTGCCGAGGGTCATACCACCCGTGTTGCAACGGCTGATGCCACCGATGAAAACTGGCCGCTGACAATGGAATACAAGGGTATTGCCGTAGATGACGGCACAAACGATGCAATAGATGTAAAATATGTTGAGGAATACAAAAAGTTTATTGCCGTAGCCTCGGAGCAAAGACTCAGTATGGAAAGCTACCTTATGTTCTATGAGTCAAATGACGGGCTTAGCTTTACCCCTGTGGATGCGGTAAAGGAAAATGTTTATTATTACTGCCATAATCCCGGAATATCGGGAGATAAAAGAGGCCATATAACCTCGGGCACCAAGACCTATGTTGCCTATGCCTACGGTCAGGGCTGGGGTATATGGAATGCCCGCATACAGGAGATAGGCTTGTCTTTAGGCGAAAGCACCGATTTTGAAGAGATCAACGGTCTTAATATCCGTAAGCCGATACAAAGGGATACAAGGGATAAAAACCTTCTTAAAATGGTTGGCATAACCACGGGCAATAAGTGTGTTATGCGTTTCCCCTCCACTCAGCAGCGCATTATACCTACCCTGGTATATTGTGATGTTACCCACGGCACTTGGAAGAATCTTAATGCCTACAAAAGCGAGATAAAGGTCTACGGCTATGACGAGAGCATTATAAAGCTTGCGGATGCAAGTGTTATATCCTTTGATGTTGTGGGTGTGGGCGAGACTATGGTGACCTTTGAGTATAAGGGTCATATAACTCAGCTTTTGGTTGTCATATACGAGCTGCAGAGCGCAAGGGAGATCGTATCCATAGAACCTATGGCATATGACAGTATAAGCGTTACAGGTGACATAAAGCCCCAGATAAAGACGGTGGTGACATATGGCGACGGCAGCTGGGAGATTCTTACCTCGGGACTTGAGTATGAATATGACAGCAGTGCTATGGAAATAGACGAAAAGGGTATAGTTACCCTTAAAAAATCGGGTAAGCATCAGGTAAAAATAATACTGGATGAGCACAGCACGGCTCTGACGATAGATGCAGCTTAATTTCAAAAAAATCAAAGCCTCCCTTTAGGGAGGCTTATTGTTATTCTTCCGTATCTGAATTCATCTGGGGATCTATCATGATCTCCTTGATCTTGGGATAAGCGGCGTATGCTCCAAAGAACATACTTACCGAGAACAAAAATGTTATGGCAAGGGTTATGGCACCCGGCATAAAGAAGGCAAACAGCACCCAGGTAATGATTGCCGCAAGTATTATACCCGTAAGGGCAAGGATGTTTCTCTTAAGGTTAATAAATGTGAATATGAGGGAGTTTTTGATTATCTTCCATATAGAAAGGTCAAAGGTTATAAGCAGTATATAGATATAGAACCTCATGATCATATACAGAGCCAAGAGCAGATAATTGAGGTAGAGTATAAGCGTACCGCTTGCCTGCCAGAAAAGCACCGGCAGAGTGGGGTTGATCATACAGGTGGCAATATTATAGATCAATATTCCTATAACGGCGGCATCTATGATTCCCATAATAAGACCCTGTTTTTTGTTACGCCTGATAGCGCCCCAAAAATCAGACCAGAGGGATATGGGGTCACGGCGCACCATACCGCGCAGTACATAGTTGGCACCCACGCACACATAGCCGTTGGTAAAGAGAATGAGCAGGGTAAGTGCGGTACAGACATATGTCCATACCGTAGGGGTGTATATTACGGTCTGAAGTCCCAGAACTCCGTAAAGGGACTGGAGCACAGGGGACCGGTCAAACTGCATTACACCGTAAAGGGGCGCAAACAGCATCGAAGAGGGTGCTGTGGTCTGGATGCTCAGATTTCCTGTCAGGGCAAAGAGGGCAAACATCAACGGAAAGTTGCCGAATATGATCATCAGATTGAGGCTGAGCAGATTTGTGATATTTCTGCCTATGAGCTTAAAGCACTTGGGCAGGTCATCGGGGCCTACCAGATCGTCCTTTGGTATCTCGTTGCCGTTGCCCTGAGGGTTAAACAGATTGTATAGAAAATGCTTTTTTGGTTTCTTCATTTTTTTGTTTCCTTGATTTTTAAGTGTTATAACAGGGATACCGAGTATTTTAATGCTATCGCCATAAGTAAAAGCAGAGACAGCATAAGATATGCTACGATATATCCTCCTGTGTTTTTGTGTTTTATTATGGACAGGGTGTCGGGCGCGGCATACCTTAGCGACCCCGAAAAGGCATATGCCCTTGCCCCGATCATTATATAGATAATAAGTATCAGCACCATAGAGCCGGTGGCAAGAATAAAGCTATGCTTGTCTATACCCCCTGCCTGATAGTATATTCCGAGGCAGAGCACCGAAAAGCCTGTCATAAACCCCTTATATAGAATTACTGCCGCAGTCGCATAGGGTGCAAGCAGGGTAAAGCCCAGAACAAACATAACAGCCGTGATCTTAAGCTCATCAAAAAAGAGGGAAAGCACCTCTGAAGCATCAAAGCTGAAGCTGTCGGCAAGGGTGACATCGCTGCGCAGAGCATCAAAATAATCGGTGTACTGATAAAGGTATATTCCCAGCATTATACCCGCCACACAGATAAGGGTCAAAAGTATAAAGCTGTTACGGTATCTTTTAAGCTCTTCCATTTTTCATATCCTCCGTATATGTTAAGATATGAAATAAAAGAGAAGGATATGCAATTTTGATTGATTGCGAATTGAGAATTAAGAATTGAGAATTGAGAATTATTTAGCCAGCTCCTCTGCGCGCTTGCCGCAGGCCTGCATAGCCTTGGAAACTATATCGCAGAAGCCCTCCTCCTCAAAGACCGCCATTGCGCGCTCGGTGGTGCCGTTGGGACTGCATACCATACGGATAAGCTCCTCGGGACTCTTGCCCGACTCTAATACCATATGGCAGGAGCCTATGACCATACGTGCAATTATCTGGTCCATATTCTTTTGATCCAGACCCATTGCTCTTGCCTCGTCGGCTATAGCCTTGATAAAGAGATAAACATATGCGGGCGCAGAGCCTGAGGCACAGGTTACCGCGGTTATCTTATCTTCGGTGACTACCATGACCTCTCCCATTTCGGAAAAGAGTCTGCATATGTCAGAGAATTTTTTGTCGTTTACATTGCTGTTACGGCAGAGGGCGGTGACACCCTTGCCTAACATAAGGGGTGTATTGGGCATTGTACGGATTATGGCTGTACCCTCACCCAAGGCGGCGCTGAGGGTGTCAAGGGTTATTCCTGCCATAATAGATATGATAAGCTTGCCCTCAAGCGAGCATTTTGCTATCTCGGGAAGGACTGCGGGGGCTACCTGAGGCTTAACGCACAAAAAGATATAGTCTGCACTTTCTACAGCCTCGGCAATGCTACCTGAGGGGGTGTAGCCCTTTGATGCAAAGCGCTCATATTTTTGAATGTCGGTATCGTATAAGCATATATCATAGGATACGGCTCCGTCGATTATGGCACCTGCCATATTGCCGCATCCGATAAATGATAAGGTCTTTTTCATTATGTGAAAGCACTCCTTACATAAATCTACTGTATATTATAATAGCACTAAATTAAGCCGATATCAACATAAATTTAATTTTTTTATCTGTTAATATTGTAAAAAGCTAAATATAATAGTATAATTGTGACAATGATGTATTAAGGGTTAAAATATGAGTCTTTTTAATTTGTTTGAAAAATCCCCCAAAATAGAGACAGAGCGGCTGATACTCAGATATATGCGCCCCTCGGACGCAAGGGATATGTACGACTATGCCCGTCGCGAGGAGGTCACCCGCTATCTGCTCTGGTCCCCCCACGAGGATGAGGAATATACCCGTTCCTATCTTAAGCAGGTGCAAAAATGCTACCGTCAGGGAACATTTCACGACTTTGGAGTGGTATATAAGGAGGACGGCAGATTCATCGGTACTTGCGGCTTTGCCCGTATAGACAAGCCTAATTCCACCGCCGAGGCGGGATATGTCTTTAATCCCGATTATTGGGGCAGGGGTATTGCCACCGAGGCTCTGTCTGCGGTCATAGCCTACGGCTTTGAGCAGGGCTATAACCGAATTGAAGCAAGATTTATGGCAGATAATATTGCCAGTCGCCGCGTAATGGAAAAAAGCGGTATGACATTTGAGGGCATCAAACGGCAATCCCTCTTTGTAAAGGACGGGTACGAGGATATCGGCATATGTGCTGTACTGCGCTCCGAGTATAAGCCCTGCGCAGGGGTAAAGTTTACAAACATTTAATCACTACAGGGTGTAAGTGATGTATAATAGATAAAATTGATTTTATTTTGGAGGAAATAAATATGAATTCTATTACTTTAGCTGCTTTAAATTTTTTTGGCGGTGAGAGCGGCTCTTTGCTTCCTATAATAATGCTTGTAGCAATCATTCCCGTTTTCTATTTCTTTATGATCAGACCTCAGAAGAAGCAGGAAAAGGAAAAGCAGGCTATGATGAACAACCTTGAGGTAGGTGACGAGATCACCACCATCGGCGGAATTATCGGTGAGATAGTTTCCATCAAGGAGGAGACTGTTACCATCGAGACAGCAAGAGAGAGAAACAAAATCAGAATTCTCCGCTCTGCTATAAAGACTGTTGATGTAAAGGCTTCCGAAAAGGAATAATTTTAATATCTTGGCATATACTGTACTACCTGATAGCACGGAGGTATGCCAATGAACGCGTTTACAAGATCTGTATTATGGGCACTGCTGGCAGCCGTTGTTACTGCCGCAGTGCTTATTTTCATTTTTGCAATATGGGTATATAACAGCGATGACCCCTCGTCACTTATAGGTGTGTTGGGTATGACAGCATTTCTTATAAGCTGCTTTGCGGGAGGTATTATGGGCGCAAGAGGCAAGGGAAGTATGATATGCAGTATTACCTTTGTTCTCATCTATACCCTTATATGCTTTCTGCTTTGTATGATCTTTGGAGGAAAACCGGGGACGGGTATGCTGTTTACATACCTTGGCGGGGTCGCCTGTGCTCTGCTTGGCTCAGCGGTGTTTGGAGGCACAAGAATAAAAAAGCCCAAGGGATACCGCAGACTTAAAAGGAGAAACACATAACATTCTGCATTTCAAAAAGCACTTCTTAAGAAGTGCTTTTTGTTATTTGTATTCACATACCCATTTTACAATAGAATAATCAGAGCCGTCTCTTGCACAGTGCCAAGCAATAACCCTGCCTGTGTCAGGCACCATAACCAGCTGCTGGCCGTACATACCGCCCTTATAGAAGCCGTTGCCTGCTCCTGTGGGATAGAGGTCATACTGACGCTCTATAGCCTTGTTGACCCATCTCTCGGATACTATTCTCTCGCCATTATATTCGCCCTTGTTCAAAAGCATAAGACCGAATTTGCAGAGGTCACAGCTCTTGATGTAGAGACCTGTTGCACCCATAGGATAGCCCATAGGACAATGGCTCCAGGCTACCTCCTGGAACTTAAGGGGCATAAAGAGCTTGTTCCAAAGCCAGTCATCCATCTTTTGTCCGCACTTTTTGGAAGCAACACGGGCAAGGAGATAATATGCCGAATCGCTGTAAGAGAAGTGATCGTCAGGAGCGTGATCCATAGAGTTATTGAAGATATAGAAGAGAAAATCGTCTCCAAAGTTCTCGTGGATATCAAATCTGTCGATATCCATATCTCCCGGCTTAAAGCCGCAGTAATGACGAAGCACCATATCTATAGTTACCTTGTGCCAGTTGGGGTCAATATCCTCGGTCACATACTCGGGGAAAATATCTACGATAAGCTCGTCGGTGGAGAGCTTGCCCTCGTCCTCCAGTATGCCTATGGCAACCTGTGTGAATGCCTTTGCTATAGAATAGCAGTTGCAGCAGTCGTTTGCTGGACGCACCTCTGCGGTCTCGGGGTTGCCGTTATCAACGATCTCGGAAACACGGAAGAGGTGATGTCCGCCTTCATTTGCTTTTTTTACAAAATCTTCTAAAAACTTGCTCATAATATTTCTCCTTTGCTAAAGTAGATTATACATATATATTCGCTGTAAAAATGCGGCTATCTGATATCTGGTGACAGTCATATCGGCAAGCTCAAAGGAGGTGCTGTAATTGTCACCGAGAATTATCTTATTGTCATAACAGAATTTTAGTGCTGCAAGCTGATCCTCGGGAATATCGGGATATTCTGACATAAGCCCGGAAATATCGGTATCCGTTCCGTTAGAGCAATATCGGTATATTACCGTAGCAATGTCCGCATATGTGGCACTTGTCTCTATGTCGCCGTTTGCAAATCCCTCTGTTTCTGCCCATTCAAGAGCATCACTGTAGCCCTCGGGCTGCTTCATCCTGAATAAAACCTCTATGAACTCCTTTACGGTAGCGGGATCGTTTATACCAAACACAGTTTCACTTTTCGGCTCCATATATCCTTCGCTTACCATAAATGTAATGACCGATTCTATGAAAACATTGTTATTGTCTATATCCTCATAGTTTACAATAACAGGCTTATCTTCGTCAGTTTCGCGGTCGTACACCGTGGCATAATAATCTGTTTCGAGGATGGCTGTAGAAAGAGTAAATATATTGTTTACATAATTGATGTGATCGGTAAGGGTGGCATCATCTACAGGCTTATCCGATATAACCTTACCCTCGGAGGCAACATAACCGAAATCCTTTGTGATAAAGCTTCCGTCCGAAAGGACAGCGATATGGGGAGCATTTGACAGTACATCCTTGCCTGCGAGTAATCTCGAATCAAATTCAATACCCATAATATTAAGTACCGTTGGCAAAATATCGGGAGTAGAGCAGTAGTTGTCTATTTCTACAGCTTCGATTCCCGGTATATAGCATATAAAAGCATTACGGTACTTTTCAAGCTCAGGGTCTATAGGCTTTCCCGCAAGCTCGCTGTATTGGTTTCCGCTGAGACCGTAGGGATAATGGTCGGCTGTCAGCACAATGACGGTAGAGTCTGCCTTGCCTGCCCTTTCAAGATCTTGCATAAGCTCGGTGAGGGCATATTCCAGCTCCAGATTACAGGCAATATAGGCCTTCACCTCATCAGAGTAGGGCAGAGACTCCACCTTATCTCTGTTTTTGGCAGACATTTCGTTGTCCCAGTTGTACTGATAATGACCGCTGTAGGTCATATAGTAGACATGAAAGGGCAGGGGACTGTCAATATAATCGGATACGGAGGCTTTTATCATATCAAGGTCAGAGCTGGGATTTCCTACAGGCATATCTAATCCCGACAGTATTGCCTTAAAATCGTAACCCATATTTTTGTGAGTTATATGCCTGTCATAAAATGTTCCGTAGTAGTTATGATATCCATATGCCTTATAACCCATATCGGTGTATATATTACCCAGACACAGGGGCATATAATTATCTGCCGAAATGTTGAAGCTGTTGTCAAGCTTATCCCGTGACATATCGGGCATAAGCCCCGTATTAAAGCAGTATTCACCGTTTGTGGTGGTGTTGGGAAAGGAATTATAGAAATTTTTGAACACTATACCGTTTGTACTGAGCTTGTACAGGGTAGGTGTCAGCTCCTCGCTTATAATATAAGGCGAGAAGGCTTCGGCGCATATTGTGATAAGATTATATCCTTGGGCAATACCCGTAAATTTGTTTTTTGCCGTGGGAGAAACAGTTGACAGATATCGGCTGACCGAGTCGTCAATATTGTTGAAATTTACGGTTGCATTTGTTTCTTTTCCCTTGTTGTCAAGGTCGTCGAGAGTGGTCTCAAGGAACTCGCTTTCGGTATCTTTGCCAAAGAGCATAGAGGTCAGCTCCTGCAGGGTCGTCAATGTCAGTCCTGCGTTTTTGACGGAGGCTTCGGTGGACATAACGGGATCGTGAAGCAATTGATAAACCGAGTTGTGACCGTCTGCGTTCAAGTGTAATACCCCCGTAGGGATAAGCACCAATAAAGTACATATTAACAGTGCCGAGGGTATTTGAATAAGCGTGATGCGCACGGGCCTGATTGTTTTCTTTAAAAACAGGATCAAGGACAGGGGTATCGGAATAAGTATTAAGATGACCTTGCCTATGTTGCTTATAATTGCGTGCAGGGTCTGAGAAAAGAAGCTTGTTAGTGCTCCCGCTCCCACACCTATCTGATATAAGGGCATAAATGAGCCGAAAATACAGTGGTATATCAGTTGTATCTCAAAATATAGAGTGATAAATGAAATTATGAGTATCCCGCTTATCCTTGCCGCTTTGTCGGGCATAAGAGAGCAGATAAGCCACACTACTCCTCCGCATGCAGCCGCAAAGAGTATCGGATATACTATTCTCGGACTCACAGAGGTGTATATGAGTATATGCAGTATGAGCTCCGGATAAACAAATACAGATACAAAATAACCCAGAGCGATCAAAGAGCCCTTTGAACAGCAGCTTAAATGTTTTATTTTCAAAACCAACCTCTTTATATAGGAAAAGTCCCGAAAACCAGGACTTTTCTTAAGACATTTTATTTAGTCAGGAAGAATATTCTCTGCAGATACACCGCCATCTGACCTCTGGATATTGTAATATTCTGGCAGGTATATGATGTGTCGCTTATGGGATATGCATAGATAGAGTTCTCAAAGCACCACTTAAGCAGTACTATCATTTCGCGGTCAATCTCGGGATTGAGGGCGCATATCTCGGATATCTCGGTTTCGTTGATCACGGGAGAACTTGCAAATATGCTGAAGTACTTGTACATGATGCCGGCGGCAGTACCCATTGTCACCTCGTCAGTCCATATCTCGGGGGTGGGGATAAGCTCAAGCTCCAGCGCCCAGGCAAGGGATGCCTTGTACTGTACCTCCTGGCTGATAGCGGGCTCGCCCTGCATCTTGTAGAGTATATCGATAAATTCCCATACCTCTACACTGCGCTTGGCGCCGAATTTCTTTTCTGTTTCGGCTGTCATATAACCGTTATCCACCATAAATGTGGCGGCGGCCTCAATGTAGGGGCTCTTGATATCGGTGTAGTTTATTATCTCCTTGTCGGTATCAAGCAGCTGTCCCGACTTGTCAAATACCTGACCGTAATAGTCGGTCTGGAGAATAGCTGTGGACAGGGTGAACATATTTGATACATAGTTACGGTAGTTCTGTATGGTCAGCAGGTCTACCGTTGAGCCGTCATGGGCAATAGCCTCGCCTGTTTCGGCATTGTATCTGAACTCGTTGGTAAGGAAGTTTCTGCCGTAGAGGACCGCAATGTGGGGTGCATCGGAGAGAACATCCTTGCCCACCAGCAGTCTGGAGTCGTATTCCACACCCAGCAGATTGAGAAGGGTGGGGAGAATATCGGGGGTGGAGCAATAGTCGGATACGGTTACCGCCTCCATACCGGGAACATAGCAGATAAAGGAGTTGCGGTATTTTTCGAAGTCGGTGTCTACCGTTTTTCCTGCAAGCTCATTATACTGCTCCTCGTTTAAGCCGTAGGGATAGTGGTCACCTGTAAGCACAATGATGGTATTGTCTGCCTTGCCCGCCTTTTCAAGGGCTGCCATAAGGTCTCTCAGGGCATATTCTACCTCTAAGTTGCAGGCAATATATGCCTTGACCTCCTCAGAGTAGGGCAGGTGCTCCACCTCGTTGCGGTGCTTTTTTGACATATCGTTGTCCCAGTTGTACTGATAATGACCGCTGTAGGTCATATAGTACGCGTGGAAGGGCTTATCGCTTGACAGATACTCGTCCATAGACTTGAGTATCATATCGTGGTCGCTGCAGGGGTTCTGAACCTTGATGTCAAGACCCTGGGAGATAGCCTTGAAGTCATAGCCCATATTCTTATGGGTCAGATGTCTGTCATAGAAGGTGGCATAATAGTTGTGATATGCGTATGTATTATAGCCGTCCTTGGAAAGAGCATTGCCCAGAACATAGGGCAGGTAGTTGTAAGCGGATACATTAAAGCTGCTGTCTACCTTTGATTTTGAGGAATCGGGAAGCAGACCCATACACATAGTATACTCACCGTTGGTGGTAGTGTTGGGGAAGCAGTTGTAGAAGTTTTCAAACACAAAGCCGTTAGTGCTGAGCTTATACAGGGTGGGAGTCAGCTCCTCGGATATAGCCAGAGGAGAAAAGGCCTCAGCGCAGAAGGTGATGATGTTATAGTTCTTTGCTATACCCGTATATTCATTTTTTGATGTAGGGGATACACCGGCAAGATATTTGCTTATGAGCTTGACGGTGTTATCGTCGCTCTTGTCGGCGATATAGTTAAAGTTAAGGTCTACCGAATTGGTTTCGGCACCCTGATTGTCGATGATGTTGAGATCTGTATAGAGGAAGTTTACCTCTCTGCGTTCGGAAGAGAGCAGAGCCTTGACCTCCTGGACGGTGGTTGCCGCAAGACCTGTGTTACGCACTACAGCCTCGGTGGAGCTGTTGATGTCAACAAGAATGGCGTATGCCGAGCCCACATGGGTGTTAAAGGCGTGAAGTGTAAAGAGTGTTACGGCGGAGAACAGCAGGGTTATGATAATGAACAGGGGAAGCTGAAGCAGCTTGATGCGGTGTGTTCTTATGATTTTTTTACAAAAGAGAACTATTGTTACGGGTATAGGAACCAGTATGAGTAGTATCTTGATTATATTGGCCCACATAGCATGGATCAGCTGGGTAAAGAAGTTGGTTATTGCACCTGCGCCCATACCGATCTGGGAAAGGGGCATAAAGCTTCCGAATATACAATGGTAAACCAGCTGTATCTCAAAGTATATTACCAACAGGCATATTATGATGATACCCACTATCCTTGAGAGCTTGCGGGGGAACAGGTTGCAGAATATAAAGAGTATGCTTCCCGAAACCAATGCAAACATCAGGGGATATACTATTCTCGGAGTGACGCTTTTGTACATTATAAGATGTAGTGTCAGCTCAAGATAAGCAAATACCGCAGCATAGTATAAGAGGGTTTTGACCTTTTGCTTCCAGCGATCCTTTAAGATCGGCTTTAGTTCAGATAAGTTATTCAAAGTAATTTACCTCGTTATTCGACAAAATAGTCGTGTATATTATAGCACATATCTTTGTATAAGTCAAATCATAAATATTAATATAATTTTTTTAAATAACCCCTTGCAAAAAGAAAACATATATGTTATAATACCTTTTGTTCAGCGAACACGGAGAAGTACTCAAGTCGGTGAAGAGGCGCCCCTGCTAAGGGTGTAGGTCGAGCAATCGGCGCGAGAGTTCGAATCTCTCCTTCTCCGCCAACAAAAAAGGACACCAAAGGGTGTCCTTTTTTGTTGGCGGCAATAAAGTAAGATTCGGACTCGAGCGCCGACTTGTCGGCGTCAGCTTTTTGAAAAAAGCTGAGCAAAAACCTTTATACTATTACATATCGGGCAATATATGTTATTTTACAAATGATGATATACGAGTATGGCCCACCGCAGGTGTGCGTACCGTAACACAACGAGCGCAAGCGACTTTAGGAGCGCAGGGGGAGTTGATGTTGCAAACGGGCGAATCTCTCCTTCTCAAAGGACACCAAAGGGTGTCCTTTTTTAATGTGTAGAAAATTACCTTGTTCCGTGTGATTTTAAAAACCAAGCTAACGAAGGGCTTGGGGTATGTCAGCTTGTCTTTTTGCCGAATTATCTCTGTTTTTTGAGCTTTCGACAGAATTTTGCAAAATAATATCAATATTTTGTTTACAAACTAAAACTTATATGTTATAATATCTTTAAACATTGTTATGCGAGGCCGTGAATTGCGGTTCGGTTGTTAAGGCAGTTAATATTGTGATAATTATTATTTTATTTACTTAATGAAAGAGGTATATTATTATGGCAGAAAACACTATGTTAAATGTAGGTCCTAATTTTGATATGGATCTTTTTGTGAAAAGGCTGACAGAGGCATTCGGTGCTAAGGGATTTTCTGTTAATCCCGTAAAGTTGGGCGAGTCTTATTCGGTTACATTCGAGAAGGGTGTAGGCGGTATCAATACAGTCTTAGGTATGGGTGTAGGCATTAAGGCAAATATTTCCCGAAACGGCGATGCCCTGATGATCACATATACCGATGCAGAATGGACCAGTAAGATAATAGGCATTGCTATTGGCTGGGTTTTTGGTTGGTCTGTTATCTTCCTTATTCCTCTTGTTACTGCAATCATCGGTGCTATAAATCAGATGAATCTGCCTAAGAATATCGGAAACGAAGCGACTATGATCGCAGCTTCCTTCTGAGTTTAATAATGTTAAAAAGCTCTCCGTGGTTTTACGGAGCGCTTTTTTTGCTTTAAGCTCTTTTATGAAACAAATCAATTGTTTCTTTTCAGTTTAGAATAATAATGTATTATTCTATCGAAATATGGAAAATTGCGTTATTATGAAGATTTTGTTCCTTTGGCGAACAGAAATCGAAAGGCGCATTTTTTCTTTGAATACGCACTAAACACTATTAAATGTGACCTACATAATTATTTTGACCGACAGAGGAGTATTATGGAGACAAGGACAATTAACGGAGAAAGCTATGCGCATATGCTCATGGGCGGAGCGGCAATGCTTAAGCTGCATGTGGATGAGCTGAACGCGCTTAATGTTTTTCCTGTTGCCGACGGTGACACAGGCACCAATATGCTCAAGACCTTAGAGGGGGGACTTTCCTCGGTAAGGGAGGAGTGCGGAGAGTCTGTAGGGGATTTTTCGGACAAGTTTTCCCGCGGAGTTTTGCTTTCTGCAAGAGGTAATTCGGGTGTTATTCTTTCCCAGATATTTGCAGGCATCAACGATGGCTTAAAGGAGCACGAATCTGTTGATGCATTGGAGCTTGCCGCTGCCTATACCGAGGGTATAGCGCGCTCCTATGCCGCAGTACAGAAGCCTGCGGAGGGAACAATACTCACCGTTTTCAGAGAAAGCACCGAGTATGCATCAGAGCATATCGATGAAAATTCATCTGTTCAGGACTTTTTGCGTTTGCATATAGAAGAGGCAAAGAGATCCCTTGCATCCACAAAGGAGCGTCTGCCCGCTTTAAAGGAGGCGGATGTGGTGGACTCGGGAGCGGCGGGATACCTGTATATTGCCGAGGGTATGTACGAGGCTCTTGAGGGCAAGGAGATATCATACGATTTTAACGCATACACCGACACCGCCTCTGTCAATATAGATTCCTTTACCCGTGACAGCGTAATGGAATACGGCTACTGCACCGAGTTTCTTATAAGGCTGATGAGCTCTAAGGTTGACCCTGACAGCTTTGATGCAGAGATCGTTACCGCAATGCTTGAGGGCATGGGCGGCGACAGCATAGTTGCCTATAAGCAGGATGATATTTTAAAGGTACATGTTCACACCTTCTCTCCCGGCGAGGTTCTTGCAAGGATGCAGAGCTTTGGCGAGTTTTTGACCGTCAAGGTGGAGAATATGAACCTTGGCCATACGGGAGCAGAGCCCAAAAAGGAAAAGAAAGCCCCCAAAAAGAGCTTTGCTGTGGTCAGCGTTGCTCAGGGCGACGGTATGGCGGCTCTATTTGAAAATATGGGCGCAGATGCCATAGTTTCGGGCGGTCAGAGCTCTAACCCCTCTATCGAGGATTTTATTTCTGCCTTTGAGGGCTGTGATGCCGAGGACATTATAGTTCTTCCCAACAACAAGAATATTCTTCTTGCCGCAAAGCAGGCGGCAGAGATATACCGTGATGCAAGAGTCCATGTGGTGGGTACAAAGAATATTGCACAGGGCTACAGCGCCCTGTCGGTCATAACCCCCGGCATCAAGGATATTGATGCTCTTGTCAGCAGCGCAGAACGGGCGGCGGCAGATGTTATCGACGGAGAGATAACCTGCGCGGTGCGTGATGCAGTTGTTGAAGGACAGAATATCAGAACAGGTGACTATATCGCTATCAGCGGCGGCAGCATCGTTGCGGTGTCGGATAACCCCGAGGATGCGCTTATGTCTATGCTGTCCGAGGCAGATATAGAGCTGTGCGAGATCATTACTCTCTTTGTAGGCAGTAATGTCAGCGAAGAAAAGAGAGCAAGGATCACCGAGCATCTCGGTATGGTATATGACGATTATGAGATCGTGGTATACGAGGGCGGACAGGAAATATACGACTATCTTGTTGCTGTTGAGTGAGGTTTACAATGGATACTGTAAAGATACTTATAGATACAAAGGGCGCCGATAACGGCGAGGCGGTAATGATAAAGGGCGCTCAGGGTGTCCTTGAAAAATTTGAAGATATAAGCGTTGTGCTGGCAGGAGACAGGGAGCTTTTGGCATCAGAATGCCAAAAGGTGGGTATGCCCCTTGACCGTATAGAGATACTGGATGCCAAGGGTGAGATCACAAACTATGATAACCCTGCCGAGGCACTTTTCAAAAAAACAGATTCCTCTATGCTTACAGGCCTTAAGGCCCTGGGCGAAAGAGAGGATATATTTGGTATGATATCTGCCGGAAACACGGGAGTTCTCTTAAGCGGAGCGCTGCGCTATGCGGCAAGTGCCGACCGTGTAAGACCCGCACTTGCGGCGGTGCTCCCTTGCTCTGACGGCGGCTTTACCTGTCTTGTGGATACAGGAGCAACAATAGACTGTACCCCTCAGATGCTTCATCATTTCGCTCTGCTGGGCTCTGATTTTATGCGCAGGACCTACGGTATCGACTCTCCCCGTGTGGGACTTCTCTCCAACGGAAGCGAGTCCTCCAAGGGTAACAAGCTGGTCAAGGAGACCTACCCTGTTCTCGAAGCCGATGAGAATATCTGCTTTGTAGGCAATGTAGAGGGCAATACCGCGTTTTCCGGGGTCTGTGATGTGCTTGTATGCGACGGATTTGCAGGAAATCAGGTACTTAAGGTGACAGAGGGTACTGCTACCCGCATTATCACAGATATTATGAAATATGCCCACAGAGAGGGCTCTGACGAGATAAAGAAGCTGGCTATGCACCTTATGGGTATCTATGATATCGGCTCGCTTGGAGGCGGTATAATTCTGGGCTGTGCAAAGCCTATTATAAAAACAAGAGGAAATGCCAAGGAAAGTGCGGTGATAAACACCGCAGAGATGCTTTTGAATATGGCACACAACAAGTCTGTTTTTGACAAGAGCAGAAATAAAATATAAGGGGAAGAGCTATGTCTAAGATCAAAATAATGTGTACATCCACCGGCTGTATCGATTATGCTCCCGAGCGTTACAGATCGCTTGGTATAGATATCATCCGCATTCATGTGTTCTTTAACGGAAAGGAATACAGAGAGGGCTATGACCTTGACCCGGTAGAATTTTATGAGCAGCTTGAGACCATAGAGGATCCCAAGAATCATCTTCCCTATACCGGAATGCCGGATACCGATGAGATAATGGATTGCTTTGAGAGAGCTATAGCCGACGGATATGATGAGGCTATGGTGTTTGTTCTTTCCTCTGCCTTGGGTGGAACATACGATAAGATCCGCCTTATTGCAAAGGATTATGAGGATAAGCTTAAGATAAATGTAATAGACACAAAGATCACCTGCTTTGGCGAGGGTCTGCTTGCCATCAAGGCATCCGAGTTCGCTTCAAGAGGTATGTCAAGCGATGATATACTCAAGGAGATAGCCTGGATGATGCGCCATCAGGAGTTTATAGGCGTTGACGGAAAGCTTGACTACCTTATCTACAACGGCAGACTTAAGGGCGGTAAGGCTTTTATGGGTCAGCTGCTCAACATCTGTCCTGTTATCCACTTTTCCAAGGAGGGTGAGATAGTTCCCTTGGAAAGTGTCCGTACACAGAAAAAGGCTTTGGCGCGTACCTGTGAGGTGCTTAAGGAAAGACTTGGGGACAGAGACCCCAAGGATTATCTTTTGTGGCATATATACACAGGTCCCTCGCTTATAAAGACCTTAAAGGAAATTGAACCTAAGTTCGGAATAGAGACCAATCACGAGGCTGTTATAATGTCACCGGTAAGCGGTTGTCATAACGGCCCCTGGCTTGCAGGCTACGGTGTGGCATTCCTGCGCCGTGAGGACGAGCCGTTGGAGGATTGATATGCTGACTGTTAAGAGGGTCGATACTGCCCGCGACATCAAGGAATTTATAGAATTTCCCTTGAGGCTTTATAAGGACTGTCCTTATTTTGTTCCTCCGCTGTACGGAGATGAAAAAAAGCTGTTAAGGTCGGGCGGATGCTCTGACATTGCGGATTCTGTCTTCTTTCTTGCAAGTGACGGCAATAAAACCGTGGGCAGGATACAGGGTATAGTTCAAAAGCAGTACAATCAAATACATAATACATCCCAGGTGCGCTTTACCCGTTTTGACGCTATAGATGATCCCAAGGTAGCAAAGGCTCTGTTTGATGCCGTGGAAAAATGGGGTATGGAGCAGGGGATGACCGAGGTATGCGGTCCTTTAGGCTACAGCGACCTTGACCGTGAGGGCTTGCTGGTTGACGGCTTTGAGGAGGACTCTACCTTTGAAGAGCAGTATAACTATAAATATTACGGCGATCTGCTTGAAAAATGCGGATACGAAAAGGATGTAGACTGGCTGGAATATGAGCTCAGGTTGCCCGAAAAGAGAAACGAAATGCTTTCCCGCGTGGCAAAAAAGACTATGGAGATGCACAAGCTCCATGTTGCCGACACAAGACTGCCCAAGAGAAAGTATATAGCAAAATACAGAGACGGATTTTTTGACTGCCTTGATGTGTGCTACAGCCATCTTTACGGAACAGTTCCCATCTCCAAGGAAGCTCAGGACGAGCTGATCGGGCAGTTTATGATGATAGTCAACAAGGAGTACGCGGTCTTTATCTGTGACGAAAATGAGCAGGTCATAGGCTTTGGTCTCTGCTTTCCCGGTATCGGCGGGGCGGTTAAGAAGAGCGGAGGAAGGCTGACGCTTCCCGCTCTTATCAAAATCTTAAAAACTGTCAAGAATCCCGAGACTATCGATCTGGGACTTGTGGCTATCCGTCCCGAGTATCAGAATGCGGGAATAAACGCAGTTATCCTTGACAGAATGCTGGATGTGCTCTCTGAAGGAAGGGTAAAAAAATGCGAGACCAATCTCAATCTTGAGAGTAATACGGCAGTTATGGCACAGTGGAAATATTTTGACTCCCGTCAGCATAAGCGCAGACGAGCGTATAAAAAGAAATTGGAGGTTTAGCTATGTTAGATAAATTAAAGGAGATCTTAGGCAAGGTACTGCCCGATGTGGATATGGCAGAGGTAACAGAGGACACCCGTCTTATAGAGGATCTGGGCTTTGATTCTCTTGCCTTGATGATGATGTCTATGGAGCTGGAGGATTCCTTTGACTTTAAGTTCACAGAGCTTGTAAAGTTTGAGACTGTAGGCGATGTGTGCAGCTATTTAGAAAGCCGAATTTAATCGGTATAATAAAACGGTACAAGCCTTTTTGGCTTGTACCGTTCAGACTGTCGAAAAAGTCGGTCGGACGTGTTGAAAAAACATATTTTCAGGACATCTCTCCAACCAACGAACAGTTGTTATATTAATGACTATATCTACTAATATAGTCTGATAAGTATTCAAAAGTGGTGTATATGTCGAATATACACCACTTTTTCACACTTTTCCGCGAAAAGGGCCACTACCGTACTTAGTAC
>JAFYLH010000014.1 GCA_017537175.1 Clostridia bacterium | reverse complement strand
GAATTTATCCTGTCAGTATTTGAGCAGTAAGATTAAAAAGAATGACGGATACATTAATCGTATTGTTAACGGTAAAAAGGATCCTTCTTTTGAGGTTTTGTTCGATATAGCCGCCGCATTAAAGATTCCGGTGGCAGAATTATTTAAATAAAAATTTGCATGATCTGTGGGGCCATGTTTCTGCCAAACCCATTGACCTAGTATTTCGGCAATGGTATAATGAGTACAACAAAACATCAGAACGGCTTGAAGCACAAGGCAAGCCAAAGGATGAAAAATAAGTAGCTTTCTTAAGTGAACTGCTTCGGTTCTTCTATAGGGGCCACGAAAGTGGAGAAGAAGTTGGAGTAGTAGCGAATAGGGAAGTCTTGTTTCCGTGCACAGGAAACAGTCTCTTGGATTCTAGTTTTTGATGTTGTAATAGTGCTTTTCTTTTGCGACGCAGTTTTAGGGTGAACTGTGCATCGGCAGGGGAGAACAGCGCAGTATGAATGAAATATATCATTTTATAACGGTTGCAGTTTTGTAGGCGTTTGCTTTGCATTGCCGTTATGAATTTCAAGGGGACTTTCTGCATTTTTGTGTTGCAGAGAGGGCTTTTTTATGTTATAATATATTTGCAAAGAAAATCTGGGGAAAACCCAGTAAAATTAAGGGTTTCTCGCCAGTTCTTTTTCGTACAAGAGAGACAAAGCCCCAAGGACTTTTAAGTTCTTGGGGCTTACTTTTTATCTATTACCTCTTCACTCTTACCTAAATTATTCCTTGGGGCTTTGAAAAGTAAGAAGTAATAGGGAATAGGTAATAGGTAATAAGTTTGGTATAGCTTCGCCTCGAATTATATATAAAGCTCAACATTGATTTATTTATAAGATTATGCTATAATACACCCAAGGCGGTGATTTAATATTATGTTAAGTGATATGATTATTTATATAATGGAATGGATCGGTACTGTATCCTTTGCAGTGTCCGGTGCTCTTGTGGCTATAGGCTGCAGTCTTGATATATTTGGTGTTGTTACCGTTGGCTGTATCACGGCCGTTGGCGGCGGTATAATAAGAGATATTCTTTTAGGCAATGTACCTCCAAAGATATTCGATAATCCCATTATTCTCCTTGTTGCTCTTATAACATCAGTTTTGGTATTTGTTATAGCCTACATATTCCGTAAAAGGTTCAAGGCCTTTCAGGCCGCCACAAATTCATACAATGTGTTTTTTGATGCTTTGGGACTTGCCGCATTCTCTATTACCGGTGTAGAGACGGTTTGCATATCCGACCACTCTGCCAATATCGTACTTGCCATAACCCTTGGTGTTATAACAGGTGTAGGCGGCGGAATTATCCGCGATGTTCTGGTCAACGAAAAGCCTTATGTACTTACCAAGCATATATATGCGGTGGTGTCGGTCGTCAGCTGTAGTGTGTACTATCTGCTGAGCTTCCATTATAACCATAAGATCATTGCTACTTTTTTTGTACTGATATTTACCGTGCTTATAAGGTTACTTGCGGCTAAGTTCCGCTGGGGATTGCCTAAGATAAAGATAGATGAAGAAAAATAAAACTCCTATGGATTTCTCCATAGGAGTTCGTTTTATGTCTTATGCGAAGGGATTTTCGGTCTTATAAGGGAGAGAAGCAGGCTGGTTGTAGGAGATATCCTCTACACCAAGAAGCTTAACTACCTCAAAGAGTGTCTTACCGCAATTAGCAAATGCAACACCGGAGTGGTGAGGATAGTTCTTTTCGATAAGAACATGGCGGTAGAAGCGAGGCATCTCGGGGATAGCTATTACACCGATAGTTCCGAAGGAATGAGAAGGAATATCAAGGGTCTCGCCCTGTGCGATATAGGATGTAAGTCTGCAATCTGCGCTACCCTGAAGTCTGAACAGAGTTACGGGAGATGTGATAAGGTCACCCTCGTTTGTACCTCTGGTGATAAAGGGCTCGCTCTCGGGCTCAAGGTCACGCTTCATAATACGCTGATAACCCATTGTAGGCTTCTTGAGGATGCAGGAAGAACCGTTACCGCAATGGAAGCCCATAAACATTTCGCTGTTCTTATAACCCTTGGTGAGGTCCTTATATGCCTCGTAGAGGTCCTTGGGAACAGTATTGTTGATATCAAGCAGGGCAGGGGCCTTACCTGTTGCAAGGTAGATCATATACTCGGAAAGAACACCGTAGATATCAACCTCGCAGGATACGGGAATACCCTTTGCCGCAAGTCTGCCGTTTACATAGCAGGGAACGATCTTAAATGCTGTCTGGAAGGAGGGCCAGCACTTGTTGGCAAAGATAACATGCTCGCAGGCACCCTTGTTTGCCTCTGCCCAGTCAATGAGTGTGATCTCGTACTGTGCAAGCTTGCCAAGTGCATCGGGATATGTAACATTTCCGCCGTAATCAGCCTTCATCTCTTCTACGATTGCGGGGATTCTTTCGTCGTTTTCGTGCTCGTTGAATGCACAGAAGAGGTCAAGCTCGCTGTTCTCCTGGATCTCTACACCAAGGTCATAGAGAGGCTTGATGGGCGCGTTACAAGCAATAAAGTCCATGGGTCTGGGACCAAAGGAAATGATCTTGAGAGAGGACATACCTATGATAACGCGGGCAATAGGCTCAAAATCGGCAATAGATGCCGCAGTTTCGTCTGCTGTGCCTACAGGCTCGTCGGGTATAAATACCTTGAGATCGCGGAGCTTAAGGTTGTAGGATGCATTGAGCATACCACAGTAAGCATCGCCTCTGCCGTCAAAAAGGTCTTCCTTGGACTCCTCTGCTGCTGCACAGAACATCTTGGGACCCTGGAACTTCTGAGCCATCATTGTCTCGGGGGTCTCGGGACCAAAGTTGCCCAGATAAACTATAAGTGCATTGACACCGTTTGCCTTGAGATCCGCAAGGGCGTTCATAGCATCAACTTCATTTTCTACAAGTACAGGGCAGTTGTAGAGCTCTACACCCAGCTTGTCACACTCAGCCTTAACAGCATTTCTTCTGTTTGTGCTGAGTTCCTTGGAAAAGCAGCTTCTTGATACAGCTACAATACCCATTTTTACCTTTACTTCGTTGGTAAACATAATAATACTCCTTTATTTATATAATTTAATTTTACTCATTGTGTCGCTGTCTCTGCCAAAATGATCGTAGAGACGGCAGTATTCTTTATATAATGCATCGTATACATCTCTGTGTGTGCTATCCGGCTTATATACAATATCCTTAAGCTTACCCATTTTGTCCGAGGCATCGGTAACACTGTCATATGCACCGCCTGCCACAGCTCCGAATATTGCGGCACCCAATGCCGCCGCCTGCGGTGAGCCTGATATTTTTATATCCATATCAAGTACATCTGCATAAAGCTGCATAACAAACGGGTTCTTTTCGGCAATACCGCCTGCGGCGTGGATCACATTTATTTCCAAGCCGTATTTACGGTAGTTATCTATGATCTTTCTTGCGCCAAAGGCTGTTGCCTCTACAAGAGCTCTGAATATATGCTCGGGCTTGGTGGAAAGATTCATACCTATAATAGTACCGCAAAGACCCTCTTTGCAGGGCAGGGCGCGGTTACCGTTCCACCAGTCAAGGGCAATAAGTCCGTTTTCTCCGGGATTGAGATCAGCGGCTAAGTCGAACATATGTACGATATCGCTTTTACCCAGCCTTTGCGCTTCAAGCTTATATTCATAGGGCATCATATTCTTTATAAACCAGGCAAAATGATCTCCCATACACGCCTGTCCCGCTTCATAGCCGTAAAAGCCCGGGATCATTCCGTCCTTGACATATCCGGCAATCTCCCGTACCTCAAGCTCTCTTTGATCAAGGGTCATAAAGCACGCGGAGGTTCCCAGAATCATAAGCAGCTGTCCGGGTTTTGTAACCTTGAGTGCAGGAACAGTAGCGTGTCCGTCTATATTACCCACAGCCACGGCTGTATCGGTAGAAAGCCCCAATTTATCTGCCCAGTATTCTGTAAGGCGACCCACCTTGGTTCCGAGAGGAAGAATGGGTGCATTGAGCTTGTTTGACAGCAGATCTGAAAATTTGGGGTCAAGCATCTCGAAAAACGATGATTGCGGATAACCCTCGCTATGGTGCCACATTGCCTTATATCCGCAGGTACAGGAGCTTCTTGCCTGAATGCCTGTAAGCTGCCATACTATCCAGTCTGCGGCCTCTATAAAGTACTCGGCACTCTTATATACATCGGGAGAATTGTCTAAGATATGCCATATCTTCGGAATAAGCCATTCAGAAGAGATAGCCCCGCCGTAACGCTGTATAAAATCATAGCCTTTGGTCTTGGCAAGCTCGGTCAGCTTATTGGCATAAGGAAGGGAAGAGTGATCCTTCCAGAGCTTGACATAGGCATCCGGGACATTGTTAAATTCTTGACTTAAGCAAAGAGGTGAACCGTCACCATAGGTGGGTATCACCGTACAGGATGTAAAATCCACACCAATGCCAATTATGTCCGATTTGTGAACACCTGTGTCTTTGATGATTTTGGGTATGCAATACTCAATAACATCTATGTAGTCCAAAGGGTGCTGTAATGCATAATCAGACGGAAGCTTGATATCGCTGTCACAGAGATATTCATCCATAACACCGTGCTTATATTCAAGAGTTGCTTCTGCGATCTCGCTGCCGTCAGAAACATCCACCAGGATCGCCCGTCCTGATAATGTACCAAAATCTATACCTATAGAATATTTAGCCATAAAAAGCTCCGAATTTGTAAAATATAAATCAGAAGGAAATTTTTAAAATGATACAGTGTATGTCAGAAAAAATTCCTTTGGATCTATAAAGTTATTATAACATAGCAAAATAATTATTACAAGTACAAAAATTAAAATCAAAAGGAATTTCACAAAACATACCAATGGTATATACAGATAAATTCCTTTGGATTTTGATACAGTGGTTTATATGGGTTATAAAATATATAATTGGCTAAAATAATTATCAGAGTATCATTTTAAAAAATTCCTTATTAAATATAATGATAAAATACCGTATTTGCAGTAACAAATACGGTAATAAGGCACATCATATAATGTAGCAGATATATATAAGCGGCAGACCGTTATACGGATATGTCCTAATTGTATTATAAATCATTCCCTTAATTATATAAAATTTGCATTTTATATAATTGGTTGTATAATTATTGATACCCTGCAAATGATCGGTTGCAAAATGCAAGGATATTGTTTCAGCTAAATTTTACAACAAGTTGCAAAGCTGAATAATCTCATTAAATTTGAATTTGTACTTGATTATTCATTATTCATTAGCGATGCGACTTCGTTATTCGTTGTTCATTTGAAAAATCCTGTTGTACTTAATGAATATTGAATAATTAATAATGAATAATACAAAACGAAAAATCCTATCTTCCGACAGGATTTTTCGTTTTGGTGGGGATAATCGGGATCGAACCAATGACCTCATGCATGTCAAGCATGCGCTCTAACCGGCTGAGCTATACCCCCATACTGACGATAATTATAGCATACAAGCTGTAAAAATACAATACTTTTTACAAATTTGTGTTTTATAATCTAATTTTTCTATTTTTTGTTTACTTTTTCACCGATATATGTTATACTCTTTGTATATGAACATTTTTCCGCTTTGGAGGTATATACAATGAAAGCAATTATTATGGCCGCAGGCAAAGGAACAAGATTACAGGAGGCAGGCAATCCTATGCCCAAGGTGCTTCGCCGTGCAAACGACAAGCCTCTTCTTGACTATGTTTTTGATGCTATGCCTATGATAGATAAAAAGGATATTACAGTTGTTACCGGCTTTATGAGTGAAATGGTTGAGGAATACTATAAGGACAACGGCTGCTCCTTCCAGAGACAGGGTGATGCAGCATACGGCACAGGCTATGCTGTAATGTGCGGTCTTGAAAATGATAACTTTAAGGATTATCACGGTGATATTCTTATCGTTTGCGGTGATGCTCCCGTTATCAAGCTTTCTACCGTTGAGGGTATCATTAAGATGCATACCGAAGAAAATAACAAGGCTACCCTGCTCTCCAGCGATACACAGCTTAAGCTTCCCTACGGCCGTATCATAAGAGACGAAAACAACAATGTTATCGATATCCGTGAGGAAAAGGACTGTACCGAGGAAGAAAAGAAGATCACAGAGCTTAATATCGGTACCTATGTATTCAATGCAGATGCTCTCCGTGAGGGTCTTAAGATGATCGACTGTAACAATGCAGCCGGTGAATACTATCTCACAGATGTTCCTCCCGCAATTGCAAAAATGGGTGAAAAGGTCAACGCGTTTATTACCTATGACGATGACGAGCTGGTTGGTGTTAATACACCCGATGATCTTGCTCTTGTTGAAAAAATTCTTAAATCAAGATAAGGAAAACTGTGATGGATAAGCCTGTTGAATTTCGTCGTCGTGGCCGCGGCTACAATATGGACGATGTAAACGAATTTATCTCTAACGAAAATATAAGATTTAATAAGCTTGAAGAGGATTATAACAAAAGGATCCGTCAGCTCGAAAAGGATATAGAGGATCTGAGCTCTAAGGTTGAAAGCAACGAGGATGACAAGGATAAGATCCTTGGTCTTGAGACTGAGATCTCCGAGCTTAAGAAAATCATATCCGAAAATGAAAATGTTATCTCCGAAAAGGATGCGATCATTGACGGACTCAAGACTGCGGTGGACAACGCCAATAACAAATTGGATGTTGCAAATTCCATGATCGAGGATCTTAAGAACAAGCCTGTTGTAAAGCAGGCTGCTCCCTCCCCCGTTCAGCCTTCTGCCTCAAGGCGTTATTTTGATGACGACGAGATAATGGATAAGGCAAATAAATACGACGCCATCTGTGATAATGTTGACGAAATTCTTGCTTTTGCAAAGGATGAAGCGGATAAGATCATCGCAGAGGCTCTTGAGTTAAGAAAGCAGGCTATCAGGCGTTCACCTGAGCGTATGAAGAGTGAAATTGCAAGTAAGAGCGAATCTATAATTGAGGAGCTTAAGCGAACCATCCGTAGACAAACAAAAAAATAAGTATAAACAGCCTCCCTTTGGTACAAACTATATGTACTTAACGAAGGGAGGTTATTTTTTATGTCAAACTGTAACGCTAAGGCAAACAACGCAATCGAATGCTCTGTAACAGAGTGTAAGCATCATTGTAAGGACGCAAACTACTGTACACTTAATTCTATTAAGGTTGGCACACACGAGCTTAATCCTACAATGCCCGAATGTACAGACTGTCAGTCCTTTATGAAGAAGTAACGATTAGCATCGCACTAAGCTGCGCCCTGTGATTTAGATGATATATTTATTCATCACACCCCACAACGCAGTATTCTACTCTAAAATATAAAATCACCTGCGTAATGCAGGTGATTTTAATATGTATAACTTATGACATTGTGCTGTAGTTGGGAGCTTCCTTGGTGATAGATACATCGTGAGGATGAGATTCCTTAAGACCTGCTCCTGTAATACGAACAAACTGTCCGTTTTCCTTGAGGAGAGGTATAGTCTCGCATCCGCAGTAGCCCATACCGCTGCGCAGACCGCCAAGGAGCTGATAGATAGTATCAGATACTTTGCCCTTGTAAGGAACGCGGCCTTCGATTCCTTCGGGAACGAGCTTCTTGTTGTTCTCCTGGAAGTATCTGTCCTTGCTTCCCTTTTCCATTGCAGCAAGTGAGCCCATACCGCGGTAAAGCTTAAAGCGTCTGCCCTGATAAATTTCGGTTTCACCGGGGCTCTCTTCACATCCTGCAAGGAGTGAACCAACCATTATTACATCAGCACCTGCGGCAATAGCCTTGGTGATGTCACCGCTGTACTTGATACCACCGTCTGCAATAACGGGAATATCATATTCCTTACAAGCTCTTGCTACATCAAATATAGCAGTAACCTGAGGAACACCGATACCTGCAACAACACGGGTTGTACAGATAGAACCGGGGCCGATACCAACCTTAACCGCGTCAACGCCTGCCTTGATCATATCAATGGCAGCCTCAGCAGTTGCAATATTACCACCGATAAGCTGTGCATCGGGGAATGCTTCCTTTACCTTACGGATGCTGTTGAGAATGTTCTGAGAATGGCCGTGTGCAGAGTCAAGCACAAGGAAGTCTGCTCCTGCCTTAAGAAGAGCCTCTGCTCTTTCAAGAACATCCTTGGTAGCGCCAATAGCCGCACCGCAGAGAAGTCTGCCGTTTGCATCCTTTGCGGAGTTGGGATACTTGGTGCCTTTTTCTATATCCTTAATGGTAATAAGACCTCTGAGTACATAGTTATCGTCAACAAGAGGAAGCTTTTCTATCTTATGCTGACGAAGGATCTCCTGTGCTTCTGCATGGGTAGTACCAACCTTGGAGGTAACAAGATTATCCTTGGTCATAACCTCCTCGATCTTCATATCCATAGAATCAAGGAAACGCATATCACGGTTGGTAATAATACCAACAAGCTTGCGATCTTCATCACAGATCGGCACACCGCTGATCTTGTACTTAGCCATAAGAGCTTCGGCTTCATAAACATAATTATCGGGAGAAAGGAATAAAGGATCAAGTATAACGCCGTTTTCGCTTCTCTTAACGCGCTCAACCTCATCAACCTGACGCTCAAGGGGCATATTCTTATGAATAACACCTGCTCCGCCTTCACGGGCAATTGCAATAGCCATAGTGGATTCGGTAACCGTATCCATAGCCGCAGACATAATGGGAACATTAAGGGTAATCTTTTTTGTCAATCTTGTTCCAAGCTTGATGTCAGCAGGAAGAACAGAACTTTTTGCGGGAATAAGAAGCACATCATCAAATGTCAAAGCCTCTTTTGTAAACTTGTAGGACTCATCAAAACTCATCTTTGGACCTCCGATAATTATATTTGTATTATTATATATCATTTATTTACTTTAGTCAACACTTAATTTGAAATTTTTAATGTTGAAAATTATGGAATATTGTTGTATAATGTTGTTAATACAACAAGGAGCATATTATATGAAGATCATCCAGATAATAAATCCCAAAGCCGGACACGGTCATGCCGAGGCAGTTAAGCTTTCAAAGCAAGACATAATCAGATATACTACCAAAGGTATAAGGGATGCCGAAAATGCTGTAATTGATTTCTGCAATCAGTATAAAGACGAGGAGATACACTTTATCGTGTGCGGCGGCGACGGTACCATAAACGAGGTAGTTAACGGTATTATGTCGGCAGATGCCTCTGAGCGCGCATTTTTCAGCGTTGCTCCCACAGGCTCGGGAAACGATTTTGTTAAGAACTTCAAAAACGAAAGAAAGATCCATTCTATAGATCTTATCAGATATAACGACAGATATGCCGTTAATATGATCAATATCGGCTTTGACTGCAATGTGGCTGATAAAACGCAGCTATATAAAAACAAAAAGCTTATAACCGGAAGCTCGGCTTATATCTTGGGTCTGGGTAATGTTTTTGTGCATAAGCTGGGACAGAGCGTCAAGCTGACTGTTACCGACGAATTTGATGTGATACATGAATATGACGATGAGTTTCTTCTCTGCCCTGTTGCCAACGGCTCCTTCTGCGGCGGAGGATTTAATGCATTGCCCTTGGCATCATTAAAGGACGGTATCCTTGATATGCTGATAGTATCAAAGATATCAAGAGCTAAATTCCTTTCCCTTGTTGGCGATTACCGAAAGGGTACTTATATTGATCCTGAAACAAAGGAGATCAAGCCTAAGTTTGCAGATGTTTTAAGGTATATAAGATGCAAAAGGGTATCTGTAAGCGGTCTTGATTCTATATGCGTTGACGGTGAGATAGAAAAGCTTGAGTCTGTAGAAATTGAAGTAGTACCCAATGCAATAAGGTATAAGGGATAACAAATGAACAAAAAATACATAATGTCTCTTGATCAGGGCACGACCAGTTCAAGAGCGATAATATTCGACAGGAATACAAATATAGTATCGGTATCGCAAAAGGAGTTTACTCAGCTCTTCCCTGCACCCGGTCAAGTGGAGCATAATGCCGAGGAGATTTGGAATACACAGATAACGGTTGCAAAGGAAGCCCTTGAAAAGGCGGGAATAGGCTTTGATGACATCGATTCTATAGGAATTACAAATCAAAGAGAAACCGTTGTGGTCTGGGACAAGGACAGCGGAAAGCCTGTATATAACGCTATCGTATGGCAATGCAGAAGAACCGCCGAGCTCTGCGACAAGCTGAAGGCTGACGGCTGTGCAGATATGATCAAATCCAAGACCGGACTTGTTATCGATGCGTATTTTTCGGCTACAAAGCTCAAATGGATCCTTGATAATGTGGAGGGTGCAAGGGCTAAGGCAGAAAGCGGGAGCCTTCTCTGCGGTACAATAGACACCTGGCTTCTGTGGAAACTGACAGACGGTAAGGTGCATGCCACAGACTATTCCAATGCTTCAAGAACAATGCTTTATAATATCAACGAGCTGTGCTGGGATAAACAGCTTCTTGAGCTGTTTGACATTCCCGAGAGTATGCTACCAAGGGTATTGCCGTCCTCCGGCTTGTTTGGTAAGACCTCTGCAGATGTAACGGGTGTTCCTGTTAAGGTGTGCGGTATTGCAGGTGATCAGCAGGCGGCTCTCTTTGGACAAACCTGCTTTAATAAGGGTGAAGCAAAAAACACATACGGAACCGGTTGCTTTTTGCTTTTAAATACCGGAGATACACCTCACATCAACAATGACGGACTTGTATCCACCATTGCGTGGGGTATAGACGGTAAGGTGACATATGCACTTGAGGGCTCGGTATTTGTAGGCGGTGCAGTTATTCAATGGCTTCGCGATCAGCTGGGGGTTATTTCATCTGCAGCCGACAGCGAGCTTGCGGCCTCCAAGGTTGCTGATACCGACGGGGTATATCTTGTACCCGCTTTTACCGGACTTGGCGCACCCTACTGGGATCAGTATGCCAAGGGTACTGTTGTAGGTATAACAAGAGGTACAAACAAGTATCATATAATCAGAGCTGCACTTGAGGCTATTGCATACCAAAGCTATGATGTAATCAAGGCTATGGAGAACTCTGCCGATATAAGCCTCGTTGAGCTCAATGTAGACGGCGGTGCATCAGCCAACAATCTGCTGATTCAGTTCCAGAGTGATATTCTGGGCGCGGTAATAAACCGTCCCTCCTGCATAGAATCGACCGCATTGGGTGCGGCATATCTTGCAGGCCTGGCTACAGGATTTTTTGAATCTATGGATTCCATAAAGGCAAACAAATCCATATCAAAGAGATTCACTCCTCAAATGTCACGGGAAATTGCAGATAACAAGCTTAACGGTTGGCATAAAGCGGTGAACAAAGCATTATCGGATGAAAACTAAGGATACAGTTATTTGCGGAGTCATAACCGCTATTTTATGTGTTATATCACCTATTGCAATACCTGTCGGGGGTATTCCGTTAACTCTTTCTACTCTTGTAATATATATAGTTGCCGCTGTGACAAGACCTTATATATCTGTTGTTAGCGTAATTCTGTATATATTTATAGGAATGTTGGGTTTAACTGTGTTTTCCGGCTTTTCGGGTGGTGTAACGCATATACTCGGTCCCGGTGGAGGATTTATATTGGGATATATACCTCTTACAGTATGTATAGCATTGTTCAAAAGATCAAAAAAAGGCTTTGTCTGGGGTATTATTGCAGGTACGGTAATACTCTATATATGCGGTTGCACGGGATACTTAATAAATACAGACTGCAGCTTCAAAACAATGCTCAGTATTTGCATATTGCCCTTTTTACCATTTGATATTATTAAGATAATACTTTCTATAACTATATCACCTAAAATAATTAAGAATAAAATGTAAAAATAAGCAGTTTTAATTTAAAAACTGCTTTTACTATTGCCAAAATTTAAATAATATTGTATAATTATTATGATTTAATTTATAAATTGTGAGGAGTACAAAATGATACCAATTCTCATTCAAACATTTATGCTGTTGGGCGGTCTTGCGTTCTTCCTGTTTGGTATGAATGTAATGTCCTCGGGTCTTGAAAAGCTCTCCGGCGGTAAGCTACAGTCCACATTGAACAAGGCTACAAATAACATATTTAAAAGCCTTGCGCTTGGTGCAGGTATCACTATTGCTATTCAGTCTTCATCTGCATTGACTGTAATGCTGGTAGGTCTTGTAAACTCAGGTATAATGAGCCTTGGAAGCACCGTTGGTGTTATTATGGGTTCAAATATCGGTACAACCCTTACTGCCTGGCTTACTTCTCTTGCGGGTCTTGGTGATGACGGCTTTACTGCTTTATTAAAGCCCTCCTCCTTCTCTCCTCTGCTGGCGTTTATCGGTATTCTTCTTACAATGATGTCAAAGAGCACCAAGAAAAAGGATATCGGTAATATACTCCTTGGCTTTGGCGTTCTTATGTTCGGTATGAACCTTATGGGCGATGCAATGGAGCCTATTGCTGAATTTGCAGAGAATAATCCCGAATCCTTTAAGCCGATCCTTGGCTTCCTTTCTATTCCTCTTATCGGTGTAATTGTAGGTGCGGTATTTACAGGTGTGATCCAGAGCTCCGCTGCATCAGTAGCAATCCTCCAGAACCTCGCTATCGCGATGGCTTTTACCACCACTCCTATTACCTATGCTGTTGCTATACCGATAATTATGGGTCAGAATATCGGTACTTGCGTAACATCACTTATCTCCAGTATCGGTGTTAATAAGAACGCTAAGCGCGTTGCCTTTATACACATTATGTTCAATGTGATAGGTACGGTTGTTGTACTGGTTTTGTACATCCCCGCCTCCTTCTTTTTTGAACAGTATCTTGATATAAACATTAACGCATTTGGTATTGCAATATGCCACTCCATATTCAATGTGTTCACCACGCTTCTGCTTCTTCCCTTCCGTAATCTTCTTGTCAAGCTTGCGAATATTGTTATCAAGGATAAGAAGGGCGTTGAAGAGCATTACGAATTTATCGACAACAGACTTCTTAACACTCCCGCCTTTGCTATACAGGAATGTACACATCGTTGTATCGAAATGGCAAGCAAGGCAGAGACCTGCATCATTTCCGCTATCAACCTTTGCGGTAACTATGACGAGCGCAGAGCCAACGATATCATAAAGATCGAGGATGATATCGATATATATGAGGATAAGCTGGGCACATTCCTTGTTAAGCTCTCCAAAAATGAGATGTCAGATAAGGATAATGCAGAGGTTTCCAAGATGCTCCACTCTATCGGCGATTTTGAAAGACTTGGCGACCATGCGGTTAACCTCATCAAGGTTGCTCAGGAAATGCACGTAAAGAAGATCAACTTTACCCCTGAGGCCAATGCTGATCTTGCAATAGCACGCAGAGCACTTAACGACATTATTGCTATGACTGTTGAAGCATACATAAACGCAGATATTGCAGCTGCAAGCAATGTTGAGGCTCTTGAGCAGGTAATTGACAATATTATAAGCTCTATCAAGTCAAGACATATCTCCAGACTTAAGGTGGGTGAGTGTACCATCGAGCATGGATTTGTACTTAACGATATGCTGACTAACTTTGAGAGAGTTTCGGACCACTGTTCAAATATTGCCGTTACAATGATCGAGGTCGATCAGGACGCCTACGATACGCACGAATATCTGCATACCGTTAAGTCCATTGACAACGAAGAGTTCAAGGCAAAATATAAGGAATACGCACTTAAGTATAAGCTTAACTAAAAACAAGCGGGTCATACCCGCTTGTTTATTATAGGAGAATAAAATGTCAATTGAAAAGGTAAGAGAATATTTTAAAGAGTTTGGTATAGATAACAAAATACTCGAATTTGATGTATCAAGCGCAACCGTTGAGCTTGCGGCACAGGCTGTGGGTACCGCTCCCGAAAGAATCGCAAAAACAATGTCATTTATGGTAGGTGAGCAGCCTATTCTTATACTGCTTGCAGGGGATGTCAAAATCGACAATCCTAAATACAAGGCCGAATTTCACACCAAGGCTAAGATGATATCCTTTGATGATGTTGAAGCTGTCATCGGCCACGGTGTCGGTGGTGTTTGTCCTTTTGGCATTAACGACGGTATAGATGTGTATCTGGATGAATCGCTTAAAAGATTTGAGACCGTGTTCCCTGCTGCAGGAAGTGCAAACAGCGCAATTGAGCTTACAATACCCGAGCTTGAAAAGTATTCAAATTTCAAAAAATGGATAGATGTATCAAAAGCCATCGGTTAACCGATGGCTTTTAACATATTACATAACAATTTCCAGGTGCGCTCTACCGATGCAATATCCATTCTTTCGTCGGGAGAATGAATATCGTGAAGATCGGGACCGATGGATATGATATCTATACCGGGGAGACGCGAGGATATCAGACCGCACTCAAGACCTGCGTGTATAGCCTCGGTCACGGGCTTACTGCCGTACTGCTCTTCATAATGCTTGACGTACAGCTCTCTGAGCTTTGAGTCGGCTTTATACTCCCATCCGGGATATCTGTCCCTTGTTACCACTTCACAGGAGCAGAGCTTTGCTATAACTCGTATTTTATGAATTGTCATATCTATTGAATATTCATTTGAAGAACGGATCAGGTGAACCGAGGTATAATGTCCGTTCTCGGCACAAATAATGCCGATATTAGAGGATGTTTCTACAAGCCCCTCTATATGCTGTGACATACGGATAACACCGTTAGGAACGCTTAAAACAGCTGATATTATTCTTGATGTATCAGCAAAGGTAAACATATTACCCACATGTCTGTTTTTTGATGTGTGAATCTTGAATCCTTTTTCATCCTTGGAAAGGATTTTTTTCTTTTCGTTTATAAACTCTGTAATAATGCTTTTATAAATGTCAGGATCGGGGGAAGCTATTACTGACACAGCTTCGCGGGGGATGGCATTATCCTTTGTGCCGCCGTTAAGGCTTACAAGATTAAAGGGCTCGTGGCTGTACATCATACCGAGAAGCTCTGTCATCAGTATAATGGCATTTTCGTGACCTGCGTTTATATCAACACCGGAATGTCCACCGCAAAGACCTTTAATTTCGATGCGCATAAGCTTGTTCTTTTCTTCGATAGCCTCAGAAGTAAAGCTAAGCTCTGCTCTCACACCGCCTGCACAGCTTACAACGCACACACCCTCATCCTCTGAATCAAGATTTATCATAAGACGGGATTTAATGTCAGAATAATCGAAGGCGATAGCTCCGTTCATACCAACCTCTTCGCAGGAGGTAAAGAGACATTCCAGCTCGGGAAGATCAAGATCCTCTGAGGTAAGCAGAGCCAGCATATATGCACAGGCTATGCCGTCATCACCGCCGAGAGTAGTTCCCCTTGCCTTGATAAATCCGTTGTCTATATAAAGATCAAGAGGATCCTTTTCAAAATCGTGCTTGGTATCGGCATTACACTGGCATACCATATCGGTATGTCCCTGGAGGATCACACAGGGTGCGTCCTCTCTGCCGATATCTGCCTTGCGTCGTACTAAAATATTTTCAGCATCATCTCTTCTGTATTCAAGTCCGTAAGAAGAAGCAACAGCGGCAATATAATCTACTACCGCTGTCTCATTGCCGGATCCACGGGGGATGCGGGATATTTCTTCAAAGTACTTGAAAACAGCCTTAGGCTCAAGATTTTCAAGTATGTAATCCATTGTTTACTCCTTACAGAATGCAAGCGCTGCATCAGCTGCAGTAGCAGCATCGGGTGTAAAGCAGTCGGCACCTATCTCATCACAGTAGCCCTGTGTAACGGGAGCACCGCCTATCATGATCTTAACCTTATCACGGATGCCTGCATCCTCACAAGCCTTAACTATATCCTTCATAACAGGCATAGTTGTGGTAAGAAGTGCAGAAAGACAGATAACACGGCAGTTTTCGTTAATAGCGGTATTTACAAAATCATCAACAGCTACATCGACACCAAGGTCGATAACCTCAAGACCCTTGCCCTCCAGCATCATAGCAACAAGATTCTTACCGATGTCGTGCATATCACCTGCAACAGTACCGATAACAACCTTGCCCTGAGGCTGAACATCATCAGAAACAAGATAGGGCTTAAGGAGATTGGAGCCGATCTTCATTGCTCTTGCGGCAACAAGAACCTCGGGTACATAAACCTCATTATTTTTAAACTTTTCGCCAACAACGCTCATACCTGCAAGAAGACCGTCCTCAAGGATCTCCTTTGCGCTGAAGCCTTCTTCAAGCGCCTTGGGAACAAGGACCTTCATTTCTTTTGCGGCACCAGCCTGAAGCTTTTCGGAAATTACGTTAATTATAGACATCAAAATGACCTCCAAAATAAATATATAAACATTATATCATATATCACTTATATTTACATCTTTATTTTGTAAATTTTTTTATATACAGTTAATTAGATGTATGGTCAATATTCCTATACATTTTAATCTTATTACGGCACAAATTAATATAGAAAGGAGGCGAAAATATGATAAAAAGAATTGCTGTATTTGTTGTTGCAGTATGCGTTCTGGTGTTTCCCTGCTATGCCGCATCGGTGGGCGATGAGGTGTATGTGGGAGGAATGGCATTTGGTATACAGTTATATACAGACGGAGTGCTGGTCTGCGGAGTATCACAGGTTGATGCTGAGTTGGGTAACACCTCACCGGGAGATATTGCGGGGATCAAAAAAGGTGATATAATTACAAAATTTGATTCAAAGACGGTATCAAATGTAAATGATATTCTTGACAGCCTGAAAATATCCGAGGGTAAGCCTTTGGAGATAGTATTTACACGAAGCGGTAGACAAATGGAAAGCACAATTACTCCCGTACGTTCCTTGAGCGAGGGTATCTACAAGATCGGGTTGTGGCTAAAGGACGGCACCTCGGGTATAGGTACGGTAACCTATGTTGAAGATAACGGAAGCTTTGCGGGTCTTGGACACGGTGTTTGTGATGCGGACACAGGAGAGCTTATGACAATGCGTAACGGTATAACGACCGATGTAACCTTGACAGGGGTACAGGAAAGTATATCAGGACATCCCGGACAGCTTATAGGAATACTGACCGATAAAAACGGAAATCTATCAAAAAATACAATTTCGGGTGTGTTTGGAAAATTCAATGATATATCCGATCTTGGCAATACTGCCGTAATTGCTTCAAAGGATAATGTCTGCGAGGGCCCTGCATCTATATTATGTACACTTGACAACAATATTATTTGCCAATATGAGATCACAATAGAGAAAATAAACAACACTAAGGACAGTACCAAAAATTTTGTGATAAGGGTTACAGATGATGATCTTATGTGTAAAACAGGCGGTATAGTACAAGGAATGTCAGGTAGTCCGATAATTCAGAATGACAAGTTGGTTGGAGCTGTTACACATGTATTTGTAGATGATCCTGAAAGAGGCTACGGTATATTTATCGAAAATATGCTGACACAATAATTAAAGCCGAGGTTTTATCCTCGGCTTTGGTTTTTACTGTGCTTTTGTAAACAGGATATTATAAGTAAACATATCATCGGAAAGAATGATCTCGGCTGCACCTGAGTACTTATATTCCGAAGGACAGTTAAGGACGGTAAGGGTATCATTTAATTTGGTGGTGACATCAAATCTTGCTACACCGGCTTCGTCGGTAATTGCTGTATAGGTAATCTCACCCGAGGTGTACTTAATTTCGACACCGGGTATCTTTACATTATCCTTATCCTTTGCAACAACCTCAAGTACCTTGGGCGAAGGCATAGCTTGAGAAACAAAATCGGTTATACCGTTACGGTATATTTTCTGAGTATATTCCTCGGCTGTATAGTGATCAAATACCTTGGTTAACTGATCAGCGGAGTAAACAGTGCCGACCTCGATCATCGATACAACTCCGTATCTGTCAATGATCACGATCGAGGGACATCTTGAAACACCGAATAATGCGGATATTCTACGAGAGCAGCTTGCCATATGAATATTCAAAGAAGTCTCGTCTATAATGTTTAATGTATCATTGTCGGTATCAATAGCTTCAGTATTGTTTTCCATAAACTTATTAAGAGAGTTTTCAACTTTAAAGCCTGATATTTCTTCGTCGGTATTTACAGGATTTAAAGCTAATACCTCTACGCTGTCACTGTATTGGTTGTAAAGATCGTTGAGAAGATTTAACTGCTCAATACTGTGGGCTTCTTTATACCAAAAATCGATGACAAGCATCTTCTTATCCGAAAGAAGTTCAGAAATGCTGATCTCTTTACCGTCGCTTGTATTAAGAGACCAATCGTACATTACATTGCCTATAGCAAATGAGCCATCATAGATATTCTTTCCTTCAATAAGCTTTGATGTAACTGTTATTTCGGTCATATCACCGTTAAAGGAATAGTGATCGGCAACATCATAGCCCTCAGGAATTCCGGAAACTACAACAACATACTTATCGTACTGCGGAATGGTAAATACAGCATTACCGTTCTTATCCGTCTTTTTGTAATCGATAAGCTTATCGTAGGTATCATCAAAGTATACAAATACATCGATATCCGACAACAGCATATTGCCTGCCGTCTTGATATTGATACTGTACTCCTTGGTAGCTACATCGTTTAATATATCATACTTACTTGTATCATCCTGTTTAAAAACAGTAAAGTATAATACAGATCCCGCAATAAATGCCGCGAGAACACAAATTATGATTATAGATATAACCTTCTTTTTTTCCATCGGTATTACTCCTTGAATATTTTACTTATTTATAATATCATACAACATTTTTGTAGTAATTTCAAGATTAAATATAAAAATAATAAGGTGTATGGAATATCCCATACACCTTGCATTATAAATAAGATCAATTATATACTATTAAATTTCCTCTTCGGCATCAAGAACAACAACATTGGATGCCTTTTTAGAAAGAACTATGAGATAAATAGCACCAACAAGTCTATTAGTTACGATGTTAGCAATTGTAACCAAAACAGCTGTTGTAACATTGCCGGTATTTCCGGGTCGGAAATAATTAAGCATATCACGGAAATATCCATATTCTATGATAGTGAGAACAACCATAGAAGGAACAGATATTACAAGATATATAACAAATAATATGATTCCAAGAATCGGTATCGCGCCTAACAAAGATACGATCAAGCTCATAGCCAATATAACGATCTGTAAAACAAAGTATATCCAGAAGGGTGTAAGTCTGTTTTTGAAAACAATAGATCTACCGAAAATATGGTAATCGGCTTCATCCGAAAATTGAGACATAATATATTTTTTACCAATATACTCAACATACGAAGGAATCCATACGAGACACATATTTTTAACAGGCTTAATCTTAGATAGCTTAGTGAAAGCAATACCCTCAAGTACATAAACTGCAATGTAAGTTAAGAATAAAGGTATACACATAATTAAAGCGATTACTGCTCCAATAGCCCAAGCTGCAAGTTCCATAATAAACCTCCTCAAATGATTTATAACAATAGTATACTATACAGTTAATGAAATGTAAATAGTTTTTTGAAAAAATATCAATAAAATTTATATAAAAGGTGTATAAAATATACACCTTTTATATTAATAGCTTTATTACATCAAATAATCAGGATCTCTTCTTACGGGTTGTAACAGCAATACCAAGACCGGAGATAACCAAAGCCGCTACATTAATAGCAATAGGGTCGAAGGTCTGCGCTGCACCAACAACAGGCTTTCCAACCTGAGTGCCGGTTACAGTATTGCCGGAACCTATGGGCTTGCCGTTTGTAGTGGTACCGCTGCCAAAAGACTGACCTCCTGTGGGTACCTTGTTGCCACCGTTATTGTTATTATTGTTGTTATTTACGCTGCCGTCATTGATGAAATAACAAGCAAAGAGATAAGCGTCATCGGTTGTGGTACCAAGGAAACCATCTTCACCGTACCAAGTCTGGAAATGACCTGTACCCTTGTATATAGCGATAAGGTCGTCGGTAAGGGGATAGAGGCAGAGTGTAGCATCTGCACACTCAGAATATTCTATAAGAGCGGAGTTATAATCGATCTTGGAAACGATCTTGTCACCGTCCATTATGATATCCTTAACCTGACCGTAACTTGTTGCATCAACAAGATTCATCATAGCATCGTCAAGGTCAACGTAAAGAATAGGACCTGTAGCAGAATCAAGGTGATAATAACCATCACTACCCTTCACAGGCACATTAACGTAATCGTCAAATACCTCTACAGGTTCAAGAGCATCTGCATCACCGTTAAATGTAAACGGAACAGGCTTGTGAGTATTAACATATGTAGTCCAAGGAATTGTGTCAATAACAAGATCCTCGCGGGTTACGGTAATTGAAACACTTGAGCCATCGTCGATAGCTCTTGTAACGGGATTATACTTTGCAGCAAGCCATATAGCCTGACCAACACCGTTACATTCCCAGTATGCAGTATTGGAATTAATTATTTCAGCAGTAGGCTCTGTACTTACCCACATACCGTTATAGCTTACAATACCGATAAGTGCATTTGTGGAAGTAAATGTATACTTACCGATATCAGAAGGCTCAAATGCAAATATTGTATAGTCGTAACCTTCAAGAAGAGGATAATCTTTGGTGCCAAGAGTAATAGCTACATCACTGTTTTCGTATGTGTTTGCAGGAACATCGGGCTCGGGTTCAGGCTCAGGTTCGGGTTCGGGTTCGGGTGTTGTGTTGCCACCATCACCTTCACCTGCAGTAAAGGAAAGTGTCCAGTTAACGTTACCTGCAGGAGCAACAAATTCATTGTTGGGATTGTATGTGTTAACAAAAATCCTTAAGCTGTCTCCGGCTACAACCTCAAAGGATTCACTCGAAACTACAGGATCATCGTTACACCAATGAGTATCGCCATAAACATAGCTTTCATCGACACGTTCTACATTAACACTATACTGCCAACCGTTAGCATTACCCTCAGACATGATAACTGTAGCAGTACCCGCCTCTGTAGCAGTCCATATATAGTGATGACCCTGGGAGCTTGCCTCAACAGAAACTGTATGATCACCCGCTTCGATGGTTTCAGGGTTGTTGCTGGAACCTACAGCATCAAAGTTAAAGTTAACAGATACTGTGCCTGCGGGGTTGGTCCACCGGTTATCAGGATCGTATGTTGCAGCAAATGCTATAACAACATCATCCTTACTTACTTCTACAGATTCATAGTAAACGGGCTCTTCTTCATCAGACCAATGTGTATCACCGTAGACACCCTTTGTTTCGTTATTTACAAAGTATGTCCAACCAACATTGTTGTAATCTGCATCATACGCACTTATTGAAACAGTTATAATACCATCGGCAGGAGCTATAGTTTTATAATAATAACCTTCATTTGAGGCTGCAAGCTCCTTAGTTAACGATGCACCAACACCACCAAACATATTGGTAGACATTGTAACAAGCTCAGGATTTTCAACAGTTCCCTGCTCAATAATTCCGCTGCCTCCGATAAGCTCAAGCTGAAGCTCAACGGAAGTAGTACCGGGATTATAAATATTAAACATATCGGCACCACTAACCATTACTAAGGAAAGAGTGTTTTTCCCTGATGTAGTTTCAGGCACATGAGGCTGTCTGCAATACATTATCATATAATCATCAGTGGTAGCCTTAATAACATTAAGTGTGGAGCCTATACAATCATCAACCTTAACCCATACCTCGGACTCAGCATCCACATTAACAGTAAAGTGAGTGCTTGCAGTACTTAAAAAATAAGGATTATCATAAGCACCGAGCATAGGATCATCAGCAAATGACGTCAAAGGGAGAGTAAGTACAGAAACAATCAGTATTACGCTGAGTATGTTTCTTGTTATTTTTTTCATATGAATACTCCTTTTTAATTAATTATATATACCATTCCAGTATATTTCAACAGCAGGATATTTACCTCTCTTGTTGGGCATAGCACCAACATTGATGAGAAGCTCATCACCCTGATTAACCTCAATCTCAACATATTCATTACCGTTAGCATCAGTTGCAGCGTCAGAATCAGAGGTTCTCTGAGCAGAGTTTCTGTTGTTAGTTACAATGAATATGCTGTCTACAGAAGCCTGCATATAAAAACGGATAACACCGTTCTGCGTAGCATAGTGCTTGAAGTAGAAGCCGGTCTCATTACCTTCTTCCAACGATACATTAAAGCCCTCGGACAAGCCGTCTACTACAGCGGGGTTCTGATAGCTGCCAAGAGGACTAGTGAAAATCAAAGTAAATGACTTGGCTGTATTACTGTAGTTACCAACACGGAAACTAATAGAATCACTGGCAAGAGCGTTAGGAACCTGCATATATATCTGACCGTTTACAGCGTCATACTGGAGGTTATCACAAATAATATACGCGTCAGGATCGTTAACGGTGAGGTACATACCGCCAACACGGTATATATCGTAATAAAGCTCAGATCTTGCGGGAATACTAACTGTAGTTACAGTCATATCCTCATTGGGAATCTCGAGATAAGGCTCGGATGCACTGCCTGCACCGGTTATAACAGTACCGCCGGGATTAGTTACATTGGTTGTAACATCAGCCTCTGTGGTGTCCTGAGTAACAGGAGCTTCGGTAGTATCATCGGATGTATCAGCGGGAAGTTCCTCGGTTTGGTCTACTGCTTCTTCAGTGATATCAGCTGTTTCTACCACCGCTTCACCGCTTACATCAGCTGTCTCATCGCCTTCGACAGTTTGCTTAGGTGCCTTACAGCCGTTAAGTCCGAGAGCTAAGGAAAGCATAAGTGCAGTAATAAGTATGATCCCTATGCCGCCAAGGCTGAACGCCTTTTTATTTACGGTGTTCTTCATAATTATGCCACCTTTGTTACAGTAACGGTTGTTTCGGTCATACCGTCTTCAAGATAGATCTCGGCTTCTCCGTTATACTCATAACCCTCGGGGAGTGTGAGAACAGAAAGCTTATGCTCAGCACTTGCCTCAATATTAAAGGTCGCAATGCCCTCAGCATCGGTTGAGGCAGGAATACAGTTCTCCTTACAGATCTGAAGCATTACACCTTCAACAGGTGCACCGCTTTCGTCTACAACGGTTACTTTAAAGCCTGCAGATGCGGTATCATCAGCTGCATTGTTTTCTGATTCTGCAACATCATTGTTAGGGGTAGGGTCTTCTTCATTATTCTCTACAACATTTGCAGTACATGCAGCGAAGCTGAGCATAAAGCAAAGTGCAAGAACGATGCAGAAAAGCTTGTTGAATGTTTTCATTTTATTCTCCTTCTTTCTGTGAAATATCACTTATATTTTTTACAGTAGACTGTACATAACCGTCAGAGGTGAAATATTCAAAAATGTCATTGAAGGTATCTGTCTCTGTAATGTATCCTTTATGGATCATACCGATCATACCGTAACGGTCTATGATCACGGTAGTGGGATAAGCGCTTAACTGCATAGCACTCTCCCATATGGGGTCGCACACAGACATAGGAAAGCTGAGTCCCATTTCATCAGCGAATGCCGATACGGTTGCATTGGTGCCGTCTACGGGATTCAACGCAATAACCTCAAGTTTGTCATTGTATTGCTGATATGCTTCTTCAAGATAAGGAAATTCCATCTTACACGGCATACAGTTAAGATACCAGAAATTGAGCATTACCATCTTCTTATCCTTTAAGATATCGGAAAGTTTATGCTCATTACCCTCGGCATCACATACTGTGAAATCGTGGATAATGTCTCCTAAGTCATAGCTGATACCCGTAAGGTCTACCTTCTCTTCAAGAAGAATCTCAGGGGTAATTACTGTCTCATACGATTCAACAGAATAATATTCCTTATTGTCATAACCTTGAGGTATATCTTCGACCACAGCAATATAATCGTCAGATACTTTTGCTGTAAAGGTTATACTACCTTGAGAATCGGTTTCAGCTCTCCATACAAGATCATTCTTATCCGTTCCGCTATATACAATAACAGGCACGGAGCTAAAAGGCATTCCGCCTTCGGTAATAACGGTAATTTTGTATTCCCTTTCGGATGCAGACTGCAATGTGCAGCCTGCGACACCGAAAAGTAAAGAAAACACAAGAAATAAATTGATAATTCTTTTTATCATATAATACCTTATTTCTCAATATAACAGCACATCATAAGCCAAGCGATATCAGGGTTGATATCCTTGATCTTATTGCCGTTTAAATCCTTAAATATATAACCATTGCTGTCAATATCCCACCAGCCGACATATTCGCCTCTTGACTGAATAATGTACTTAAGGTCTTCGGTAAGAGGATATACACCCTCATCCTCGTCAACATATTCAATATACTTCAAGAGACACTCGGAATAGCTTTCCTTCTTAACAAACTCATCGTTTTCATCAAAGTAATACTTTGTTACGCCTGAACGGTCAAGCATTGTAGCAAAGCAAGCAATATAATCAGTATCCTCGGCAAGTCTTACAAGCACAAGAGGACCGTCTGTGCTGTCAAGATGATAGAATCCGTCATTATCATTGAATACAAGATTATATTTATCAGAGCTTTCGGTCAGATCAAACTCACCAAGGCTATAGCCCTCGGGAAGAGTGTACTGATTAAGCTCTACTGTTTCGGTGTAGACATCCCAAGGCTCATCCTCTATAGACCAAGCAGGATCACCGATTCTCTCGATACCGAGAACACAGTTATCAGCGTCACCCTTATCCAAGCCTATAACATAGGAGGAGGTACCGCCCTCGGTTGTACCGATCATACCCTGAGTAACAGAAATAGTAAACTTGTTATCAACAACCTCTGCGTTATTAATTTCCTGAATATAATGAGGTGCACCGTAGTATCCTATTGCAGCATCAGCACCGTCGACAACAGAAAACTCGTAGGTTCCTGCTTCGGTAGGAACAAAGATAACATAGTTTTTGCCCTCCGAAAGCTCAAGATAGGTACAGCCTGCCGCAACAGTATAGATATCATAATCACCGTCTACCGCAAAATAAGATTTGGGCTCGCCCGAAACAACTCTTGAAAGAATAACATCTATATTATTGTCACGGGAGGTAGCGACGATATCCTTGTCATAGTGATATGAGGCTTCATCATCACTAAATTTAAGCTCAATATCATATTTACCGGATGCAAGGGTCTTTTTTGCAATACCCTCTTCATTGCAGCTCTGCATTGCGACCTTATTGCCGTCCTGCTTGAACTCAACTACAATACCGGTATAGGGATTTCCAAGGTAATCCTTAACGGTTACGGTATATTCTTTGTCGCCACCGCTACAAGCGACCAGCAGTGTGGCCAGGCAGATCACTGCAAGGGCCACTGCTGTAATGCGTCTCATAGTCATCATATTATTATCTCCGATTATTTTGCAGGACCAAGATAGTCATAGTAGTAACAAAGCTTGATCCAAGAGTTTTCAACATCTTCAAATGTATACTTGTTCATAAGAAGCTGAAGTATCTCGGCAAGTCTCTCGTCGACAACAACACAGCCTTCAAGCTCAGCCTTGCCGGATTTGTCAACCTTGTTAACATAGGCTCTGATCTCTTCTGTAAGATCGGGACCCGAACCGTGATATATGCCGTTAAGAACATCCTCGAGCTCATAAATATCAGCATTGGCATCATAATCCTCGCCCCAAAGCTTCTTTAAGTACTCTCTGGTCTTTTCGGGATCGTTGTCGTTCTGCTTGAGGTAAGCAAGAATTTCGCCATCTGTTTCTGACTTGGAGAAATCAAAGCCGCCAAGGTCGATCATTTCAACGATAGAGTGACCGAATACTCTTGTAGGATATGTGAAGTCAGCATAAATTAAGCTGTTATCCTCAGATTCGTAATACTTACCGTTCTTAAGTACAGGCTCGATACCGCCGGAAATGATATCATAGATCTGACTTCCTGTTGCATCACTGTCATAGGTGAAGTAACCGGGAGCACAGGTGCGGAAAAGATTAACCGAAGCACCGAGATATTCAACATCGTAGTAGATATATCCTGTTGCGTAAATATCCCAGAAAGCCATATTGATATAATAGGGCTTACCTGCTTCCATATAATATACCATAGAGCAGTTTATATCATCAGTGTAAAGTCTTTCCTCATGCTCGTATGTATAGATATTAACACCGTTTTCGTCAAATACCCATGCATCGATACCGTCCTTATAATCGCTCTTGGAGGTGAAACGGTACACACCCGACTGAGCGGGTATAAACTCAGAGAAAAGACCTCTGGGTATGATAGCTCTGTTGTAGTAGAAATAGTTTGTGGGAACATTCTTGCCGAGAGTGGTCTTGTAGGCACAGAAGGGTGCAAGACCCTTGATGGGATCCTCAAGCTGAGCTGTTCCCTTACCGTAAGCCTTGAAATACTTACAGATCTTGAGCCACTCATTTTCGTCTTCGCTAAAGCCAGCAATGTCAGCTACCTGCTTAAGCATTTCGGCAAGCTCCTTGTTAACTGTGCAAACACCGTTAAGAGTAGAGTTAGAGGCGTATGAGAAGTACTTAACCATACCTGCTCCACCCTCCTCTACCTTGTTGTAGAGGCTTATGCCGTCCTTATCGGCACTACCGCTTGTAACGATCTCCTGCAGAGTCTCTTCTTCACTGAACTGAGTATAATTCATAAGATCGGCAAGAAGGAGGGGACCGTTTGCAGTACCAACATGATAATATCCGTCGCTTTCATTATATACAACGGTGGCGTACTCATAGTTTTCGCCGTCCTCGGTGACTGCTGCATTTCTGGGAAGATATGTATCAACATCTATAGCCGAAACATCAACAATTCTCATATTGTCAATATATACGGTATCCTCACCTTCTGCACCGTCGCTGTCCTTAAGGTAGCAAAGAGCAACCTCGTATGTGCCATCCTTTTCGGCAACAACAGGATAACAAGACTGCCATTGTTCGGTTTCAGATACACCCGAGATCTGGAATACATCCTCGTCATCTACAATTACATAAAGAACATCGCAGCCCTGCTCGGATGAAGCAAGAAAATCCAATCCAAGAGCCTGACCTGCCTTGAGCTCTACATCACAATACATAATGGCAAAGGAATCGTCAATGTCAATGTTAGAAGCATATACACAGCTCTGTCCGAGCTTTTCACCCTCGATAAAGGGCCAGGAATACTCTGCAGAATCTTCATCGGTTTCGGGTCTGTATGTTACATTGATATCGCCCTGATTGATTATAGCTGCAATTTCTTCGGAAGAAGCCATCTCTACAGTTGGCTTGATCCTTGTAACAAGATCAGATACACCGCCCATAAAAAGCTTCTGCTCATAATCATCACCGGTAAAATGTTCAAAGGTAGAGATGAAAGGTGTCTTGCTTGTAATAGCACCCGACTCTATAAGACAGATAACACCGTAACGGTCTATGATAACAGATGTAGGGTATCCTTCTATAGGGAAGACATTAGCCCAGGAGGCAGAACATGCTGCCATAGGGAAGTTTAATCCATACTGAGCCTGGAATGTCTTAACTGCGTTAGTGTCATCCATGGGGTCAACAGCAATGATTTCGATTCTGTCCTTATACTCCTCATATACCTCATTCATAATAGGAAACTCTTCTACACACCAGGAACAGGTTGTATACCAGAAGTTGAGAAGTACCATATCCTTTTCTTTTAAAACCTCAGAGAGAGTAATCTCGGTTTCATCAGGCTTCATAAGAGTGAAATCATACATTACACTGCCAACATCAAGCTTAGCGGTAGAAATATCCTCGTCGGTTATGAGTGAGGATGTGAGCTCGATCACCGCGTTCTTATCATCAAATTTATAGCTTGCGGCAACATCGTAACCCTTTTTTACACCTGAAAGCACGATAGCATAGTTATCATACTCGGGCATATTAAAGGTTACGGTTCCATTCTCATCGGTCTTTGCATAATCATGCATATCCTCAAGAGTATCATCAAGATAGATATATACATCTATCTCGGACATTGCCATACCGCCGACAGTTTTTACGGTAACGGAATATGATGCAGGATCGCCGGTAAGCTCGACACCTGCAGATCCCTTCCCACCTTTACAGGCGGAAAAGGTCAAAATCATAGCAACAAGGATGACAACAACTGCAGAGATAAGATAAATTCTATTTTTCTTACTCTTCATTACAGATCCGCCAACGGATTCTGTTAAAAATTTGTTTTCCATGTGTTCTCCTAATAGTTTTTATTTTATCAACATCAGCCAGAATATAAAAGTAACGATCAAAAAAGCAACGCACAAAAATGCAATTGTGACAAGCATCGGCTTGATCATCATTCTTACAGCGCTCCAATATGTTCTCCAGATATCACCAAAGCTTGAGGTTGTTCCCTTGCGGGTCCAATCAAGATTGCTTTTGACACCCGACATGTCGGAAATCGTTCTGCCATCGTCAATATAGGTTATTTTTTCTTTTTTCTTTTTGTTTTTCTTATCGCTCATTATTCATCAAGAAGGTGGCAAGCAGCACAGTGTCCGTTGCCGTAATCCTTAAATTCGGGTGTTACCTCCTTACAAATATCCTTAGCATAAGGACATCTGGTGTGGAAGCGGCAGCCCTTGGGAGGATTTGCAGGTGAAGGAATATCACCCTTAAGTATAATACGGTTCATCTTTACATCAGGGTCGGGATGAGGTATCGCAGAAAATAACGCCTGAGTATAAGGATGGAGAGGATTGGAGAATATATCAGCCTTTGCACCGTACTCAACCATTGAACCGAGATACATTACACCGATCTTATCCGAAATAAACTTAACAACAGACAGATCATGGGAAATGAATATATATGTAAGATTCATATTCTGCTGAAGCTTTTTAAGCAGATTTATGATCTGCGCCTGGATAGACACATCAAGTGCCGAAACAGGCTCGTCGCATACAACAAGCTTGGGATTTACCGAAAGCGCTCTTGCTATACAGATACGCTGTCTCTGTCCGCCCGAAAACTCGTGGGGATATCTTTCGTAATAATAATCACGAAGACCGCACTTATCCATAAGATCAAGTACATATTCCTTTACCTGTGACTTGGGTACAATGTTATGTACCGTTACAGGCTCGGAAAGAATACCGCCTACTGTACTTCTGGGAGGAAGTGACGAATAGGGATCCTGGAAGATGATCTGCATCTTCTTTCTGATCTCACGCATCTGTGAGGATTTAAAGTCGGTAATATCCTGACCCTCAAATATAATGCGACCGCTTGTGGGCTGATGGAGCTTAAGGATAGCTCTGCCAAGTGTGGTCTTACCGCATCCTGACTCACCTACTATACCTAAGGTCTCACCTGCTTTTAATCCAAAGGATACATCATCAACCGCAATTAGCTCTCTAGTTACCTTACCGGTAAGGGTCTTCTTAAGAGGAAAACACTTGCGAAGGTTATGAACCTCAAGTATGTTTTCGGGATCAAAGGTTTCAATTATTTTATTGTCAGCCATTAGTTTGATCCTCCTCATAAAGATGACACGCAACAAAGTGTGTAGGGCTTACCTGTATCATTCCGGGATATTCGCCCGAACACTTGCCGATACACCTTGAGCATCTTTCCTTGAAATAGCAGTGATCCGGCATATTTATGGGGTTGGGAACATTGCCGGGGATGTTATAAAGCACATCGCTGCTTGATTCAAGGGTAGGCTTGGATTTCTGCAAGCCTATGGTATAGGGATGCATGGGATTATAGAATATCTCCTGTACTGTTCCCTTTTCTATAACCTTGCCTGCATACATAACAACAACATAATCTGCCATTTCTGCAATGATACCAAGGTCATGGGTGATAAGCATTATAGAGCCGTCTATTTTTGTCTTAAGATCGCGGAGCAGGTCAAGAATCTGCGCCTGGATAGTAACATCAAGAGCGGTTGTAGGCTCATCGGCTATAATAAGTCTGGGGTTACACGCAAGAGCCATAGCTATCATAACACGCTGACGCATACCACCGGAAAGCTCGTGGGGGAATGCATTGTACACACGCTCGGGCATTGCTATACCCACAAGATTGAGCATCTCGATAGATTTTGCTCTTGCATCTGCCTTGGACGCAGAGTGATCATGTATAAATGTAACCTCATCAAGCTGCTGACCGATGGTAAATACAGGATTGAGAGAGGTCATAGGCTCCTGGAAGATCATAGCGATCTCGTTACCTCTGATCTTAAAGATATCACGCATAGGCATCTTTGCTATGTCGTAAACCTTTTCGTTACCCTCTTTGTCCTTGGACTTAAATCTGATCTCTCCCGAATATATCTGTCCCGTGGGAGCCTGTAAAAGCCTCATAACAGACATACTGGTTACCGATTTACCGCAGCCCGACTCACCTACAACACCTACAGTTGCATTCTTGGGAATATCAAAGGATACACCGTTGACAGCCTTAACTACACCCTGCTCGGTAAAGAAGTAGGTATGAAGAGCGTCTATCTCAAGGATATTTTCGTCGTTCTTCATTTCGGTTATATATTCGGACTCATCACACTTGCGGTATTTATATGCCTCAAGGCGCTTCATCACCTTTTTGTTTTCCTTGGCGATGGCTCTGATCTCTTTTCCCGAAAGATAATTATTTGCCATTATTTATCGCCTCGCTTTCGGGTCAAGAGCATCTCGCAGACCGTCACCTATAAAGTTAAATCCAAGCACGGCAATGACAATACATACACCGGCAGGTACCCATACAAGAAGGTGGTTCTGGAGAACATCCTGATTTGTTGAAATAATATTGATCATTGTACCCCAGGCAGCATAGGGAGCCTTAACACCGAGGTTGAGGTATGAAAGTGTAGCCTCGTACAGGATCATACTACCAAGGCTTAAGCTCATTGAAACAATAAGCTGGGGCATTACATTGGGAACAAGGTGCTTAAAGATCTTTCTGAAGGTGGAGTAACCCATAGCTTCTGCAGCTACCATATACTCCTGCTCGCGTAAAGAAAGGATCTGTCCTCTTACCAATCTTGCTGTTCCCGGCCAGGATATAAAGGTAAGATAGATCATAAGTAAATAGATACGGTATTTGGCATCAATTTCTGATGAATCAAGAATTGTACTGATTATCAAAAGTATCGGGATACCCGGCAGACAAATGAGAACATCGCAAAGTCTCATAATGATGTTATCAATAACACCGCCAAAGTAACCTGCAATACCACCCATAATTACACCGAAGAATGTAATCAGAAACACCGCAATAAAGCTTACAATAAGTGAAATTCTGCCGCCGTACATCAAACGCACAAAGACATCATAGCCCTCATTATCGGTTCCGAGAATATGCTCAGCCGAAGGAGGTGCAAGCTGATTATCCTTGATCGCTTGCTCGGTAGTTTGCCTTAAGGTGTAGGTTTGTCCGTCAACCGTATATGTAGTCTCGCTGACAGAATATTCTGTTGTTCCGCTTTCGTCAAGCTCGATCTCTCCCCATTGGGTGTACACAAGAGGACCGACAAAGCTGAATATAAAGAGTCCTATAACCATTATAAGACCTACAATACTAAGCTTTGAACGGAAAAATCTGCGTAATACCATTCGGGTAGGAGACATAAGCCGAACATTTTTATCAAGAGGCAGCTCGGTATCTTCTGTTTCTGCATCAATATTTTTGATATTGTCTGACATCGTCTGCCTCCTTAATCCAATTTAACTCTGGGGTCGACAATTCCGTACATAAGGTCAGCAAGCAGTACGCCTATAACACTGAGAAGTGCAAGGAACATATTGTAACCCATTATAAAGGGGATGTCGCCTCGGTTCATTGCATCAAGCGCAATATTACCAATACCGGGAAGGTCAAACACCTGCTCGGTGATAATAGCACCCGAGAACAATGAAGGAAGCAATCCCGCAAGGGATGTTACCAAGGGAATAAGAGTGTTACGGAAAGCATGCTTGTTGATTACTACACTTTCCTTAAGACCCTTGGCGCGGGCTGTTCTGATATAATCAGAGTTCATAACCTCAAGCATATTGGTTCTTGTCATACGCATACGGGCACCTATACTGAGAATAACGATTGTAAGTATAGGAATAAACATATGCTTAAGATAGTCAACAAGAAGCATAATACCTGCGTTAGAAACGGTGGCATCTACAAGTCCAGATGCCGGGAACCATCCAAATTTCAACGCCAATACATCCTTGAGCATATTACCAAAGAAGAATGAGGGCAATGAAATACCGATCATTACAAGTACTGTTACCAGATAATCACGGAAACTGTACTGATGTGTAGCTGCAGTAATACCAAGAGGTATTGCAATCAAAAACTCAAATATCGTAGCAATCAAAGCAACTGCAAAGGAGATACCCATATGCTCAAATATAACACGGGCAACGGGAATACCGTATACAAAGCTTGTGCCGAGATCGAGTCTGACAAGGGCCCACAGCCAACCAAAATATCCCTTAAGGATACCTATAAAGCTGTTATCACCCAGTCCGTATATCTCATACATGGCATTTACTGTTTCTTCGCTTACCGTAGCACCGCCCTGATTGATGGCGTCGATCTTGGATTGAACAAAATCGACGGGCATCAATCTGATAAGGAAGTATATTATCATCGAAACGCCAAGGAGAATAAAGACTGACATTAAAAGTCTTTTAATTATATATTTAAACATTGTATTCTCCGATATTAACCAGCAAATTCAATCTCCCAGATTCTGTCAAGAGGAGAGGAATAGGGATTTACCTCGGTAGGAACAGAGTCACTGTTGATAACCTTGGAGTTATAAGAATAGAGTACACTTCTCTGGTATACGGGAAGCTCGATTGCAAGGTCGAGAATAAGCTCCATAGCTTCCATATAAAGCTCGGAACGCTCCTCCTGATCGTTGGTTTCGCGTGCTTCATCGATAAGCTCGCTGAGCTCGTCAAGAATATCAAGCTCTTCGTCGGTACCGCTGTTCTTAAGATAGTTATAACCCCAGGCAAGTGTGCTTGTAGCGGTAGAATCCTTGTGATATACCTGATAAAGGTCAGGGTCAAGAGCGGAGGACCAAGCAGCTGCCCAAACCTCAAGGGCACCGGTGTTGATCTTGGTAAGAGCCTGAGTATCACATACAACCTCTACTTCCCAACCAAGACTGTTAAGAAGTGTAGCTGCATCTCTGAATACCTTGTAGGTAGGATGATCCTGAAGGCTGGAGCCTGCAATGGTAAACTTGACCTTAAGAGCACCGTCACCTGCGCTTACGCCTGCCTCTTCCATATACTTTTCAATATTGCTTATAGCGATCTCATCGCTCCAAGCACCAAGGGGAGGATAATCACAGCCGTTATCGGTTGCATCTGCTCCCTTAGGATAAGCCCAGCTTACCTTGGACATAGGCCAGTAGATCTGCTCTGCAGTACCTGCACGGTAGTAGTCAAGAGCAAGGGATGTGTTCATAGCACACATAATAGCCTTACGGAGGTTGATATCATTTACCTTAGCGGAGTTGATACCGATATAACCGTAACCGAGCTGAGAGGTGGTAAGAGTTACCATACCCTTGGATTCAAGCTTTGTGAGCTTTTCGTAATTGTCTGTAGTAAGCGCGGGAGAAATGTAGTGAACGCTACCGTTCTCAAGGCTTGCAATTGCGTTCTGAGAGCTTACTACCTGATATCTGATCTTTTCGATCTTTGCGTTTTCAATCTCTGCACCGACTGTATTGAAGTTTTCGTTTGCCTTGAAATAAACGACATTGTTCATATAGAAGTCAGACTCGGAGGGATCACCGTTCTTGCTGTTGGTTGCCTTATAAGCACCTGCACCCATAGGGATCTTGATGTTTCTTACAGACTGAATGATATCGGTCATAAACTCAAAGCTTGCAAACTCAACACCAAACTTATTGTTAGCAATATCAACGCCAACCTTGCTGCCCTCACCGTAGTAATGCTGAGGAGCAATAGTGATGGAGAAGTTCCAGATAGCCTTGGGGTCTACACCGTCAATGGTAATGGAAAGAACATCGTATTCGTCTGCGTTTGAAACTGTACCGTCATCGTTATGAGCGGATGCGATCTTATAATCTGTTCCGTTTACGGTAATAGTAGTGCCTGCAGCCTCGGTGTGTCCGAGAGAAACGATACCGGAAATGTTGGGAACTGCAAGCTCGCCGCCGTCAGAGGACTTTTCGTTAAGAATAACCTCTCTTGCCTTTGCGGCATACTCGGTTCTGAGAGTATTTGCTGTACCCCAATACATAAGGATCTCATCAAGCTTACAGGAAACCTTGTCGCTGTAGATATAGTCAATAGCGTCCTGCTTGGACTTGATGGAGGAAGGATATGCGGGAGTAAGGGTCTTGATCTGTGTCTTGTCCTTCTTGCCCTCTTCATCAAGCTCATAGTCTGCTTCAACATAGCCCTCAGCATACATGAAGCAGAATACCGGATCCTTGAACTCTTCAAAGTTCTTGTAGGGCTCGTCAACATAGGATTCCTGAGCTGCAAGGTAGTCTGACTCAAGCTCTTCCTTGAAAAGCTTAAGGGCATATTCGTAGTCAGCAAGAAGGTCATCCGAGCCAACAGAATCGGCATCGTTGGAGATTGCACTCTTGTAGCCGCTGCTTACTGTATAGCTCTTAATGATGTTTTTCATCTGCTCTTCGGATACTTCCTTTGTAGAGGAAGCTTCGATCTCTCTTCTGAAGAGGTTTACAAGCTCAAGAATACGGTTCTCTGCTCTGGAGCTTGCCTGGCTTGTGATCTGATCATCACTGTTGTCAGAGCCGGAGCCTATAGTCTGGGTTCTGTATTCTTTAAGACCGAGAATATCGGTGGAATAAAGGGTATTGGAGCCTGTATAAACAGGGTCGAGATATACATAGTAGTTAAAAAGCACATCCTCCATTGTCAGGGGGTGACCATCAGAGAACTTAATGCCGTTCTTAAGAACAAAGTTATATGTAACGGTATCGTCATCATTTTCAACGATCTCATAATCCTTGGTAACAACAGCTTCGTTTTCGCCGTATGCTACCTCGATCTCACCGTCAACATACTTTGCACCAAGCATACCTATCTGTGTCATAGACACGATAGTGCCATCGGGGGCAGATGTATAGAAGAAGGGGTTAAAGAGTCCGTCAAGCTGCTCTGTCATAATAACAAATGCATCATTGCCTGAACCGGAACAACCGGCAAATGTTGCTACTGCACCGAGGCACATTACAACACAAAGGATCAGTGAAAGAATTTTCTTTGACATTTTGTTTGCTCCTTTTATTTTCATTTATTTATTAACTTTAAATAATATCAAGATATAACCTTCAAATATACATCTGATCTCAGCTGTCGCTGTTATCCGAGAGTATGAATTTAATATCGGTCATATTTCCGTATTCTTCGATATTGTAAATACTGTCAATATCAAAATTTGAAACAGTATGTCCGTTTCCTATTACAGTACCGCTGAAGTCTTTATCAAGCAGATCCTCAGGCCAACCCTTACCTTCAAGGTCAAGGTCGGCGCAGATTACAAGATTGGAATCTGTATCAGCATGCTTTTTAAGCTGCTTGGCGTCATAAATATAATACCATTCGCCTTGGGTCCACTCGACATACAGCTTTAACGTTTCACCGGAAACGACAGCGTTATCATAATCGATAACACCGGGGTGGAGATATGTTGTGGTATCAATAGCCTGAGTAGCAGCCTCGTCTATATATACATTTTTGAATGTATATCCCGACTTTTCGGGGAACTTATACATTTTATATTCACCCTTTTTCTCGTCGACAAAGGGTATATTGATCTCTAAACCGTAGTTGGGATCAAATATATAGGTATCAAGCAGCTCTGAGGAATCAAGGTCATAAAACTCAACCTTAAAACGGGGCTGCCATGCCGCATACAGAGTCATTACAGGTTCATCGGCACTATAGGACCCTTCGGGATCAACGGTAAGTCTGTCATTTTCAAAATCCCATTTACCAGAGTAACTAAAGGTTCCGTCACCGTTATCTATACGATCCCTGTACCATCCCACAAGAAAGCTCTCGCTTTTCTGCGCAACAAAGCTGTTTGTATCACCTCTTGCGGGATCATCAGGGGAAAGAAGCGCGATCTCTGTAGAAACGGTGGGATCAAAGGAATCGACCATTACCGACAAAGATGCATTATCGCCAAAGGTACCTCCGTTAGCGTCAAACTTGACGCTAACGGTATAACCATCTTTGTTATTGATATCATAAGGAGTACTCAGATCAGAGCATCCTGCAATAAGAAGACAACAGCTAACAGCAAATACTGTAATCAAAAGTACTTTTAATACATTTTTATTTAACAGATTCATTACTATTTGCATCTCCCTTCTTAGAGGATCTTTTCTTTTTAAGAACTACAAGCACTATAACTACAGCAGCAAGAAGAACGATAAGCGCAACAAACGAAATTACAATAATCAATATTATCTTAACAACATTGTTGCTCTTCTTAGCTTCGACTGGCTCAGCTTCCTTTGCTTCGGATTCAAGAGACTTGATTCTCTGCTCTGCGGAGATAAGCTCTGAATAGTTAGATACAAGTGCCTGCTGCTCAATTGTTGCTATCTTATCAAATGCCGCACGGGCTTTTACTACAAGCTCCTTATGCTCAAGAGCCACTCTTTCGGGTATAGCGTTGATAGCCTTGATCGCTTCAACTGAGGTTCTGTCGGGAGCGGCAGGACCGTCGATTCTGAGATCAAAATACTGATCGCAGATAAAGGAATCGTAGCCTGTACCGTTTATAGGCTTAACTATTGTAGGCTTGTTTTCGACATAGCCAACATAATCTACAAAGTTCGCACCGTAGAATACGGTAAAGTACTGACCGTCAGTTGCGTTCCACATATAATAAGGAAGAATTCCTGTTCCTGTGATCGGTACTTCGTTGCCGTCGTAGTCGGTATATGTGCCATAGTCGCCTGAACCGGGAATATGCTCAAAGGTCTCATAATACATGGGATCGAACTCTTCCTCAAAATTAGGAACATTATGGCTTCCAAAGAGCACCATCTCAAGCTTATCGCACTTATAGAACGCCTTGTGACCTATTGCGGTAACCATAAAGGGAATCTTTACGCGAACAACATCGCTGCCCGCAAAGGCAAGTGCGGATATACGGATGGTATCCTCGTGGATATTGACATCCTGTGTTTCTTTACCCGCAAAGGTTATAAGCTCAAGGCCGTCACCCTTTTTGCAGTAGATAGAACCGTCAATAACGAGAACATTATCGCTTAACTCAAAGTCATATACGGTTACCTCCTGCTTTACACCGTTTACCTTTTCGGTATCTACCGATGTAAAGGGAGCAACCTTACACATAGCGAAGGGATTGTCACCCATCTTCTCGATATCCTCACCGAGAGTTACCTTGATGTTGGTAAGTGTTTCCTTCATAAATGCGTTCTTACCAATGGTAACAGCAGAAGTGAGGTCAACCTCTGTAATTGCATCGTATGCAAAGCTGTAATCACCGATATTTTCGGATGCATTGAGGTTGGTTACTGTTGCAAGAGGATCGCAATATGAGAATGTACCCTCACCTATATCTGTTCCCTTTTCGCAAAGTACAACAGTTGCAAGCTGGCGGTTAGAAACAAAGCCATAATCACCAACGCTTTCACACTTGGAAATATCTATTTTTTCAAGACCGCATTCCATAAATGCGTATTCATCGATCTTCTCTACATTGGTAAGATTGATATTCTTGAGTGCAGCACATCCTGCGAAGGCATATTTGGGGATCTCGGTTATCTTATCACCAAGCTTGATATCAACAAGATTTCTGCAGTACGAGAATGAATACTCACCAATACTCTTTGCGGAGGAGATATCAGCAGACTCGATCAGAGGACCGTGATATGTATAACGGTACATACCCTCGGAGGTAACATCGGGTACGGTCATACTGTCATCAAGACAAGCATAATACACATCACCGGATATAGCATAGTCGCCAAAGGACTTAACCTTTGAAAGATCGATGTTCTTTAAGCTTGATGTATTGTAGAAGCTCATCTTACCGATCTCGGCACCCTCGCCAAGAGTTACTGTCTCAAGACTTGCTGCGTTGTTGAATGCATAGTCTCCGATCTTGGCATCCTTACCTATTGTAAGATTCTTAAGAGGTGAAGAAAATTCATAATAGAAATACTTTCTTTCTACTACAGCATCCTCACCATCGCCGGTAGAACCGCCACCAGTGAGAACCTTAAATGCCGTATCCTTGTCGGTACTGAATGCATGATCGCCTATTGTAACATCGTCACCTATAACGACCGTCTCAAGAGCGGAGCATTCGCTGAAGGTTCCCTCTTCGATCTTAAATCCGTCAGGAATCGTAACAGATGTTATCTTGCTGAAGGAGAATGCATATTTACCGATCTTAGTCTTTTCGGTAAATGCAGGCATCTCGGAAATAGAAGCCTCAAAGAAAGCATAATTGCCTATTTCTTTAAGCTCACCGAGCTTTACGGTTTTAAGATTTTTATTGGAAGCAAGGCCGTAGTCCCCAATTTTTGTAACCTTTTCAAGTGTTACAGAGGTAATGCTCTGGTTATGGGAGAACGCACCCTTTGCAATAGTATTGATCTTATCGGCTTTAATGGTTGCAGCAGTAAACTCACCTTTAATTACAGGAGAAACCGCAACCAGGGTCTTGGAGTCGGTGGTAAGAATATGATCCGCTGTCTGAACCTTGAAGGTCTTATTCTTCTTATGGATCTCAAATTCCTTGATCTGTGTTTCTCTGAATGCAAATACCCCGATATCATCAACATCGGGACCGATGGTAACCTTGGTCATTTCCTTACACTCATAGAACATACCCTCAGGAAGAACCGAAGAGTTAACATAGAATTCCTTGAGAGAAGCACATCCTGTAAAAGCGTAAGCACCGTACTTAACCTTTTCGGATTCGATAGTTATATCAGAAAGCTTCTTACATCCTGCAAATGCATACTGACCTACAGAAATAAGTGTATCACCGAGAACAACCTTCTTAAGATTCTGGTTTCCCGCAAATGCATAGTTAGAGATAACACAAACTGCGCTGAGGTCCAGCTCACTTATATTACAGTTCTCAAAGCAGTTCTGGTTAATAACCTTAAGATTGTTATCAGAGCTGAATGTGATCTTCTTAAGAGATGTGCAGTTATAGAATGCACCGTAATCAATATGCTCAAGAGTTGAGGGGAATACTACCTCCTCAAGTGCTGTGAGGTTTGCAAAGGCATAGGAGTTGATCTTTTCAACACCCTCGGGGATAACTACCTTTGTAATAGTGCTGTCACCGATAAACCACTGCTTGGACTTTTCTCTGTCATCCAAAGCAAGCTCAGCCTCGGTCTTCATAACATAATTGAAGTTGGAGAACGCAAAGGAGCCGATCTCGGTAAGAGAAAGCTTCTTGGGAATGTCAACCAGACCGCCGTTACCGTAATAATGTGTAAGGCTGGGACCTGTGGTAACATAGGGATCCTTGACCTCTACAGATACGGTCTCGGAATAGTAGGTACTTTCGTTATCCATAAGCACCTTAACGGTTACAGATGCAAAGCCTTCTTCAACAGCGGTAACACATCCGCTTGCATCAACCTTTACGATCTCTTCGTTACTGCTTTCAAAAGCTACCTTGGTATCCTTGGGGAAATAAGAATCAAGTGAATACTGAAGTAAAACAGACTCAGAAGGATACATCGCAAGGTTATATTTACCTTCAAACTGATTCTTACTTCCGGTGTCACCTATGTCCTTATCTTCATTTTCTAATATATAATAAGCCTTGATCGTATTAAATCCGTCAAGAGTAAAGACATCAGCGACAGGCTTATCAAAGCGCTTATAGCCCTCGTCGTCCTTTTTGAGAACGGTTACCTTAAATGTAATACTCTCGTTGGTATTGGGATCCTGTGCCTTAATTGTTGCAGTACCGCTTGCTACAGCAACAAGCTTGTTGTTAACAACTCTTACAACACTGGGCTTGGAGGAGGAGAATTCTATAAGCTCTGCCCATTGGTCACCGGGGGTAACGCTGGGAGTGAGAGTATAAACCTCATTGGGACTGAGAGTGAGACCCTCGTCAAGTCCATCAAATACAAACTCGGTAAAGTTATCGGGCAGACCAAACTCGTATGTTGCGAAATTAAGCGCATAGTCATATGCGGTTATAACAAAGGTGTTCTTTTTGGTTGCGTAATTTTTGATATCGTATATGTAATCTGTAAGCTCGTAAGTAACCTTTGTTGTGCTGTTTCTCTCGGAGTATACGGGGGTCATATACTGCTCAAATGCCTTCATTTCGGGAATAACATTGTCGTTTTCATCCTTACCCTCGGTTACATATCCGAGCTGTGAAGACATTGTATAGTGATTATCGTAGATATATACATCGGCGTAAAGTCTGTTCTTTTCTAATGTCTTATCATATTTATATGTATATTCTACATTGGTAATGGTAGGAGCCTCGAAATCGGCAACAAGAGGAAATTCAAAAACATTATTCTTGTTGGTCTCAACGCCGCCATCACCGTAATCGAGATATCCCTCAAGTCTTACGGTATACTCGCTGTTGTTCTCAAGGTTATAGTCAATAGCATCAAATTCAAGCTCAACATTCGCAGGATAGATCATTGCACCGCCGTCACTGTAGGACTTACGGATATCAGTTTCTTCCTTTTCGAAAATAACATCACCGGTAACAGAATCTGTTATGCTTATGTTGATCTTTGCTGCGTTACGAAGCATACCTGCCCAAACATAACGCAGTGAATGTATTGTTCCCTCCTGATTTGAAAGCGAAACATGCTCCTTCTGTGCGGAGATCGCAATATCCTCGGGATCCTGGAGGAAGTAATATGAACCAAGATAGCTTACATAGTCCTCACTAACGCCGCCTATGGGTCTGGAGGCATATGCATCTGCCATTACCTTGTCCTCAACATCGATACCGTCATCAAGCTCGTCTGCGTTGGTATCATAATATGTGAGGTCAAACATGGGAGCTTCGGTCCAGTCACCGTAGAAAGCAAGGTAAGGAACATTAAGATCTATCTTTGTGCCGGACTTTGCCTTGAGGGTGATAAAGCCCTCAACATACATACCGTTTTCGAAGGAATCGTTAAGATACTTTTTGTTTTCCTTAGTAAGTGTGATCCTTGCGGTAACGGTTGCTTCCTTACCTGCACCGACCTTAACATTCTTACCGCTCTTTTTGCCGCCCTCAACCTTGACGATCTCAAATTTTGCACCCTCAAGTATGTAGGACTCCTCAGTAATGGTAGTCTTACCGGAATTGGTCTTGGTTTCGCTTACACCCTCGGTCATAACGATAGCACCAAGGCTGTAGGTAACCTTCTTCTTACCAAAATTGTGTACGGTGAAGCTAAACTCATATTCACCGGTACGCTCGGGGTCATCACCAAGCTGAATCTTTGCCTTGTCCATAACATTACCGTCTGCATCGGTTGTTGTGATGGTAGCGGGAGTCTTGATGGAGCTGGTAAGATTGGCAAGACCTGCACCCTGCTTTCTTACAGAGTAAGGCAAGCCGTTTTTACCCAGAGCAATATCAGCGGTACTCATCATAAGGGAGTTAACCATTATGTTGATCTTCTGGTTATCATCCGCAATTTCGGGGAAGTTCTCAACAACATACTGTCTGAGGAGAACCACAACACCCGCAAGGTTGGGACAAGCCATAGATGTACCGGAAATACGGTCATAGCTGCCGCCTGTTATAGCGGAAAGAATACTACCGCCGTGAGCGGTGATCTCGGGCTTGAGCTCGAGGTTGGGGCTGGGACCCCAGGAGGAGAAGTCTGAGATAAAGGGACCTGAGGTCTGCTTCTTTGAGATCTTAAGAGTTCCCTTATCCTTCTTTGCAAGGAGCTCACCGTCGTTCTGTGAGATCGAGCAGGCAGCAAGCTCTGCCTCGCCCACATTCATTTTTATGTCACCGGATACATTGTTATAAATGATAATACCGGCAGCACCCTGCTCCTGTGCAATCATCGCTTTTTCTTCAAAGGTATTCTGACCTCTGCGGACCAAAGCGATCTTTCCCTTTACATTCACACCGGTATAGTCGGCTGATCTGCCCACACCGGGTATACGAACATAATCTATCTTTACAGAATCCTTTTCGCCAAGTAATGTTTTAAAGAAATCGTTTTCCTCGCCTGAAGCATCGGAGGACTCGGTAAAATATATAATTGTATCACCATATTTAAGATAAGGAGTTTCGGTACCGCTGATAGAAGCAACAGACATTACACCGTCATATGTAGAGGGGGATCCGACTGTTCCTGTATCGGGGTTGGATGTAAGACCGAGGTTACCGTTGGCCTCGGAGCCGTATGCAGAGCTATAGCTGTTAGATGCCGCCACGATCATATTAATACCGGCATCACGGATCTTATCGTAAATACCGCCTACTGACTCTTCGTCAGTCTCACGACTGAAGCCGCAGGCTGTACCGATAGACATATTGATAACATCAACGCCAAGAACGACACAGTCCTCAAGAGCCGCAAGTATCCATGCTGTTCTTGATGTATCCACAACATCAGAGAATATCTTCATAGATACAAGCTGTGCGTTGGGAGCAACACCGCGGATGGTATCGTCGTTACCGACAATAATACCCGATACATGTGTACCGTGGTTATTGTGTGTTGAATAGGGATCGGGGTCACTGTCAGCATAGTCAAAACCGTAAGGAACCTTTTCGCTGATGTAAACATCCTGCGCGGTAAGACCGTCAAGCAGCTCGCTTGCCTTTGTCTCGTCAACTACCTTTGCTACATCCTCGTATGTAAGACCAAGAGTCTCGGATGTAAAGTTATCGGTAGAAAATGCAGTATGATTATAGTCAAGACCTGTATCAAGAACGGCAACCACCATTCCTGTTCCGTCATATCCCGAATCAGAGCTGTCAAAGATACCGGTTTCAAATACATTAACCTCGTTTTCAACCAGCTCTGTCTTCTGAGCCTCATATACCTCACCAACGATGATGTCCATACCGGCACTGAGATTTGAAGCGGTCTTTTTAAAGTCACCGGCTTTTATCAAAAGCTCAAATCCGCTGAGTACGGTATCATAATCCTCGCCTGTGGTATAGGCAACACCAAGCTCATCAAGGTCTGCAAGGAACTGCGCCTTGTCTGTAGCATTTGCTCTTCTGATCTCAGATGCGTCGTCACTTACCGTTGCGTAATCGGTAAAGCTCATTGTTTTGTTAGAATTTTCGTAAGCTTCCATAATGTCAACTCTGTCAAGAGTAACGATAACAGAAATCTCTTCGTCATCACCGATACCCTCGGGCAGCTCGAACATTACGGAATTATCAAGATATTGAGAATAGTCTACCTTAACACCGTCAAGCTTCTGAATATACGATGCAGTATAATCAGGAGCTGCCGCGTTTGCGACAGGCACTGCCATACTTCCCAAAAGGAAGGTAAGCACCATAAGGTATGCAAGCATACTCTTGATAGTCTTTGCGATTTGTGTGTTCTTCATTGATTTGCAGAATCTCCTTGTTTTCTTAAATATGTCGATTTTAGCTACACGAAGACATATTCAGTTTATTTTACTACATATATATATAAATTGCAATATAATTCGGCATAACTTAATTTATTTTTATAATATTATTTCAACAATATTTACAATTCAAAATGATTATGTTATAATATCACAGTGAAAACAGAATGGAGGTCCATTTTCGGTGAAATATGTATTAATTACATTAAAAATCATGCTTGCTGTCTGTATTGTGCTGACAGGCATATGCTTTGCAGCTGGTGCCCTGTTTATATATTACGGAAACAATCACACATACACCCCGGAAGCCATCTCAACAGTATTTGGCTATATATCAATACCGGTATATTTCACCTCGGCTTTGACAGTCATAACCGCAGTGATATCATTATTTGCTCCGGAGCAAGTTAAAAAGAATCCTAAAAAGAACTATTCCTATATACTCGCAGCACTTTATAAGGTCAAGGATCTAAGTGCCGCTTCCGAGGAAACCAAAATTGCTATTGCAAAGAAACAAAGATTTCGGTATACACAAAAATCGATCAGTATTTTACTTTCGATTGATGCATTTATCGCATTTGTATATATTATATTCCAGCCTCAATTTTATACATTTGCCCCCAATGATAATCTCAAGATACTTTTGCTATTTATTTATTTTGTGATTTTGATCATTCCTGCTTTTATTTACTCATTGATCGTAAACTATACCAACAATCGCAGCATGAAGGCGGAGTCGGAGCTCATCAAAGCTTTACCTAAGGTGCCCAAGGAGGCTCGATGCGGTAATGAAAATGCAAAGCATACTAATATTTTGAAATATATGTTGATCGGCAATTTTGCCGTACTTGCTTGTATCGCCATAATCATCGGTGCGTTAAATAACGGTACAGCCGATATTCTTACCAAAGCGATCAATATTTGTAACGAATGTATTGGATTAGGTTGATTTTTATATGAAGAACTTTTTACTTAAAATATGGGGGCTGAGACCGACAAAGCGCAGACTTGTTCAGCTGTACGCAGCCCTATTATTCAATGTTAATTTTCAAGGCTTTTATACCGGCAAAATATATCAGGGAAACACAAAGCTTGTATGTATGCCGGGTCTTAACTGTTATTCCTGCCCGGGTGCGGTAACGGCCTGTCCCATCGGCTCTCTGCAGGGTGCAATAAGCTCAGGAAACAAAAATACATTGTTCTATATTGGCGGAATATTACTTCTGTATTGCATACTTTTCGGAAGAATGATATGCGGATGGGTATGTCCGTTTGGATTGATACAGGAGCTTTTGTATAAGATAAAAACACCAAAGATCAAGAAATCTGCCTTTACGAGAATACTGTCCTATTTAAAGTATTTTGTATTGGCGTTCTTTGTGATCATTGTCCCTATAATGTATTTGTCCAAGGACACGGTTTTCCCTGCCTTTTGTAAATTTATATGCCCCGCAGGTACACTTGAGGGCGGTATAGGACTTCTTTCCAATCCCGCAAATGCACATTATCTTGAAATGATAGGACCTCTGTTTACATGGAAGTTCCTGCTGCTTGTATCTACCATTGTAGGATCGGTCTTTATCTTCAGGATCTTCTGCAGATTTGTATGTCCCCTGGGCGCTTTATACGGCCTGTTTAACCGCATTTCTGTATTCGGAGTAAAGGTCGACACCAACAAATGTACATACTGTAACAAATGCATTGAGCATTGTAAGTTGGATATCAAAAAGATCGGTGATGCAGAATGTATAGGTTGCGGCGAGTGTATCGGTGTATGTCCCACAAAGGCTATTAATTGGAAATGCGCAAGGAACAAAAGTAACACACCTGTATCTGACACAAAAAACAAAACAGCCAAAATCGTAACCAAAGCTGTGATTGCCGTATTATTGTCAGTTCTTCTTATAGGTGCCGCTGTTTTCTATTATTTTGACGGTCCTGAAAAAAATTCAAATCAAATTGAAGGAACACAGCTTAGTATTCTCACAGGAGACGGCGTCTCTGGGGATGTCATCACCCCCGAGGCGACAGGAAAGATCACCATTGTTAACTTCTGGGGAACCTGGTGCGGTCCCTGTGTCAAGGAGCTGCCCTATTTTGATCAGATCGCAACAGATTATAAGGACAGCGTTACGGTAATTGCCGTTCATACATATATGGTTTCGGATACTGCACCCGCATATATCTCCGAGTACTATCCCGAAACAGATATGATATTTGCAGTTGACTTTGAAAACGAAGCATACTACAACGATCAGGGTGGTAGAGGCACCTATCCGTATACTGTAATACTTAACGAAAACGGCGAGGTTGTTGAAAGCTTTGTAAAAGCCTTGGAATATGATGACCTCAAGGAAGTAGTAGAACAGGAATTAAATAACTGAAAAAAGCACCTTCGGGTGCTTTTTTAGATTATTGCATTAAATACAGATTTTGATCTTTTACGCGGTAAAAGTAAAACCTTTATATCCTTGAGACTTTCGTTTTCGAGGCGATTTGCCGACATAATATCGTTACAGGTACACTTGTATCTTTTGGCTATTTCCCAAAGAGTATCCTCTGCCGACGGATAATATATAATGACCGGAGAATAAGATCTTTGACTCGTGCTCTTGATTTCAACTTCCTTTATAAATTCATATTCACAGCTTTCAAGCACTGCTGCGTTTAGAGCGATCTCTGCTGTTAATAAAAGCTTACCCTTATCTGCATCGGCGTTACAGCTTATCAAGGCCACATTATGATCACATATCAACTCGTTTTGCGGTAAACCGACCGACCTTTCATACTTAAACTGCTTTACAACCGATATATGGTTAACAGTGTCGGTAGCAAATACAGGTTCAAATTTAACATCGCCCGAAATTAAAATTCTGCCGTTTTCACGATCAAATGATGTAGTGCAGTTATGAAGTGATGCAAAGCAGTCAAGGATCTTAACATCATCATATTCTACATCAAGATCATAGTAATCATCAACAGTCAATCTGCCATCAAAGATATCATTCAGCTTCAGTACAGGAGCATTGCATACAGTATACTCGACATCATATTCAGTCGAATAAATATCACTCATGATCTGCGTCGAGCTGCTTATATAATATTTGTCAGATATATCATAGCTATAATCGATCTCGATGCTGCCCTTTTCCCCGTTTGAAATATTAAACGATGCTTTGATATCACTTACTTCTACAGTACATATATGCGCATCGGTCGTGCTTTGATTTTCCAATATTTCGCTGAAAGGAAATGTGCTCTTGGCCTTACAATACCGCCCTTCGCTATCTGTGTATAGTACCTGCGCTGTTCCCTCTCCTCGCAGAAACAGCTTTCCATCCACCTGTCTGCGTTCGCTTATACAGATATTTACTGTAGTATATATTATCTCGGAAATATCTGTTCCGCTATTGACTAATTGAATATTGCATACACCGTGCTGTTTTTTTAATACATCCTCGTACAGGGTGACATAGGATGCGGTTGTGAATCTTTTTTCGGTCGTATATTCAGCCTCAGGTAACCCGATGCCTTTATAGACCGAATCTGTTTCTGTACTGTCATTGAGCTTGATGCTAACGGTAATATCTGCTCTGCAGTTGAGCTTTCTGGGGCTTATGAGCCTTAATGTATACTTGTCAATTCTGCAGTCGTATATCTGATTTTCATCAACATCGATATCCTTGATTTCCGCTTCAAAATCATCTGAATAGATTATATTCTTGATACTGTTATCCTCACAGAGAACAAACGCGCTGTATATTACCTCTCCCTCAAACATCAGAGCTCTGCCGCTGATGTATACATTATGAAGCATTGCCTTTGCTGTATAGTGTAATAGCTTACGCACATCCACGATATAATCGGGTAATGTATAGTCATTGTTCAGCGTCAAAGGCTCGGTAGTTTTAGTTTTAATACTGAATATTCTATTATCTTGCATATATGGTACCCCTCTGATTATGTATTAGTAAAATATATGCAAGAAGAAAGCCCACTATGCAGTGGGCTTGATTTATATTATGCTTTGTAACCGTTGGGATTGTTTTTCTGCCAGTTCCAGGAATCACGGCACATATCCTCAAGTGTGTGCTTTGCACTCCAACCGAGGAATTTATGAGCCTTTGTGGCATCAGCGTAGCATTCTGCAACATCACCGGGTCGTCTGGGTGCGATAACATAAGGTACATTGATATCATTAACCTTTTCAAATGCCTTTACGATATCAAGCACGCTGTAGCCTGTTCCTGTACCAAGGTTGAAGATCTCAACACCTGTATTGTCAAATGAGTATGTAAGTGCGGCAAGATGACCGAGAGCAAGGTCAACTACATGGATAAAGTCGCGGACACCTGTACCGTCGTGGGTAGGATAATCGTTACCCATAACATTGAGCTTTTCAAGCTTTCCGACAGCAACCTGGGTGATATAAGGAACAAGATTGTTGGGGATACCGTTGGGATCTTCACCGATCCTGCCGCTCTTGTGAGCACCGATAGGATTAAAGTATCTGAGAAGAACTATAGACATCTCGGGATTAGCCTTTGCAACATCGGTAAGTATCTGCTCATTCATAAGCTTTGTCCAGCCGTAGGGATTTGTGCATCCTGTAGGCATAGTCTCTACAAGCGGAACTGTTTCGGGTATGCCATAAACGGTTGCAGAAGAAGAGAATACAAGACGGGTACAACCGTGAGCTTTCATAACACGAAGCAGCACAAGTGTAGAATTGATATTGTTATCGTAGTACATCTCAGGCTTTGCAACAGATTCGCCTACCGCCTTGTAGCCCGCAAAATGCACAACCGCGTCGATATCCTGTTCATCAAAAAGCTTTGTGAGAGCCGCTTCATCACAAATATCAACCTCGTAGAATACAGGCTTTTTACCTGTAAGCTCCTCAATGCGGCAAAGAACCTCAGGGCTGCTGTTATAAAAATTATCGGCAATAACAACCTGCCAGCCGTCATTAAGCAGCTCAACTGCTGTGTGGGAGCCGATATAGCCGGCACCGCCTGTGAGAAGAATTGTTTTGTTTTCCATAGTTTCCTCCATATTTAAAACGCCAAGGAGCCCGCAACAGGTATATATACCTCGGCGCCCATAGGCAATCCTTTTTTATCGTAATAATATTTCTTCAGCTCATCAAGAAGATGATCTGTTGCTTCTTTTTTGACTAAAATTATGATACAGCCGCCAAGACCCGCGCCTGACAGCTCTGCACCCATAACACCCTCAATTGAAACAGCAAAATCAACAAGCTTATCTATTGTTTCTGTTGAACAACCGTAACCGCCGGGCTGGTTGTAGAGAGCCGCTTCGGTGTCTCCGTTACGATAGTCGGTTGCCAGCTGCTTAAGATATGAGTCGGGAGCAGAATAGTCATAAGGCTTTTTACCCTTAGACACTCTGTCGCCGTCATGGCTTGTACTCATAAGCCTTCCGAGAGCCTCATAATCCTTATCCTGTAAGAGTTCAATGCATTTATTGGCACGCAGACACTCGGTGATTCCGTAAAGAAGAGTACTTCTTATCTCATATTTATCGGGAGCATTATGGCTCTTAAGTATTCTGTCTATTTCATTTTTATATTCCGGCAACTCATTATATACCTCTGTTACCGTCATATACTCGGGAACAGAAAGGAGCATGTCGTAAATATCAGCATCATCACAGCCAAGATGTTCCGGGTTGATATGCTTAAGATATTTAAGCTTATCCGCATACTTTGGATGAAGCTTTTTGAACATCATAAAGCCAAATTCATAGCAGGCAACCTTTTGGTTGAACTTATCTCTTGCACCCTCGCTTTTCTTGGCCTCAACAAAGCTGTTTGCTATAACAACATTGTAATCGGTAGGAAAATCAACGCTGTTCCCTATCTTAAATGGACAAAAATCAAGGTGGGTGATCATATCACGCTTGCCGCATTTCATTGCCGCGTGATCTCCGGCACCGCCGCGGGAACCGACAAACCATTCACCCTCGCCGCATAGGTGTATAAAATCCTTAGCTCTGATGTTCAGATCATTCAATGCCACAAGGGCCTCGGTGGTAGCAACTACAATACTGGAGGATGAAGAAAGTCCTGCCGCCATGGGGATATTTCCGCAGAACAGCATATCCATACCTACAAAGGAATTATCCCTGTATTCAAGGGCAAGTCTGAGAACGGAGGCCTTGACATAGTTTGCCCAGTCGCCTTTAGTTTCCATAACGAGCTTAAGTATCTCATCACTTTCAATGTAATCTATCCAGTTTTCGTTATCTGCACAGTTAAGTGTTTCGGTAATAGAAAAGCTTGCATTTGAGAACTTTGAGTCCATATTGGACATATTCACACGGTCATCGCTTCGTTTTCCGCATATGAGCAATGTCTCGCGGTCAACACTCATAACATTGATGCTACCGCCCCGATGCTCAATATGTCTGCCGAGTATATTAACTCTGCCGGGAGAGCGGGTTATTACCGCCTCATTATCACCGTAACGCTCGATAAATGTATCGAGCATTGAAATAAGTGTTGTGCGTCTCTCCTCGATCAAAGCTTGCTGCCCGGGGCCGTATATACATTCTAAAAGCTCCATAACAGCTGCGTCTTTTGATACAAACAGTTCTTTCCAAACGGATGCTTTAAGTATCATATTTACTCCTTTTCAACAGAAGCAAAGTAATCACTTACCTTTGCTAATTCTTCCTTTGTGGCGAATGTAAGCATTTCTTCCTTTGCCGATATCGGTATGATCTCGGCACCGTTTTGGGATGCCATAATGTTAATGGCATCAGTCAGATATATCTCACCCTGGGCGTTGTTACTGTCAAGCTCATTTATTGCCTTGACAGTCTTTTCGATATCACAAAGATATGTTGCGGTATTAACATATTGGCCGCCTTCTATATCACCGTGATCAAACCGCTCACCCGAAATGGTCACCTCGGATGGAATTGTATCTATATGAGCGAGGGCATAATCGATGACCTTGCTTTTTTTCTTTTCGTTAATGGGTGCATCACGAAGAGCCAGTTCGAAGCTTTCACGGCTTTTCTCACTCAGTGCTCCTAATTTAAGTATATAAGAATCGGTCTGCTCGTATATTCCGCAAACCTTATCACCCTTCATAGCTATTCTGCCGCCGCCCTCATTGAATGCTTTGGGTTGTACGGCAAATACCGTTCCTGTATCGGATGTTTTATAACGGTCTATAAGCTTGGAAATAACATCACTTGAGATGATCTTGTCGCCCATACAGATAAGCGCGGCACCCTTATATCCTAAGGATTCAAGCACCCTCAGACCCATAAGAGCGGCATTACCCGTACCGCTTTGCTCAGCCTGGTAAGCATATGCAACATTATCATAGCAACTAAGACATTCCATAACCTTATCAGCCTTATGACCGACAACGACAATGAATTTATCTATACCCGCACGGCGGATATTATCAATCGTGCGCCTTACAGCAGGAACACCGTTGACAGGGAAACATACCTTGTTGGTACTGTCATCATTCATACGGCTCCCCTTGCCGGCACAAAGGAGCAATGCCACAAAATCCTTCATATGCCACCTCGCAAAATAACTCTTATCAGTATACTATATTTTTTTAAATGTGTCAAGTTATTCCTCTATGGAGTATGCCATAGTTGTCATCAAAGCAAGCTCGCGTCTGGATGTATCAAGTCTTGAATACTGAACAACTACAGGTGTGTTGGACTCAAGAAGCAATGCATAGGGCAAATCCCGTTCAAGAAGCTCGCCCTTTGAATCTCGAATCTTATCAAGACGGATATGGTGAGTGCGCCCCGCCTTACAGTAAGAAACCACATCATTTTTAGAATCCTTATCCTCAAAGAACAATGTCATCTTAATCTCTGCGTCAACATCAGATGTATTCAATACACAAACCGCCTCGTGGCTGTTCCAGTCATTTAAGGATTTGGAATTAAGATAGTTATCGGCAATAAGCCATGTTTTTTTACCGTAAGCCTTCATATATCTGTACCTCACAAAATGTTATATGTATATTTTAACATATTATAACGGAAAAATAAAGAGAATTTTCTAATTATATTTGATAATTTTCTATAGACAATATTTCAATTGCGTGTTATAATATTATGATTATAAAATTATGAAGGGTTATAAGATGAAGATCGCCAAATTTATATTGGGAAGTATGCAGACCAACTGCTATTTTATCATCGATGAAGAATCGAAGAGCTGTATTGTGGCAGATCCTGCAGACGATATCGACATAATACTGAAAAAGCTGTCAGATAAAGGGTTAAAATGTGAAAAGATCATACTTACCCACGGTCACTTTGACCATATGATGGCACTTGAAGACCTACGGGAAAAGACCAATGCGCCGTTATATATCCACGAAGCGGATAACGAGATGCTATTGGACCCCGATAAGAGCCTGATGTCCTTTTATGCAGGCAATAAGGCTCCCTGCAAAAGCGCAGATGTACTGTTAAAGGACGGTGACATCATCGATTTTCACGGTAATACGATCACCGTAATGCACACTCCGGGGCATACCAAGGGCTCCTGCTGTTATCTTGTAGGAGAGCATATGATATGCGGAGATACCCTGTTCCGCGGAAGCATAGGCAGATACGATTTTTACGGCGGTGACTATGATACCATACTGTCATCCCTTGAAAGAATAAAGGCACTTGAGACGGATTACCGTATTTATCCGGGACACGGCCCCTCAAGCCACCTTTCATACGAAAAAGAATATAATTTATACATGAGATGAGGATATACACATGGACTACAACGCTTTAAGTGAATTACTTTACCCCAACATCACAACCACAATTGAGGAGATCGAGGCAAGATTCCCTGAAAGAGATCTGCCCGAAGGAGCAAAGGTAACAAGATTTGCTCCCAGCCCTACAGGCTTTGTTCATTTCGGAAGCCTGTTCCCTACCATGGTAGGTGAAAGACTTGCTCACCAGAGCGGCGGTGTTTTCTACCTGAGAATAGAGGATACCGATGCCAAGCGTGAGGTAGAGGGTGCCGATATCGATATTATCAACTCCTATGCATCCTACGGCATTTTCTTTGACGAGGGTATCTCTCTCGACGGAGAAAAGGGCGTTTACGGCCCCTACCGTCAGTCAAAGAGAGCAGATATATATCAGACATACGCAAAGAAGCTGGTTGCCGAGGGTAAGGCTTACCCCTGCTTCTGTACCGAGGAGGAGCTTACCGCTATCCGTGAGGAGCAGGAGGCTATCAAGGCTAACCCCGGATATTACGGCAAGTGGGCAAAGTACCGCGATTGCGATCTTGAAACAATAAAGGAAAAGCTTGCAGCAGGAATGCCCTTTGTTCTCAGATTCCGTTCTGAGGGTTCTATTGAAAACAAGATCAAGTTCACCGACCTTATCAAGGGTGCAATTGAGATAACAGAAAACGATATCGACCATGTTCTTCTTAAGAGCGACGGTATCCCCACATATCACTTTGCACACGCAGTTGACGATCATCTTATGAAGACCACCCACGTTGTAAGAGGCGAGGAGTGGCTTCCCAGCCTTCCCTTCCATGTTCAGCTTTTCAGAGCTCTGGGCTTTAAGATTCCCAAGTATCTGCACATTTCACAGCTTATGAAGATGGAGGGCGGCTCAAAGAAAAAGCTTTCCAAGAGAGATCTTGGTGCAGGACTGAGCTTCTATGTTGCAGAGGGCTATCCTGCAAAGTCGGTTAAGGAATATGTTATGACCCTTCTTAACTCTAACTTTGAGGAGTGGAGAAACGCAAATCCCAAGGCTGATATTAATGACTTCCAGTTCTCTATCAAGAAGATGTCGGCTTCCGGCTCACTCTTTGATTTTGATAAGCTCAACGATGTGAGCAAGAACACCATAGCACATATGACAGCCGACGAGGTATATGACGAGATAGTCAAGTGGGCAAAGGAATTTGACACAGAGCTTTATGAGCTGTTTACAAGAGATGCTGATTACGCAAAGCGCATTCTCTCTATCGGCAGAGGTACGGCAAAGCCCAGAAAGGACCTTTGCATCTGGAAGGATGTCAAGCCCTATGTAGGTCTGTTCTATGATGAGCTCTACAAAAAGGAAGCAGATTATCCCGAAAGCTTTGACAAAGAGGACATCAAAACATCTCTTACAATGTTTGCCGAAGGTTATGACAAAAATGACGATGCAAACGAATGGTTTGCAAAGATGAAGGTCATTGCAGAGAATTTAGGCTTTGCTCCCGAAACAAAGCTTTACAAAAAGAACCCCGAGGAATACAAGGGTCATGTAGGCGACATCAGTATGTTTGTCCGTATTGCCCTCACAGGTAAGACCAATTCTCCCGATATGTACGAGGTAATGAACATACTGGGTGAGGAAAGATCAATAAACAGAATCAAGAATGCTATCAAGGAGATATAAGACCAATGGAAGAGATCACCACATCAAATTTTATTCACGACATAATTGACAAGGACTTGACAGAGGGTGTTAATAATACGGTTCATACCCGTTTTCCTCCCGAGCCTAACGGATACCTCCATATAGGCTCTGCTAAGGCTATATGGATCAACTATTCAACAGCAAAAAAGTACGGCGGTCAGTTCAATCTCCGTTATGACGACACCAACCCCTCAAAGGAAGGCGACGAGTATGTTCAGTCTATCTACGAGGATCTTAAGTGGCTCGGCTGTGAGCCTACAGGCGGTGTATTCTACGGCTCGGATTACTTTGAGAAGTGCTACGAATATGCAATAAAGCTCATAAAGGACGGCAAGGCCTTCGTCTGCGACCTTACAGCCGATGAAATGAGAGAGTACAGAGGTACTCTTACCGAGCCCGGTAAGGAAAGCCCCTACAGAAACAGATCGGTTGAAGAAAACCTCGATCTCTTTGAGCGTATGAAGAACGGCGAGTTTGAGGACGGAGCAAGAACCCTCCGCGCAAAGATAGATATGGCATCGCCTAATATGAATATGCGTGACCCCGCTATCTACCGTATACTCCATACCGATCACCACAGACAGGGCGACAAGTGGTGTATCTACCCTCTCTATGACTTTGCACATCCTATCCAGGATGCTCTTGAAGGTATCACATACTCCCTTTGCTCCCTTGAATTTGAAAACCACAGACCCCTTTATGACTGGGTGCTCGATAATATAGGCGGCTTTGACCCCAGACCTCACCAGTATGAGTTCGCAAGACTCAATGTAACCCATACAGTTATGAGTAAGAGATACCTCAGAAAGCTTGTTGAGACTAATCTGGTTGATGGTTGGGATGATCCCCGTATGCCCACCATCTGCGGTCTGAGAAGAAGAGGCTATACTCCTTCGGCTATATTCGATTTTGTACGCCGCGCAGGTGTTGCAAAAAATTACAGCCTTCTTGATATGGAGCTTCTTGAGCATTGCGCAAGAGAAGAGCTTAATATGACTGCTCTTCGCCGTATTGCGGTAATTGATCCCATAAAGGTGGTTGTTACAAACTACCCTGAGGATAAGACCGAGTACTTTGAAATTGCAAACAACCCCAATGACGAAAATGCAGGTGTAAGACAGGTTCCCTTTACCCGTGAGCTTTATATTGACAGCTCTGACTTTGCCGAGGTACCTCCGCCTAAGTTCTTCAGACTTAAGCCCGAAGGTGAAGTAAGACTTATGGGATCATATATCATCAAGCTTGACGAGATCGTTAAAAACGAGGACGGATCGATCAAGGAGCTCAGATGTACCGCTGACATCGAAACAGGCACAAATAAGCCTGACCGCAAGATCAAGGGTACTATCCATTGGGTAAGCGCAAAATATGCCGAAAATGTCACCGTAATGATGTATGATAAGCTCTTTGATATCGAAAACACAGGTGATATTCCCGAGGACAAGACCTATGACGATTACCTCAATATCAATTCTGTAACCAAGTACGAAAACTGCAAGGTTGAGCCTGCACTTAAGGATGCAGGCGGGGCTGAGCGTTTCCAGTTTGTCCGTAACGGATATTTTGTAAAGGATACCAAGAACGAGAACACCTATAACCTCATAGTAGGTCTTAAGGACAGTTTCAAGAAAGGTTAATATTATGAACAACAAAATTGAAACAAAATGCGTACAGGCAGGCTACACCCCTAAAAACGGTGAGCCCCGAGTACTTCCTATAATTCAATCAACAACATACAAATATGAAACAAGCCAGGAAATGGGTGACCTTTTTGACTTAAAGGCAGAGGGTTATTTCTATTCCAGACTGGCTAACCCCACAAACGATGCGGTTGCTTCCAAGATCGCAGCTCTTGAGGGCGGCGTTGCAGCAATACTAACCTCCTCCGGTCAGGCAGCGAATTTCTTCGCCCTCTTTAATATCGTTAACGCAGGCGACCACATTGTTGCATCCTCAGCTATATACGGTGGCACCTTCAACCTTATCAGCGTTACAATGAAAAAAATGGGTATTGACGCAACTTTTATCTCACCTGATTCTACGTATGAAGAAATCTGTGCAGCGATCAAACCCAATACCAAGGCTGTGTTCGGTGAAACTCTCGCAAACCCTTCTCTTGCAGTGCTTGATATCGAAACCTTTGCGAATGCTGCTCACGATAACGGACTACCTCTTATCGTTGACAATACCTTCCCTACTCCCATTAACTGCAGACCGATCGAGTTTGGTGCAGATATCGTAACTCACTCCACAACAAAATACATGGACGGACACGCTTCGGTTGTAGGAGGTGTTGTTATAGATTCCGGTAATTTCGATTGGACAAAGTATCCCGAAAAGTTTGCTTGTCTGGTAGAACCCGATCCCTCTTATCATGGTGTCAGCTATACAGAGCAGTTCGGTAAAGCGGCATATATCACCAAGCTTACCGTACAGCTTATGCGCGATCTCGGTTCCATTCCTCCCGCTATCACATCTTTTATGCTTAATCTTGGTCTTGAATCCCTGCATCTGAGAGTTCAGCGTCATTGTGAGAACGCGAGAAAAATTGCAAACTATCTCACAAGTAACCCCAAGGTTACCTGGGTAAACTACCCCGATCTTGAGGATAATAAATACAACGAGCTTGCAAAAAAATATCTTCCCAACGGCTCAAGCGGTGTAATATCCTTCGGAGTTGCAGGCGGAAGAGAGGCGGCTACAAGATTTATGGACTCCCTTAAGCTTGCAGCTGTTGTTACCCATGTTGCAGACGCAAGGACCTGCTGTCTGCATCCCGCAAGCACAACACACAGACAGATGACCGACGAACAGCTTATTGAGTGCGGAACTACACCCGATCTTATAAGACTCTCTGTAGGAATCGAAAACGCAGACGATATCATTGATGATATCGCTCAGGCTCTTGAAAATTTATGAGGTGAAATATGAAGAAAACAGTTTTAAAGGAATATGCAAAGCTTATTGCTACAGTAGGCGCAAATGTACAGAAGGGACAGGATGTCATAGTAATGGCAGAGCTTGACCAGCCCGAATTTGTAGAAATGGTCGTAGACCAGTGCTATAAAGCAGGCGCACGCAAGGTTGAGGTTCAGTGGCAGCATCAGCCCCTCACAAAGCTCAATGTAAGACATAAATCTCTTAAGACCCTTTCTACAATGGAGGAGTGGGAGGTAGAAAAGCTCAGATACAGAACAAAGGTACTTCCCTGTATGATCTACCTGCTTTCCGAGGATCCCGACGGTCTTAATGGTATCAATCAGGCTAAGATGTCAAAGGCTACACAGGCTAAGTATAAGATCATCAAGCCCTTCCGAGATGAAATGGACAACAAATATCAGTGGACTATCGCCGCTGTTCCCGGTGTCAAGTGGGCAAAGAAGATGTTCCCCAACCTTTCAAAGCATCAAGCTGTTGAAAAGCTCTGGGAAGCTATTCTCTACACCTCCCGTGCCGACAGCAACCCCATAGAAAACTGGAAGGAGCATAACAAGGATCTCTACGAAAGATGCAAGTATCTTAACTCTCTCGGTATTGAGAAGCTTCATTATACCTCTGCCAACGGCACAAACCTTACCGTTGGTATGATCCCCGAAGCAATGTTCTTAGGCGGCGGTGAAGAGTCCCTGCAGGGTATATACTTCAACGCCAACATCCCCACCGAGGAGTGCTTTATTTCTCCCAAGAAGGGTGAGGCAGAGGGTATTGTATATTCCACAAAGCCCCTTTCCTACAGAGGAGAGCTTATAGAGAATTTCTACATTGAATTTAAGGACGGCAAGGCTGTTAAGTGGGGCGCTGAACGCAACGAGGACCTGTTAACAGAAATGCTCAATATGGACGAGGGTGCCGCATACCTCGGCGAATGCGCACTTGTTCCCTTTGATTCTCCCATCAACAAGTCCGGTCTTACCTTCTACAACACCCTCTTTGATGAAAATGCCTGCTGTCATCTTGCAATGGGTAGAGGCTTTACCAACACAATCAGAGAATATGAAAAATACACTCTTGATCAGTACAAGGAGCTGGGTGTAAACGATTCTATGATCCACGAGGACTTTATGATCGGCTCAGAGGATCTTAACATCGAAGCTGTCTGCGCAGACGGCAAAACTGTACCGATATTCAAGGACGGCAACTGGGCGTTCTGATTTTAACGGAGGATATATGAAAAAGATTCTTTCTATTTCCGCAATAGTTATTCTTCTTGTAACTTTATTATCCCTGACTGCAAATGCAGCTCACCCCTTTACGGATGTCAAGGATAATCATTGGTACAAAGAGGCAGTTGAATATTGCTATACAAACAATTTTGTTAACGGTATGACCGAGACCACCTACGGTCCTACCACAACCGTTAACAGAGCTATGATAGTTACGATACTTGCCAATATGGCAGAGTATTATCCCGATGCATACGACGGAACCTCATTCCCTGATGTAAAAACAAACCATTGGTTTGCAAAAACAGTAGAATGGGCATATCAGAACGGCGTTGCAAACGGCAAGGGCGAAAAATTTGAGCCCCTTACCGCAGTTACCCGTCAGGAGCTTGCAATGTTCCTGCAGAATTATGCTAAGTTCACAGGAAGTGATGTAACTCCCGTAAATAATAATGCTGTTGACGGCTTCAGTGATAATGCTAAAATTGCAAGCTGGGCAAAAGCATCTATGAACTGGGCGGTAGAAAACGGTGTTATGTCGGGTAATGCTGACGGCACACTTAACCCCAAAGGTACAGCAACAAGAGCAGAGCTTGCGGTTATGATAATGAACTTTGATAAAAAGTTCAACCGTTTTGCTGAGGATATCACCGTTGCAAAGGTATTTGCAGATGATATGCTCCTCCAGAGAGACGAAAAATGCTCTGTTTGGGGGTTCGCTGATGAAACACAGAACGGCAGAATAGTGCGTTGCGAGATAGACGGTCATGTAGCCATTGCGCGCGTAAATAACGGAGAGTGGAAGGCCACATTCTCCGAAACATTCCCCGCAAATGCCAACGGTACAACCCTTACCGTTACCGATGGAATCGAAGACAGAGAATACAATAATATTCTCTTTGGTGATATGTACTACATCTTTGGTCAGTCCAATGCATACTACAGCCTTGCAGAGCTAATAATCGACCTTAACTATAAGGGTCTCAGCAATACTCTCACAGTTGATTATGATGATAACAGAAACCTCAGATTCTTCCGTGTTTCCAATACCGATTACAGCTTTACAGGCGAGGATGCCCGCGGCACCGATAAGCTCTTTAAGGATGTTTATCACAACGAAGGTTGGCAGACACCCTCCGATATCGGCAACCAGGTCGAGCCCTACGAAAATTATAAGCCTGCTACACAGAACGGCTTTGACCGTAACGGTATAAGTGCCGAGGTGTTCTCTGCTCTCGGTTATCTCTTTGCTTACAATATGTCTGATGAGACAGATGTACCTATCGGTGTAATCGAGATCGATGCTTCCGGTCATCCCCTTATCTCCTTTGCTCCCAATGAGCTTGCAGAAAAATGGGGACACGAGTCTTATGACCCCGTAACAGGTACATACTATTATAACTGCAACGGTCTTGCGGCTGATTACCTCAAGACAAGATTTGCATATAATCAGCAGCTTTATCCCCTCATCAACTTCTCAACTGCAGGTATACTCTGGTATCAGGGTGAAAGTGACTGGATAAACTGCCGTGAGATAATGGGTGCTGATTATAAGAACACATTTACCAATCAGTTTGCGGAGCTTATGACATATTTCCGTGAGCATATGGGTAACGATGATTTCCCTGTTTATGTTATGGAATTCCCCTCTTGCTTTGAGGGTACATATAACGGCGAGACCCTTTCTTACTTCGACTTTGGTTCAGTAAGAGCAGAGCTTGGTACCATACCCCAGGTTCTTGACAACTCCTACATCGTTGCAAGCTCCGACTTCTTCGGTGATAATACCTGGATCAACAATATTCACCCTTACATCAAGCATTGGCAGGCAGACAGACTTACAAATATCGTTCTGTCCGTTGGTGATTATGCAGTTGAGGGCTATGATATTAACTATACATCAGGTCCCGTACTTAAGGAATCCTTCTATCTCGATGACCACAATGTTGAGCTTAACTTCAATTATGTAGGCGACGGTCTCAAGGTGTGCGACGAAACAGGCGAAGAGCTTATTCTTGATATGGAGATCTTTGTAAACGGCACCTGGATATCCTATACTGATGCAAAGATCATCGATAAGGATACAGTTCTTGTATCCTATGAGGCCGGCAGGATCGACGGTATAAGATATAACCGTACCCCCTGGGCTATGTTCCTCGTTTCTGTTACCCTGGGCAACTCAGAAAATATCCCCTGTGCTGCATTTATAGATTTCCGTCATAACAACAAAAAGCCTGATGATCCCGTAGGTCCTGTTGATCCTAACGAGAATCTTGCAGCAGAATATACCGTTTCCTCTGCATTTTCGGATAATATGATACTTCAAAAGGATGAGCCCTGCTCTGTATGGGGTTGGGCACCCACCTCCGAAAACGGAAAATATGTTAAGGTTACAATTGACGGTAAAACTGCATTTGCAGAAGTTAAAAAAGGCGAATGGAAGGTTACCTTCTCAGAAACATTCCCCGTAAACAAAAACGGTACAAGTATATATATTAATGACAAAGAGACATACAAGGATGTTCTTTTCGGTGATGTATATTATGTAATCGGACAGTCAAATGTGCACTACAGCCTTCTTGAAATGAAGATAGACTCTATCACAAAAAGATTTGAAGACGATGTAGTATTCGACTTTGACGATGCAAGAAATATCCGTTTCTTCCGTAACTCCAACACCTATCATATGACAAACACAGGCGACCGCGCTCAGGGTACTGCAACCCTCTATAAGGATGCAGAGGTGCCTAAGGCTTGGCAGAAGCCCTCTGATGTCAAGGTAGATTACGATACAAACTATCCCGAGGATACAAATAATTTTGCAAGAGCTGTAGCAAGTTCTGACGTATTCTCTGCCCTCGGCTATCTGTTTGCATACAATATGTCCGAGGTTACCGATACTCCTATCGGTGTTATAGAAATTGATGCTTCCGGCTTCCCTCTTATTGCATTTGCTCCCAACGAGCTTGCTGAAAAATGGGGTACCGAGGCTTATAATGAAGCTACAGGTCAGTACTTCTACTATCTTAAAGGTGTAAACATGGAAGGTTACGCAACAGGCGACCTTGCTAACCCCACCATGTATACAAGATTTGCTTACAATCAGCAGATCTATCCCCTTATTAATTTCTCCACCGCGGGTATCCTCTGGTATCAGGGTGAAAGTGACTGGGCAAGTACCAGAGAAACTCTTCTTGATTCCTCCAAGGGCACATTCCAGACTCAGTTTGCGGAGCTTATGACATACTACCGCGAGCATATGGGTAATGATGACTTCCCTGTATATGTTATGGAATTTCCCTCTTGCTTCCCCAGCTACAACCCCAATAAGATTCAGCATTATATCCCCACAGGCGCAGTACGTACCGAGGTTGGTATAATCCCTCAGATCCTCGACAACTCCTATGTTGTTGCTTGTTCTGATTTCTTTATCGATGTAAACTGGGAAAACAATATCCATCCTTATATCAAGCATCTCCAGGCAGCCCGCCTTGCAAATATGGCTCTGTCGGTCGGCTATGATGTAGAAGGCTATGAAATAGAATACACCTCAGGCCCCGTGCTTAAGAATGTAAACTATGTGAATGACAACAAGATCGAGATCAATTTCAATTATGTTGCTGACGGCTTAAGATCCTTTGACGATTCGGGAGACGAGATTATCTACGGCCTTGAGATTCTTGTTGACGGTCAGTGGACAGAATTTACCGATGCCGTGATCACAGACAAGGACACAGTAACCGTTGAATACGACGGCGGTGTCATCGAAGGAGTTCGTTACAACAGAAATACAGAAGCAATGTTCTACGCACAGGTTACCCTCGGCAGCTATAACAGCAACACCCGTGAAGCAATACCCGCTGTAGCATTTGTTGATTATAAAAATTAATCCCAAATACTTACTTGCATAATACAATAAGTCCTCTGTCAATACTTTTATTAGTATTAACGGAGGACTTTTAATGTGTATTATAACAAGGTTGAAATATGCGGTATCAACACCGCGGATCTTAAAACATTAAGTGACGAAGAAAAAAAGGAGCTTCTTATAAAAGCGAACAAAGGAGACAAAGAAGCACGCAAGGCTCTGATAGATGGTAATCTCCGTCTTGTACTGAGTATTATACAGCGCTTCGGCAACCGCGGTGAAAACGCAGACGATCTGTTCCAGATAGGCTGTGTCGGTTTAATAAAGGCGGTTGACAACTTTAATACCGATCTTGATGTAAAGTTCAGCACCTATGCCGTCCCTATGATCATAGGCGAGGTGAGAAGATATCTGAGAGACAACAATATAATCCGTGTAAGCAGATCGGTGAGAGATCTTGCCTATCAGGCATTATCTGCAAAGGAGCAAATATCAAAGAAGCGTAACAGAGAGCCTACAATGGAGGAAATAACCGAATATCTGCAAAAATCGGGCATAGAGTGTAATTGCGAAAAGGTCAATGCGGCACTTGAGGCAATCGTTGATCCTGTTTCTCTGTACGAGCCCGTATATAACGATCAGGGCAACGGAGATTCGCTATATGTTCTTGACCAGATTAGCGACAGAACATCAAGTGATGAGCTATGGCTTGAAAACATTGCTCTGTCAGAGGCCTTAAAAAAATTAAGCGACAGAGAAAAATCTATAATCAGTATGCGATTTTTTGAAGGAAGAACCCAGATGGAGATAGCCGATGAGATCGGCATATCTCAGGCTCAGGTGTCAAGAGTGGAAAAGGGTGCAATAGAACAGATGAGAAAGTATTTTTAAAAGGCGGTATACACCGCCTTTTATCCGTTATATCCTAATATTTTTATCAATCTGAAATTTGTGTATCCGTAAAGACTCATAGGAGAATCGATCTTATCGGTTGTATTGGAATTGACAAGGTAATCCACAACATTTCCCTTTTCATCATATATCACCTTTGTAATGATCACAGAATGAACAGATATACCGTCAGAGATATACTGTACGATATCACCCGGCCTACCGCTGTACAGATTTTCAGAAATATCACATACCAATCCGTACCCGGCGTTATCACGGCAATACTCATAAAAATATTCACAGGCCGCCCAGCTTGAGGATCTGCCGGTCATACCGCCGCCGTTATTGATATCCTCGCCGTACCATTTCCATTGCTTACCCTGCAGATCCATTGGGATACCGCCTGCAAGCAGACATTGTGAGGTAAAGTTGTTACAGTTGCCACCGTATTCATCATAAGCAGTAAATGCGGGGTTTCGTTTATGATCTGTCTTTGATACCCATTCGTAGGAATACTTCAAAGCCTCTTCAGCATTGTACGGATTCTGTGCTGTAACCGAGGAGGTGAATTTTGTCGGATCGTCATTGAAATCCGCTCTTTGCTGTAAGTAGCCCTCAAGGTCGGTTGTTACATTGTTTACGAGCATATCCTTTAGGTCATCGAGAGTTTTGGTTATCTGTGAAGGTGTCAATACAGACAAGGTAAGATTATTATCTCTCAAATAGCTGTCGTACTTTTCGGTAATAAGCTCATATACTCCGCTGATCTCACTATGCTCAACGATATAGTACTCACCGCTTATCTCCTTTAAGATAAAATGATGCTCCACATCGCTTGTATAGGATGTAATATCCGAGGCAAAATTGTAATTTACGGCATCGTTCTGCACAAGGTATACATCATAGCCTTTTTCGGTTTCGGTAATAGACCTGTATGTAACCCCCACCGTTGCATAATCATATCCGAGATCAAAGGACATATCCCTTCGTATCTTATTCTGATATGCAACCATAGTGTTTATAATTCCGCGCTCATATTCGGTGTCAAAATAATATATGTCATCAAACAATATATCAGTAAAGTCTCCGAACGCCGAAAAATATCTGACAAAGTATTCCTTGATAACATTATTCATTGGGTTTGTTATTCCTATGTCGCTATAGGAATTGTTATTGACAAACTCTACATTTACACCGACATCATTTGTGTCCTTAACAGTTGGCTCGGTATCTTTAGTTCGAGGCAGACCGTTTTGCTGTGCACTGCAGGATGAAAGCAGAACTATCAATACAAATAAAAACAGTATATGCTTTTTCATAAATAACTCCGATGATTTTATATCTATATGTTACTTGTTTTTATCTATCTTGTCAACTGCAAATCATTGACTTAATCAAATAAATATGGTAAAATTAATTAACTATATATAAGGACGGAGCTCTTATGAAAAAGTTTATCGAAGATATTAAAAATAACAGCTACGAGTACGGCTCAATTCCCTTTTGGAGTTGGAACGACAAGCTTAACAAGGAGGATCTTATAAGACAGATCCACGATATGAAAAGACTGGGCATGAAGGGCTTCTTTATGCATGCAAGAAGCGGCCTTGAGACAGAATATCTCAGCGATGAATGGTACGATTGCATCAACGCTTGTATAGAAGAAGCAAAAAAGCTTGATATGGAGGCCTGGTCATATGACGAAAACGGCTGGCCCAGCGGCTTTGCAGGCGGTAAATGCCTTACAGGTGACGAAAATTATGCCCATTGGCTTGACTATCAGGTGCTTGATCATTATGACACTGAGGCACTCGCAGTATTTGCTCTTGAAGACAACAAATGCCGTAGAATCACCGAGAATAGCGGTATAAAGGAATACCACACTATCTACCGCCGTGCCGATTCCTCTTATGTTGATACAATGAACCCCCGCATAACAAAAGAATTTATCGAAGCGACCCATGTTGATTATCAGAAGCGTTGCGGAGATGAATTTGGCAAGGCTATGCCCGGATTCTTTACCGATGAGCCTCAGTATTACAGATGGCATACTGTATGGTCGGATATGATGTATACCGAGTTTGAGCCCAGATACGGCTATAATGTGCTTGACGGACTTTTGGCTCTGTTTGTAGATTACGAGGGCTCCGAGGAGTTCAGATATGACTATTATAAGCTTTGTAACGAGCTTTTTACCAACAACTTTATAAAAGTATTGTATGAGTGGTTCAATGAAAACGGCATACAGATAACTGGTCACGCAATCGAGGAAAAATTCCTCGGCGGACAGATGTGGTGCTGCGGCGGTATTATGCCCTTCTACGAATATATGCATATACCGGGTGTAGACTTCCTCGGCAAGACCGCAGGTAATGATATTTCCCACAAGCAGGTTGGTTCTGTCGCCGCGCAGCTTGGACGCAAAAAGGTTCTCTCCGAGATGTTTGCCTGCTGCGGCTGGGATATTACTCCTCTACGCCTGAAGCAGATCGCCGAGCACCAGTATTACGGCGGTGTAAATATGATGTGTCAGCACCTTTATCCCCTTTCTATCAGAGGACAGCGTAAACGCGACTATCCCGCCTTCTATTCAGAGCATTCTACCTGGCAGTCTGCAATGAAGGAGTTTAACGAATATTTCAACAATCTCGGTTACACTCTTTCAAGAGGTGAGGAATTTGCGGATATTCTTGTTATTCATCCTATCCGCAGTGCTTATATGAAGTATTTCCGTGACACAGTTACACCCGAGTTTGCAGAAATCGAAGGCAATTTTGCCAACTGCACTAACTGCCTTTCACAGAATCAGCTCTTCTATCACTACGGCGATGAGACCCTTATGGCCAAATACGGAAGAGTTGAAGGTAATAAGATCATAGTAGGTAACTGTACATATGATAAGGTAGTTCTTCCTTTAACGCACACCCTTGATAAGAGTACAGCCGACCTGTTAAAGCAATATCTTGCAAACGGTGGCAGACTTGCGCTCTACGGTGATACACTTCCCGAATATATCGAAGGCAGAAAAGCAGATATGAGTTGGCTCAAGCCTAACTGCAATATAGGTGATTTCTGTAATGAAAACGAGATCACCGTTCGCTATGACGGTACAGAGGCTCTTGATATAAGAGTTCAGAGCCGCCGTGTTGACGGAAAACGCCTCTATTATGTTCTCAATCTCTCACACAAGCTGGAGCATAAAAATGTTGAGTTCAGCATCAAGGGCGTTGAGCATATGTCAATTCTTGATATGGCAACACTTACCGCTACAGGTATAGATACCGAAAAGACCGACGACTCAATTAAGTTTACTCTTGATTTTGAAAAGGTACAATCCTACATTCTCTATGAAGAAGATTGCGAGCTTCCTGCGGTAAAGGATATGTCCAAAGCTGAGCATACTCCTTTTAAGATCGGTGAGGATATAGAAAACTCCTTTACCCTTGACTATGCACGGATCTCTTATGACGGTAAGGAATACAGCGATATAAGACCTATTGTACGCATAAAGGATAACCTGCTGTCCGAAAGATACGAGGGCAAGCTCTGGTTAAAGTTTGAGTTTGATATCAAAGCTGTTCCCTCAAAGCTCTCCTGCGCAATCGAAAGACTTGCCTCCCAAAAGGTTTATGTAAACGGCACAGAGATCACATTAGGCGATGAGTGGTGGCTTGACAGACATATAGCCGCTGTTTCTATAACAGAGCTTCTCAAGGAAGGAATGAATGAGATAGTATGTGAGATAGACTACTTCCAGAGAGATTATGTTTACTATGTTCTCTACGGCGGTGTGTCAGAGTCTCTGCGTAACTGCCTCTGCTTTGATACAGAGATCGAGTCAATCTATCTCTTTGGTGACTTTGAAGTAAACACAGAAAAGGATAAATTTGAGTACCATCCTCACGATTATATCGCATATACAGGCTCATTCTCAATTAAGAAGTCCGGGGGCTCTATCGATCTTGCAAGCATTACCGAAAGCGGTTATCCCTTCCTTACAGGCAGCATAATGCTTGAGGCCGAGTATACAGGCGGCGGTAAGGAACTGTGGCTTGAGGGCTCATATGTATGCGCTGATATATATATCAACGGTACACCTTATACCAAGCTTCTCTTCAATCAGCATTGCACTCTTGACAACATCAAAGTCGGTGACAAGATCGGAGTTAGGTTGTATACATCAAATCTCAATCTGTTGGGTGTTCATCACCATATTGATGTTGAGGTCATAGCCTGTCCTGATACCTTCTCACTTGAAAAGCAATGGGACGGCGACAAATGTCCTCTGTTTACCGACAGATATGCATTTAAAAAATTTGGATTAAATAAGGAATAATAATGAATCACTATTTAGCTTCTGCCATTACATCAATAATTGATGCTAAGGGCGAAAACATAATCGATAACAAAGAAGAATTTATGAATATCCTCACAGCCAGCACCAAAGGCTTAGGGGATATTACGGAGGCTGTCAGAGTCGCGCTGATAACAGGTGCTGTTGATATAGTTGCACAGGCAAAGAACGATGACAATATCGGGCAGGAGAACGCAACAAGAATTGCCATAGAGATACTTATGGCAGAAGGATTCTCAAAGGATGATGCGATAGATGTGGCAACAGCCTTTGGTACTGCCTTTGGTTTTTCATACGGTAAAGAAAAAACAGAGGATCAGCTTCTCGAGGATGCCTACGCGCATATCTCAAAGCAGGAATATGATGCGGCTGTTAAGCTTTTAAAGCAGCTTATCGCAAAGAATAACAGCGATGCTTATCTGCTTATGGGTGAGTTATACTATAACGGTATAGGAGTATCAAAATCCTACAAAAAAGCTATAGAATGCTTTGAAAAGTCGGCAACAGGTGATGCTTATTCCAAGCTTGCAGTCATGTATGCTTACGGATATGGCTGTGACAAGAATTTTACAAAAGCAATGGAATACTGGAACAAAGGTGCAGAGCTTGGCAATGCAGTATGCGAATATCAGCTTGCTATGGTCTATATGAACGGAATATCAGGTACAGCGAAGGATATTTCAAAGGCGGCTGCTTATATCAAATCATCAGCAGCTAAAGGCTTTTCCCCTGCACAAAAGGCACTGTCTGCCCTGCCAAGAGAATATACCGAAAAAACAGAAGCCGAAATTACAGAGCTTGAAAAAGCCGCAAATGGCGGAGATGTTAAAGCGATCTACACACTTGCCAACTGTTATTTCAAGGGCGACGGTGTTCCTCAAAGCAAGTTTAAGGCAACCGAGCTTTATACAGAAGCCGCCAAAAGAGACCATTTTCCCTCTCAGCTTGCACTTATAACCAGATATACTATGGATAATGACATTCCAAAAGCCTGGAGTGTAGCCGAATACTGGTACAATAAAGCTTCTGCCAACAAGGATAAGCTGCGCACGATACACGCAGAGCTTGTCCGCGGCGAGGAGCTGTTCAACGCTGTTCCAAAGAACGTCAAGAATAAACGCGAGCGATACGAGGAGGCCGGTAAGCTGGGGTATATATCTGCTTATACAGCCATCGCCAAAATGTACCGCGGAGGCGAAAAAGCACTTCCCTGGCTTGAAATTGCAGCCGCTGCCGGTGATATTGAGGCCTTGGAGCTTATTATGAAGCGCAACGACACCGATACTACAGGTTATCAAAAGATCTATGAATATGTAAAAGGACTTATGGAAAAATGCAGCAATTAATTTGCTGCATTTTTTAATTTACCTATTGACAAACACAAAATCATAGTATACAATAAGTGTACCATCATACATAGTACACTTAAGGAGGTAATAATGTTTTCGATCGATGTCTTTTCGAGAATACCGGTATATGAGCAGATCATACGCCAGGCCGAGGACTATGTCTCGAAGGGTCTTCTGAAGGCAGGAGACAAAATACCCTCTGTGCGTAATCTGTCAGTTACCCTGTCGGTTAACCCCAACACAATACAAAAGGCTTATTCTGAACTGGATCTTAGAGGAATTATATTCTCCGTCCCGGGAAAAGGCTGCTTTGTAACAGAAAATGCACAGGAAATAGTCAATAAAAGCAAACGCAAAAAGCTTGAAGAGCTATCCTCGTTGGTAAATGAACTTAAGATCGCGGGTACCGAATATAAGGATATTCAGGCGATTATTGATTCAATCTACAACAATAAGGAGGAATAATAATGATAGTATCTAAAAATGCAGTAAAAAAATTCGATGGTTCTGTTGCCATTGATAATCTCAGCTGTACCATTCCCGACGGATGTATATACGGTCTTGTAGGATCAAACGGTGCAGGTAAATCTACATTTCTACGTATGATAGCAGGAGTATACAGAGCCGATGCAGGCAGCGTGACATTAGATGATATGCCTATATGGGAAAATCCTGTGGCGAAAAGTCAGATAGCATATATACCCGACGATGTCTTTTATCTGCCAAATTCAACTATGAAGCGTATGGCATCCTTGTATAATGCAGTATACCCCAATTTTGATTATGATACATTTAATTATTTGACCAAAGAGTTAAATCTTAACACCCAAAAGAACCTCAATTCTTTTTCCAAGGGTATGCGCAGACAGGCGGCCACCGTGCTCGGACTTTCGGCAAAGACAAAATACATTTACTTTGACGAGACCTTTGACGGTCTTGATCCCGTAATGCGTAACCTTGTTAAAAAGCTTATTTACAACGATGTTGCCGAGCGTAAGGCAACAGCCATAATCACTTCCCATTCTCTAAGAGAGCTTGAGGATATCTGCGATCAGCTTGCCCTGCTTCACAAGGGTGGACTTGTGGTAGAAAGCGACCTCAACAACCTAAAAACCAAGCAGTTTAAGATTCAGATAGCATTTGCTGAAGAATATGATAAGTCAAAATTTGAATCTATCAACATCGTTTCATTCCACAAAACAGGCTGTGTAACCAATATGATAGTTAAGGGTGATCACGAAGAAACCATAGCAAAGCTTTCTTCTATGAATCCTCTTATCCTCGAGGTACTTCCCCTCTCGCTTGAGGAGATCTTTACATACGAAATGGAAGCATTAGGCTATACCTTTGACGGTATAGTTAAGGAGGTGTAATTAAATGAAGAAACGAATATTCTCGCCTCGACTTTATCTCGAAGGGCTCAGACAGACCAAATTGGTGGGTATTGCGTCTTTTGTGATCCTTCTTATCCAGGTTATCGCAATTCCTGTAGGAAAGGTACTTGAATGCATAACCTATGGCTATGACTATAAAACCGAAGCAATTACCTTCTCGGGTGTAAACCCAATGCTGTTTTGCATGATATACATTGCTGCACCTTTACTCGTTCTTTCTGCATTCAGCTTTCTTAATAAGCGTAAGGCATCCGACTTTTATCATTCTATTGCCGACACACGCATATGCCTGTTTATCAGCTATTATGCGGCAATAGTTACTTGGATAATTGCAATTTGCAGTACCACAACACTTCTTGGTGTGATCACCAATTCATTCTTTCCCCAGTACTTCACCCTTAACCACACAAACATATGGCTTTACACATTTAACATTACAGCAGCTTCTCTGTACAGCGCTGCAGCTGTGGCATTAGCAATGACCCTTACAGGAACTCTTGTTACAAACATAGCAGTCACAGGACTTATTCTTATCGTTCCGGACTACCTTATGTTTATATTTAAGGTAATGGTTACTGAAAATATACCCATTGCGCCTTATGATAGCGGTTTAGGCAGATGGCTTCCTGTAGGATTTAATTCTTTATCCATATCAGATTTCTGTTTCACCGATATAAGCTGTGCTACATATACAATAATACTCGCTTTACTTGTATCTGTACTTGCTCTTGTTATCTTCAAATTCAGAAAGAGTGAAAGTGCGGGATACCCTGCCCTCAACAAATACCTGCAGGCAACAATCCGTATTATCTTCTGTATGTGCGTATGTATATATGCTTGCGGCGGTATATTTGTGACCCTTATCGGAGCAGACAACCTTGATGCAGTTTCGATATTCTTATATGTAATGATCTATATTGCAGCTATCATAGTCTACTTCCTGTATGAGATCATTACCACAAAGAGGATCAAAACAGTATTTAAAACAGTTTCAGGTCTGGCGATAGTTTTTGCTCTTAATGTAGCTTGTATATTTGGCATGCTGGCTGTTTACCGCTCTTATATAACATTTGAGCCTACCCCTTCAGAAATCAGCTATATTAAGTTAGATCAGCGTGATGGCTACATATACCATCTATCAGAATATCATGACTATAAGGCATCAAATGTAAAAATCAAGGATGATAACATCAAGAAGATAGTAGCTGATGTACTGAGCAAAAATATCAGTATGATGAAGACTGAAAGATATTATGAAGATAGTACAAAAATGCAAAATATGACAATATGTGTCAACGGAATCGAACACAAAAGATATCTGACAATAAGTAATACAGATTTCAATGCATTGATTGACTGCTTGAAGAACACTAAAGAATACAAAGAGGCGTACTGTTATGTTCCCAAGGCGGAGTCGGTACATATATATAGTAATATATTAACTATAACGCCCGATGATGCCATGCAATTGTACGAAGTATTCAGACAAGAGGTTACGGAGCTTGATTTTGAAGAATACTATATGATAATGAACGATACTACAGGTATGGATTCTGTATTCGATTTTGAAGCAATCATCACCGACGGTACAAATACATATACTCTCTACGTCCCTGTTTATAAATACTTTTATAAAACCATCAACGAGTATATGGCATTGACCTATGATAAGGAAATAAGTGATAAAGTACTTGACATGCTCAATCAACCAGAGGGGCTTGAAAATGTAAACATAATATTCTATAATTCAAACGAAATATACACCTTTGATTATTATGTCGACCACTACAGCCACACACCGAAACAGGTAAAAAAGCTTGCCGAATATCTTGTACCCTGTGACAGCATCGAACCTGATGATGTCTATTGCATAGCTCTTCTCTATGATGATGATTATAGTGTCGAATACGACGAGAAAACATACTACGAGGGTTATACACCCAACACATATGCTGCATTCTTCAAGTTCACAGGCGATGCAAAAGACTTTAAGTAATAAGAAAAATGAAGCGGAATTACCGCTTCATTTTTTTAACATTATATAAGCCTTCAAGATAGAAAGATGTGTTTTGGCATCGTCAAATTCATTTGCCATTGCACGTTCAAATGCTTCGTCCAGAGGCATTGTAAACACCTCTAAAAACTCATCCTCATCAAGCTGTCTTTCTTCTTTGATAAGCTCTGTAGCAAGGTACATCGTCACACGCTCCTCCAATAATGCAGGAGAACCGTAAAACTCACCGATGCAGATCATTTTGCCTGCCACATAGCCTGTTTCTTCCTTAAGCTCACGCTTTGCTGCTTCAAGTCTGTCCTCGCCGGGCTCAAGCTTGCCTGCAGGAATCTCTGTCAGTACCTTGCCAATGGCATATCTGTACTGTCTTTCAAGCACAACCTCACCGTCATCGGTTATGGGTATAACGCATACAGCTCCGTTATGCTTGATATACTCACGGGTAGAGGTATTTCCGTCAGGAAGCTCTACGGTATCCTTACGTACATGCAGAACCACACCGTCAAATATATCCTCACCGCTAATCTTCTTTTCAGTTAAGTCCATTGTTAAGAACCTCCGTTATCTTTTTGCGGCTGATGTCGAGACCAATAACATTAAGTCCTTCTTCACCGTCACATTTGTATATATCAATATGCCCGCTTATGGCATTAACAAGATATCCGTTCCAAAAGCCCTTTACTCTTAAAACTCTGCCCACATTACTGTCAGAAAACAGTTTTAGAATGCGTTCCTCCATATCTTCACAGGGTAAAGGTTTTACTACAGTAGATAAATATCCGGCTGAATGGGTCAGCTCGCGCTCCATGGATACATCAAAATAACCGCATACCGATAAGGCTTCAAGGTCATTATAATCTATAAGATCAACCTTTGAACCCGTAATACTTTCAAGCATAGGAAGATAGCTTCTGTCGCAATCCATAGAAAATATTACACCACCCGCACACATAACCTGTCGCTTAAGCATTTCACAGGATAAATCATCAAGAGAGTCAAGCCTTGTAGGATCAACTACAGATATTATATTGCCCACCTTACATCTGCCGTCAAGTGCTTCACTTGATAAAACATCAAAAAACTGTGATACATCATATACACCCGACGGCTCTACAATGATGCGATCAACCTTATCAGATAAAGTATACAGCATGTCATGGAAGCCTACTTTAAGTGTACAGCATATACATCCGCCAAACAGCTCGTCTGTAGTAATGCCGTCTGCCTGTAATATTCTTAAATCAATACCTTTGGTGCCGTATTCGTTTTCTATAACGGCATAGCTTATGCCTATAGAATCAAGATATCTACAGTATTTTCGTATAAAAGTAGTCTTACCGGCTCCAAGGAAGCCGGTAATAAGATCAATATTTGCCATATGTTTTTGCAAGATCTACCATGATCTTGGCACGGTCAAAGCTTGCGTTTGCAGGATATTCACAGCCTGTTGCAAGAATAAATCCGCCGTTAGACTTCATTTCGTCGATATTGGACTTGCACTCTGCTATCCATTCTTCGTCAGTACCGATAGCCGCACTTGCAGGGGTTACCGCACCGATAAGTGTGAGCTTATCGCCGTATTTTTCCTTACATTCCTTAAAAGAGCCACAGCCCTTGGGAGGATAAAGGAAAGAGATTGCACAGGGATCCATATATTCGATCTGCTCGTCAAAGTATATATCCTTACCGCAATTGTGTATCATAACATTTACACCGCGCTCATGAAGCATATCGCAGATCTTCTTGATATATACACCCTCAAACTCGCACCACATCTTGGGAGACATAATAGAGCCGGAAGCAAAAAGTGTATCAAACATAATTGCATCAACACCTGTATCGGCAATGGCCTCGCAATATTCATAGAGGGTCTCGTTAACCGCTTCTACCGCATCCTTTACAGCATCGGGATCATCATAAAGATCCATATACATCTCCTGCTGACTGCGCATCATAGAAAGAGTACCCAAAGGACCAAACACAAATGCAATAATCGGCAGCTCGCCCTTTTTAGCCTCAACAAGCTTCTTACAAACATCAATATGCATCATCATTCTTTCAGAAGCCTTGTAATCTACCTTTTTGATCTTGGCATAGTCCTCTATATCCTCGATTATAAGATTCTTATAATCGGGATGAGCCGCCTCATTTTCGGGGAAAACAAGCTTCTGTCCCCATGCATCGCACTCAACAGACAGGTCTATAAGGGTACAGATACAGTCAAGATCATACTCATCTGCTGCCTTTAAAAGTGCATTTGCACAGACATCTGCATTTTTAGACCATTCCTCATAGGTTGCACCCACCAGATTGCGGGTAACTCCGCTAAGAATAGGATATACAGGGATATAATCGGGTTCCTTATGCGACATAGCTGTCAGCACGCGCTCCATATGTGTCATAATAGACCTCCAAAACAAGGAAAAAAATAGCACAACAGGTAAAATAATTACTCTTCGATACCATAAGATTGATATTTACCGTAAGAATTATATCTGTCGTGCTGCTGTTATGTAACCGATAATAATTATACTCTATAACCCGGCTTTTGTAAAGCGATTTTATATTAAAAAATTCAACAAAAAAATCGAATAAATTTCTACAAATTTGTTAATTGACACTTCGTTGTTCATAAGGTATATATTTATATATGAAAGTATTATTTAATAAATTACTCGGACGATTAGGAATACCCTCAAATAAGGCCTTATGCTTTGTATACAGTTATCTGCTTCTTGTTATCCTTGAGCTTTCATTAAGGTTAAGTACAATTGGCTATATAGGCGTAAGATTTCTGTATACGATGCTCTTTATGATCCCGGGAGCATTGATACTCTTTATCTGCGCTTCCCTGTTCAAGCCTTTTATAAATAAGATAATATATTGTTCTCTTGCAGCGATCATCACCGTATATTTCTGTATACAGTATGTATATCATAATATATTCGGATCATTTTTCTCGGTATCTCTCATTAAAATGGGTGAGGATGCAGTAAACAACTTTGGTGATCAGATCAAGGAAGGCATATCTTCCTCAACTGTAGGTCTCATTGTAATGATCTCACTTCTGCTGGTTACGGTTCTTATTGCTGTGGGAGATTTTGTTAGCTTTGACAGGCTTGAAATCAGGCCCTGTATCATACTTACGAGCTCTGTTGTAATTACTCATATTGCCTGTGTTTTGCTTCTTTTTGTAGGTGGTACAGGAGCATACAGCGTATATGACACATATCACAGTATAGATACCCCCACGGATACATCGGTACAAAGCCTCGGTATGCTGGTCACCACACGGCTTGAAGTACAGCAGACCCTGTTCAGCTCATATTATACCGAAAAATCGATCAATGATGCAAATCTGTCTGTCAGCACAAAAAGCTATGATATGACCGAATATAATGCCACAGATATCGATTTTAATGCAATTGTGGATAACTGCGACTCTATAGAAGCTGCCCGTACCGCCGCCGCTTTTTCAAATACCGAGCCTACAAAAAAGAATGAGTACACCGGACTGTTTAAGGATTGTAACCTTATTACCATATGTGCCGAATCCTTTTCACCGTATGTTATAGATCCCGAGCTGACGCCTACTCTGTACAAGCTCGCAAACGAAGGAATAGTGTTTAATAACTTTTATTCGTCGTATGAGTCTATTACCACAAATGGTGAATACAGCTTCTGTCTGGGTATGTTCCCTGACCTGTCCCGCACAAAAAAGGATAACAGCTTTATAGCCTCGTCAGAAAACTCACTTCCCTATGCCCTTGGCAATATGTTTTCGTCGTCAGGTGTTGATACATATGCTTACCACAACTTCTTAGGAACATATTATTCAAGAAACGAAACACATCCCAATATGGGTTACCAAGTGTTCAAGACTCCCGATAACGGTCTTGATATTGCACCCACCTGGCCGTCCTCTGACTACGAAATGCTGGTGGAAAGCGTTGACGATTATATCAACAGCGGCAAACAGTTCCACGCATACTATATGACCTTCAGCGGACATTATCAGTATAACTGGGCAAACATTATGTGTACCCGTAACAGAAGCGCGGTAAAGGATCTCAATTATCCTGTAAGTGTCAAGGCTTATCTCTCCTGCAATCTTGAGCTGGAAAAGGCTCTCACATACCTTATGCAAAGGCTTGAGGAGGCGGGTATAGCCGATAAGACCGTCATTGTTCTTACAACAGACCATTATCCCTACGGCCTTAATGAAACCGAATACAATCTTCTTGCAGGCAAAGCTATAGATACCGACTTTGAAAAATACAAAAACAGCTTTATCTGCTGGAAGGGCGGAATGGAAGAGCCTATAAGATCGGATAAAATATGCTCTACCATCGATATACTCCCCACACTTCTCAATCTGTTTGGCTTTGAGTACGATTCACGCCTTATACCGGGCAAGGATGCCCTGTCCGAGGGCGACGGTATTGCCATACTTGCCGATCAAAGCTTTATATGTAATGATTATCGCTTCTGTGCGCCAAAGAATACATTGACGGTTACAGGTGCAACACCCTCGGATGAGGATGTGGAAAATTCAAAGGAATATGTAAAGAATATACTTAATATTTCAAAATCAATACTAAATACAAATTTCTATCAATATATAACGGAGGATCAAAATGGATAAGAAAGTTTTTCTGCTGGACGGAGCCAGCGGCACCTGTCTTTGGGAAAAGGCACAGCAAAATATCCCTGTATGGAGATTCAATATAGAAAAGCCGGACATAGTTATAGAGCTTCATAAAGAATATATTGCTGCAGGTTCAAATATCATATTTTCTAACACATTCAGTGCTAACCGCGAGGCTGTCGAAAAAACAAGCTATACAGTTGACGAGGTGGTAAAAGCGGGCGTGCGTCTGGCCAAAAAGGCGGCTGAGGGTACAAATGTTAAGGTTGCCTTGGATATCGGCCCGCTGACAGAGCTTTTGGAGCCCTACGGAGACCTTGAAGAGGAAGATGCATATGAGATATACCGTGAACAGATCGGTGCAGGAATGAGCGAAAATCCCGATCTGGTGGTATGCGAAACGTTTATGGATATCGAAATGCTCAAGATAGCGGTATCAGTTGCCAACGAATATGATGTTCCCGTATTCTGCACAATGAGCTTTGACAAAAACGGCAGAACCATAATGGGTAATACCGTTAAATCAATGGTAGAAGGTCTTGCCGACCTTAAGGTAGCGGCAATCGGCCTTAACTGCTCTCTCGGTCCCGACCTTGCACTCCCCGTAATTGCGCAGTTCAGAGAATATACCGATCTTCCTCTTATCTTCAAACCCAATGCAGGCGTACAGACAGTTAAGGACGGAAAGACTGTTACCGAATTTGATGTTGAATCATTTGTTGCAAATGTTATCCCTGCAATCGACCACGGAGCGGTGTATCTGGGCGGCTGTTGCGGTTCATGTCCCGAGTATATCAAGACAATTAAGGAACAGATATAATAAGTAAGCATAACAAAATAACAGTGCAGCTCAAATTGAGCTGCACTGTTATTATTATCTTTCTTCTCTAAAGTAGTTGATTCCAAGACTTTCGGGAGGCTGATGCTCTCTCTTTTTACGCATGCTTGTTATAATCAAAACAACAATTGTAACAATATAGGGGAGCATTTTGAAAAGCTCCTGTGCCTGCACACCGTAACCGGTAAAATAGTTGTTTGCGTTACACAAAGCACCAAATAAAAATGATCCGAGAATAGCCATAGAAGGCTTCCAAAGAGCAAATATTACAAGGGCAATTGCCATCCAGCCACGGTCACCGAATGCGTCATTTGACCAGCTTCCGTCGGCATATGCCATAATATACTGCAATCCGCCGAGACCTGCAATTCCTGCACCGATACATGTTGCGACATAACGGTATTTGATTACATTTATACCTGCGGCATCTGCCGTTGCGGGATTTTCACCAACAGAACGGAGATTTAAGCCAACGCGGGTACGATTCAGTATTATACCTGTTATGATTGCAATAATAATAGCAACATAAGTAAGGAAATCGTAGGACAGGAACAAATCGCCAAACCATCCAAGCTTGTCCACAAAGGGAAAACTATATTTGTAAAAATGACTTGTATTTGCAAGAGAAATAGAAGTTACCTCAGTATCAACAAGCTTGATCAATGTGCCGCCAAAGAAGTTACCTACACCAACACCGAATGTGGTAATAGCAAGACCGGTAACATTTTGATTAGCCTTAAGTGTAACGGTAAGAAAGCTGTAGAGTAAGCCAATAAGCACAGAACCGGCAATACAAGCAAGTAAGGGGATAAGAATTGCAAGGACAGCATTCATATTTTCAATATTATTACCGCAGGATTGCTCATACAAAAATGCTCCTGCAACGCCGCTGATAGCACCGATATACATTATACCGGGAATACCGAGATTAAGATGTCCCGACTTTTCTGTTACGATCTCGCCTGTGGATCCGTACAGCAATGGAATAGCAAGAGGTATAGCTCTTGTAACCAGCGAAAGAACCTTAGCTAACATTATACTGTACCCTCCTTCTTACGATGGTTAAACTTAACCGAATAGCGAATAAAGAACTCGCATCCAACAACACAAAGAATAATAATTGCAACAATAACCTCTGCAAATGACACATCAAGGTTAGTATAAACACTTACCATTCCAAGCTCGATAAACTTAATAACAAATACCATAAACAGAATAATAAAAGGATTAAACTGTCCAAGCCACGCCATCATAATAGCAGTAAATCCCTGTCCGCCGATGGTATTGGTATCAACCGCGTGGTCAGCTCCGGCAACAAGAAGAAGGCCTGCAACGCCGCAAAGCGCACCGGAAATAAGCATAGTGCGGATAATTACCTTTTTAACATTAATACCAATATATCTTGCGGTATTCTGGCTTTCGCCCACAACACTAATCTCATAACCCTGCTTACTGTACTTGAGATATATAAACATAACTATGGTCAGCACAGCAACAACAGCAATATTAACAAAGTAATTATTCTGACCTAAGCCCGGGAACATACCGTGCTTGATGGTTTCGGGATTGATCTTGTTTGAACCGTCAGGAAGGAAGCAAAGATAGTATTTGACGATCTGAATGGCAATATAGTTCATCATCAGAGTGAACAAAGTTTCATTGGTATTAAAGAAAGCTTTGAATATTGCAGGCAGTACACCCCATACCATACCAAATACAATACTAAGCACCACCATTAGCACAAAGAGCAACCACTCGGGGATCTTGCCGCCGATGTCCTTCATACATATCATCGCAGCCAAGCCACCCATTAATGCCTGACCCTCGGCACCACAGTTCCAGAACTTCATCTTAAAAGCAGGAGTCAGAGCCAACGACAAGCAAAGAAGTATAGCAACCGACTCAAGATAAGCCCAAAACATTTTCAATCTGCCAAGCTCGATCATACCGAACACTTTTCTGAACATTTTTTCAAATATTACAGGAAGCGAATATCCGGTAAGCTTAACCGATATCAAGCACATTATAAATGTAATAATCAAAATTGTAAGGATTCGGATGCTCCACGCAGCCCACCACGCCATATCATCGCGCTTAACGATATGCAGCAGAGGCTCGCGTTTACTCTTATTTTTTATTTCTGAAGCCATTATTCACCCTCCGTTTCCTTTCTGGATTTAGTCATAAGAAGACCAATCTCTTCCTTGGATGCAGTTCTTGCATCAACTGTGCCCGCAACTCTGCCTGAACCGATAACCATTATCCTGTCACACAGCTCAAGAAGAACATCAAGATCCTCACCGACAAAAATAACAGCAACACCTGTCTCCTTTTGTTGGTTTAACATATTGTAGATCATATAGGAAGAGTTGATATCAAGACCTCGTACGGGATATGCAACCATCAATACGGTAGGAGCCGCAGCTATCTCTCTGCCTACAAGCACCTTCTGTACATTACCGCCCGAAAGACGGCGTACAGGTGTAGAAGCACCCGGTGTTACAACACCGAGGTCGTGTATGATCTTGTTTGCAAGATCCTTAGGCTTCTTTCTTTGCAGAAATACCGAATGGCCCTTAGAATAGCTTCTGAGCATCATATTGTCAACGATATCCATATTTCCCACAAGACCCATACCGAGTCTGTCCTCGGGAACAAAGGAAAGACGGACACCAAGCTCTCTTATCTGCACAGGTGTTTTGTCCCTTAAATTATCCATATTTCCCGTTTTGGGATTGTTATAAATGATCTCACCGGAGGTTAATTTCTGTAAGCCTGCAATAGCTTCAAGCAGCTCGCGCTGACCCGAACCCGCAATACCCGCTATACCGAATATCTCACCTGCTTTAACATCAAAGGATATATCATCAAGAACAACAATACCCTGACGATCCTTACAGGTAATACCCTTGACAGAAAGTCTTGTTTCGTCAGATACAGGCTCGGAGCGGTGAATGTTCAGCTCAATCTTTTCACCCACCATCATTTCGGTAAGCTCGGATTCTGTGGTCTCACAGGTATTTACAGTTCCTACATACTCACCCTTTCTGAGCACGGCAACCTTGTCCGAAAGCGAAAGAACCTCATGAAGCTTATGAGTGATGATAATAATACATTTTCCTGCATCACGCATACGGCGAAGCACAGCAAACAGCTTTTCGGTCTCCTGAGGTGTAAGTACAGCGGTAGGCTCGTCGAGAATAAGAATATCAGCACCGCGGTATAAAACCTTGATTATCTCAACAGTCTGCTTTTCAGAAACAGACATTGTATATATTTTTTTAACAGGGTCAAGCTCAAATCCGTATTTGTCACAGATCTCCATGATCTGTGCTGTAGATTTGTTTAAATCATAAGCACCTTTATTTATACCCAAAACTACATTTTCGGCAGCGCTGAACACATCGACAAGCTTAAAATGCTGATGGATCATACCTATCTTATAATCAAAAGCATCCTTAGGCGAGGTAATTACAGCCTCTTTGCCGTCAATATAAATACTGCCTTCATCAGGATAATAAATACCTGAAATCATGTTCATAAGAGTAGTCTTACCGCTTCCGTTTTCACCGAGAATAGAAAGTATCTCACCGCGGTTAGCAGTAAGGTTGACATTTTTATTTGCTATGACCTTACCGAACTTTTTAGTTATATTTTTCAATTCGATAGCCGGTTGATTTGTCACAATAAACCTCCATAATCATAATTTTCAAGACAATGTTTTTCACCGAAAGCACTGTCTTCAAAATTAGGATAAGACGAGGAATAAAATTCCTCGCCTTAATCTAATTTAAGCTAATTAATACTTCTCGTCAAGAAGATTGATGCCGTCGATTCTGAGATCGAAGTAAGGACCGGAGCGGAACTTGGATTCGAAGAATACGCCGTTCTCGATAACCTCGGTATCAGGTGTGAATGCATCATCATAGTCAACATCAGCCATGTAGCTTGTGAGTGTCTCGCCGCCTACAGTAAAGTTAGCGGTATCAAATACATTAATCTCACCTGCAACGATAGCAGCCTTAACCTCAGCGATTTTTTCTACAGTACCTTCTGCAGCTGCAGCGGTGTTTACATCTGTAAGAACAACAGACTCAGTCTCGATTGTACCTGCCCAGTCGGTATCGATTGCAGTACCGTTCTGAACACACTCGATGATATACTTGAAGTAGGGCTCCCAGTTGATTCTGGAAGAAACGATGAATGTGTTGGGACAAGCAGAAAGTGTGCTGCCGTTGTAGGAAACATTGGGAACACCTGCATTTTCACAAGCGGTAGGAGCACCCATAGAGTCAGCGTGCTGGCTGATAAGCTTACAACCGCCGTCGATAAGAGCAAGAGCTGCTTCCTTTTCGAGCTGCTCATCGTACCAAGAACCTGTGAACTTAACATCCATAGTTACTGTGGGACATACGGACTTAGCACCGAGATAGAAGGATGTGTAGCCGGAGATAACTTCAGCAAATGTGAAAGCACCAACATAACCCATCTTAGCCTCTTCAGCGGTAAATTCGCCTGCCTCGATCATCTCGTTGAGCTTCATACCTGCAGCAACACCTGCAAGATATCTGCCCTGATAGATGTGAGCAAATGCGTTGTGGAAGTTATCAAGACCGGAGGTATGAGCCTGTGTACCGGTTGCGTGGCAGAACTGTACTGCGGGATATTCCTTTGCAGCCTGCATAAGGAAGCCTTCGTGACCGAAGCTGTCTGCAAAGATAAGCTCACAACCCTCAACCTCGATAAGCTCTACAGCTGCGTCATAGCAAGCTGCGGACTCAGGAATCTGTGTCTTCTGAACATACTCAACACCCATTGCATCGCATGCTGCCTTTGCAGCCTCGATGAAGTTCTTGTCATAGGTGGAGTTTTCGTCGTGAAGGAAAATAAAGCCAACCTTGAGGCCGCTTTCCTCCTTTGCTCCGCAAGCTGCAAATACAGAAAGCATCATTACAGCTACGAGAGCAAGTGCGAGTAACTTTTTCATTTTGTTTCTCCTTAAAAATGATATATTAATTATCCCGTATGGGAATAATTTCAACAATTAGTCAACAAATGTAATTCCGTCCTTACAGGACATATGAGCGATACGTGCAAGAGACTCAACTCTTACACCCATGCCCTTACGAATCAGATCGCCGCCGGGCTGAAAAGCCTTCTCTATAACGATACCCGCACCTACAACCTCGGCACCGGCATCGTTAACAAGACTGATAAGACCCTGGAGCGCACTACCCTGTGCAAGGAAATCGTCAATAATAAGGACTCTATCCTCGGGTCTGAGATATTCCTTTGAAACTATAATATCATATACTCTCTTGTGTGTGAAGGACTCAACACGACTGGTATACACATCCGAAAAGATGTTTACAGTCTTAGTCTTCTTTGCAAATACCATAGGCACATTGAAATACTGTGCAGTCAGACAAGCTATACCTATACCGGATGCCTCAATGGTAAGGATCTTGGTCACACCGCAATCCTTATACAGACGGTAGAACTCCTCGCCTAACTTGGAGAGAAATGCCACATCCATACAATGATTCAGAAATCCGTCAACCTTAAGAACATCACCTTCGCCGATCTTTCCATCTGTTATGATCTTATCTTCAAGCAGTTTCATAAGCTTTCTCCAAAGTAACATAAATATATGGACATTATATTACATTTTTCGATATTTTGCAATAGATAAACGCAAAAAAGAGCAGAATTTTTCTGCTCTTATATTTTGGCAACCTCTGAACATTTAAACAGCTTTATTGTCTTATCCTGATCCTTTTCTATGCGGACACGAACAAGACCTGCCAAGGGATTTGTCTCTATAACAACACCCACACCGTCGGGTGTATTAACCTTGGAATCAAGCTTGGGTGTGCGTTTGATGGCATCCTCGTATGTCTCGTGCTCATATCTCAGACAGCACATAAGCTTACCGCAAGCACCAGATATCTTTGAGGAATTAAGGGACAGGTTCTGTTCCTTTGCCATTTTAATGGAGACCTGAACAAACTCGGAAAGAAAGCTCTTACAGCAGAAGGGCCTGCCACAAACACCAAGACCGCCCATAAGCTTTGTTTCATCTCTTATGCCTATCTGACGCAGCTCTATTCTTGTTTTAAAAACAGAAGCGAGATCCTTTACAAGCTCACGGAAGTCAATACGGCCGTCGGCTGTAAAATAGAAAAGAAGCTTATTGTTATCAAAGGTGTATTCAACATCCACAAGCTTCATATCAAGCTTATGCTCGTCTATCTTTTCCTGACAGACCTTAAATGCCTCTTTTTCGCTTTCAAGATTTGACTCGTACTGCTGATCATCCGCCTTTGTTGCACGGCGGACAACACTGCGAATAGGCAAAACGAGGTTGTTTTTGTCCTCAAGTCGGTTGGGTATTGCAACCGTACCGTACTCAAGACCTCTTGCGGTTTTAACTATAACATTATCATCCTGCTTAAGAGCAATACCCTCGGGAAGAAAATAATATATTTTACCCGGCTTTTTAAAGCGGATGCCTACTATCTCAACCTCCGCAGGAAGCGAGTCTCTGAGCTCATCTATCTCCTGCTGAGTTAATGTTTCTTTATTCTCTGACATTATATATCCTTTCAATGAACGCATTTCCACAACGAGTTCATAAAATTAATCTTTAACAGATTGACATTGGCATTCTGTTCATTTGCGTTTAAAGTGCTTTCGATCCTGTCGATTATCTCAACGACCGAGGACAAGGTCATTGTTTTAGAAATCCTTTTTATGTCATCGGCATTTTCAAAAAACAGGATCTCGGCAGACGAGCCTCTCTTGAGGGCAAGAATATCACGGACAGCGGATCTTAAGGTGATCAAGGAGTCCCTCAGCTCCTCCCTTTTTGAGGGCAGCTCATCCTCAAATGCCATAAAATCCGACTTACTGCTGCCGCACAGTGCCGTAAGCATTTCTGTTACCATCGTATACTCATCGGTAATACACTTCAAGCTGCGTTTGTCAAGATTGTCAAGTACCGAGCCTATACAGCCGTTTGCCGCCTTGATAATACGGTTAAAGGAAGCCTCGTCGCTGCTTTTAAGTGCCTGTGCCTTGGGATTATACGAAACAACATATTCTGCAAGCTCAGAATCGTCAAAGCGCTGCATACGAAATGTACTTGCTCTTGAACGAATGGTCGAAAGCAGAAGATTGCTGTTTTCGCTTATAAGTATAAAAACAACAAAGGATGGCGGCTCCTCCAGTATTTTGAGAAGGGCGTTCTGTGCCTGCACCGTCATTTTATCCGCATCGCGGATTATATAAAACTTAAGCTCGCCCTCCACAGGAACCTTTTGTGCATCATTTCTGATCTCACGCACAGCATCAACGGGAATAGTCGCCTTGCCTTCGGCAAGTCCGGTCAATGACACATCGGGACATACCCCCTCAAATATCAGCCTGCAGTTCTTACAGCCGTAGCAGGGCTTTGCCATACCGTTACAAAGAGCAGCAGCGGCAATATTCAATGCAAATGTGTATCTGCCGCTTCCACTTGCCCCCTCAAGAATGATAGCGTGGGGCAACTTGTTATCAGAAACTGCGTTTGAAAACAGCGCCTTCAGATGAGAGTTTCCGAATATTTTTGTAAACTCTACCGACATTTTATACACCGGAATAAGCGGAGAAGCCTCCGTCAACCGGAACAACAACACCGTTTACAAAGCTTGCGGCATCCTCGTTTACAAGCCAAAGAAGAGTACCGATAAGCTCCTCGGGCTTACCAAAGCGGTTCATAGGTGTGCTGTTGAGTATTTTCTGAGAACGGGCGGTAAAGCTTCCGTCGGGATTAAGAAGAAGTGCTCTGTTCTGCTCTGTTACAAAGAATCCGGGAGCTATGGCATTCACACGAACACCAACAGGGGCGAAATGAACAGCCAGCCACTGTGTGAAGTTAGAAACAGCCGCCTTTGCACCTGAATATGCGGGGATCTTGGTAAGAGGTGTAAATGCATTCATACTGGATACATTAATTATACAGCATCCATCCTTTGCCGCCATATCACGGGCAAATACCTGGGTGGGAAGAAGTGTACCGAGGAAGTTAAGGTTGAATACAAACTCAACACCCTTGGGGTCAAGATCAAAGAATGTGGTAATATCCTTGGTGGTTTCGGGATCAAGATCCTCGGGGAAAAGATATTCCTTGGTGGTTGTACCTCTGGGATTGTTACCGCCTGCGCCGTTGATAAGAATATCACAGCTGCCAAGCTCGGAGTTTATCTTCTCTCTTGCGGCATTAAGGCTGTCCTTGTCAAGAACATTGCACTCAACAGCAATTGCACAGCCGCCGTTTTCAACAATAGTATCAACTGTCTTCTGTGCGTTTTCGGGACGAAGGTCGCATACCGCAACCTTTGCACCGCAGGCTGCAAGAGCGCGGGCAAACTCACCGCAAAGAACACCACCGCCGCCTGTAACAACAGCAACCTTGTCATTAAGATCAATATTAAAAGGAAGTTTAATCATATCATTCACCATTTCCGTTTGTATTTTTTAATGTTTGTAGTTTTGTTTATACCTATTTTATACACCTTAATGCATAATAAAGCTTTCTTCAATAATATCAGAAAGCGCATCAAAATAATAGTCAGCGATCAGCTGATGACCTTCATCTGTTGGATGAACGCCCTCCTTCGTCCAGAACGAGGGAGGCTCGGAGATACAGGCCGCCGCAAACAGACCGTCAAGAGGAATATATCTGTCTGCATATTCTGCCGCCAGACGACGTACTATCTGTATCTTTTCATCTATATCATTGTGGAATCGACGCATATCGGGAAAATCAAGAACAAACTGCTCAAGCATAATGATCTTTGCATTGGTCTTATTTTTGATATCCTCAAGCAATGATCTGTAGTTAGATTCAAAAACATCGTTGGGAACCCACTTGCCGTCACTTATATGATGCCAGGTATCATTGACACCCACAAGGATAGAAATAACATCGGGCTGTATATCAACGGCATCCTCCTGCCATCTTGCCTTAAGGTCCTTGGTCTGATGACCACCGATACCCTTATTGACAAATTCAAATGTAAGCTGAGGATAGCATTCCTCAAGATACTGTTTTACATACTTGGGATAACCGGGGCCGATATCATTAATGTCTTTACGGTCTCTGCCGCAATCGGTTATACTGTCACCTTGAAATAATATCTTCATTTACTTTTTCTCCAAAATAAGTTCAATTTCTATTATTATAAAAGATAAAAAATAATATGTCAATACTCTTGACAAAAATAAAATTATCGTGTATAATGTCATAGTTTAGAGGTCACAGTACAAATTTTGGAACTGACTTCTCCTTACCGGCAGTAAATTTTTCTATGCTGTCGGTCATAAGTCCATAGGGAGGTGTAACAAAAATGGCAAAGGCATACACTAATTACGAGACCATATTCGTTTGCGACATTACTCGCGGCGAAGAAGCTGTTAAGGCGCTTGTTGATAAGTTCGTTACTCTTATCGCGTCCAACGGCGAGGTAACCAAGGTTGACGAGTGGGGCAAGCGCAGACTTGCATACGCTATCAACGATATGACCGAGGGTTACTACACATTCGTAACATTCAGTGCTCCTCAGGCGTTCGTAGCTGAGCTTGAGCGTAGATACCACATCAACGACGGCATCATGCGTTCTATCGTTGTCAAGGCTGACGACAAGGCTTCTATGCCCCAGAGAGTAGTTGCAGAGGCTGCCCCCGTTGCTGAAGAAGCAAAGGAAGAAGCTCCTGCAGTTGAAGAAGCTCCTGCTGAAGACGCAGCAGAGTAAGCTCGATAAGGAGTAAGCAAATGGCTAACTTTAATTTTAACAAAGTTATTCTGGGTGGCAGACTTACTGCTGACCCCGAGCTCAGACAGACCCCTCAGGGTATATCTGTAACAACCTTCTCTATCGCGGTAAACCGCAGATTTACAAGAACCAACGACGGCTCTCAGCCTACCGCTGATTTCTTTAACTGCACCGCCTGGAGATCCAATGCTGAGTTCATCACAAGATATTTCAAAAAGGGCAACTCCATCTGTGTTGTCGGCACTCTCCAGAACAGAAGCTGGACAGATCAGCAGACAGGTCAGAAGAGATATGCCACCGATATCGTTGTTGATGAAGCAAATTTTGTAGACAGCAAGGAAGCAGGATCTGCTCCCATGCCCAACGATGCATACAATGCACCGGCTTATTCTTCTCAGGAAACCGAAGCGCCTAAATTTGAAGAATTGTCTAATGATGACGATCTTCCGTTCTAAAATTTACAAGGAGGAAGCATAAAAATGGAAAGAGAAAACAACACTCAGAGACCTTTTCGTAACAATATGAAGAGAAAGAAGAAGGTTTGCATCTTCTGCCAGGATAAGATCGACCATATCGATTACAAGGATGTTGCAAGACTTCGCAAGTGTACCAGCGAGCGTGCAAAGATCCTTCCCAGAAGAATCACCGGCACATGCGCTTATCATCAGCGTCAGCTCACTGTTGCTATCAAGAGAGCACGTCAGATCGCGCTTCTCCCCTACACAACAGACTAATTTATAACATAGGCGGCTGTGTCATAGGATACAGCCGTTTTGTTTAATTTTGAAAGGAGATATTGCAATGAACAAATTAACAGATTGCTTTGAGCTTTCAAACGGTGTCAAGGTTCCCTGCCTTGGCTACGGTACATATCTTGCCCCCGACGGAGATATTACCAAGAACGGTGTCAAGGAAGCACTTAAGGTAGGCTACCGCCATGTTGATACCGCATTTGCATACGGCAACGAGTCATCGGTAGGCGCTGGTATCCGTGAGAGCGGTGTTGCCCGTGACGAGGTTTTTGTTACCACAAAGCATTGGGTAACAATGAGAGGCTACGACAAGACCGTTGAGGCTATAGATACCTCACTTAACAACCTGGGTCTTGATTATATCGACCTCTATCTTATCCATTGGCCCTGTGTTGAAAAGGTCACTCCCGATTGGAAGGAAGTAAACGCCTCCACCTGGAAGGGCTTTGAGGATGCATACAAGGCCGGTAAGATAAGAGCTATCGGTGTTTCCAACTTCCAGAAGAAGCATATCGATGCACTTCTTGATATGTGTGATATTGCTCCTATGGTAAACCAGATAGAGTTCCATCCCGGTTATACACAGATGGAAACTGTCAACTACTCCAAGGAAAAGAATATGCTTGTACAGGCATTCAGTCCCCTTGGCTGCGGTGCAGTTCTCCAGGACGAGACTCTTAAGGCCATCGCCGCTAAGTACAACAAGTCTGTAGCACAGATCTGTCTCAGATTTGTACTCCAGTCGGGTATCAATGTACTCAGCAAGTCTGTAACTCCCGAGCGTATACTTGAGAACACAAAGATCTTTGACTTTGAGCTTGCCGCAGAGGATATGGCAACCATTATGGCTATGCCCCAAACAGGCTTTACAGGCTGGCTTCCCGAGGAAGCACCTGCAGATGCAATTGCATAAACAATACAAAAAAACGATCCGTTGCACACGCAGCGGATCATTTTTATTATATATTATTGTATTCTTCAACAAACCAAATCCTGCTCGGTTCTATTTTATACTCTTTTTCGTCAATGGTAGTAGAATAAGAGCATAATGCCTGATATTTAAACCCAAGCTTTTTATCTTCTTTATTTATACCGTACTTACCGTCGCCCAGCAGAGGATGTCCGATATGAGCCATATGGGCTCTTATCTGATGAGTCCTGCCTGTAAAAAGCTCGACCTCTACAAGGGATATTCCCTTTTTTGAGCTCAATACCCTGTAGCCTGTTTTTATAGACTTTGCATCCCCGTATTTTGGTTTGGTATCAAAAACCTTGACTGTATTGGTTTTAGAATCCTTTATGAGATACCCCTCAAGGATACCGCTCTTTGACTTAGGAATACCGTGGACAATACAGAGATACTTTTTGTCAATACGCCTGTACTTAATATCCTCATTGATCTTGCGCAGGCTTTCGGCATTCTTTGCCGCAATGACAATGCCGCAGGTATTTCTGTCAATACGGTTACACAGGGCGGGGGCAAAGGAATTTTCTGCCTCAGGGTCATATTCGCCCTTGCGGTACAGGTAAGCCTTAATATGATTTATAAGTGTATCGCGATCCTCCCGCTCATCGGGAATACAGCTTACACCCATAGGCTTGTTTACAAGAATAATGTCATCATCCTCGTGTACAATGTCGACCCTTGGAGTAAGTGTCAGAAAATACGCATCGGGATCGGATGTCGAAAAGAACTCTTCCTTTATAAACATAAGAACAGAATCGCCCTTTTGCAGAATATAGTTAGGCTCTGCCCTCTTTCTGTTCACCTTAATCTTTTTGGTACGCAGAGACTTGTATATCAGAGACTTTGGCATACCCGAGGTTGCCTTTTCGATGAATTTGTCAAGCCTCTGCCCTGCATCATTTGAATTTATAATAAATTCTTTCATTTAGAATTACTTTGTACCGAATATCCTGTCTCCGGCATCACCCAGACCCGGAACGATATATGCGTTGTCATTGAGCTTTTCGTCAAGAGCGGCAACAAAAATATCAACATCGGGATGGTCAGCCTGAACCCTTGCAACACCCTCGGGAGCCGCAACAAGGCACATAAGTCTTATATTATCTACACCGCGCTCCTTGATCTTGGTAATAGCATCGGAGGCACTGCCGCCTGTTGCCAGCATAGGATCGGTAATAATCACCATTCTCTGCTCGATATCATAAGGAAGCTTGCAGTAATACTCTACCGGAATGTGAGTCACTTCATCACGGTAAAGGCCAATATGACCCACCTTTGCAACAGGCATAAGCGATAAAAGTCCGTCAACCATACCAAGACCCGCGCGGAGTACGGGAACAATAGCAACCTTTTTGCCATCCATACACTTACCTGTCATCTTGCAGATAGGAGTTTCTATCTCCTTGTCCTGCAGGGGAAGATCACGGGTGATCTCATAGCCCATAAGCATGGATATCTCATTAAGAAGTATACGGAAATCCTTGGTTCCTGTGTTAACATCCCTCATAATGGTAAGCTTATGCTGAATAAGAGGATGATCTATAATATGCAAAGTACTCATAATAATGTCTCCTTTATATTTGATATCTCAATTATATAATAATCATAATTATTTTTCAAGTATTATGCCAAAACTATTTACACAATCTGAATTTAATGATAAAATATTCGGGAGGTGATAAGATGACCTTTGGAATATACACACTGGGTTGCAGGGTCAACCAATACGAAAGCAGAGTAATAGCCGAAAGGCTTACCGGGATGGGATACACCGAGCTTCCCTTTTCATCACGGTGCGATATATATATAATCAACAGCTGTGCGGTCACCGCCGAAAGCGTCCGCAAATCTAGACAGATGATCAGACGGGCAAAAAAGACTTCTGACGGTGCAAAAATAATCGTCACAGGCTGCTTTGCTCAGATATCCCCTGACGAAGTAAAGGCACTCGGGGATGATATTCATATTATCGGTAACAAAAATAAGCTAAATGACATACTAAATGCCGTTGAAGCAACGGAGGTGTGCGTTTGTGCAGAGGAATTTAACATACCTGAGTATGAAAATTATATCCTTACCAAGCCAACAAGGGCAAGAGAATATATAAAGATACAGGACGGTTGCGAGGGTAAGTGCGCATACTGCGTTATACCCAGAGCAAGAGGCCCTGTCCGCTCAAAGCCGAGAGAATCGGTTATAGAAGAGGTAAAGGCTCTTGCGCAAAGGGGCGTTAAGGAGATAATACTCACAGGCATTGAGATAGCCTCATACCAGTATGACCTTCCCTCTCTTATCGAGGAGATTGACACAGTAAACGGAATCGAAAGAATTTCATTAGGCTCACTTGAGCCTACCCTTATAACAGAGGAGCTTGCAAAGAGGTTTGCGAAAATCAAAAAGCTTACACCTCATTTTCACATTTCGGTTCAAAGCGGCAGTACAACAGTACTCAACCGAATGAGGAGAAAATACAATGTCCAGATGCTTGAAAGATCCATCGGACACCTCAAGAAGCATATTCCCAATCTTCGTTTGACCTGTGATATAATAGTAGGCTTCCCCGGAGAAAGCGAAGCGGAATTTGAAGAAACAAGGGCATTTCTTGAGCGAAACAGATTCCTGCACGCCCACATCTTCACATATTCAAAGAGACCTTTAACCGTAGCCGCTGATATGAAGGATCAGATACCCGAAAACATAAAGATCCAACGCTCATCTGTTCTTAACAGCCTGCAGACCAAAATAAAAGCAGAACTACTGACAAATGAGCTTGAACGCTGCTCTGTTCCCGTACTCTTTGAGACATATGCGGACAATGTCAACACAGGCCACAGCGATAACTATATCGAATACAGGGTAGCATCTGCCGACGATCTTACGGGACAGCTCGTATATGTTAAGCCGATCTCATCCGACACAGATACAGTAACAGCAGAAATATCCTCTATCCTATGATCCTGTGATATAATCCGCATTTTTCTATCATATAATGTACCAATCAATCACAAGGTCGGTGCTATATGGTAGATAAGTTAAACTTAAAATCAAGATGCGAGCTGTTGGCTGAATATATGATCAGTCACGATGCAACCGTGCGCAGCTGTGCCTGCGCATTCGGTATCAGCAAGTCCACCGTACATAAGGATATAACCGAAAAGCTGAAAAATACAAATTATACGCTCTATACTCATACAAAAAAGGTCTTGGAGCGCAATAAGGCAGAAAGGCATATACGGGGCGGTGAAGCAACAAGAATTAAATTTTCCAAAAAGAATTCGGGTGTGTAGGCAATATTGCTTACACACTTTTCTTGACAAATATATAATATTATGTTAGAATACTGATTGTTGATGTTGATTAGGAGTAGTATCGGGACAAGATATAATTCCAGAGAAGGATGCCTTGGCTGCGAGCATCTGTTGTGTCCCCCGAGAAGTTGTCTATGAGTCAACGGGTCCTGCCCGATACAGCGGGAAAGAGTGCGCCCTTATTGGGTGAATTCAGGTGGTACAGCGTTTTACGGCGCCCTGATGCTTTGTCAGGGCGCTTTATTTTTTTGTAAATAAAATTAAGGAGATATATAATGAAAAAAGAACTCAACAAGACTTATTCTCCTGCGGAGATTGAGGACCGTTTATATCAGTTCTGGTGTGACAACGGTTACTTTACCCCCGAGATGGACGAAAACAAAAAGCCTTTTTCTATCGTAATTCCCCCGCCCAATGTTACAGGTCAGCTCCATATGGGACACGCCCTTAACAATACTCTCCAGGATATCATTATCCGTACCAAGCGTATGCAGGGTTATTCTGCCCTTTGGGTGCCCGGATGCGACCACGCAGGTATCGCTACACAGATAAAGGTAGAAGAGGTTTTAAGAAAGGAACAGGGTCTTACCCGTCACGATATAGGCCGTGAGGAATTCCTTAAGCTTGTATGGCAGTGGAAGGAGCAGTACGGCGGCACTATTATCGGTCAGCTCAAAAAGTTAGGCTCCTCCTGCGACTGGACAAGAGAAGCATTTACAATGAGCGATACCCTGTCTGCCGCTGTTAAAAAGACATTTGTTCGTCTGTATGACAAGGGACTTATATACCGCGGTCTTCGTATAACCAACTGGTGTCCTCACTGTAACACAGCACTCTCTGACGCAGAGGTAGAATACAAGGATCTTGAGGGCTCATTCTGGCATATCAGATATCCTATCATCGGTACAGATGAGTATCTTACCATCGCTACCACCCGTCCCGAGACAATGTTTGGTGATACCGCAGTTGCGGTTCATCCCGAGGACGAAAGATATACACACCTTGTAGGCAAGATGCTCAAGCTGCCTATGACAGACCGCGAGATACCCATCATCGCAGACGAGTATGTAGAAAAGGACTTCGGCACAGGCTGTGTTAAGATCACACCCTGTCACGACCCCAACGACTTTGAGGTTGGTACCCGCCACGATCTGCCTATGGTATTTGCTATCGACGAGGACGGCAAGATTACCGAGGCAGGCGGCAAATATAAGGGTATGGACCGCTATGAAGCAAGAAAGGCACTTGTGGCAGATCTTGAAGCAGAGGGTTACCTTGTAAAGACAGAAAAGCACAGCCACAATGTAGCGCATTGTTACCGTTGCGGAACAGTTATCGAGCCCCTTGCATCAAAGCAGTGGTTTGTAAAGATGAAGCCCCTTGCAGAGCCTGCTATCCAGGTTGTAAAGGACGGCGACATCAGATATGTTCCCGACCGCTTCTCCAAGAACTACCTCCACTGGATGGAGAACATCCACGACTGGTGTATCTCCCGTCAGCTCTGGTGGGGTCACCGTATCCCCGCATACTACTGTAAGGACTGCGGCGAGGTTATGGTCAGCGAGACCGATGTACACGAGTGTGTAAAGTGTAAGAGCACTAACATCAAGCAGGAGGATGATGTACTTGATACCTGGTTCTCCTCTGCGCTCTGGCCCTTCTCTACTTTAGGTTGGCCCGAGGATACCAAGGAGCTTAACTACTATTATCCCACAAATGTACTTGTTACCGCATATGACATCATTACCTTCTGGGTATCAAAGATGATATTTATGTCCCTTGATACAATGGAGGGCAAGGATACAAAGGATGCTATTCCCTTCCCGGATGTATTTATCCACGGTCTTGTCCGCGATGCGCAGGGCCGCAAGATGTCAAAGTCTTTGGGTAACGGTATCGATCCTTTGGTTGAGATCGAAAAATACGGCGCAGATGCTCTCCGCTTTGCCCTTGCAACAGGTAACTCTCCCGGAAACGATATGAGATATTCTCCCGAGAAGATCGAGGCTGCAAGAAACTTTAACAACAAGGTATGGAACGCCGCAAGATTTGTTCTTATGAACCTTGATATCGAAAAGCTTGAGCTTCCCGATACAGCAGATATGCAGATCGAGGACAAGTGGGTACTCTCGCTTTATAACCGTCTTGTCTCCGAGGTTACTCAGAATATCGAAAACTACGAGTTGGGTGTAGCACTCTCCAAGCTTTATGACTTTATCTGGGATATCTTCTGCGACTGGTATATCGAGCTGCTCAAGCCCAGACTCAATGCAGGCTCTAAGTCTGCACAGCAGGTTATTTCTTATGTATTGTCCAATACACTTAAGCTCCTGCATCCCTTTATGCCCTTTATTACCGAGGAGATATGGCAGACATTACCTCACGAGGGTGACTCTATTATGATCTCCGAGTATCCCACAGCCTGTGAGTGTCTCAACTTCCCCGAGGATGAAGAGAAGATGAATGCCCTTATCGAGGCAATCAAGGCTATCCGTGTCCGCCGTAACGAGATGAATGTTCCTCCCTCAAAGAAGGCAAAGAACTATATCGTTACCGAGCGTACCGATATATTCAACGAGGATACCTTTGTATTCTTCCAAAGACTGGCCTCCGCTTCTGAGGTAGAGGTTGTCAGCGAATATACAGATACAGATGCTGTTCAGATAGTAACTCCCTCTTGCACCGTATTTATTCCTCTTGCAGAGGTTCTTGATATGGAAAAGGAGCTTGAGCGACTTACGAAGGAAAAGGAAAAGACAATCGGCGAGATCGACAGACTTGAAAAGAAGTTAGGCAACGAAGGCTTTGTTGCAAAGGCTCCCGCAGCCGTTGTAGAAGGCGAAAAGGCTAAGCTTGCAAAGTATAAGGATGTCCTTGCAGGTGTTGAAGCGGCTATAGCAAAGATTAAAAAATAAGCATATTACACATAAATGTAGGGCGGATATTATCCGCCCTCTCATTTTGGAAAGCAAAATATATCGAGTTCACGGTAGGTGAACATATCGACTGCCAAAGGCAGATAACGGATAAATCTCTTCCCTACAGGTTTGTACGAGCTATGAAGAATATAACAAAAAGTGTTGCGTATGCAACACTTTTGTTTTAGTTCAATATATTATCCAAATTTGTGATAATCACCGCAACCTCAGCTCTTGTAGCTGTATTTGTAGGATTAAATGCGCCCTTGGCATCGCCCGAAATGATACCTCTTGTCTGACAGTAGCCTACCGCATCCTTTGCCCAGGAAGCTATTTTTTGACTGTCGGTAAACTCCTTTTCGGCATTTGTCTGATCTATGGTGATATCGAACTTGTCGATATATCTCTTAACTATAGAGCACATCTCCTGACGGGTTATTCCTCTTGTGGGGCCAAAACTGCCGTCATTGTATCCCGAGACAATACCGTTGTCAGCCGCCCATTTGATATAAGGAGCCGACCATCTGCTTGATTTGATATCTGTAAAGTTACTTCCGGTATAGCTTGCTGCATCGATATCGGCAAATCTGCCCAAAACACAGACAAACATTTCTCTTGTCATCTGTCCCGAGGGAGAAAATACTCCGTCGGCAACACCCGAATAATATCCCTTTTCGGTGCAGTTCATTATGGGATCATAGAACCATTTGCCCGGCTTAACATCTGTATAATCGTTGGTTATAACAAGATCGGCGGTCTTGTTCTGATAGGTTACCGTAAGGTACTGTGTACCGATCATGTACTTTTCGTATCCGCTTACCATATAGGAGTGAAGCTGCATATATGATTTACCGTGGGAGCAGACTGCTTCAACCGTAGCCGAGCTTACATCTCCAAGCTTACCTGCTGTAAAATGAATGTCGGGATAATGAAGTCCTATGCTGTCAATACCATCACAGCCAACACCAATAATACACCAGGCATTACGATTTTTTGTTTCATCAGAGGAGGAGTAGCCAATACCAATATGTGCGCCGTTATATAAAAGCTTATCCCACATATTGCTTCCCATAACAGCATCAAAAAACTCATCAGGTGAATCAAAATTTGCCCCGATTATCTCAAAGCTATTTGTATCATAGGGGATATTTTTATCCTCAAGCACCGAATACCAGATCTCGCCATCGGGTCTGTAATGACTGAGGTTACCAAGCAGCTCCTCAGAGCGCTTTCCTGCACAATCCTGAAGCTCGGTAAACATAGTGGCCGCATCCCTGCGGTGCTGATTTATCAGTCCCAACATCTGCCATTCATATTCATCGGCTATCTGTGTGTAGCTGAAGGCAGACAAGCCAGCAGATAAGAACGAAATAAGTGTTACGGTCAAAAGAATACAAGATATTACACGCATCATCATAAATCCTCCGTTTATATTATTTATTTTACATTATAGCGAGGGTAATGTCAATAAACATATTGAAAAGAGATGCATAATATGATAAAATATTACCATAACATTTGAAAGGACACTGATATGAATAACATAGGTTTTTATCCCGCTGACATTCTTCTGCCCGATTGTGAATATGAAAAATGGTCTGTAGTTGCCTGCGACCAGTTTACAAGCGAACCAAAGTATTGGAGCGATACCGCCGAAATAACAAAGGGCGCACCTTCTACATACAGCTTAGTGCTTCCCGAGGCATATTTATCGGCTGATAATTCATCCTATATCGAATCAATCAACCGTAATATGACAAAATATCTTGATGACGGACTTTTTAACGAGTACAAGGATGCCATGATATTTGTAGAACGCACTCTTCCCAAGGGTAAGGTGCGTTACGGAATTATCGGTGCGGTGGATCTCAAGGAATATGACTTCTCTGTCGGTTCAAAATCTCTTGTCAGGGCAACTGAGGGTACCGTGCTTGAGCGCATACCTCCCCGCGTTGAGATAAGAAAGGATGCACCCCTTGAGCTGCCCCATATTATGCTGCTTGTTGACGATATAGAAAAAACGGTTATAGAGCCCTTAAAAAATGCTGATCTTAAGGTAGTTTATGACTTTGAGCTTATGCAGGGCGGCGGACATCTTAAAGGTTCGCTTATTTCCAAGGAAATGCAGGATAGCATATTATCCGCCCTTACACAGCTAATGGAAAAAGCGGGTAACGATCCCCTGCTCTTTGCGGTGGGTGACGGTAACCATTCTCTCGCTACAGCACGCACCTGCTATCTTAATGATCCGACAGAGCTTAATAGATATGCCCTTGTTGAGGTTGTGAACATTCACGACGAGGCTCTTGAGTTTGAGCCTATATACCGTGTGCTGTTTAATGTGGATACTAAGGACTTTGTTTCAAAGCTTAGTGCAGAATTCACCGACGGCCCAAAGACCATAGAGTGGTACACCAAGGACAGTAAGGGTGTGGTGCATACAAGCGGTCTGACCGTAGGCTCTCTACAGCCATTTATTGATGCTTATATCAAGGATAATCCCAATGTCGTATGTGATTATATCCACGGAATTGACTCTACCCTGTCATTGTCTAAGGAGGATAACCGCGTAGGTCTTATATTTGACGGAATGGATAAAAGCGAGCTCTTCCCCTTTGTAAACGAAAAGGGTTCACTCCCCCGTAAAACCTTCTCTATGGGTGAAGCGGAAAGTAAAAGATATTACTGTGAAGCAAGAAAAATCAAATAACAGATACAAAATAAAAAAGGTTCGCCGAAGCGAACCTTTTTTTATTCTAAATATTACTTACGAAAAGCATCAAATGCCTTGAACATTACAGTCGCCTGAGCTCTTGTAGCAGTACCGTTAGGCTGGAGATAATTTACTCCATCCTTAGCAACGCCGCCGATAATACCTGCATCAACTGCCCATGAAACCGAATCGGTTGCCCAAGACTGAACACTTGCAGCATCAGGGAATACGCTGAGATCAGCCTTACCTTCTACGTTGATACCGTTCTTCTCGGAGTAAACATAAAGGAATCTTGCGAGCTGAGAACGGGTAATGTTAGCGTTAGGACCAAACTTGGTAGCAGACAGACCGCTGGTAAATTCGTTCTCAACCGCCCAGCATACAACCTCGTTGTACCAATGAGATGTCTTAACATCCTCAAAACCTGCATCTGTTGTATCATACTTGGTAAGGTCAACACCATCAAGCTTAGCAAGCATAACGAGGAACTGCGCACGTGTAATATTACCATTGGGAACAAATGTGTTTTCGGTCATACCTGTTACATAGCCCTTCTGTACACAGTACTTTACAGACTCTGCAAACCAGTGGTTATCCTTAACATCAATAAAGGGATTTTCGTACGCATCACCGCCTGCAACAAGAGTAATACCGCAGGAGCATACAAGGTCACCGGAGCCCATATGACCGGGAGTACCGTCAACCTGCGATGTGGGAGCAGTTACATAACGACCCCATGTCGCAACCTCGCCTGCCTCTTCGTCATAGAATCTGTCCTGATACATACCTGCAACCTTGGAAACAACACCGTTAGCGATGATATCGTCAACGGTAAGTATAACATCACCGTATGTAATAGCCTCAAGGTCAGCGATAATGATATCCCAAGCGATCTTTGCCTCAAAGCGCCAGCCTGTCTCGGTCTTAGTACCTACTACCTCAATGCCTTCGACATCAGTAATATCGCCCTTGTTGATCTTCTGTCTGTACATCTTTGCAACATCGCCGTCCTCGCCCTCAAAAAGACCGATCATATACCAAGGAGTATAGTCGGAGGAGAAGCCTGCATTGATCATACCCTCAGCAGGGTCAACAAGAAGACCGAATACATCACCGTCATAGCCGTAATGCTCGGTAGGATCATCTGCATTTACATCGATCCAGTCCTCGCCTGTAGAGTATACAAAGCTGTTCTTGCCGGACATATCCTCACCGGTTCTCTCGTCAAAGCATTCAAGACCCTCGGTGATGTCAGCTGCATAGTAAAGACCTGTTTCGTCATATGCGAAATAGATATCAGCCTTGGTGGAAAGAGGATTATGCTGCCAGAAGAAACCGCAGGTATCATAGTTCATCTTTGCGGGCTCGGACCAGCCGTCTGCTTCATCGATTGTACCGTCGATGGTGGGAGTTGCTGTAGGAACTGCTACGGGATCATTTTCGATGATACCGTGGGGGCTTGCATTTACGAACATCGCAAGAGATGTAACGAGCATGCAAACGGTTAACAAAATTGCACTTAATTTCTTCATTTTTATACCTCCGTTTAGTGCTTATTGCTAATATTATATCACAAATATATGAATAAATCAATAACAAGATATATATTAGCATCAGGTTTATATTGGATTTCGTATATAAGAACACATCAGAACGATGTTTTACTACAAAAAATCTGTTATTTATTTTCCTTGAGCATTCCCTTCCACATGCACATAATAAGACTATGGGGCAAAAGCTTACCCAATACATGCTGTAGCTTAGTGAACCATCCGTATATACTGAGAGGCTTATTACGTTTTGCGTGCTTTAGCGCAACCCGCACAACATCATGGGGCTCTGTCATAGGAGTGTATTTTTTGGGTGAATATCTTACATTGGAGGAATTTGTATGATCAAAAAATTCGGTACGAACCCAACCGGGACAGATAAGGGTAACATGGATGCCAAGAGACTTAAGCTCTTCACGCAGGCCCCTTGAATAATGTCTTACAAAGCTCTTTGTGGACGCATAGATATTAAAGTATGGAAGAGGATTGAACACAGAACCCGACCCCATATGAATAATCATACTTCCCTTCTTCATATACGGAATGGTAATATTAGTCATGCTGACAAGAGCCTTGACATTAAGGTCGATCATACGCATCTGGTCTTCGTTGGATATCTCAGACCAATCTCCCATATAACCGAAGCCCGAGGCATTGACGAGATAACGAACCTCGGTATTATCATTTAACTGCTCCTTGTATACCTCAAAGCTGTGAGAGTCAAGCAGATCAAGCGCGATAACTCTTGCTTTGTTTTTTAACTCTGCGGCTAACTGATTGAGCTTATCCTCACGCCTTGAAATAAGCCATATCTCGTCAAGCTTTTCTGATGCATCTATCTGCTTTACAAACTCCCTGCCTATACCAGATGATGCTCCTGTTATTACCGCAATTCTCATAAAATCACCCTTTCCTGCACAATAATTACATTATATACCCATTTCGTTATATTTTCAAGATATAATAAGGGTTGTTTTTTTCAAATTATTATTGTATAATTAATAAGGTGATTAAAAATGAAGGTAAATTACAAAAATCCAAAATTTTACAATACGGCAAGATATCCCATAAGACAGCCCATATATCTCACATGGCTGATATGGGTACTGTCAAAAATTATGCTCTTTGGAAAAAAGAGAAAAATAGAACGGATAGGTATGGACGGGCTAAAGCCTCCCTATTTACTGTTGTCAAATCATATGTCATTTATAGACTTTGAGCTTGTGGCCGAGGGAACCTATCCCCAAAGGCTGAACAATGTTGTCAATATAGACGGCTACTATATGCGCCCCTGGCTTATGGAATGGATAGGTGCTATCTGCACAAGAAAGTTCACCAACGATATGTTCCTTATCCGCTCTATCAAAAAGGTGCTTGACCGCGGAGATGTGCTCTGTATGTATCCCGAGGCAAGATACAGCCAATGCGGTATAACCTCATATCTGCCCGATTCCTTAGGTACGCTCGTTAAGCGCAGAAAGGTCCCTGTAGTCATAGCTCTCCATCACGGCAATCATCTTCATTCACCTGTATGGAATGTAAAGAAAAAGCGTAAGGTACCTCTGTATACGACAATAACTAAGCTGTTGACTCCCGAGGATATCGAGTCAATGTCCCCCGAGGACATCAATAACAGAATACGGGACGCCTTTGAATATGATGATTATAAATATCAAAAGGATAATAATATTCAGATAACCGAGCCCTACAGAGCCGAAGGCTTGCACAAGATCCTGTATAAATGTCCTAACTGTATGACAGAGTTTAAGATGGACAGTAAGGGAGTACAGCTCTTCTGTAAGCATTGCGGAAAGAAATGGAGCTTAAACACCGACGGAACACTTACCGCAAACGACGGCAAGACCGAATTTTCCCATGTACCGGATTGGTTCAGATGGGAGCGCGATGAGGTCCGCCGTGAGATCGAGCTTGGACAGTACAGCTTTAAATGCAAGGTGGATGTTCACTCTATGCCCCATTGCTGGCGCTTTATACCTCTTGGAACGGGGACATTAACCCACGATCCCAAAAACGGCTTTGTTCTTGAGGGATATTATAACGGCGAAAACTACCGCATACAGCGTACACCCCTGCAAACTAACAGCCTTCATGTTGAATATAGCTTCCCACACATCAAGCCTTATGACTGTATAGATATTTCAACGGAGAATGATTCATTCTATTGCTACCCGGATAAGGAAAATGTTGTAACCAAGCTTTCTCTTGCAACAGAAGAAATATATCAGATAAACCTTGCAAAGGTCAGAACAAACAAATAAAACAAAAGGGACTTCGGTCCCTTTTTCTTTGTTTTTCGCATAATAGTTGATCTATAATACTTAAAAACAGATATGAGGATCAATTATATGAATATTACAATAATCAGCGATAACATATATGACCGCAAGGGCAGTTGTGCAGTTGTTATGGCAAATGCTCTTACAAAAAGAGGATGCAGGGTCAATGTTATACTCCCATTCTATCAGCAAAGGTATAATTATACCGCTCTTGATCTTGAGATAGGCGGAGCTTTTGTTATCAAAACACCCAAAGGAAGCTTTAATATCAACCTGTTTCACACCAAAAAGGAATCGGTAGATTATTACTTTGTATCAAGCAGCCGCCTTTTTGGCAATGATGCTGATAGTAGCTGTTATGATGACGGAACAAAGACCGCGGTATTCTGCACAGCGGCTCTTGATGTTGTAATGAATAAGCTGACCGACTGTGAGTATATCATTACAAACAGCGCAAATACCGCTCTTGTGCCGACATATATAAAATTTAAGCACCCATACAGTTCTGTACTGCGTAACATCAGGTGCTATCACTATATCAATGACGATGTGTACGGGATATATGACAGTTCAAAGGTTACGACAGTTTTTGGACTGTCCCCCGACGAAAGACATATTATGATATCAAAGGACCGTATAAACCTTACAAAAGCTGCCGTAATATCCGCTTCAAGAGTATTTGTAGGCGAAAATGCACTGAATATTTTATACGATCACCGCGATGAGCTTCACCATACCGCCATACAGTTCGGCTTTAAGATACGGAAGCTGCGTTTAGGAATTGATTATGACGATTTCTCCCCCGAAAGGGATACTGATATTCACAAAAAATATTCCTCAGAGGATATTCACAAAAAGTTATTAAACAAAAGATTTATACAAAAATATCTTTACCTTGAAGAAAACACCGACCTACCCCTTATTGCCATATATCCCGACAGGAATATGGATATATGGCACAGGTACGCGGATGAGCTGAACCGTTGTGATATACAGACTATCGTGATATCAGACCGTCTGCGAAGATCGGATCAGACTTATATGCCTAAAAAATGTATATGTATACAGGACAAAAGCCCCGAAACCTTAAAAAATATCTTTTCGGGAGCTGATTTTTGTATTTTCGGCGGACTTAATTCTGTTTGCGGAAATCCGTCTTTTATTTCGGCAGCCTACGGCTGTGTACCCATACTTCCCTGCCACAGATTCTTTGATCCCGGCTTTGTATACTTTAACAAGCTTACCCTTGACGGCAACGGATATACCTATAATCCCTCGGTACGCACAGATATGATGTACACCCTTTGGGATGCGCTGGGTATATACCGTCACGATAAAAAGACCTTTAACAGGCTACAGCAAAATACAATGAAAAAGATCTTTTCTGCCTCTGACAGTATGGAAGCTGTAGAAAAGGAAGCGGAAAAGACCTTGTATTCATTTATCTGACAATAAGTGCCGCATACGGGGGTAGGCTGTTATTGAATTTATGATTCGGGTAATTGGTAAGTATCATTTCTCTGTATCCGAAATCAAAGCTTTGCTCTTGGTTGGAAAAGTTACAGATAACAAGTACTCTGTCATCACCCTCGGTTCTTGAAAAAACAGATACGGGGTCTTTGTTATATTCCCGTTCAAACACACCGTGCAGTAGCGCGCTGTTGTTAAGATGCAGGTCTATAAGCTTTTTATAGTAATTATATACACTTTTCTGTGCGTTAAGATCGGCTTCTGCATTTATAAGCTCGTATTTGTCGGGAAGCTTAAGCCAGGGTGTGCCTGTGGTAAAGCCTCCGTTTTCGGTATCATTCCAGGGTATAGGTGCTCTTCCGCAGTCACGGCTGTCTGCCGAGAACAAGCGCATGACCTCTTCCTCGCTGAATTTTTCAATAAGCTCAGGATATGCATTTATAGCTTCTATATCACGGCATTCTTCAAGCGAATTAAATGTAGGATTGATAAGTCCTATCTCCTGTCCTTGATATATAAAGGGTGTTCCCTTAAGGCACAGCTCGATGGTACCCAGCATAGTAGCCGCCTCATAACGGTAATCAATAAAGTCGGCATACCTGTTAAGGGCTCTCGGCTGGTCGTGGTTTTCGATACAGATAGCATTCCAGCCCTTACCCTCAAGTCCGTACTGCCATCTGAAAAGATGATCCATAAATGCCTGAGGATCAAAATCACAAAGATAGAATCTACCTCCGTTGCGGCCTACCGACATATGGTCAAACTGAAACGCCATACTAAGCTCGCCTCTGTCGGGATGGGTCAGCATAAGTGATTGATCGGGTGTGAGTCCCCATACCTCTCCAACCGTCATAGCATTGTGAGGAGCAAAGCATTCACGGTTAAGGAGCTGAATATATTCGTGCAGTCTGGGGCCGTCCCCGGGGATCTCCTGGGTGAAATCCTTGGATATGGAATTTATAACATCACATCTGAAGCCGTCAACACCCATATCAAGCCAATAGTTGATCATATCAACTATTTCCTGTCTGACCTTTTCGTTTTCCCAATTAAGGTCAGGCTGCTTTTTTGAATAAAGGTGCAGATAATACTGACCGCTTGCTTCGTCATATTCCCAGGCGCTTCCACCAAAATTTGATCTCCAGCCGTTGGGCTCGTGTCCGTCTACAGGATCCTTCCAGATATAATAGTCACGGTAAGGATTATCCTTTCCCTTTTTGCTTTCTGTAAACCACTCATGCTCGTCAGAGGTATGGTTTACAACAAGGTCCATCAGCAGCCGTATTCCTCTTTTATGCATTTCATCAAGCATATGCTTGAAATCATCCATAGTTCCATAAACAGGATCTATCGCTCTGTAATCAGCAATATCATATCCGTTATCGTCACCGGGAGATACATAACAGGGAGAAAGCCATATTGTGTTTATACCCAAATTTTTAAGATAGTCAAGCTTGGATATTATACCCGGTATGTCACCGATACCGTCAGCATTTGTATCACAAAAACTTTTGGGATATATCTGATATACAACCGCTTCCTTATACCAATTTTTCATATTATCCTCCGTCATTTTAATGCTTATATGATAGCATACAGCGCAATTAAAATCAATATTTTTGAAAAATTTATTAATACCCATTGACGATGTTTATTATTTGTTTTATAATAAATATATATATGGTTTTGGAGGATAAGATGAAGAAATTTGTTGCCGTATTAGTTACCCTTATTATGTTACTTTCTCTCCTTGCGGGCTGCGCTTCAACCGAGGTAGAGACAGGTGAAAAGGTTATTAAAATAGGTGTTTTTGAGCCAACCTCGGGTAATTCTGCTTCCGGAGGTAAAAAGGAGGTTCTGGGCATAAAATATGCCAATCATTTGACACCTACTGTTGATATTAAGGGCGAGACCTACAAGGTAGAGCTTGTTTATGCCGACAACAAATCAGACGAGAAGGCAGCTGTTGAGGTCGCACAGGAGCTTGCCGACAAGGATATCTCTCTTGCAATAGGTTCCTACGGTTCAAATGTTTCTATCGCTGCTTCGGACAGCTTTAAAAATGCGGGTATTCCCATTATAGGTGCCTCCTGTACCAATATATATGTAACTATGGGTAACGACCATTATTTCAGAATCTGTTATGAAGACCCCTTCCAGGCAACAACGCTTTCCGGCTTTGCATTTGAAAAATTCGGAGCGAAAAAGGCTTATCTTCTCGGTGAAGCGGGAAATGAATATGACCAAGGGCTTATGGTATATTTTGAACAGGAATTTATCAAAAGAGGCGGTCAGGTAATTATGGACTCCTTCCCTGAGCATAGTACTAATTTCACCTCCTATCTTAACAAAGCCGTAGAGAACGAGGTGGATGTGATATTCATCCCTGTTTCGATAGCATATGCCACAAAGATCATAACCCAGGCAAACGAAATGGGAATAGAGATCCCGATTTTGGGCTCTGACACCCTTGATGATAACAAGATCCTTGATGCAGTTGTTGATACCAACACACAGTTATATGTTTCCTCGCATTATCACGAGGGCGGGGTTTCAACTTTTGATGAAAGCTTTAAAAAGTACATTAATTCCAACAAGGATGCATTAGAGCTTAACGGCGGAAACGACACCATATCCGCTGTAAGTGTTCTTGGATATGATGCATATAATGTTGCAATCGAAGCAATTAGAAAGGCAAACTCCGAGGATCCGGCCGCTATTCGCCTTGCTTTGACGGGTATCACCCACAGCGGTGTCAGCGGTGAAATTTCATTTGATGCAATTGACGGTGACGCAAACCGTACCACCGCATATATAATCAAAGCAAATCCCGAAACCCTTACCT
>JAFYLH010000013.1 GCA_017537175.1 Clostridia bacterium | reverse complement strand
TCAACCCCATGATGGGTCACCGTGGCTGCCGTCTCGCAGTAACATATCCCGAGATTGCAAAGATGCAGACATCCGCTGTTATCCGTGCAGCAATTAATGTTCAGAAGAACCATCCCGATTGGAACGTAGTTCCCGAAATCATGATTCCTCTTACCGGCGAGGTTAAGGAGCTTAAGTACGTTAAGGACGTGGTTGTTGCTACTGCTGACGCTGAGATCGCAGCTGCAGGCGCTGACCTCAAGTACGAGGTTGGTACCATGATGGAGATCCCCAGAGCTTGTCTTACCGCTGACGAGGTTGCTACTCAGGCAGACTTCTTCTGCTTCGGTACAAACGACCTTACCCAGATGACATTCGGCTTCAGCCGTGATGACGCAGGTAAGTTCCTCTCCGCTTACTATGACAAGAAGATCTACGAGAACGATCCCTTCGCTAAGCTCGACCAGACCGGTGTTGGTAAGCTTATGGATATGGCTCTCAAGCTCGGTAAGCCCGTTAACCCCAACCTCCACTGCGGTATCTGCGGTGAGCACGGTGGTGACCCTGTTTCCGTTGAGTTCTGCCATACTATCGGCCTTGACTACGTATCCTGCTCTCCCTTCAGAGTACCGATCGCACGTCTTGCTGCTGCTCAGGCTGCAATCAAGGGCTAATCTGAACAATCAGATTTATAGCGCATAACAAATCCCCTTGGATTTCTCCAAGGGGATTTTTGTGTGTATTGAAAAATCAACAATTTTATGCTATACTAATAAGGAAAGGTGGTGCGATATGGAACGATTGATTTGCAAATCTATATTATGGAAAATTGGATTCACTAACGGAGACGAATACAATCGAACTCTTGATTCGATGTTTCTTAAAAGCACGACAAACGACATTCTTTTAGAGTTAGAAAGTTTCTCCTCTAATTGCGATGCCTCATTTGACGATTTACATAGATACTGGAAATATGAAATTAAAGATTTTCCTGTTGAAACTTTTGGTAAATGTATGCTTGAAGATTTAAGCGCAATATATTTTTCAAACAGTTATCCAATTAAAACTTTCGCTCAAATGTGTTATTCTTTGTGGCAGCTTTTGCCTGACGATTTTAATACACTTGAACCGTTCCATATATTAAGTTATGCTGATGACCCATTGTCTTGGAATGATGAAGAACAAACTCGAAAAATTTATGAGGAGTTATTTGAGTCCTATAAATAATTTCCCCCTTTTGCTGATAGCAGCACAGGCAGCTATTAAAGAAAGCAAATAATTGCTGACTTTATAAAACCAATTTATCCCCACCGAGAAATCGGTGGTTTTTTTGTCGTAATATTGCAAATTTAGATAAATTATGATATAATACCATCAATAACAAATTAAGGAGATAAAAACATGGCACTTATTAATTGTCCTGATTGCGGCAGAGAGGTTTCTGATAGAGCAACATCCTGTATCCATTGTGGCGCACCGTTGAATGAAAAATCCGAACTGATTGTAAAGTTGAAAGATTTTGGGTATGTATATCCCTTCTATATGAAGCCATATGACATAATTGGTTTGTTTGATGAAAATGATAATAAAATTGTTTCACTTCGGCAAAGCGAGACTAAAAAGATTCCTGTTAATCGAGATATGTATGTATCTGCATATTTTTTGCTATTTAATGGCAAGAAGGCATCCTTGTTTGGATTAGGTAAAAAAACTGCTGCTAAACCATTCAAGATTTGTGCAGGAAAAACCACAAGATTGCAGATAAGCGCAGTTAAAACGAAATTGTTAAATTATATCGCAGTGTCCGAAGTTGATATGATTGATTCGGAATAATATCTTTCCCCCTTTTGCCGACAGCACCACAGGCTGCTATCAAGGGCTAATTTGCTAACAAATATAATGCCGTCCTTCGGGACGGCATTTTTTGTTAGCAGTTATGATTGACTGCGAGAAGTTATGATGCGGTGCAGTTATGAAAAGCTATCGCTATGTTATGAGTGCTTCGCACATTTTAAAGCCAATCATATCATAACGAAAGCCGCAGGCTTTCTCATAACATTTGCCCACGGCAAATTCATAACTCTAAACTCATAACTCTTAAAACGACAATTTTGTATATTCTATTGAAAAACAACCAGCAAATCATTATAATAAAAAGAGAGGTGAGTTTATGGGATTTTTGGATATTTTCAAAAGAAAAAACGGTAAGCAAAATAAATCTGACAATACAGATCTAACACCACAACTATGTTGTTCGTCAGAGTGGTTTTGTATAGGAGAATATTACTACCGCATTCAGATTTCACAAAAACATATCAACATTAAGTTGAGATGGGAGGATTACGGAACGGGTGGGCGACTTGGTTGGTGCGATAAACAAGACAACAAGGAACACACACGGTACATCTTGGTTATAAAAGAGTTATTTTGTAATTATATTATTGACTCTGTTGTTGCTTTGCAGCCGTATAAAACAATAACCGCAGATCAAATTGAAGCTCATAAGGTGAAATTAGGCAATTTTTTTGATGAAAATATCAGATCGTCATTAAAGCATCTGATAAATGATGAAGAAAGACTGATCATATCGGAAATATACGAAGCTATATCTGATTTCAATAACAGTTTCTCGAAAAACAGTATAGATATTAACAATATCTTTATCGGCGAATATATTAATAAACCTAACTCTTCCGGATGCTTTAAGAAAAACGATGGATGGTATCTGTACTATGTAGATGACAGATTTAATCTTCTGCAACAGGGACCGTTTACTTTGAGCGGTATTATAGCCGCTCTGTGTAAAACCTTACACATCCCCTCTGAATTTTGTTCTCGTAAGTTTACCGATGAAGAATATAATTTATATTTAAGCGGCTATAAATATTTAAAGGAGCAGTTATGAATTTGCAGGAAAAGATCTTGATAAGCTGTTCGCCAAAAAGATAACGACGAAAACAAATAAGCATTTTGGGCGTTTGAATATAATCAGATTTCGACAAATCAGCATATTTAATGACAGGATACCAACAATAATTGTTAACACAATAGCTCCGATTTGTTAATTCTTATTGACAAATGATTATATCTGTGTTATTATTTTAGTGGTTAGTTTTTAAATTTTAAATTTGAAAGGAAAACACATTATGCAAAACAAACCTAATCAAGGTCGTCGCGGAAATCTTCCCACCGACAGAAGCTTCCTCACATTCTTGCTTCTCAATTTCATCACCTGCGGTATATACGGTATTGTAGTATATACACAGATGTCTGAGGAGATAAACATTGTTGCATCCAAATACGATGGCAGAAGAACTATGAATTATTGCCTCTTAGTATTTATAGTTGCTCCCCTGACATTGGGTATCGGAGGATTGGTATGGTCACACAATATGTGTAGCAGAATGGGCGACGAGCTTCGCAGACGTAACATTCCCTACAGCTTCGGCGCAGCTGACTTCTGGCTTTGGTGTGTTCTTGGAAGCTTCCTTTGCTTTATCGGTCCCTGGATCTTTACATACAAGCATCTCCAGGCTATGAATATGCTGAATGCAAACTATAATGTTAACGGCTAATTCAGACATATAGCTTTTAATAATTATAATATTCTGTAAACAAACCAACTGTCTTCGTTTTAAACGAAGACAGTTTTTTAATGTATATGAAATTGCTCCATTCCGTGCGATTTGAAAAACAAAACTAACGAGCGTTTTGGGGTGCGGCGACTCGCCTCTTTTTTAGTGTATAGGAAATTGCTCCATTCCGTGCGATGCAGCAGGATCGATCCCTGCTCTACAGAGCGCAGTTTGGGTGGGGCAACTTGTCCCTTTTTTATTCAAGTCATAAATGTATAAATAGTTACGATAATGTCAATAAAACATTAACACAACAATTGACAATTTCCTATTATTATGATATACTGTAAATGTTAGGTAATATAACTAACGATGACTTTAAGAAAGAAGGTTGTATTTATGAAGGAATACAAGGTACTCTCCCAAAAAGACAAGTGGTTTTCAGGCAAATTTGATCCTATGGCTCTTGAAAACGCAATTAACAGCTATGCTAAGCAGGGTTGGATAGTTAAGGCTACCACTACCGCTCAGATTCCCGGATTTGCAGGTCCCCGTGAGGAATGTCTTATCATTTTGGAGCGCGATGTATAATGGCATATACAACCATTCACAACGGTGTTATATTTATTGAAGGCGAAGAACCGGGAGCTACAGTAATAGGTCCTATTGAGTATAAAAAAGAAGGCTTTTATAACCAGCAGCTCAAGGATCTTGATATGGTCAAGGATCAGCTTGCAAGAAGAACCCAGGAGATGGGCGGTAATGCTGTAAAAGATTTCAAATACGGTCAAAAATCTACAAGCTGGTTTAGATCTATGCTTTTAAGCTATGATGACAATATCAACTGGTACGGTAACGGTATTGTTGTCCGCCTTACACCCGAGCGATATAAAGAAATAGTTGAATCAAAGAAATGATCCGTTGCCATTGCAACGGATCATTTTTAATATATTATATAAGCTATAAAATCACATCAAAAAAGAGCCTCAAAAATGAGGCTCTTTTTTATAAAATCATTTTAACCAAATATCGGTCCTAATATTAATAATAGTAACCGGATGATGATGATGAACCCACAGCGGAGAGTATAACAGCGATGATACTTGTTGCAGCTCCAAGAAGAGTGATAATTATTGAAACAACAGCTAAAGGAATACCTACAATAGATACGATAAGACCAATGATTCCAAATACGCTCTTACATCCGGCAGAAGAAGCCTTTTTCATAGCAACAATAGCAAGAATAAGACCTGCCACTGCCAAAACAAGACCAATGAAAGGAGTTACATAGCTAACATAAGGAATACAGCAACAACATATGTTACATATAATAGAAAGTATTCCAGCTACCATAGCTATTATTCCAAAAACCATACCGGGGTCGGACTTCTTGACGGGCATATCAGAAACATCCATATTTACCGCCTCTTCAACATTTGCGCCGCATACAGCACAGAATTGGGTTCCCTCGTCCAAGGGGTTTCCGCAATTTTTGCATACCATAAAAAATACCACCTTTAAATTAAATTTGTTATATTATAACACTATCTTTTTAAAAATGCAACACTTTATGACATATTTTTTAAAAAAATGTTAGCATTTTTTTTATAGAAGTAACATTTCTTATATGCTTTTAACAATTGATGCGATGGTCTCGTATGCCCTTATAAAAACAGGTATATTACGAAGAATAAAAAAGACTAACATTACCGAAAGCCAAATAATTAATGACGGGATGTTATACATAAACAATAGAACTTTTTTTGCAAATTTCAAACCGAAGAGAAGATATAAATTTAAAAACAACAAAGTAACAGCAAAAAAGATCGTCAGTAAAAATAAAAATTGATTATGATCAAATGCCTCAATAAATTTTCCGCTTGCAAAAGTATTGACAAAATGAGTTCCGCCGCAGGTAACACACTGTCCCCCAAGGGTAACCATCACGCATGTAGTATCGGTTGAAAGCATAACATCCGTTAACCACTTACAAAGTAAAATTCCGGGGATAATAACTATGTCAGCTATAATAATGATCCATTTTAGCTTAAAAAATTTTTTCATAGGTCACACATCCATAATAAAAATCATAATAATAAATACTGTATATAATATTCTATCTATTATATCACCTTATCTGACAATTTGCAACACATTTCGGCAATATTGTCCCTATACCATAAAACATAGGTAAAAAAATCTCCCGTTAGGGAGATTTCTTTAATATTATTAATCGATATTAAATCATTTAAGTAAAATCAAACCGACTATTAAAACTATTCTAACAACGACAACAATTACATTTAAAGCTATAGCAGCAATAGGCAAAATTATTCCCACCTTAGCAATGTTATTCTTTACACCGGCAGTTGATGATTTAATATTAGCAACAATTCCGAGAATAAGTCCGACAATACCGAGTAATATTTCAAAAACAACTCCTATTGCCAAAGCAATCAAGCTTAACAACGCTCCGCCGTCAATAACGATACTCACAATAAAGCCACCACAGCCACATGTTAAGGTAAACCCTAAAACCACTATTCCGAGAATGAGAGATACTATGCCAAGGGCCTTTCCGGGACAAGAAGGATTTTCGTATGTATCCCCTGCTTCGGTGTTATCGGTTGTATCAAGCTCGGCAGTAGAGTCAGATTCTGCTTCGACAGCTGCGCCGCACGCAGCACAAAACTGTGTTCCCTCTTCTACGACAGCACCACAATTTTTACATATCATTCTTATTTCCTCCATTGCAAGATTTTTTGTATATTATATCACTTTTATTATATGTTTGCAACAGTTTTATAATTAAATATTGCCTAAAATCAACTCAAAGAACAGCAAAAGATCTCCCGCCTAAACGGGAGATCATATTATGCATTATAAAATGATTTGCCTAAAATAATTAATTACTCGGCATTGCAAAACCGGTAAGGAAGCTTGCTCCGTTAAAAATAATAATAACAATGAGTAAAGCAACAAATAATACTACGCCAACAATAGAGAGGATCATGCCAATCTTAGCGAGCTTGTTACTGAAACCTGCTGCAGTTGACTTCTTGCCGCCTATAACACCTAAAATGATACCTACAATTGAGGCAACAAAAGGCAAAAATCCGCCAAAACAGGTACATGTACAGGGTGATGCAACAACACCCACAATGCCAAGTATAAGGGATATTATACCTAAAGCTTTACCGGGATCCTTGGCAGCAACGATCTCGCCACCTTCGTTTTCTTCAACAGCGGTACCACATTCAGGACAAACGGTGATTTCGTCTTCTATGAGGGCACCACAATTCTTACATATCATATATGTAACCTCCAAAAATTATTTTTTATTATTATAACACTAAATTCGGTATATTGCAACAGATTTTTCTATATTTGTTAAAAAAAATTTAATTATTTTGTTACCATTAGTGATCATACAGATACGATTATATATTATTGCATTTACGGTTTAATGATGATATAATATATAAAAAAATTTATATGAGGTAATAATATGTATACTATTTATGTTAAATTCAGTTGTCTTGAAAACAAACGCGAGGCTTTTGTAGAAAAAATGAAGGCAGAAGGCATCCTTGATGATATCAGAGCGGAAGACGGATGTATCAAGTACGATTATTATTTCTCCGAAGGTAACCGAAACGAGCTTCTTCTTATTGAGCAATGGGAATCTAAGGAGCATCAGCAGATCCACTGTACCCTGCCCCATATGGACAAAATGCGTCAATTCAAGGATGATTATATCGCGGATACCATTTTAGGTGAGATCCAGATATAAGCTTAACCCCTCGGTCTACGACCGAGGGGTGTTTTTGTTAACCGACATATATATCTTCGTAGTCTTCAACTACCGTATCAAGACCGAGAGCCTCGTTGCAAGAATTGCAATATATGATCCAATCCTCTGTCATATTGGAATCGGCATCAACCTTGACCTCGGTATTACAGTTGTCACAATGCAGTATCTTTTTTTCACCGCATCCGCCAAATGAGACTAATAACAATAATGCCAATATCAAGAGTATAGATTTTTTAAGCATATACTTTTCTCCGTTACAATTAATATCAGTTAATTGCTTCTCTTAACCACTTAAGAGTACATCTTACCATATGCTCGCCTGTTTCTCGGCTTGCTTCCTTTGCAGACTCTGCAAACCATTCGGTGTTTCTTTCACAACGGGAAAGGTCAACATTTTCGGGCCATGTACCCATCATAAGTGAGGTCTCCCACTTGCCTGCGTGGTCAAAGCCGCCGCACTCGATCTGAGCCTCAGCACCGATAAGAGGAATCACCTTGATATATGAGAAGGGATCGTCTCCCGTACCCATATCCTCGTAGTAGGTCTTATAGGAATCACTTCCCCACCAACCCTTACCAAGAGTCTCTTCCATATATTCCATTGTAACCTTCTTTGCAGCCTTATGGCAAGCAATAGTCATAGGCATAAGTCCTGCGCCCTCGGTCTGATGGTGAGGGATAAGGTAGATATTCTTGATACCTGCGTATATCATGGACTTAAGAACATCATAGATATAAGCAGTGTAAGCATCCTCGTTTACATGGAAATGTCCGGGCTTGGGCTCGCAAACAGCATAGCTTGCAACACCGTACCAGATAGGAGGACAAACAACTATCTCCTTTTCCTTTTCAAGCTCTCTCAGACACCCTGTAACAACCATAGTATCTGTACCGCAGGATGCGTGACGAGCGTGATATTCAAGTGTACCTATCGGAATGATAAAGGGGACCTTACGGTCAGCTGCGTCCTTTATCTCGTCATAAAACATATTTATAAGTTCCATTTTTAAACTCCTAATTGCAAAATGAGGCTATTGCGTACACAATAGCCTCAGTATTATTTTATCAGCATATTACCACACCCCGTGTGATAGTTGTATATCACAGTGTACTACAGAGCGCAGTTTCGCTGCGGGTCGCCCCGCTTAAGTCCATACTCACCTCACACTCGTGAGATAACGATAGATCTACGGATGAGAAGCGGCGATTATGGATGCAAACACTTGTTTGCTTAGCAGTCGATCTCGATGCAGGTTTCGGGAACCTCGGGACAAAGCATATCAAAGCCGTCCTTGGTAACTGCGATACCCTTCTCCCAACGAACACCAAATGTGTCGGTGGAGATGTATGTATCGATCTGGTAGCACATATTTTCCTTAAGGTCATATGTAGAGGAGGTCTCGCACCAGGGAGCCTCAACCTCGATCATACCTGTACCGTGGAGAGGACCGTATACAAAGTTATCCTTGAAGCCGTTGTCTACATAGTACTGATAGAAGTCCTTTGCGATCTTGGAAGCGGGAACGCCTGCCTTGATCTGGTTCTGTGTCCAGATATGAGCCTCACGACCGAACATAACAACTTCCTTGCGTCTACCCTCGAGCTTACCGAGAACTACGGGATAACCGATAGCAGCGGAGTAACCGTCGATCTTAGCGGAGAGGTTAAGCTGAACGATATCGCCCTTCTGGAACTCACGGTAGCTGGAACGGCTGATTGCGTGACGGGTAGAAGCCTCGGAGAATACGTACATGGGAAGACCCTCGTACTCTGCGCCGTTTTCGTAAACAACTCTCTGTGCAACACCAACCATCTGGAGCTCTGTCATACCGGGCTTGATCTCCTTGATAACCTGCTTGGTAGCAAGCTCTGCAATACGGTAGCCTTCTCTGAGACATGCGATCTCGTTTGCGGTCTTGATAGAACGAAGAGCAATCATAATATTGTTGGCATCAACGATCTCTGCCTTGGGGAATGCATCAACGATAGCATTGTAGATGGTAACAGAGGTATCAAGGAAGGATGCAACACCAATACGGAGATTCTCACCGGTAACACCGATTGCCTTGAATACATCGTGGTATGTATCTGCCTGAAGCTCGGGATAGCTGGGGTCAGCACCCTCTCTGTAAGCCTTGAGGACAAAGATCTTGTCAAGCTTATTTCTGTCGCCGCCGAACTCTCTGGACTCGGGACCTACCATAAGTGCAGCATCACCGCCTGCAGAGATAGCAACACCTGCTCTCTCAAAGAGGGGCCAGAAGCCTGCGAAATATCTTACATTTGCGTAGTCGGACTCGGTAGAGTTAACGATAAGAACATCAAGACCTGCCTTCTTGATAAGCTCGGCAGCTCTGGCTACTCTTTCCTTATACTCATAATCGGGAATACAAATTCTGCTCATTTTGTGATCTCCTTTATATTGAAAAATCATTTTATTTCATATTAAATCAATTATACCCTATATGTCAAAAAAAATCAACCACTTTAACAAAATAAACACCAAAAAGGACCGCAAAGCAAGTCCTTTGATACTGTTATTCAGCTTTTATCTTATTTATAAACTTTTCTATCTTCTCAACAGCTATTTTAAGATGATCGAGAGAATATGCATAGGAAATACGGGCAAAACCCTCGCCGCAGGCTCCGAAAGCTGTGCCGGGAACTATGGCAACATGGGTCTCGTGGAGAAGTCTCTCGCAAAACTCCTCACTTGTCATACCAAAGCCGGAAATATTGGGGAACACATAGAACGCACCTTGGGGCTCAAAGCATTCAAGACCTAGTCCCTGAGGGCTTTAAACACAGGGGACGGTCAGCGTGAAAACCGTCCCCTGTGTTATTTTATTCTGCAGAATTCTCAATTTAATTTTTGCCAACACGCAACAAGTTTGTTTTGTCCGAACCCAGTATACCGATGTAAATGATATAAGACATAAATATCTCCAACGGTTTAAATATATATTTATCATAACATAAAAGCGAGAATAATTATATTTTTTTGAAAATTATAAGGATTTTTCACATTTGAGTTGTATAAAGAATGAACTTTAAAATTATTCTAAAGGATGTGTTTCCCTTGAAGATATAATATATACTATCCGCATTATAATGTAAGTGAATAAAAATACCCAATATCTACTCACACTATGGAGGTGTATCTATGAAACGAATTACTAAATTACTCTGTATAATTGTAATAATATCAGTATTAGTATCATCCATACCTATTATTATATCTGCAAATAATAATTATGTTGATGTCCCATCATCGCATTGGGCATATTACGCTATTTACGCAGTCACAGAAAATGGTGTATTATTATCAAATTCAAACAGTTATTTTTACCCAAACCAATATGTAACAAGAGCAGAAGCCGTAAAAGCTTTGTATAATTTTATATACGCAATGCCTCGAACAAATGTAACAACACCTTTCACCGATGTCCCTGTAGCTTATGCAACATATATAGAATGGGCATATGACATAGGAATAACAAGTGGTACTACAACTACAACATTTTCGCCTAATAACAACATTACAAAGCAAGATATGTGTTTGTTAATTGCAGAACTTTATAGTGTTCATAACATTACATTCAGTAAGAATAGGAACTATAGCAGTTCGCCTTTCAATGATGATTCAGATATTTCAAGTTGGGCAAAAGATGCCGTAGTTGCTTTATACAATCACAACATAATAAATGGAGATACCCACGGTAATTTTAATCCGCGTTCAAATATTACAAGAGCAATGCTCGCTGTTATGTTAAAACAATTATATGAATATATATATTTTGTTTCAGTAACACCTGTTGCTCAAAAATCTGGATTTGATTGGTGCTGGGCAGCTTGTGCAACAATGGTTGGCAGTTATGGGGTTTCCTATCCACCTATGGCACAAGAACTAGTTGTAAGGTATATTAAAGGATATGAATTCAATGATCGAGGTAGTAACGAGGAGATTAAGTACGGTGCAGAATATGCATCACAAAACACAAAAAATTTCCAAGTAATTACTGATCCAACATTATGTACAATGGGACAGATTTGGTTAAGACTCAAAGGTAATAACCCTATGATTACAACAGGACAACTATTAAACAACCCCAACTACGGTCATGCTGTTGTGATATTGGGTTATTCGTATACTGATACCCAACAGTATGTTATATATTGCGATCCAATGACAGGTACTATAGAAAGAGAAACATTCACACGATTTAAAAATGGTGCTGCAACAGGAAATTTGTGGGAAGATACAATTCGAAAATGAAAGGAGTATACCATATGAAACATATTTTAAGCTTAATAATAATCATAACTATTATTTGTACAAATCTAACCATCATAACATTTGCTAATAACTCCTATCTTTCACAATATATAAAGGAAAATGAAAAAGAGTTTAACGATATAGTAAACTATCTAAAGAATTACGGCGGAACCGCTCTTCCAAGTGATCCCGATGAGATCAAAATAGAAGATATTATAAGAATCCATACCTTTAAAGAAAGTCATTTACCTAATATTTTACAGAATACCGGTAATCTCTCTGAGAATATAATCAATACTAATGAGTATAAATATTTTAGTCCGGAGGGATATACTCTAATTGTAGGTAAGAACGATGATAACAAATGGGAGGTTCTCAAAATATCAAATGAACTGAAAACAGCTTCGCAAAATCATAAAGAAATCAGCTTTAAATTCAAAGATATGATCGAGAATATTGAAGAATTATATCCAAACTATGATTTTGATTCGGTAAAATATATTGAATATAAAGAATTGGGTTCTTTTCTGGTTTATTTTATATCAGAGAATACAGAATATTTAGCGTGTTATCCTATAAACAATGCCGATAACGGAGAAAAAGTAACTTGCGGAAAAATATATACCGTTGAAGAGTATATTGATATAATCGACGATTACCCTATATTCAATAATACAACCTCAGATAAAGGTATAGGTGGCGGCATTGAAACTACAACCACAAAAGATATAACACATTGGTATGTTTATCCTCTAATGGGAGTTATAGTGATTGGTTTTGGAGTTGCTATATTTATAATCAAAAGAAAAAAATCAAAAATCTAAAGCTTCGCCCGTAAAAATACGGGCGATATTTTTAATTATTTTATAAAATAATAAGGAATTTTAACGCATCTGTTGTATAATAAATTGTAGAAGGCTGTAAGGAGGTAGCTATGGATATAGATAAAAGCAGATACCGCAGATATCTTGACGGTGATACTAAGGCTTTTGACGAGATAATGGATGAACATTTTGATGCTTTGATATTCTTTATTGACAGATATGTTCACGATATATATGCGGCTGAGGATATAGCCATAGAAACATTCTCCGAGCTTATCATTAACTCCCGCAGATATAATTTCAGCGTTTCACTCAAGACCTACATATTTATGATAGGCAGATGCCGTGCACTAAATCATCTCAAGAAGCGCAGCAGATCAAGGGCTGTCAGCCTTACCGATATTAATGCCGATATATCAGACAGGCAATCTATAGAAGAAAAACTGATACAAAAGGAAGAGCTAAAGCATTTAAGTGAAGCTTTAGATATTTTACCGGAGGATATGCGTGCCGTAATACATCTTGTATATTTTGAAGATATGTCATATGAACAGGCCGCAAGAATACTAAAAAAGAACAAAAAGCAGATTGACAATCTGTTATACCGCGCCAAGGGTTTATTGCGCACGACTATGACAAAGGAGGTAAATATAAAATGAGAACTCCTGAAGAGAGACGAGCAGAGGTCCATCTGCTCGCTTCAAGAAAAATCAGAGAAAGAAAAAAGCGTGTAAGAACTTCGATTTACTGTTCGGTAAGTATTACTTTGGTATGCACGATGCTGTTTTTGATTCCAAGCATCGCAAATAATGATAATGTAAATACACATACCGATAATACAAAAATAGGGTCAAGTGGTGGTAAAAACAGTTATATAAAGAGCATAGAGTTTGATGTTAACGGCAAAATAAAGGAATATAAAGACCGTCCAACCGTTACACTTATAAATCTGTGTATAATGGATATTTTAAAAGGTGAGTATACTGAGGATACCGATATTATGCCTATTTGTAGTCTGACATACAATTACAGCAACGGTAATAAGGTCGTCTATAAGCTTACTGAGGACAGTTTGATTGTTAATAACAAATGTTATAGTATAAGTTATGAGCAATACAACAAGCTGATGGGTTATCTTGAATAGCAGAAACACATAGTATATATTCTAATAATACAATGCCCGTTGGTATCTACCAACGGGCATATTTTACTTTATAGATTTTATAAACTTCTCTATCTTCTCAACAGCTATTTTAAGATGGTCAAGAGAATATGCGTAGGATATACGGGCAAAGCCCTCGCCGCATGCTCCGAAAGCTGTGCCGGGAACTATGGCAACATGTGTCTCGTGGAGAAGTCTCTCGCAGAATTCTTCGCTTGTCATGCCGAAGCCCGAGATGTTCGGGAACACGTAGAACGCACCGTGGGGCTCAAAGCATTCAAGACCTATGTCTCTGAGGGCTTTTACAAGGTACTGACGGCGCAGATCATACTCGCCCTTCATATACTCTATGTCCTCGTCGCCGTTCTTAAGGGCCTCTATAGCCGCATATTGGCTTACTGTAGGCGCACACATAATTGCGTACTGATGTATCTTTACCATTTGCTTCATTATCTCGGCAGGACCACAGACATAGCCCATACGCCAGCCTGTCATTGCGTATGCCTTGGAAAATCCGTTTACCACAAGGGTACGCTCCCACATATCGGGAAGGGTTGCAATAGATGTATGGGTAAAGCCGTAGGTAAGCTCGCTGTATATCTCATCCGAGAGGATCATAATATCTGTTCCGCGGATGATATCTGCTATTTCTTCAAGCTCCTCCTTTGTCATAACCGCACCTGTAGGGTTGTTTGGGAAAGGCAGTATAAGAAGCTTGGTCTTATCGGTTATAGCAGCCTTTAAGTCCTTGGGATTGAGCTTAAAGTTATCCTCTTCCCTTGTTTCGATAACCACAGGAACACCGTCAGTAAGGGTTACCATAGGCTCATAGCAAACATAGCTGGGAGTAGGGATAATAACCTCGTCACCGGGATTTACAAGGGCGCGGATAGCCATATCTATAGCCTCGCTTCCGCCAATGGTGACGATTATCTCATCCTTTGCACAATATTGAATGTTAAAACGGCGGGAGAGATACTGAGATATCTCTACACGCATCTCCATAAGACCGTTGTTGGAGGTATAGTAGGTCTTTCCCTGCTCCAATGCCTGTATACCCGCATCACGGATATGCCAGGGGGTAGCAAAATCGGGCTGACCCACCGTCAAGGAGATAACATCCTCCATTTCGTCAAGGATATCAAAGAATTTTCTGATACCCGAGGGCTTTATCTCCATTGCCCTCTTTGATAGTATCTTTTCGTAATTCATTAAAGATTGCCCCTCTCGTCCTTCTTCTCTCTGCCGAAAATTACACCTTTTTCCTTAAATTTGGTGAGAACGAAATGTGTGGCCGTTGCTGTTACCTCTTCAAGGGATGCAAGCTTACGTGCTACAAAGAAAGCAACCTCCTTCATTGTCTTGCCTTCAATAAACACAGCAAGATCAAAGCCTCCCGACATAAGGTAAAGGCTCTTTACCTCGGGGTAATTTGCAATGCGCTCTGCAACCTTGTCAAAGCCGCGCTCACGCTGAGGGATGATATTAAGCTCGATAAGAGCATTAACGCGGTCATCATCGACCTTTTCCCAGTCGATGATCGCAGAGTAGCCAAGGATGGTGCCGTCTGCTTCGCATTTTCTTATCATTTCCTTTATATCGCCTGTTTCCTTACGGCAGAGCACCGCTAACTGCTCGGGTGTAAGACGGGAATCTTCTTCTATATGTCTGAGTAAATCCTTCATTTTTTATTTTCCTCCAATATTTTTTTGATATAAGGTGCCATACGGTCACGAGCCAAAATATGTCCCTTGACCGATGGGTGATTCAGCTTTCCGCCGCAGTCCATGGGTACAAGCAAGGTATAGAAACCGTTTTTTGCACCGCCTAATTTATTTTCTACCATTATCTCTGCCTCTGCAAGCATATCTGCGGGACAGAAAAGCACAAGTGAGTCGGGATGCTTTTCTCTTGCCATAAGACAAAGCTCGCCTGCTTTTTCAAGCACATCATCCCAGCTTAGTCCTTTTTCTTTGTAATTATCCTTATCGTTGCCTAAGAGATGTACCACAACCACATCGGCTGTGCGTGTGGGGTTATAGTGGAAATCCTTTTCACGGACACGGGGATATACATCATATATATCGTTCATAGTGAAATCCCATCCGCCACACAAGCAGCCTATACCCTGTATAGCCACAACGCTTATATCCGCATCAAGCTCGTTTCCTATCATATAAGGATAAGCTACGGTTGCATCCTGATATACGGGAGCACCGCCCCAGCTTATATCCGAGGGCTCATCGGGCTGATTACCAAAGCCTGTGGTAATGGAATCACCTATAAACTCTATAAATATTTCTTTATCGGCAGGAGGATCAAGAAGCTCACCCTCTACCTTGATATCTGTCATATAGATATCACCTACACCCCACTCGGTCTGTCTAACAAGCTTAAAGGTATGTATTCCCTGTATGCTTTGCGCTAAAATAAGCTCGTTTTGACCTTGTGAAACATGATAACGGGTATCTATACGCTCGCCGTCTGTATAGCCTGTAAAATATACATCTACATCTCCTGTATGCTCTGTCTTTTCACAGAAGAATGTTACCGACACCCTGCCGTTACAGTCGGCAGTAAATTCTATGCTGTCGGCTGAGGACTGCATCATAAGTCCTCTGACCGTATCAATTACTCTGCCCTGTGCCTTATATTTCATCTTTTGATCTCCGCTATGATAGGCTCAAGAACCTCAACAAGAGCATCACAGGCTTCTGTATGTCCCTGTACATCGGGATGCCCCGACTTTCCAGCGGTATTGAGGGGAACATCTGCACAGTAGTAGCCGTTTTCTACACCGCCGAGCTCTTCATTGATCATTGTTTCAAACTTATTGTAGAATGCACCGGGGAGTACAACGATCTTACTGTCAGGATGCTTTGCTCTCGCCATTTCGATAAGCTCCTTACCCTTTGCGGCAATATCGTTGGGAGTATATCCGTCCTCACGCATAGTAGCATGGTCATTGGAGAAGAGTTCAACAACAACTATATCGGCTGTACGTTCGGGAGCATAGTTATAATCCTCTTCGTCAACTCTGGGGTAGTAGTCATAGATATCGTTCATAGTAAAGCCCCAGTATCCGCCGATAGTACCGATACCGGAAATTGCAACTATACTGTAATCTGCATCAAGCTTTTCTGCCGCCATATAGGCAAATGCCTGAGTTGCGTCCTCCCAGATGGGATGTCCGTTCCAATCGGTCTCATACTCTATCTCGGGCATATTACCGTAGCCTGTGGCAATTGAGTCACCTATGAACTCAATAAATATCTCTCTGTCAGCAGGAGCTTCAAGAAGCTCTCCCGTAGTGTTGATCTGCTTTACGTAAACTCTGCCGTTTTCCCACTCACTCTGACGCACAACACGGAAATGATGCTCGCCCTTTTCGAGGTTTTCTGCGAGAACAAGCTCATATTCACCCTGCTTTACTTCCGGACGAATGTCAAGACGAGTACCGTCAACATACGCGGTAAAGAAAACCTGAGTATCGTGGAGCGGATCGTCCATGTTCTCACCCACAAGGGTTACGGAGACCTTACCCTCGCAGTCAGCATTGAATTCAAAGGAGTCAGCCGAGGAAAGCAAGGCTATTCCCTTACCGTCATACACAATGGTTCTGCCCTGTGTCTTATAGCTTGCACCCATTTCTTCTACGGTATAGATACCGTCGTGCTTTACCCCGCAGGCACAAAGGAGCATACATACAGCAATCAAAACTATAAATAATCTTTTCATCTTATATCTCCTTCATTTCGGGCTTACGGTTTGTAAAGCTTGTTATATGGGTAAAGCCGATCTGCTTAAGCTCAGAATATACCCTTTGTATATCACATCCTATATCCTCGACACAGTGTGCATCCGAGCCTACGGTTATAAGCCTGCCGCCCATATCATAATAGAGCTTTAATATATCGAGGTCGGGCAAGGTAGATCCCAGGTCCTTACGGTATCCCGAGGTGTTGACCTCAAGAGCCTTACCGCCGTCTATAAGCTTTTTAAATATGCGTTTAATGGCGGGTATATGCATTTCAAGGGAAAGATCATGTCCGCCCTCCTTAAAATACCGCATAGGATAGGTCAGGTGTGCAAGGGTATCAAAGCATCCCAGATCAACTATCTGCTCAAGCTCCTTAAAATACTGTGTCAAAAAGAGCTGACACTGCTTGCCTGTTATCTTATAGAACGCCATAAGATAAAAATCCGGCATTCCGCTTAGGCTGTGAAGTGAGCCTATTACCTGATCGTAGCTGTGTTTTTCAAGAATATCCTTTGCTTTATCGGGACAGTCATGAGCCTGTCCAAGCTCCAGACCTACACTCAGCTTAAGCCTGGGGGCATACTTATCACGGTATGCGCACAGGGTCTGATAAGCCTTTTCCGCTTCGTAGGGGACCTCAAGCCTGGTTAACATATCATTGGAGCTGAGATCATAATGGTCTGTTATTACAAGCTCGGATAAGCCCATTTCTATTGCCTTTTCGCATATTGCGTCAATATCGCTTTGAGAATCCATGGAAAAAAGGCTGTGTGTATGCTGATCAGCTGAATATGCCATTACTTCACCACCGAATTAATGCAGAATTAAGAATGTTTTTGTCAGAGACAAAAACTCCGATTTATATTTATATAAGTATATCATAAATTATGATTTTTGGAAAGGTTTTTTCTATAAAAATATTGTTATTGAAGAAAAATTGTGATACAATACCGATATATTTAGTAAAAGAGGTATCACTATGGCTAAATTTATGGACAAAGACTTTATTTTAAGCAACGAAACAGCTAAAAAGCTCTACCACGACATAGCTGCAAAGCTGCCTATTATAGACTATCACTGTCATATAGACCCCCGCGAGATAGCGGAAAATTCGGTATGCACCAACATTACCCAGCTCTGGCTCTACGGAGATCACTACAAGTGGCGTGCTATGCGCTCCTGCGGTGTTGAGGAAAAATATATTACAGGGGACGCAAGTGACTACGAAAAGTTCAAGGCATTTGCTACAATAATGCCCGATCTTATAGGTAATCCTATGTATCATTGGTCACACCTTGAGCTTAAGAGATATTTTAACTGTGGTCTTATTCTCTGTGAGGAAAATGCAGACGAGATATGGCAAATGACCGCCGACAAGCTTGCCGAGGGCAATATGTCGGTGCTTGATATTATCAAAAGATCCAATGTTGAGGCTCTGTGCACTACAGATGATCCTATATCGGATCTTAAATATCACAAGCAGATTGCAGAAAACCCGGATATCACAGTAAAGGTACTCCCGGCATTTCGTCCCGATAAGGGTCTTAACTGTGAGAGAAAGGGCTTCAGAGCTTATATAGATCAGCTCGCAGAGGTATCCGGCGTCAAGATCACCGATATTGAGTCCTTGAAGGAAGCATACAAGCAGAGACTTAATTTCTTTAGCTCTATGGGCTGCTGTACCGCCGACCACGGTATAGACACAAAGGTACTCTACGGTGAAGCCAAGTGCAACAAGGATATCGCGGATATCTTCTTAAAGGCATACAAAAACGACGGTGAGGGTATCACCGCCGAGGAGGAGGCAGTATACAAGACCGCCCTCAACCGTTTCTTTGCAAAGGAATACAGAGAAATGGGCTGGATTATGCAGCTTCACTTTGGTGTGCTTCGTAATGTGAATGCGGTTAAGTTCAAGGAACTGGGTGTTGACACAGGCTTTGATGTAATAGGAGCAGAGACAGGTATTGCTTCACTTGCAAAGCTGTTGTCGGCTATGGAAGTTGACGGCGGTATACCCAAAACTGTCCTCTACTCTATAAATCCTTCGGATAATGCGGCTATCGGAGCACTTTTGGGGGCTTTCCAGACCTCGTATAACGGTATGCCTAAGATCATGCAGGGCTCTGCCTGGTGGTTCAATGACAACGAAAGCGGTATGCGTGAGCAGATGACTTCTCTTGCTAACCTCTCTGCCCTCGGCAGATTCCTCGGTATGCTGACAGACTCCCGCAGCTTCCTTTCTTACACAAGACACGAGTATTTCAGACGGATCCTCTGTGATCTTATAGGAGGCTGGGTTGAGTCCGGCAGATATCCCGATGATGAAGCTACACTTACCAAGCTTGTAGAGAATATCTGTTATTACAATACAAAAAATTATTTCAGTTTTTAGAAAAGATAGTCCTCTAAGAGGACTATCTTTTTTTCCAATTTTGTAATTATCACACCTTGTTAGATTACAAAATGCACCCCTTAAAGGACTATCATTCTTTTGATTACAATTATAAAGGTTTATTCAACCCCAGAATAGTCCCTAAAGATACTATCTTTCTATTGCGTTTATCAAGGATTGTTCAACCCTGAAATAGTCCCCTAAGGAGACCATTTTTAAATTACAATTATCACGGGGTATTGAATCTTAACATAGTCCCCTAAGGGTACTATGTTCCCAAAACATATTGACCATCTAAGTGTTATTTGTTATACTTATATATGAAATTCTAACACTTAAGGTGAATTATGGAAAAAGCTATAATTAATAAGATCATTGAAATTAATGAGCATTGCTTACCTATATCAAAATTAATTCTCAAAAACAATACGTTGGGCGTATATTCTATTCCTGAGCTTCTGTTGTTGGATATATATTCAGGTAAAATAAATACTGCCGCACATTTTTCAAAACTGCACGGACTTAGTAAAAGCTATGTGGGAAGAATAGTAAATGCACATGAAAATAACGGTCTGTTATCCAGAGAGACCTACGAAAACGATACCCGTATGTTGATTATAAAATTAACACCCAAAGGTAAAACATTCACAGAATCAATTATTCAAAAGAACAACAGCGCATTATACGAAAAGTTATCTTTATTATCAGACAATGACCAAAAATCGCTTGTTGATGCTTTTTGTGTTATCACAAATATATTAAAATAATCACCATCCAATAAACAAATATGATATGTACAGCACGGAGGATATGACAATGCTTAAAACTTTCTATACTATCGCACTCGCTTTACTTTTAGCACTTTCTTTGGTATCATGCTCGTTTTCTCCAACTCACAATATTTCTAAAAATGAAACATATGAAACATTTGATTCAACGGATACAAACGAAATTCTCTCAAATGAAACCGAGGCGTCCGACAAAGAACAAATAACAGGAATTGAACTTCATGCCTATCCCGATCCTTACCGGGTAAGAGAATACGGCAATCTTACAGATGATCAAAAGATCGCCTATAATGCCATAAGCGAAGTACTTTTGGATATTACGTCAAACGGCATTGATCCTAAAAAAACATATAAGCTGGATGGACATGTTTCTACATCCGATTTTATGTTAGCTTATGACATTATCTGTGCAAATTTCCCCTCGGCAGATCAGTTGATAGGTGCAATCAGCGGCAAAGACAGTATGGGAACACAACAATATTATGACAGTATTGTAATGGTTGTTGATGACAACTACAACGAATATATTGATAGGTACAATGAAGCTATAGCGGAAGCCGATAAGATACTGAAGACCATAGAGCATAACAACACCGAATACTCAAAGGCTTTGGCTATTGCAAAGTGGATATGCGATAATATTCCTTATGCACATGATTACACAGAAAGAGTTGGCGATGAGTTGAATAATGTATACACCGCACTTGTAAAACGGGAGGCTGTTTGCGGAGGTCTTTCTACTGTATATGACCTTTTATGTAAAAAAGCAGGGCTTGAAACAATATACGTTCGAGGTGATTGTATAAACCCTGATTTGGCAGGTCACGCATGGAATATGATATGTATTTCGGATAAATGGTATTATGTTGATGTTACATGGATGTCTACAAGCGGAAATATGAACGCGAACTTTATGATGCCGAAAACAATATGCGATGAGCTCGGTCATAATGAATACACTTATTATTACTACTGGGACAGAGAAAACAATACCTACATCTTACCCGAAGCTAACTCCTACGATCTGTATTATTCATATTTTGCAAATATAGACGAATTGATAAACTATCTCGAGAACTCGGAACCGACTGAGGAATATTTCTATCTTAATGTATATGTATCGAATGACGTTGCAGAAGTACTGTCATCAATGGAAGCAACCGAAATCACTTCAAATCTTAACGGCGAAAAACTACGGTTCACAGTTATAGATAAGGCCGTGCGCGACGATAATGTCGTTATGTTATACATAATACTAACATAAACCGAAAAATAATAATATTGGAATGTTATATTGATAAACACAAATAGTCCCCTCAGGGGACTATTTTACATTTAACTGTACTACTGGAAGAAATAAGTAAACCGCATCAAATACAACTAATTAATATTTTCATACAATATCCCTCTTAAGGAATTATCCTTTATTCAATAATATATCGTAAGATGTCGACAACAGTACCACTATAATATGCATATCGCAAATATTAGTCATCTTAAGTAACAATCTTGAATTTAGTTAATACTCTTGATATGACGATTGATAATTAAGCGAAATCTATTTCCGATTCTACTGTTGAACTTTTGAATCTTACCACAATAGGATTATATAAAACATATGTATATATTAAAATATAGTCCCTTAAGGGGACTATTTTATGTTCCATTTATACTTTAAGTGTTATAAAATATTTTTACGATTCCGCTTTTGTGTTTTATACCCTACCTCTCAGCATCAAATAAATACGTTTCAGTAAAATAGTCCCCTAAGAGGACTATTTTACATTCTATCTATACTTTTTATGTTACTGAAATGTTGTTCTAACTCTGCTTTGGTTGTCTGCACCTTACCTTGGAACATATCACGTCCGCCACTGCGGGCGTTAAATTTTGCCTTAAAATCGGCAAAATGATCCTTTGCATTGTTGCCGCCGATAGCAAAGTTATAGCCATCGGTATCGTTACCTGAAAGGGCTACGGTAAGTGCATCGGGATAGAGACAGGCATCGCTTCCCTTGCAAAGCTGCTTTCCGCTATGGAATGTGACGGTGGTATCCCCAAGACAATCCTCTACTCTATCAATCCCTCCGACAACGCGGCTATAGGAGCGCTCCTCGGTGCTTTCCAGACCTCCTATAAACGGTATGCCCAAGATAATGCAGGGCTCTGCATGGTGGTTTAACGACAACGAGAGCGGTATGCGTGAGCAGATGACTTCTCTTGCTAACCTCTCTGCCCTCGGCAGATTCCTCGGTATGCTGACAGACTCCCGCAGCTTCCTTTCCTACACAAGACACGAGTATTTCAGACGTATACTCTGTGATCTTATCTGTGGCTGGGTCGAGAGCGGCAGATATCCCGATGATGAAAATACCCTCACCAAGCTGGTTGAGAATATCTGTTATTACAATACAAAGAATTACTTTAACTTTTAAGTAAAAAAAGACTGCCTGTCAGGCAGTCTTTTTTGTTATCAGCCAAGTAATAAGCATACTCAGAACGGATATGATAAGATATGCTATAGAATAGACTATAGGAAATGCAGGATCATAGGTTATACGGGCAAATATCCAAAAGAGTCCTGCAACAAGTATGGGAGAATACCAGAAAAATCGTATATCCTTCCCTGCTAAAATTCCTACCGCAGCAGACACAACGGGGTGAACAGCAAAGAATAACAGCAGAGTAACAGCCATTCCCGCTTCTGCCTTAACTGTATTTACAGTAATAAGCGGAACAACCAACATAAAAACAGTAATGATAGATATGATTATAATTCCGCGTACTAATCTTTTCATTTCAACACCCCTTTAACCGTCAATTGTTATAATAGAGTTTGCGCTTGGTGCTAAGACATAGAAGCTATAGCAAACCGAGCCTTCCACACTCTTTGAACCCTTCCATTCGCCGATTACCTCGTATACGTAATCGCCGTACTTCAGCTCGATAAATATATTTCCGTTTGTATACCTGACAGGGATATCCTCGCTTTGTGCATCTGTATTACCCCATAATTCGGCAGACCAACAGCGTACCGTTACGTTGTCGGGTGTGAATATATTAGGTGCTTTACCAAACTGCAGGATCGCACTCGTAGGACTAACGCTTGAATAAACGCTAGGAACTATTGCAAGGACAGGCATATTCTCCTTAAGAAGCAACGGATGATTGCCGTCAGACATCACGGCAACCTCCTTGCCGTATTCATCTGTGTACATCCACGATGATGTACCCTTAAGTGCAACCACAGAGCTTTCATTTGCAGTAACTATAAGATGGGGAGACTGGCGAAAGGCAGGAGCGGTATTGCCTACAAGATCATAGCCGTAGTTAAGGATCGAGTCAAACTCGGCAGACTCGGCAACATATTCCTTGTTTACCGCAACGGTCAAAAACCAACCTGCCATAGCGGTATCCACGCATTCTGCTCCGGTTGTTTCCTGAAGATAGATGCAAAAGTGCCCTTCAAGATTACTTATACTCTCAATACCGTAACGGTGTGTGGTATTGGTAGAATCAATATAAATTATAAAAACGGTGTTATCTTCGAAAAAGCTTTCTTTATACTTCTTTGTAACCTCATTAAATGACGGAACCTCGTCATAATTTCCGTCCATGGAAAGCTCTTCAGCAAACTCGTTTTTGAAATTTTCGAGTTCTTCTACGGTATCTACCCTGTATATGGGCAAATGGCGGACACCCTCGGGCAGTTTATCACGGTTAAGTGAATTAAGATATATCTTATTAGTTGAGGGAGTTCCGGCATAAGCAAGTTCGGCATCTGCAACAGTAAGCTCTGTGTCATTACCCAATTGAACCGGTTCGGACTCAGGGTCACCTGTTTCTGTAGGGTTATCGGTGTTTAAAGTTATCTTAACATTGTTGAATACTTCTATACCGAGGATTTCAACTATGATTCCGTCCTCATAGCAGACGTCGTCATCGGTAGATGCCAGGCGGTGAACGTCGGAAATACTGTACAACACAGCCTTGTATTCAACAGTTCCTCCATCCTTTAAGCGCATGGGGATAGGTACAACAAAAATAGCAATCAGTATTATAATAGCTATAGTTACGATTATCCTTTTCATAACGGTTACCTCGCAATATATTTATCGTTCACCTATATAACTACCTTTTTTCGTCTTAAAGTTTCATTTATTCGAGAAATTTATGAAATACCGTTAAAAAAATCTGCCAGTTCGTTTTTACAACTCTGCACCTTGCCCTGATACATATCACGTCCGCCGCCGCGGGCGTTGAATCTTGCCTTGAAGTCGGCAAAGCGATCCTTGGCGTTAGCACCGCCAATGGCGAAATTAAAGCCGTCGGTGTCGTTACCTGAGAGGGCTACGGTAAGTGCATCAGGATAGAGAACTACAGAACGGTCGGCAAGCTTTATAAGCTCGTCCATAGCGAAATCGTCAGCAAAGTATAGACATACACCCTTACCCCCGTTTTCCTGCACCATAGACTCTATAACAGAGCTACGGAGGGTGCGGAGCTGATCCTTAAGGGTATATATCTCCTTTTCAAGTCTCTCAACTACCTCACAGAGCTCATATCGTTTGGCAGAATAGGTATTTGCTACCTTGGTGTTCTGCTCGGAAAGAGTTCTGTAATCACGGCGGGCAAAGTCACCGCAGAGGATATGCATACGTGTACCGCCCTTATAATTATAGTGCTTTACTATCTTGAGAAGTCCGACCTCGGCTGTAGTATTGACATGTGGTGCACAGCAGGCACACATATCAACAGAATCTATCACCACTATACGGACACCCTCGGTCAGATCAAGCTTACTGCGGTACTGAAGATTTCTAAGCTCGTCACCCTCTGGATATATGCAGTATACTTCCCTGTTTTCATCAATTATACGGTTGACCTCGTCCTCCAGCCAAATGATATCTTCCTCAGTAAGCTTACCGTCGACATCAAGAGTGACCTCGTCGTTTGACATATGAAAGCCTACATTGTTATAGCCGTATTTTCTGTTTATTACACCGGACAATATATGCTCACCTGTGTGATTCTGCATACGGTTATAGCGGATATTCCAATCAAGGGTACAATTTACCTCTGTCTGTTCTACGGGAGCTTCGGTAATATGATAAATTATACCGTCCTTAATCTGTGTATCGGTTACTCTAATACCGCTTATATAGCCTGTATCACCGTACTGTCCGCCGCCTTCGGGGAAGAATGCGGTCTTGTCAAGTACTGTTCCCCTTTCATCGCTTGATATTACCTTGGCGGTGAATTCTTTTATATAGCTGTTATTTTCGTATAATTTTTCAGTCATTACATTTACCTCTTGATTTGATGTAATAATTTTATCACAAAGGAGAATATATGTCAACAAAGCAAAAGCCCATCGACCGAAGTCGATGGGCCTTATTAGGTTAGGTTTGAAAAACTTGCGTATCTAATTATGCCTCTTCGTAAAGAGCTACAACGTCGATACTCCAATTGATTGCGTAGTAACCGTAATCCCAGTCACCCTCAGTAAGGGTGTAGTTGTACTGTTCCCAGTACCAGCCTGCGAAGGTGTAGCCCTCGAGGGTAGGAACGGGATAGTCATAACCAGCTGCTTCCTTGTAGTTCTCGTTCATGTTGATGGGGAGAACAAGGAGAGCGCCTTCAGGCATTACACCACCGTCGGGATCGAAGGTGATTGTGTAGTCCTTTTCAACAACGGGAGCCTCTACTACTACGGTGTAGTATACATAGTTACCATCGTTGAACTGAGTTACGAAGGAGTATGTGCCGGGCTCGAGAGTTACGGAGAAGGAACCGTTAACGATCTTGTCTGCGTCATACTTAGCAGATACGTTTACAACGCCGGGAGCACGCTTGATAGCGTAGCTGGTGTCGTATTCACCTGCAACATAACGGAGAACATAGAGATCATCGAGGTTGTTAAATGTAACGGTAGCGCCGTCCTGAACGAAGTCAGCAACAGTACCATCGTTGCAATCAACGAAGAAGTACTTAGCCTCTACAGTACCGTCGTTGTAACGAACGAGAACTGTGTAAGCGCCGTTTTCGGATACATCGTAAGACCATGTACCGTCAACTACCTTATAAGATGTAGCGTAGAGGTGGTAAAGCATATTAGCCTTAACATCCTTGTAGGTTTCCTGTGTACCAGCTGCTACAAAGATATCCTTAACACCGGCAACACCGATGTTGTTAACAGTGATAGTGTTACCCTCAACTGCAACTGCAACTTCAGGAGCTTCCTCATAGAGAGCTACGAGGGGAACATCCATCTGAACTGCAAAGTAACCGCCATTCCATGTACCTTCATCAAGTACATAGTTGTAGAGTTCCCAGTACCAGCCTGCGAATACATAACCATCGAGGGTAGGAACGGGGTAATCAATACCGGTAGCTTCCTTATAGTTGTCCATGTAGTTGATACCGTACTCAAGCTCAACGCCTTCGGGCATTACACCACCGTCGGGATCGAAGGTGATCTTCCAATCCTTTACGAGCATAGGAACAACCTCGGTCTCAACCTCGCCGCAGAGTGCACAGGTTCTGGTCTGCTCACCGTCTGCAGTGTAGGTAGGCTCAACTGTTACAGTCCAATCGGACCACTCGTGAGGACACTCAACAGGAGCAGCCTCTTCGTAGAGAGCAACAACAGTGATGCTCCATGTGATAGCGTAGTAACCGCCATCCCAGTCACCCTGAGTAAGGGTGTAGTTGTACTCTTCCCAGTACCAACCCATGAAGTCATAGCCTTCGAGAGTAGGAACGGGGTAGTCGTAACCAGCTGCTTCCTTGTAGTTCTCGTTGTAGTTGATGGGGAGAACTTCAAGAGCGCCTTCGGGCATTACACCACCGTCAGCGTCGAAGGTGATTGTGTATGCCTTTGTAAGCTTATCAACTACTGCAGTTTCAACGTAACCACAGTCGAGACATGTTCTTTCCTGCTCGCCTTCTGCAGTGTAGGAAGGCTCAACAGTTACAGTCCAATCGGACCAGTTAGCGTGTACGCACTCCTCATAGAGAGCTACGAGGGGAACGTCCATTGCAACTGCAAAGTAACCGCCGTTCCATGTACCTTCATCAAGTACATAGTTGTAGAGCTCCCAGTACCAGCCTGCGAATACATAACCGCCTTCGAGGGTAGGAACGGGATAGTCATAACCGGTAGCTTCCTTGTAGTTTTCGTTAGTAGCGATTCTCATTTCGGTAGGAACGCCTTCGGGCATTACACCACCGTCGGGATCGAATGTGATAACCCAAGGTCTCTCGAGCTTTTCGATAGCCTCAGTTTCAACCATGCCACAGTCAGCACAGGTTCTGGTCTGCTCGCCTTCTGCATCGTAGGTAGGCTCAGCAGTTACGGTCCAATCGGACCAGTTAGCGTGTGCACACTCTTCGTAGAGAGCTACAACAGTGATGCTCCAGGTAATTGCATAATTACCGGTATCCCAGTCGCCCTTGTAGAGAGTGTAGTTGTACTCTTCCCAGTACCAGCCTGCGAATACGTAACCGCCTTCGAGGGTAGGAACGGGATATTCATAGCCTGCAGCTTCCTTGTAGTTTTCGCCATTGTTGATGGGGAGAACAAGGAGAGCGCCTTCGGGCATTACACCACCGTCGGGATCGAAGGTGATAGTATAAGCCTTTTCAACAGGAACTTCGGGTTCATCGGGCTCAACGGGAGCTTCGATTACTGTGAAGTCGGAAGAAGAGTTCTCCTGAATTGCAAGGCCATCTGCGAGAGTTGCGCCTGCAGCAACAGGATCCTTGTAGTATCTACCGCCAAGAGCGTTGATTACTACAGAAGAAGTATCATCGATTGCGAATACGTTGAAGCCTTCCTCGGAAGAACAACGAATAGTAGTAGCAACGTCGATTACGAAGGAACCGCCGTTAACAACTGTTACAGCAATACCGTCGGAAGAACGAACTGTACCGGAAGTACCAACAACAGTTACAGTTGCACCGTCAACAACAACAGCATCACCGGACTTCTGTCTGAGAGTCTTGCCGTTGAGGTCGAGATTTACATTCTTAGTGAATGTGTAAGTATCGTTACCGGATACACCTGCAAGAAGCTTGATGGTGTCGCCGTCATTTGCAGCTTCGATAGCTTCAGCAAGAGTCTGGTAAGCTGCGCCGTTTACAGTTGCAACGCCTTCCATTGCGCCACATACTGTACATACGTAATCTACGTAGTTATGACCTGTAGCGGGAGTTGTAGAAACAACTGTAGCACACTCATAACACATAACGATACCGTCTTCTGTACATGTAGCTTCTTTTTCATAGTAGTAGCTACACTCGTGAGCGTAACCTGCAAATGTTGCGGGAGCTTCGTAGCATACGTCAGTAAGCTCGAAGGAAGCTGTAGCTGCGTTAGCGCCGTCAGCGTAAGTAGCTACGGAGAAGTAGTAATCCTGGCCGTTGAGCTGAGAACCTGCAGCCTCAGCAAGCTCGATAAGCTGACCGTTGATATCAAGGTATACACCAACCTTACCGGAGGTTTCGTTATACTCTGTGAATGTAGAAACAGTGATAGGCTCGTAAGCAGATACTACGGGGTTGAGCTGGAGCATCTTGGTGGTCCAGTAGTTACCCTCGGAAACTACGGTGTAGTAGAGCCAATCGTATTCGCCGTCATCGAGTTCACCGTACCAGGTGGAGCCCCAGAAGAGACAACCGTCGGAGAGAACTACGTTGAGGGAGTACTCGTTTGCTACATAGTTATTCCACATATGACCGTATCTGGAGGACTCTGCAGTTGCGCCGAGACCGGTGCAGTAGGTAGAGAACTCAGTAGCGCCGTCATAGTTATCCTTAGCTGTTGTCCAGAGGAAGGAGATAGCTGTAGGATATTCCTGCTCAAGAGCAGTACCGAGGTTGTTTTCCTCGATAGTATCGATAGTTGCAGTGAAGCCTGCAAGGCTGGACTTAAACTCGGATGTGAGCTTAAGCATAGTGTTGTAGTTGTAAGGACCTGCATATGCAAGAGACATATCCTGCATTGTGATGGTGCCGTCAACTACTGCGTTGAACTCGTCGTTGTAATCAGCGTAGCCTTCGTCTACGTTGCCAACCTTGTTGTTGGAAGCGGGAGTCCAGTAATAGGTGTAGTCATATGCGAGATCAGTCTCTGTCTCGCCGCAAACGTCACAGTATCTTTCGCCGTTTACTGCGTCGTCAGGAAGAGTAACCCATACCCAGGTATGACCGAGTGCGGGAAGAATGTTCTCTTCGTAAGAACCGCAGGTAGCGCAGTCTCTCTGCTCCATACCGTCGTTTACGCAATCAGGCTCTACGGTTGTGTACCAAGCGCCCCATGCGTGACCGGTAGCAGCAGCAACGTCAGTCTGCTCTTCGCCGCAGTTACCGCAGGTTCTTGCTCTTGTACCTGCTTCTGTACAGGTAGGCTCAACTGTCATAGCCCAATCGGACCATGCATGACCGAATGCTGCTACGTTCTTAACGTCGGTAGCGCCGCAACCGTTCTGACAAGCTGCCTCAAGGATACCTGCAGTTGTACATGTAGCAGGAGTAACCTCTACGTACTCGCCCCAAACGTGCTCGCAGGAAGCAACACCGAAACCGGTCCAGTCTGCGAAGTTCTTGGTCTCACCCTCAACAGAGTATGTGCCGTCACCGTCATCAACAACGGTACCGATACGAGCGAGGTTGATATTGATGGAAGCGTTAACAGTAGAATTGTCAGTACCGGAACCAACTGCGAGGTAGTACATCTTTTCATCAACCTTGATGGTGCTCATGTCGAGCTCATCGAATGTATAGGTCTGGTTGATGTACGCACCGTCAGCAGAGTATGTATCCTCTACATGGAAGGTAAGAGCACCAGCTTCATCAAATGTGAAGAAGGTTCTCATAGGATGACCTACGCAGAGACCGAATGCATAACCCTGATAGTCGATTTCAAAGGTCTGAGAAGAAACAACCTTGCCGCCGTCCATAACGTAAGCGGTGATTGTCTCGAAGCAAGCTGCTGCATCGGTAGAAACAGTAGAGGTTGTAGCGGTGATTACGAGACCGTCCTTAACCATACCGTTATCTTCAACCGCAAAACCGTCAGCTACAGTGTAGCTTGTAGCTGTAAGAGAACCCTGAAGCTGTGTTTCAGAGAACGCATAAGAAAGGTTCTGGGGCCACTTGCCGTCGAATGCGATAAAGCCGAGCTGCATAAAGAGATCGTCAATCGCTGTTGTGTTTGTGCTCTGTAATACGTTACGAGCATCGGGAGTTGCAAAGCCGTAGCCTGCAAAATCCTTCTGAATTGTGTTGTAAAGACACATCTGGCCTTCAGCATCAACTGTTACAAGGCCGTTGTAATCGTAAAGAGCAAAGTCCGCGCCGTAAGCACCGGAGAAATTGTTCGTTACGAAAGCCTTCCAGTTACCGCCGGCAACTTCGGTACCTGCGTTTGAATAAACGTAGGTAGCTTCAGCTGTAGCAGCAGAAAGCCCGGTTGTCATCATGGGGACAACCATCATAACTACCAAAACGATAGCTAAGATACGCTTAAAGTTTTTCATGTTTTTCCTCCTAAGAAAAATTTTTGTCGTAGTTTAACCTTGACATTTCACAGCTTTAGCCAAGGGTATACTTACTACACATATTTTAACACATAATTTAACAAAATTCAATGTCAAAGGGTACAAAAAATGAACGATGTTTTTGTTATTTTTATACAATACAAAACAAAAAACGCCAAACGGCGTTTTTGTTTTATATTACTTTATCATATCAATGATTCTCTGATTGCCGTATACGCTTGCCCAGTCTGCCTCAAAGTCGTCTACTGCATACAGGGTAAGAGGATGATATACAAGCTGTTCAAAGAGCTCGGGATTGATGGTGATGGAATGTGTACCTACCATTGCGATCTTGTGTACCTGCTCTGCGGTCTTGAAGCTTGCCGCAAGAACCTTTGAGTCTACATTGTGAACCTTAAAGAGGTTTACTATCTCACCAACAACATGTACACCGTCAGAAACGATGTTATCAAGTCTGTTTACATAGGGTGCAACAAAGTCTGCACCTGCCTTTGCACCGATAAGAGCCTGCTGCTGGGTAAAGATAGCTGTCATTGTGATACCTACACCCTGCTTCTTGAGTTCCATAGTAGCCTTAAGGCCCTCGGGAGATACGGGAATCTTGAGATAGAAGTTCTCGCCCATCATCTCACGCAGACGAAGTCCCTCCTCAACTATATCCTTGCAGTCGGTAGAGGTCGTCTGGATATGGAACATCTTATCGTGACCGATAACGCTTCTGATCTCGGTGATAAGCTTGATGAAATCGGTTTTCTCTTTAGAAATGATAGTGGGGTTGGTGGTAACACCGTCGATGGGATAAAACTCGGCACACTTCTTAATACGGCTGATATCTGCACTGTCAATAATATAAAGCATTTGACTATCCTCTCTTAATATTTATTCATTATAATAAGTGTATCATATTGTAGTTTTTTTGTCAATCTTACAATTATACAAATATATATCTTTTAAGCATGGTTTGTTTGTGAAATATTTGACATTACTCAGCAGGCTTGTCACTTTCAAACACGCCTTTAAGTGATGCCGCCATTCCGGCGAGACCCTGAATTTCGCTGGGGATAATTATCTTGGTAGACTTACCGTCAGCGACATCCTTCAATGCATCAAAGCTCTTAAGTGTAAGAACTTCCTTTGTGGGATTAGCTTCATTGAGCTTTGCTATACCCTGTGCGGTTGCTTCCTGAACCTTGAGTATCGCCTCTGCCTTACCCTCGGCTTCGCGGATGGTTGATTCCTTGACCGCCTCGGCACGGAGTATTGCCGCTTCCTTTTCTGCCTGTGCGGTAAGGATGGTGGATTCCTTTTTACCCTCGGCAACAAGGATAGCCGCCTTCTTTTCACCCTCAGCACGAAGTATCTGCTCACGGCGCTCTCGCTCAGCCTTCATCTGCTTTTCCATAGCATCCTGAATCTCGGGAGGAGGAAGAATGTTCTTAAGCTCAACTCTGTTTACCTTGATACCCCAGGGATCGGTGGCCTCATCAAGGATGGTACGGAGTCTGGTGTTGATTATATCACGGCTGGTAAGGGTCTCGTCAAGCTCCATCTCACCTATTATATTACGAAGTGTGGTGGCGGACAGAACCTCAATAGCCTGCAGGGGATTTTCTACACCGTATGCATAAAGCTTGGGATCTGTAATAAAATAATACACAACCGTGTCGATGCGCATTGTTACATTATCCTTTGTGATAACAGGCTGAGGCGGAAAGTCGACAACCTGTTCCTTTAAGGATACCCTGCGGAGCATACGGTCAATAAAAGGCAGCTTGATATGCAGACCTGTGTTCCAGGTAGAGTGGTATGCACCCAGTCTCTCTATTACAATTGCATAGGACTGAGGCACGATGCGGATGTTTGACACAATAATGATCAAAACCAACAAAATAAGAGCAGGGATAATAAATTCCATAAGTACACTCCTTTTTAAATATTATTTCACTATAAGCTTTACACCCTCTATACGGACTACCGTAACTAGTGTATCCGTAGGGAGCACCTCACCGCTTTCGCTTTTTGCGCTCCAAAGCTGTCCCTGTACTCTGACAGTTCCCTTGCCGCAAAGATTATCTACAGACTCGGTAACTACAGCTGTCTGGGATATAAGACGGTCTGCATTGGTGGGTATTATTTTTGTTTTGACAAATTTCTTATAAAGGGGCCTGGTTATAAAGATCATTATAACCGATATTACAATAAATATGAGTATCTGTACCCAAAGCTCTGCACCCAATACTGTTGCTATAAGAGCACCAAGTGAGCCTATGGCAAACCATATGCACACAAGCTGGGGAGTTATAAGCTCAATTACTGTAAAGGCTATCACCAAGGCTACCCATATGTATATCATACTATTCCCTTCCTTTATATTATATATACTATATACTGAACATCAATTCACCGTAATCCGGCATAGGCCACATATCTGCGGGAGTTGATTCCTCTATCTTGTCCGATGTGGCACGCAGTATCTCCATACGCACAAGAACGGTATTACAGAGATATTCTGCCTTACTGTATATATCCTTATAGTTAGGTATACAGGAAACTGCCTCCTCCAGCTTGATGGTCGAGCGGTAAAGCTCATCAAAGAGAAGCGAAAGCTGATCCTGCTCTGTTACAGTACCGATGCATACTCTTGTTCCTGCCTTCTTCTGTATAGCAAGAGAGTTGGAAAGCTCGGTAACATAGCGGTTGACCGCAGGAATAATATCCTTCTTTGCTATATCAAGCATTGTGGCAGCTTCGATCTCTACCGTACTGCAGTAGCCCTCAAGCTGTATCTCGTATCTGGAGTGAAGCTCCTTTTCGGTAAATACGCTGTGTCTTGAGAAAACACCGATACTCTTTTCGGAAAGCTGTGCGGGGAGTGCATCTACAGTGGTTGCAAGATTAGAAAGGCCGCGGCGCTGTGCCTCTTCCTTCCATTCGTCCGAATATCCGTCACCGTTGAATATTATGCGCTTATGCTCGCGAATAGTACGGCGGATAAGCTTATTGAGGGTCTTGTTGATATCCTCGCTTTCCTCCAGCTTTTGTGCAAAATCAGCAAGGACATCGGCAACTATAGTATTGAGAACGGTGGCGGGACCTGCGACCGACAAAGCGCTACCAGGCATACGGAACTCAAACTTGTTACCTGTAAAGGCAAAGGGTGAGGTTCTGTTACGGTCGGTGGCATCCTTTGGGAAATGAGGCAGAACATCAACGCCTATCTCCATTTCGGTCTTTTGGTTACCGGTATACTCCTCGCCTGTCTCCATAGCTGTGAGAATATCTGTCAATTCATCACCTAAAAACATGGAAATAATGGCGGGAGGAGCCTCACTTGCACCGAGACGGTGATCATTACCTGCTGAAGCAATTGATGCACGGAGAATATCCTGATATTCGTCTACTGCACGGATAACCGCTGACAGGAAAAGCAAGAACTGTGCATTTTCCTGAGGTGATTTACCCGGCTCAAAGAGGTTGTGACCCTTATCTGTAGAAAGCGACCAGTTAATATGCTTACCCGAGCCGTTTACACCTGCAAAGGGCTTTTCGTGAAGCAGACAGACAAGACCGTGCTGATCTGCAACACGCTTCATAGTCTCCATAGTGATCTGGTTATGGTCTGCTGCGGTATTTAAGGTTGTAAATATGGGCGCAAGCTCGTGCTGTGCGGGAGCTGCTTCGTTATGCTTTGTCTTTGCAAGAACACCCAACTTCCAAAGCTCTGTGTCAAGATCCTTCATAAAGTTGGATATACGCGGTTTGATAGCACCGTAATAGTGATGCTCCACATCCTGTCCCTTGGGGGGCTTGGCACCGTAAAGGGTTCTGCCGCAGTATATAAGATCCTTACGCTTGTTAAAAAGCTTTCTGTCAACAAGGAAGTACTCCTGCTCGGGACCTACGGTGGGGATAACACGTTTAACCTCATCGTTGCCCAATGCACGCAGCACTCTCTTTGCTTCCTTTGCTACACATTCAATAGAACGTAGCAAGGGTGTCTTCATATCAAGGGCTTCACCGCCCCAAGAACAGAATACTGTAGGGATGCAAAGAGAATTATCCTTGATAAAAGCATAAGAGGTGGGGTCCCAGGCCGTATAACCTCTTGCCTCAAAGGTGGCGCGGAGACCGCCCGAGGGGAAGCTGGAAGCATCTGATTCGCCCTTGATAAGCTCCTTGCCCGAAAACTCCATAATGACCTTACCGTCCTTTTGAGGGGAGATAAAGCTATCATGCTTTTCGGCGGTAATGCCTGTCATAGGCTGGAACCAATGGGTAAAGTGGGTTGCTCCCTTCTCTACCGCCCAATCCCGCATAGCCGCCGCCACAGAGTTGGCAACGGTTATGTCAAGGGGCTTACCGCGCTCGATTGTACGGTGAAGGGATTTGTATATTTCGGGAGAAAGCTTCTCCCTCATGACCTCGTCGTCAAAAACGAGGCATCCGAACAGTTCGGGAATGTTTGTCATATTATTTTCCTTATTATTGTAATGTAAGTTTACCGTCTTCATCCTTAAGATGAAGCTCAACATTTTCGCCTGCTATATTAAAGCTGCACTCGATCTCGCCAAATATACCGTCAACGGGATCGATACTGTATGAGTTAAAGCCGTCCTCGGTCTTAAAGCCCAGGATGTACTTAAAGGCAATTTCAAGAGGACAACCGGTCCACGCGTGGTTGCGGGTACCAAGGATAAAGAAGTCCTCCCAAAGAGTGGAGTTTTCGTTGACCGCAAGATTGTAGTATCTTGACATCATACGGTTGTAGGCATCCTTGATATAACCCATATCACAAAGCGCCTTAAGCACAAATCTCTCCATATAGGGAGTAGAGTTGAATACTGTAAGGAGCACCTTACGGATAGCGGGATATCTCTCCTCGGGACAGATACCCGAAAGCATTGCAATAGCATTTGCTCTGTCGTCTACAAAATTACCGGAAGCATAATGGTCGTTCTTCCAGAAGTATTTTTCCACATTTGCGGAAAGTGTGTCTATTCTTTCATTCAAGAACTCGTCAAACTCGTGATTTCCGCAGATCTCCGCCATTTCAAGGGCATATTTGCAGGCAGAAACATAGAGACAGTTCTCTAAAACATCCTCGTCTACATTCCAGAGGTGGTCAAACCATCTCCAGTTACCGCTACGGGGAGTGAGAAGTCCTCTGTCGTCATAGTTCCAGAGCTTGAGGTAGTTAACTACAGGCTCAAGTGCCATCTTAGGCATTTCGGCATCAAGGGAGTAGCTGTAATACTCACCTAAGAGACCGAACTTGGATATAGCTACAAGGCTCTGGCTGGGAAGCTCTGAGAAATGATGTCCGGGAACATTACCCACAAGTACATCACCCTTACGGAGATTGATAAAGTCGGATATAGACTTCTTTAAGAGCTTCTTTGCATCATCGTCAAACACAAAGAACACCTGAGGAGCCTGAACAGATACATCACCTATCCACTGACCTCTTTCTCTGTCGGGACAGTCCATAAAGTTGTTACGCATACAAACATAAAGTGTACGGATAGACTTTTCTACAAGAGCATTGAATATCTCGTTGTCGGTCTTGAAGTTACCTATACGCTTGGTATCATAGCCGCTTTCCTGATATGCAAGCTTCTTGAGCTTAACAGTCTCGGGGAAAGTAACTATCATCTTTTCTCCGTAGAGGTACATAGGACACCAGAATTCGTTTTTACCCTCTTTACAGATGAACTCTATACGCTGACCGTTGTAGTTATGGAATTCATCACCCGGGCCTCCGTTTACATTGTAACGGTCGGAACGGACATCTATTACCTCGCCGCCCTCTGCTTCAACCTCAAAGATAGCAGAAAAGCACATAGCATAAGGCAGGTGAGCTATAACGCCCGTGTCGGTATCCTCAAAAGATGCCTTTTCTTCATCATAAAGCTTGATGAGAGGAAGGGGTGAAAGAACACAGTCGCCCCATACATTGTTGGGATATACGGTGGCGTGCTCAAACTCTATCTCAGGGAAATCCGGATCGGTAAAATCACCAAAATCAAGGTGTGCGTCAAAGCCGATGTTATAGCCGCCAAAAAGATATGCGGGATAAGGCTCTGCGGTCTTTACATAAGCGGGGTGTGTAGCTATAAGGAAGCTTTCGTCAGAATAAAGTGAAAGCTCATCACAGCTGAATATAAAGCCTGCTTCACCGCTGTCGGTGTTGTTACGGCCGCCGTTACCGTAGAACTGAACAAGGAATGCAAGGGTGTTCTCACCCTTCTTGAGATAAGGAGCAAGGTCAAATTCCTCTGCATAGCCGCCTGCTACACTTTCACGGAACACACAGCCCTCAAAAACCGCAAGCTCACCGTTTATCCAAAGCCAGAACTTGGTGTCACAGGCAATGTAAGCAACAGCCTTTTCGGGGACCTCGTCTATTTCAAGCTTTTTTCTTATTACAACCTTCTGGTCAGGGGTCTTGTTGTCAGCACCCCATATCCATTTAGCCTTTGAAAAATCTACAATATTCATATTTACTCCGTCATATATTTATAAATTTCGCCGTTGGTAACATATGTTATATCATCGTGACCTGCCATAAGGTCAAGCAGCTCGCCTATAAGATCCCAGCCGTCATACATATCAAACTCATATGCGTGACCCCAAATATAAAGGAGACTATCCTCGGTGGGCTCAAGGGCTATAAACTTCTTGATAAGCCATCTGCAGGCCTCGGAACGCCAGAAGCAGGTGGGCGCCCATTCCATAAAATCGGTGGGCATTGCAAAGGTATGATGGCTCTGTACATTACGGGCATATCTTACGGGAGTATGCTCAAGGATGATACGCTTGGTCTCCTCAGTATAGTAGGGTCCGCCGGGGTATGCCATACCCACAACATCCTGTCCTGTAAGGCGGACAAGGTTCTTCTGATCCTCGCCTACCTCCTTTATAACCCCTGCCTCGTCAAGCAGGTCAAGTCGGGGATGGGTAAGGGTGTGTACCGCAACCTCGTGGTTAACATACACCTGGCTGATCTTTTCCTCGGTATGCTCGTTGTGAGTAACCTCACCGTCACGGTAAGGCAGATTATGTACAAGACCGCAGATACCTGTGTTTATATTAAAGGTACATTTTATACCTCTCTCGTCGAGCATCTTGATGAATTTCTCGTCCTGTGTTACACCGTCATCAAAGCTGAGAGTCAGGAACTTATAGGGCTTGTCTCTTTTTTCAAATTTTCTCGGAATATACATTATGCGTATACCTCTACCTTATCTGTAATTTCGGTCTTGCCTGCAAAGAATATGCTTCTTCCCTCTACACGGTAATCGGTAACCTCCTTGCCGTCTACAACTACCTTTGAAACATTTTCAAAGGGGATACGAAGCTCGTCGAGAGGCAGCTTACCGCTGATCATATTTACCTTGCACCAGCCATTGTCGCACTCAAAGTTACCCCAGCCGCAGTCAAGAGACCAGATGGACTTAAAGTAACCGGAAAGCTTGGGATTAAAGCCTATCATACCGTGAGGCATATCGAATTCAAAGCCGGAAAGGATCGGAATGAAGGAGAAGGTACACATGTTACGTGAATAGTGGTTGCCGCACTCCATTTCGTTAAAGGGGTTACGCATTGTACCGTCATAACGGTCACGGACACCTGCTATAACCTCAAGACCCTTGTCGATAAGGCCTGCGGAAAGAAGCTGAGCCGCAAGCATATACTCAAATGCGTGCATTGTTTCCTCTGCATAGGCAAGAGGAACTGCAGGCTTACGTGCACCCTCGGGATACTCACAGATAACTGCGCCCTTTTCATCGTTCAATCCGTAGATACGCCAGATATTGGTATGCTCACGCAAAGACTGCTTGAAGTTGTGGTGGTACATAAAGTCAACTGCGGACTTAACTCTTTCCTTATCGAATACGTCGCCAAGACCGATGATATCGGAGTGCCACTGTGCACCTACCTGGTCTATCTCGGAGCCTTCGCCGATCTGATACTTGATCTCGTTAACCTCTTCGTTCCATACGCCTGCTGCATCGTCAAAGGGAGCAACAAGGCTGTAGTCGCCGAGGTCTATCTTCTGGAAGTAATACTTACCGTTGAAGAGCTCCTCTTCAAGGTACTTTTTACCGTTTGCATAAAGTGCTCTGTACTCCTCTGCCTGATCATGCTCACCGAGGTAGTCAGCCATAATCGATGCAGCCTTAAGAGCAAGGAGGTAGTAGCCCTCAAGCCAAGAGGATGCGGAGAAAAGCTCTGTATCAAGAGTGTTGTGCTGACGACCCTCAAGGATACCGTCCTTGTTTCTGTCCCAATACTCTTCGTTGGATTCGTCCCAAGCATAAGCAAGAGCGCCCTTTACGCGTTCCCAGTTCTTCTTGAGCCATTCGTCGTCGCCGCAGATCTTCCAGTCGCGGTAGGTCTTGAATACACCTGCCATCTGACCGTCAACACATGCGTGGAAGGGTACGTAGTCGGGTCTGCCGAGAGGAAGTGCCATACGGAACTCCATCTTACCGCCCTCTTTGTAGTTATATTTATAGTCAAGATCTCTCATGGATCTTTCAAGTCTGGGGAATAAGAAGCAAAGTGCATATGCATAGCTCCATACATGGGTACAGGAGCCTTCGCAGGCACCTACATGCTCAAGACAGCCCTCCCAGCCGTAGAGCGAGCCGTCCTCAAGTCTCCATACCGTGGGGGACTTAAGTACGCTGATGGCGGTAGCCATAGCATCTACTATCTTGCCGGGAAGAGTCTGGGTGTGGAACTCGTTCTTGAAACGCATTGTCTCGTCATAAAGTCTGTTCCAGTTCTTCATTGCATAGTCTGCAGAAGCTTCGGAGTTGTGGAAGAGCTTTGCATAGTAGTTCTTCCAGGTATAATCTACCTCTTTACCGTCCTTTTCTACCTTATAGGGAGTCCAGTAGTTGTAGTTGTTGGGTACGTTCCAGGAAAGGATAAAGCGCACAGTCTTCTTTTCACCGGGCTTAACCTTAACATAGGGAGCAAGAGTACAGTGGTCACCGCGGTCGCTGTATTCGGTATAAACACGGTTCTCAAACTTAGACTGCTCGTTGAACTGACGCCAGTAGGTGATAACATCATCCTTCCAGCCTGCACGATACCACATCTCCTGATATGAAAGGTCGGGACAGTCGGTAGCGATGGTCATATCATAATAGCCTATCTCGTCCATACCAAGCTCGTCGCTGTACATATAGATCTTTGAGATATCACCCTCACGACTGTAACGGTTAAGGGACTTAACCTTGTGGGGGTTCTTGCAGGAGAATGCTGCGGTATATGTAATATCCTTACCTGTATAGTTAGTAAACTCAATTTCAAAGAAAGCGGCAGGAATACTGGAGTCATCCTCGTTGAGAGGAATAAAGGGGTTAAAAGCACGGAGCTTAACTTCACCCGGGAAGTGTCTGTCCTTAAAGGACATTGTAGCAAGGGGGAACTCGCCGTCAAACTCGGTATCCTCAAAGTGAGGCATAGCCGCCATACTAAAGGTGGAGGGACCGTGGCCGTAGCCCATATAGTCACCCTTGATGGTGGGACCCATATAGCACTTGAGGTAGTCACCGTGGAGTATACGGGTGTCAAGTATCTCGCCGTCAGCCTCTGCCTTTACGGCAAAATGGGTATATGCGTTCTCGGTTTCCTTTGCGGGTTTATTGTAAATTTCCCAGTCTACCAGACGGCCGTTACCTGCAAGGCTGATACAGCCTGTTCCGATACCGCCTATGGGGAAAGCAATTTCTCTTGTGGCAATGCCCTTGTACTTCATAATGATCTCCTTTGAAGTTAAATATAGTTATATATATTATATATATAAATAACCGCCCTGTCAATAGTAATATACGGCTCACAAAACAAATATATTGTACTGTCGGTGCTTGAAAAACCGAAAAAAATATGTTATTCTATAGGATGATAAAATTATGGCTTCAAAAATTATCGATGCAAAAAAGCTCAATGTTGCTCTGGTATGCTTTGCCCTTGTGCTCATATCCTCTGTAATAGGGGGACTTATTATGTCCGGCTTTGAGCCTCAAAGCACCCCTGTTATATCAGAGCAAAGCTCTCTTGTGCAAAGCATTATCAGCCGCGACGGCGAAATTCGCGCCCTGTGGATAGCAACGGTTGCCAATATAAATTTTCCGTCAAAGCCGGGCTTATCCTCCGAGGAGCTTAAGGCTGAGCTTGATTCTATCCTTTCACTTGCGCTTGAAAACTCAATAAACACGGTCATCCTGCAGGTACGGCCCTCCTCGGATGCTCTGTACAGCTCAGAGCTTTTTCCGAGCTCCGAGTTTTTATGCACAGAGCAAGGAGCAGAGCTGCCTCTTGATGTACTGGATCATCTTACCGCAGAAGCACATAAGCTGAATATTGCGGTCTGTGCCTGGGTAAACCCCTTAAGGGTCTCCACCTCGATGAACAGCTCTGAGGGCAAGGCTGCGCTACTTTGCGAGGACAACCCCGCATATATACATCCCGAGTACTGTGTAAGCTATAACGGTGAGCTTTATTACAACCCCGGATTACCCGAAGTCCGTACACTCATAGCCGACGGAGTAAAGGAGATAGCCGAAAATTATCCTGTTGATGCCATACTTTTTGACGATTATTTTTACCCCTATCCCACAAGCACGGCCGAATATGACGATTCTCTGACATATGCCAAGCACGGTGGAGAAATGAGTCTTGAGGACTGGCGCAGAGAAAATGTCAACCAAATGATAAGTGCAAGCTATCAAGCGGTCAAATCGGTTGCTCCGCAATGCTTTTTCGGTGTTTCGCCCTTTGGAATATGGTCAAACAATGACGGCTCAAACGGCGGCTCGGATACAGAAGGACTCAGCGCATATTCCGCCATATACTGCGATGCCAAGGCCTGGATAGAGGGCGGATATATCGACTTTATCTCCCCACAGCTTTACTGGAGCTTTGATACCGAGGCTGCGCCCTACGCTATACTTTGCGACTGGTGGGACTCTGCTCTTGAGGGCAGCGATATCCCTCTTATTGTTTCCCATGCCGCCTACCGTACCGAGGAATGGGACTCCCCCCGCGAGATAACAGAACAGGTAGAATATGCAAGAACAAAGAAAAGCTATCTCGGCTCTGCCTTTTACGGATATTCGTCTATCAAGGCAAACACGGGCGGGGTGGCAGACTGCCTGAAGGAAGTATACTGATTTCCAATAATTTAGTGTTTCATTTCCCCCTCATTCTGCTTATAATAAATATTAGAGGATGTGATGAAATGGAGCTGATCTTGATAAGCGACAGTAAACTTAAGATAATGCTGTCGCAAACCGATATGATAAAATATGCCCTCAAGATAGAAGACATAGACCGTGACGATAACCGCGCCAGACGGGCTTTTAGGAGCATACTTGACGAGGCAAAGCACAAAACAGGCTTTGATGCGGCAAGCGAGCGGGTATTTGTACAGGTGTTTCCCTGCCGCTCGGGCGGCTGTGAGATATTTGTAACCAAGCTGGAAAAGGACCCGGATACCGAGGAGATATCGGCTACGGTATCAAAGCCGAGGGCAAATACCATATACCGTTTTTCGGATCTTAACAGCCTTATAAGTGTATGCTATACCCTGTCACAGCAGGGCTATGAGGGTGAGAGTGCGGTATACTGTGACGACAAGAACTATTATCTCAGCATCTCGTCACAGCATATGTTTATTGACGAATACGCAGATATGCGTGAAAATAAAAAATACATATATCATATCCTTGAGCATTGCGAGGGGATATGCACAAGAGCAGCGGTAGAAACCCTTGCTGCCCTTCGTTGAAAGGACTTTAAAATGACCTGGGAAGAACTTGAAAAGCAGTGTAACGAATGCACAAAGTGTGAGCTTTGCAAAACAAGAACAAACACGGTTTTCGGATGCGGAAACCGTAATGCAGATATAATGTTCATAGGGGAAGCACCCGGCGAAAAGGAGGATCTGTCGGGTACTCCCTTTGTTGGCCGTGCAGGACAGCTCTTTGACAAATATCTTGAGGCTGTGGGCATTGAGCGAGAGGATGTCTACATAGCCAATATGCTTAAATGCCGTCCTCCCAAAAACCGTGATCCCCTGCCCTCCGAGCAGGATATGTGCATAGAGTATCTCCGTGATCAGATAAGACTTATAAAGCCCAAAATGATCGTTTGCCTTGGCAGGATATCAGCTATGAGGCTTATAGACCCTAACTATAAGATCACCGTACAGCACGGTCAGTGGGTCCGTAAGGGTAACTTTGATATGACGGCGGTGTTCCATCCCTCGCTTCTGCTCCGTGACCCCCGTAAAAAGGAGGATATGCTGACCGATATGAAGGAGATCAAGAGAAGGCTTGATTTAATTAGGAGTTAGGAGTTAGGAGTTAGGAATTAAGGTTGTTTTCCCGTTGGGAAAACCTCATTGGATTTTAAAATAAACGAAAGGTTTTAGATTTTTGGACATTTCAGTATCAATAAACACCGTTGCTACCATGTTTCTTTTGATATTGGTGGGCTTTGTTGTAAGAAAATTAAATTGGATAGATAAGGACACATCAAAAAGGCTGTCAGACCTTATACTCTGTATAGCACAGCCCTTTTTGCTGATATCATCAATAGTAAACACCGAATATTCACCCGAGGCGCTGAAGGAGGGTGGACTCATCCTCCTGCTTTCCTTCTGCCTTCACGTGCTGTCAGCCGCATTTGCATTCATATGCTCCCGACCATTAAAGGACAAGGGTGAGTCGGCTATCATGCAGTATGCCCTGATATTTGAAAACGCCGCCTTTTACGGTTTCCCCGTATTGGCAGCGGTGCTTGGTGAAAAGGGACTTTTTTGGGGTGCGTTCTACTGTATCATATTTAATATCCTATCCTGGACCTACGGTATGTTCGTTCTGAGCTCTGCCAACAAGGATATCAAAATGAATATCAAAAAGGTGTTTGTCAACTTCGGTACGATACCCGCACTTATAGGTATTATTATCTTTGTTCTGCGTATTCCTCTGCCTGTACCGGTCAAGGATACCATGACATACTTTGCAAACCTGTCAACCCCCATATCTATGCTGATAATAGGCGGTGTGCTTGCCAATCTGCCCTTTAAAAAGCTGTTTACCAACCTTAAGGTATATTGGCTCTGTCTGTGCAAGTTGGTATTCTTCCCTGTTATTGTAGGCGCTATAGTCATTCTTATAGGTCTTCCCCGCGATATTGCACTTTTTGCCACTCTTATGGCATCTATGCCCACAGCCGCAACCACCACGGTATTCGGCGAAAAATTCGGCATACGACCCGAATACAGTGCACTTTGTGTAGGTATTTCAACCGTAGTTTCGGTTGTGACGATCCCTGCGATAATACTTGTTTTTGATATGATATTGAGGTAAATATGTCAGAGGATATTTTTTCGCAGATGCCCGAAAAAGTGGCAAAATCATGGAATATTCATGTAAGCTATTTCGGTTCAATATTGGAATCTGCTTTTGTTGATGATATACCCACAAGAATACAGCTTACGGCCGCACTAAATCATATAAGCAAATTTGATCCTGACAGAGGTATTCAAATACTCTCCGAAATAGAGGAAAGATGTGTTTGTGATGAGGATAGATGTGCTTGGCTTTTCTGTATGGGCTTGGGTTATGAATATGCAAGAAAACAAGAGATTTCAGTCAGCTATTACTATCAGTGCTGTCAGTATTCTCCTCGTTTTTACCTGCCGTATATAAAAGTGGCAAAGTCAGCTCACATAAATCAGAATTTCGCTTTAGCAAAGGATTTTTACCGTCTTACGATCCAATCAATAACCGATCATAAGTTAAAAAAAGACAAAAACATGAAGTTAGCAGAGGCTTCTGCGGCTTCAAATCTTGCCTCCTGCTATACAATGATGCACGATCTTCCTATGGCGGCTATGATGCTTGAATATTCTTCCAATCTGGTAAAAGACCTGCCCGGAAGAAACGGGGCCTATGCAATGCTCTATGCGGCAATGGGTGATAAAGAAAATGCAGAATTGTACTTAAACAAGCTAAAAGAAGAGGATGAATGGACATATCAGAACACAGTACAGCCTGTATCTGAAATCATTGCAGGAGTCCATCCCCATTTTCATGTTATAAATCCCGTTAAAGAGTATATAGATACATTTTGGGAAGACTTTACCGAAAAAGAAGCCGGCTTCAGAGAACAGCTTGATAGCCAAAACGACGGGGCGGTCTGTGAATATATATCCGATATTATGACAAAATCCTTCCCGTGTATGCAAAAGAAGCTCCGTGTCCGTGCAAGCAAGGATAATGACGGATACCTTGTGGAACTAAGCGATTATTATACCGCTACGATGATCGAAGGATATAAGAGCCTGATCTCGGATATGCCCTTGGAATTAAAGAAAAACTGGAATTTTATATCTGTACACGACTAAAACAGGACAGGCATTGAGCCTGTCCTGTCCTGTTATTATACTTTTATTAATTTAGCTACAAAAAATCCGTCGGTCTTTCCTGCTTTAGGGAAATAGGTGGTCATAGATTCAAGGGTAAAGCCCTTGTTGTTATCGAGAAATTTATTTACTGTATCCTCGTTTTCCCTTTTGTTTAAGGTACAGGTGGAATATACCAACGTTCCGCCATCCTTAAGATAAGCCGAGGATGCCTGTAGGATAGCATACTGTATCTCGGGCAGACGCTCTATATCCTCTTTGTTTTTGTATCTTGTTTCAGGCTTTTTTGCAACCACGCCCAGACCCGAGCAAGGCACGTCACATAACACTCTGTCGGCTTTGCCTATATATTCGGGAATTGCGTTTTTGGAGTTATGCTCTCTTGTTTCGATGATATCTATACCCAGCCTTGCAGCACCCTTAGTCACAAGGGAAAGCTTACTTTTGTGAAGATCAAGGGCAAGGATCTTACCCTTATTTTCCATACACATTGCCATACCGAAGGTCTTGCCTCCGGGACAGCTGCAGGTATCTATAACAAAGTCACAGGGTCTTGCATCTACCGCTCTTACCGCCATTTGTGATGCCTCGTCCTGAACGTAAGCACCGTTTGCACATAAAGACTCTATCTCCTCAAAGGATATGCCCTTTAAAATATGTATACCGTCGGGCGAGCTTTCGGTATATTCACAGGGTATATCCTCTAATTTTTCTTTCAGCTCCTGTCTTGTATTAACCAGCGTATTTGTACGAAGGGTCATACAGGGTGGCTTGTCTGTTCCCTTTAGTATCTCCTCGGCATCAGAGTACTGCTGCTGCCACATTGACACAATCCATTCGGGCATAGAGTACTTGACAGACAAGTATGGACCCCTGTCCTTTGGCAGCTCAACTGTGTCCTTAACCGATATAAGCTTACGAAGCACCGCATTTACAAAGCCCTTTGCCGAGGGCTTGTTCTTTTTGGCACACTCAACCGCCTCGTTTACCGCCGCGTGGTCGGGTACACGGTCAAGAAAGAGTATCTGATATGCCCCTATACGAAGGATAGTCAAAACCTCTGTATCAAGGCTTGAAAGCTCTTTTGCCGAGCAGGCCGAGAGGTAGTAATCGAGGGTAATACGGCGCTCTATGGTACCGTATACAAGCACGGTAAAAAGTGAGCGGTCGGGCCCCTCGATAGAGTATTTCTTTATAGCAGAATCTATTTCAAGATTACTGAATTTGTTGTCCTTATAATGCCGCAATACCGAATGGTATGCGGCTTGTCTTATATTAATCAATCTCTTCTCCTGCCACCGCCGCCGCGTACTATCATAATAAGTCTGAGGAGGTTGCCTATAGCGGAAAGCAATGCCGCTATATAGGTAAGCGCCGCCGCACGCAGTACCTTTTTTGTACCATTAAGCTCCTCGTCTGTAAAATAGCCCTGAGAAAGAGCCGTCACAGCTCTGCGGCTGGCATCAAGCTCTACCGGCAGAGTCACAAGCTGAAACAGCACCACGGTGCCGAAGAGTGCTATACCAAAATAGCTTACCCAGGGGTGAATCAACGCACCTAAAATGGCGAGATATATACCCGCATATGAGCCGATATTGGCAACAGGCACAAGGCTTCCCCTTATCTTCATGGGAGCATATTCCTCGGCATACTGCACCGCGTGTCCCGCCTCGTGAGCGGCAACACCTACAGCCGCCACAGAGGTACTGCCGTATACCTCGGATGAAAGTCGGATAACATTGCTTCTGGGGTCAAAATGATCGGACAGATTGCCAGAAACACGCTCTATTGCAACATTATAAAGTCCGTTTTTATCAAGGATCTTACGCGCCGCATCCGCTCCTGTCAGTCCGTAACGGTTAGTCACCTTGGAATACCTCTTAAAGGTGGTTCTGACATTGATGGTTGCCCACAGACCCAGCAGCAACGGAGGAATTACAAAGATAAAATACCAATAGTCTATCATATAACCCCAATAAATACCGGGCATTATTTACACCTCACAAATAAATCTCCGACAGAAACGCGTCTGCCGTTTATAAAATCCACAGAGCTCATACGGCCCTTGCCCTCGGGCAGGAGTCGGGTGATAAGAATACTGCCCTTGCCGCAGGCGATCTCTATCCTGCCGCCCTCAAGAGATATTACCTCTCCGGGGGCCTTATCATGGCTCTTGTCCGAATACTCCGCACTAATAAATTTAACCATTTTGCCCTTGAGATATGCAAAGGACAAGGGTATGGGAGAAAGTCCTCTTATCCTGCACCATACATTATATGCATCCTCTGTAAAATCAAGCAGGCAGTCTGTCTTTTCGATCTTTTTTGCATAATTTGAAAGACTGTCATCCTGCTTTTCGGGATTGACAGTACCCTCTTCAAGCATTTTAAGGGTATCCACCAAAAGCTTACCGCCAACCTCGGCTAACTTATCGTGCATAGTCTCAAAGTTGTCCTCGGGCTTTATTTCCACCTCTGCCTTAGTCAGCATATCGCCTGTGTCAAGACCGTTATCCATCTTCATTATGGTGATACCGGTCTTATTTTTACCGTCAATTATGGCACGCTGGATGGGTGCGGCACCGCGGTATTCGGGAAGCAGAGAACCGTGGACATTGATACAGCCGTAATTACCGAACTCAATGATATAGGGGGGCAGTATCTGTCCGTAAGCCGCAACTATTATGGCATCAGGCTTATACTGTTCTATTATAGGCTGCATCTCTCCGTTTTTAAGAGTCACAGGCTGATACACCTCTATTCCGTGCTCAAGTGCGCACACCTTTACGGGAGGAGGGGTAAGCTCATAGCCTCTGCCCTTTGGCTTATCAGGCTGTGTAACCACGCAGGCCACTTCGTTTTCTGAATTTATAAGGGCTTCAAGCACCGTTCTTGCAAGATCGGGCGTACCCATAAATATTACTTTCATTCTTCAAACATCTCCTCTACCTCGTCGGGGGTAAGCATACGCTCGGCTCGGTCTGTATAGATAATGCCGTCCATATGCTCTATCTCGTGACAGAAGGCTCTTGCTCCAAGTCCGGAGGCGGTATGGGTAACTGTCTCACCCGCACGATTCATAGCTCTTACGGTTACGGTCTCGGGTCTTGTTACAATACCCCATTTGCCGGGCAGGGACAGACAGCCCTCAAGTCCTGTCTGCTCGCCGTTTATTTCAATTATCTCGGGGTTGATAAGCTCTATGGTATTGTCCTCCTCGTATTCCACAAGGGCAATACGGCGCAACACCCCCACCTGTACAGCCGCAAGACCTGCGCCCTGTGCCTTATGGAGGGTATCACGCATATCATCAAGCAGAGCTATGATACGGGGGGTGATCTCTGTTACCTCTCTGCTCTTTTTGCGAAGAACGGGATCCTCTTCGGTTATTATATTCAAAATTGCCATTATAAACACATCCTTTCAAACTATTATTTTACCATCCTTTTTCGGAAATTGCAATATCTATACCCTCTTTTGACATCTTTTTTAGCCAATTGATTTTATAATACACAAAAAGGAGGATGCCATTGGAACAAATCATATATGCAGACATACTTTTTATCGTGAATTTCAGTATGGATTTTCTTGCGCTGTACATAAGCTCAAGGATACTGTGCAGGGATGCAAGCGGCTTTGCCCTTGTAATGTCCTCGGGCATAGGCGCCCTGTACGGAGTGTTATCCCTGTTCTTTTCGGGTAACGGTGTGATTAATGTCCTTATCTCTACCGCCGTTGCCGTAGTTATGTGCTATATTACCTTCGGTGCCGCCTCGCTTCTGCTCCTTTTAAGAAACACCCTCTGCTTTTACGGGATAAGCTTTCTTATGGGCGGTATTATGACCGCGGTATACAATCTTGCAAACAAGGGTCTTACAGGAAGAGGTATAGTCATAAACGGAGATGCGGCATCTATTGTTTCGGATATATCCCCCCTTACCTTTGGCGTAATTGCCGCGGTATCGGTAATAATATCCTACATCTGCTCATTTATAACAAAAAAGCTCAGATCCCGAAAAAAGGCAACGGTATATATCCGTCTGTGGGACAGGGAGATAACAGTAACAGGTCTGTGCGACAGCGGAAACCTGCTCTGCGAGCCTGTGGCTTCACTTCCCTGTGTTATATGCAATTTTAAAGCCTTAGAACCGCTTTTGCCTATAGGTATAGTTCCCCTTTTCAGGGACAGAAGTCTTGGACTGCTTCAATACGCCTCTGCCGATACGGCAAAGCGAATCCGTCTTGTCCCTATGAAAAGCATAGGCGGCTCGGGAGTATTGCCCGGAATAATACCCGATGAGATAAAAATAAACGGTGAAGCCAAAAGGCTGTGCATTGTCTGCGATACACTCAACTCTTCGTATGACGGCACAGACTCGGTAATACCCGCATCTGTACTGTAGGAGGTAAATATGTTTAAGATGATCGATAGACTTTTAAGGCTGCTGACTCTTGACGCAAGGGAGCTGTACTATATAAACGGTCCCGATGTTCTTCCCCAGCCCCTTGACAGCGAGGAGGAGACAGAGCTCATCCTGCAAAAGGACACCGACCCATCGGTGCGCTCGGTGCTGGTGGAGCATAATCTCCGCCTTGTGGTCTACATAGCCAAAAAATTTGAAAATACGGGAATTGGAATAGAGGATCTTATATCCATAGGCACAATAGGACTTATAAAGGCTATAAACACCTTTAAGCCGGACAAGAACATAAAGCTTGCAACCTATGCGTCGCGGTGTATAGAAAACGAGATACTTATGTACATCCGTAAAAGTTCAAACCAGCGCACCGAGATGTCCATAGACGAGCCGCTTAATACCGACTGGGACGGAAACGAGCTTTTGCTGTCCGATATTTTAGGCGGAGATGAGGACAGCGTATACAAAAATATCGAAAACGAGGAGGAAAAACGCATACTGCTTGAGGCTGTTGCCACCCTGCCCCCAAGGGACAGGGATATAATTTCCCGTCGCTTTGCCTTAAACGGAGGCAGAGAGCTCACCCAAAAGGAGGTAGCGGATCAAATGGGTATATCCCAGTCCTATATTTCAAGGCTTGAGAAAAAGATAATCGATAAGCTGAAAAGGGATATTTCGGCTAAAGTGTAAGCGGCAAGTCACCGTACCCAAGCTGCGCTCCGAGGCACAAACAGCATCATTGGTTCCTCACATACTGCAACGCTTTTTCCTATACATTAAAAATGGTCACAAAATCTGTGACCTTTTTGATTTTATCGGTAGTATATATGTAAGCATAAATCTTGACTTTAAAATGTAAAGGTGTTATAATATAATGTATTTTTATGTTTTAATGAGGAATTATGATCTGTTTATCCTGCGAAAAGCTTTCCCTTGCCTTTGGTACGGATGTAATACTTGATAAGATATCCTTCTCTCTCAACGAGGGGGACAAGTTAGGCATCGTCGGAGTCAACGGTGCGGGAAAAAGCACGCTTTTTAAGCTTATTACAGGTGAATATACTCCCACAGAGGGAAATGTGCATGTCGACCGCCAAAAGAAGGTGGGCGTTCTTAAGCAGAATGCCTGTGCCGACGGAGACAAGTCTATATATGACGAGGTCTTGGAGCACGCATTCCCCGACCTTATCCGCAGAGAAAAGGAGCTGGAGGAGCTGAGGAACCGCATAGAATGGGGCGAGAGCTCTCTGAGCCAAAGCTATGCAACAGCCGAGGAGGCCTTCAGACGGGACGGAGGCTATGAATACCGAAGCCGTGCGGGAGGAATTCTGGTCAGTCTGGGCTTTCCTCCGGAGGAGCACAGCCGACCTGTATATGAGCTCAGCGGAGGTCAGAAGACCCGTGTGGCACTTGCCTCACTTCTGTTATGCGAGCCTGATATACTTATGCTTGACGAGCCTACAAACCACCTTGATATAGGAGCTTTGGCCTGGCTTGAGGACTTTCTAATCTCATATCCCAAGACCGTTCTTGTTATTTCCCACGACAGATACTTCCTTGACCGTGTATGCACCCATACACTTGACATCGAAAACAAGCACGGAAAGCTCTATAACGGTAACTATTCTGCCTTTATGGCAAAGAAAAAGAAGGACCGCGAGATAGAGGAAAAGCATTATAAAAACCAGCAAAAGGAAATAAAGCGCATTGAGGAGTATATAGCTCAGCAAAAGCGCTGGAACCGTGAAAGAAACATAATTGCCGCCGAAAGCCGTCAAAAGCAGCTTGACAAGATGGAAAAGCTGGACCGTCCCGACGCACCTTTAGAGAATATCCGTATCGCCTTTAACAAATCCGGCGAGGGAGCAAACGAGGTGCTGGTCATAAACAAGCTCACAAAGGCTTACGGGGAGAATCTTCTGTTCCGTGACCTTACGGCAACCGTAATGAAGCGGGATCACGCCTTTATCATTGGAGCAAACGGCTGCGGCAAGTCTACCCTTATAAAGATTCTTGCAAAAAAGCTCTCGGCCGACTGCGGATCGGTCCATTGGGGACTTAACACCGTGTTTGCCTACTATGATCAGGAAAACCAGAACCTTGACTATTCCAAGACCGTGCTTGACGAGCTGTGGGATGCTTATCCCGATCTTACACAGACCCAGGTGCGCAATACTCTTGCCCTGTTTCTGTTCAGAGGCGAGGATGTTATCAAGCCTGTTTCGGTGCTCTCAGGCGGCGAAAAAGCAAGGCTTACCCTTGCAAAGCTGATGCTGTCCCGTATGAATGTGCTTATCCTTGACGAGCCTACAAACCATCTTGATATAGGCAGCCGAGAGGCTCTTGAAGATGCCCTTATGCAGTTTGACGGAACTATTATTGCTGTATCCCACGACAGATACTTTATACAAAAGCTGTCGACCCGTATACTCTGCTTTGACCTTGAGTCAAAGGGCAGTATATACGACTACAAGGGCGGATATGACGATTTTTGCAGCTTCCGTAAGCGGTACGAAAAGGAAGGCAGTATGGCTTCAGCCGAAGCACCTACCGCTTCAAAGACCGACTATCTCAATCAAAAAAAGGCTCTTGCCGAACAGCGCAAGCAAAGGCGCCGTTACGAAAAGGCTCTTGAGGATGCCACACGGCTTGAAGCTGAGATAGAGGCCTGTGACAGGCAGGCAGAGGAGTCTGCCACCGACCATATAAAGCTTGCCGAGCTTTATGCAAAAAAAGAAGAATATGAAATTATGCTTCTTGAAGCATATGAGATCATAGAAAATTATGAAAAGGAAATGTAATATTATGAAAAAGATCTTACTTGTTATCTGTGCATGTGCATTAATTCTCTCCCTTGGGGCATGCAAATCAAAGACACCCGACACTACCGATACTCCCCGTGAGACCATCGACATCGACGGTGACGGCATATCCGACGGCTATGTTATCGAGGGTATTCCCGCCGATGAAATAGACGAATATGATCCCGACGCGGTCGTTGACGACGATACCCCCATCATCAACGGTGCCGATGAGACCCAGGTTGTTGAGACCTTAACCGAGGGCGGAACCGACGATGGTCTATGGCCTACAGAGCAGATCCCCCAGGATGTTCCCTCCTATGACAACTACACCGAAATGTATCCCGCTACCCATACCGAGAGCGAAAACTCCGAGGAATGGTATCTCAGCTTTGATTCCTCCGAAAAGGATTATGAGGACTGGCTTGAAAAGCTTGCAGAGGAGGGTTATACCGAAAGCGATAAGATCGTTGGTTTCTGGGGTAACGGTGAACAGATACTCAACCTCCTGACCGAAGAGGTAGACGGTGAGTTCTGTGTTTCTATTGACATCTTCAAGTCAAAGCCCGTTGAATATCCCGAGGCTGTTTCAAGCATATTCCCCGAGTTTACACATACAGACTCCACCCTTTACGGCTGGTTTGTAACAGAGGGTACTCCCAACACCCTGTCTGTATCCTATGCCTGCGGCAAGAGCTTTGCAACCGACCTTAATGCATATAAGCAGAAGCTTTCGGATGCAGGCTTTACAGTTACTGCAGACAGCGCAACAAAGACAGTTGACGGCAAGACCTATACCGTTCGTTACGGCGACAGCTTAAGCCGTTACGAGGACTGCCTTGAGTACGAGTATTAATATCAAAATGACCTATATTTCCCACTCACCCGCGCAAACCGAGGAGATAGCAGGTGAGTTTGCAAAAAAGCTGAAAAACGGTGATTTTGTGGCTATGTACGGAGATCTGGGTGCAGGCAAGACCGCCTTCACAAGAGGCTTGGGTGCCACGCTCTGTCCCGGTGAGCCTGTAAGCAGCCCCACCTATGCCATAGTTAACGAGTATTACGGTGACGGGGTAAGGCTCTGCCACTTTGATATGTACCGTATCACCGATGACGAGGATCTTTATTCTATAGGCTTTTATGACTACGAGGACTGTATTATGGTATGCGAGTGGTCGGAGAACATAGAATATGCCCTGCCCGACAGCTATTATAAGGTGACTATCAAAAAAGCGGACGGTGACAGCCGCGAGATCACAATTGAGGAGATCAGATGATCACATTAGCAATAGATTCTACAGCAAAGGCGGCATCTGCCGCACTTTTGAAAGACGAGACCGTAATTGCAGAATATACACAGAACACGGGACATACCCACAGCGAGACTATGCTGCCTATGGCGCAGGCCGTTATGAATGCTGCAGGAGTTACCCCCGATGATGTGGATCTTTTTGCAATTTCCGCAGGTCCCGGCTCCTTTACCGGAGTGCGTATAGGCATATCCCTTATCAAGGGGCTCTGCTTTGGCAAAAACAAGCCTATAGCGGCTCTGTCCTCTATGAGCACTCTTGCCCGTAACCTTGAGGGCTATGAGGGAGTTGTATGCCCTGTAATGGACGCAAGGCGCAATCAGGTCTATACCGCCATATTCCGTGACGGTATCCGACAGACAGAGGATATGCTTATTCCCTGCTCAGAGCTTGAGGAAATGCTCAGAGGATATGACTGCCCCATATACTTTACAGGTGACGGATATGACCTTGCAAGAAGGCTTATAGAGTTACCCAATATCAAGCATACCCCCGTAAGGCTTCGCTTACAGAATGCTGTTTCCGTGGCTCTTGAGGGTATCAGATGCTACAACGAAAATATAAATATCTTCACAGACACCGAGGTAATGCCCATATATCTCAGAGCATCCCAGGCTGAGCGTGAAAGACTTGAAAGGATCAAAAAAAATGACTGAAAGAGTAATAGCTATAGCCTGCGATCAGGCTGCATACGATCTTAAACTTGATGTTATCAAGCATCTTGAAGAAAGAGGGATCAAGTATACCGACCACGGTACACATTCCACCGACTCTGTTCACTATCCAGAGTATGCCCATAAGGTATGCGTTGACATTCAGGAGGGCAAGGCTGAGCTTGGTATCCTTATCTGCGGTACAGGTATCGGCATGTCCATGGCGGCAAACAAGCACAAGGGTATCCGCGCAGCCGTTTGCTGTGACACCTTCTCTGCCGAGATGACAAGACGCCATAACGATGCAAATGTTCTCTGCTTCGGTGCAAGAGTTCTTGGTAAGGGTGTGGCTCTGCAGATTGTTGATGCATTCCTTGACTCTCCCTTTGAGGGCGGAAGACACAAGACAAGAGTCGATATGTTCATGGCATTGGAAAACTAAAATAAAAATCAGTATGATTTCCGTACCGAGGTGCGGAAATCATATTTTCTTGAATGAAAGACAATATGAAAAGCAAAGAAAACTTTACAGAGGGCAGTATTCCAAAAAAGCTTATATCCTTTATGCTGCCTGTACTTGGAGCATTGGTACTCCAGGCTATGTACGGAGCAGTCGACCTGCTCATTGTCGGTCAGTTCGGAACGGCTGAGGCTATTTCTGCCGTATCCACAGGCTCCAATATAATCAATCTCTTTACATTTACCATAGCAGGTCTTACTATGGGTATGACGGTACTTATCGGTCAGTATTTAGGCGAAAGAAAGGCTGACCGTATAGGCAAGTTAATAGGCGGAGCTCTATTTATATATATCATTCTCACTGTTATTTTCACCGCTTTTGTAGTTGCCGGTGCACAAATGCTCACAGAGCTTATGAAAACTCCCGAGGATGCAAAGAAGCTGACCGTACAGTATGTTATGATCTGCGGCGGCGGACTGACATTTATCTTTGCATATAATATCATAAGCGGTATTTTCAGAGGTATGGGTAACTCGCGCCTTCCCTTACTCTTTGTTGCCATCGCCTGTGTTGTCAACATCATAGGTGACCTTGTGTTTGTTGCTTGGTTTAACTGGAATGTGGCAGGTGCAGCCCTTGCAACGGTAGGTGCACAGGCAGTAAGCGTAATACTGTCGCTTATCATCATAAGAAAGCAAAGGCTTCCCTTCTCCTTTTCTATTCGGGACATCCGCTTCTGCGAGGAGACAAAAAAGGTGCTCAAGGTGGGTCTGCCCATAGCCTTGCAGGATATACTGACCAACATATCCTTCCTTGTAATATGCGCTCTTATCAACGATCTGGGTCTTGAGCAGTCCTCAGGCTACGGCATAGCACAAAAGGTTATAAGCTTTATTATGCTTATCCCCAGCTCCCTTATGCAGAGTATGTCCGCCTTTATATCCCAGAACATCGGTGCAAGAAAGTATAAACGTGCAAAGCGATCTATGTACTGCGGTATGGCAATGGGTGCCTCTGTAGGTGTTCTGATATTCGTGTTTATATTCTTCTACGGCAGCCTGCCCTCATCATTGTTCTCGGGAAATGAGGCATATATAGCAGAGGCCGCAAAGTATCTCAAGGGCTTTGCCATAGACACGGTAATCACCTGTGTGCTATTCAGCTTTATGGGCTACTTTAACGGCAGCGGCAGAACTATGTTTGTTATGATACAGGGTATAACCTCTGCCTTTGCGGTAAGAATACCAGTATCCTATATTATGAGCTTAGGAGACAACCCCTCGTTGACCAAGATAGGTATGGCAGTACCGGTTTCCACGATTTTTGGAATCATAGTATGTACACTATACTATCTGTATACAAATAAAAAACAAGCAACAATATAATAGAGCAGGTTTTTAAACCTGCTCTTTATCATTTATTGTTTCGTTTTCTTCCTCGGGCAGCTCGTCTGCCTTTTTCTTTTCCTCACGCTTTTGTGTAGCCTCGCGAATAAGCACATAAGCGGTAGAAACGCAAGGGACACCCAGGAGCATTCCCACAGGGCCCGCAAGTGCTCCGCCTACCGTAACTGCGGCAAGTATCCACATTGCAGGCAGATTTACCCTTGATCCCATAACCTTTGGATATATAAGGTTTCCTTCGATCTGCTGGAGAACGATGATGAAGATAAGGAATATAAGTGCCTTCAGAGGATCAACGGTCAGTATCATAAAAGCACCCACTCCTACACCTATAAATGCACCCACGACCGGAATAAGAGCGGTTATGCCCACAAGAGCACCAACCATAGGCGCATAGGGTATACGGAGTATAAACATACCAAGCATACAAAGGGTTCCCAGTATAAGCGCCTCTATTGTCTGACCCGAAACAAAGCTACGGAAGGAGCCTGATGCCACTGAGCAGGCGTGAATAAACCACTCGGCAAATGTCTCGGGCAGCCAGGCTCTTATCATACGGCCGAACTGCCGCTTGAGAGTCTTCTTTGAAAAGAGTATATAAACGGCAAATATTATGGCAATAAAGAAATCAAAGATACCGCCGAGAAGAGTGGTAACCTTGGTCACCGCCGTATTGACCATACCCGAGCCTGATCTTTCAAGCCATTTTTGTATCGATTCGATCATAGAGTTCCAGTCGATATCAACCATTAAACCGTCAAAAAACATATAAAGCTCTGAGTCCTTGTCGATATTTGCAAGCTCCTCTGCAAGCTCTATGGCACCCTTACCTATAACCGTAAATGCGTCGATGAGCTCGGGAATGATAAGCCATACAATACCCGTCAGTATGCCTAATATGATAACGACCGAAATTACAAATGCCACAACTCTGCGTATGCTTATCAAAAACCTATTTTTTGCATTTTTCCAGAGTATGCGCTCAAAAAAGCCCATTGGCACGTTGAGTATAAGGGCAAACGCAAAGCCGAGAATAAGGGGAGAAAGCAAGCGGTATACCCAGGCAATGCTTCGGCCTATAACATTTATGTTTGCTACCGCAAGATAGATAAGTATACACGCTGCAGCAATGCATATAATCCATTTTGCCAGCCTTTTCATCTTTGTTGAATTAAAATCCATCCTTATGTCTCCTTATTTTTTGCGTCTGAAAATAAGCTTTGATATCTCCATTATAACAGTGGGAACAAATATAAGTCCGGTACATACAAGGTACTGCATAGGCTCAAGCATTTCAAGTCCGAAGACCTTGCCTACAGGTGTAAAGAGCAGTACAAGAACAAGAGCTATGGAGGCAAGTGCCGCCCAGTTAAGCTTGTGATTAGAGAAGGGTCCTATACGGAATACAGATTTTTCAGAACGCATATTGAATGCCTGAATTACCTGAGAAAGAGACAGGGTCATAAATGCCATAGTACGACCTACCTCAACTGTTCCCTCCTGATGTCCTGTGCCAAGCCAGAATGCAAGCAGCGAAAGAGATGCAAACATTGCACCCTGAAGCACCACGCGGATACCTAAACCGCCTGCAAATATACCTTCCTTCTTAGGCTTGGGATTACGGTCCATTACATCAGACTCTACATTCTCCATACCCAGAGCAATTGCGGGAAGAGAGTCGGTCACAAGGTTGATCCAGAGAAGCTGCATTGACAGCAGAGGTGTCTCGTGCCACAAAAGCATAGCAACGAACACAAGAATTACCTCACCGATATTGGTACCGAGAAGGAAGCCTACAACCTTTTTGATATTGGCATATATTCCTCTGCCCTCACGGACAGCCTCAACTATTGTGGCAAAATTATCGTCTGTCAGGGTCATATCAGCCGCGCCCTTGGCGACATCTGTACCTGTAATACCCATCGCACAGCCTATATCCGCCGCCTTAAGGGCAGGAGCATCGTTTACACCGTCACCCGTCATAGACACTACCTGATCCTTGCGCTGCCAAGCCTTGACTATACGGATCTTGTTTTCGGGTGAGACACGGGCATAGACAGATATCTTTTCTACATTTTGGTCAAGCTCGCTGTCGGTCATTGCATCAAGCTCTGCACCCGTAATAGCCATATCCCCGTCCTCAAGTATGCCAAGCTCCTTTGCTATAGCCGAGGCGGTAACAACATGGTCACCTGTGATCATAACAGGCTTGATACCCGCACGGCGGCAGGTAGCAACCGCAACCTTACACTCAGGTCTGGGCGGGTCGATCATACCAACAAGACCCATAAATGTAAGCTCACATTCAAGCTCATCACCCGTAGGTGCTGCAGGAACCTTATCTATTTCCTTATAACCAACGGCAAGAACACGCAATGCATCACGGCTCATTGCCTCGGTCATTTCCCTTGCTTTTTCCATATCACCCTTGATACAGCGGCTTGCCATAACATCAAAGGCTCCTTTAACGATAACTATATTCTTACCGTCAATATTGTTGACCGTGGTCATAAGCTTACGGTCAGAGTCAAAGGGTATACCCGCAAGTCTGGGATATTTTTGGTTAAGGGCATCCTTTGTCATACCGTTTTTGAATGCGGCAAGAACTATAGAGGTTTCGGTAGGGTCACCTATATGCTGCTCCTTACCCTCGGCAAAGATAACAGAGCCGTCCGAACAAAGTGTTCCGTACATAAGAAGCTCTTTTACCGCATCAGAATTGTTTTCGGATATATCCTCATATATGCCCTTATCAAGATAAGCCTTGACCAGAGTCATACGGTTCTGTGTAAGAGTACCCGTCTTATCAGAGCAGATAACAGATGCACCGCCCAAGGTCTCTACAGCAGGCAGTCTGCGGATAAGGGCATTACGCTTGACCATACGCTGTACACCTATAGAAAGAACTATGGTTACAATTGCGGGCAGACCCTCGGGAATAGCGGAAACAGCAAGAGCAACCGCTGTCATAAACACGGGCATAAGGTCGGTAGGATCATTAACAACACCTACCACAAATATAATCGCACAGGCAGCAAGAGCCATAATACCGAGATACTTGCCCAGCTGTGCCAGCTTATGCTGCAGGGGTGTCTGGCTGTCCGACTCGGAATCGAGCAGATTTGCGATCTTGCCCATCTCGGTATCCATTCCTATTGCTGTTACAACTGCAGTAGCAGTACCGTAGGTAACAGAGCAGCCCGAAAATACCATATTGCTCCTGTCACCGACACCCGCTCCGTCCTTGACCTCGGCTTCCGCATCCTTTTCGGAGGGAACAGACTCACCTGTCAGAGCAGATTCCTCGCTCTTGAGACTGACAGAAGAAATAAGCCTTGCATCTGCAGGAATAAAATCACCCGCCTCAAGCTTGATTATATCACCGGGAACAAGCTCACAGGCATCTATGAGGGATTCCTGCCCTCCCCTTATAACACGGGCATGGGGAGCTGACATATTTTTGAGGGCATCAAGAGCCTTTTCGGCCTTGCCCTCCTGATAAACACCCATAACGGCGTTGAGAATAACGATAAGAAGAATGAGCGCAGGCTCAAAAATTTCTTCCCAATTTCCTTCTATACAAATGATAGTAAAGGAAACCACAGCTGCCGCTATAAGAATAAGGATCATTACATCCTTGAACTGATCAAGAAAACGCTGAATGGTAGTTTTCTTTTTCTTTTCCTTAAGCTTGTTTTTGCCGTAGCGCTGCTGTAAAGCAGGTACCGACTGAGGGTCAAGTCCTTTTTCTCTGTCGGTAGAAAGCTCTCTTATTACTTCCTCTTTTTGTTTGTCGTAAAATGCCAAAATATAGCCTCCTTGAGATATGGTCGATTCTCCCGACCTTAATTCAGGTGGTATTAAAAAAAGACGATAACCCACCTGTCAAATACAGATAAGTCTCGCCAATTAAGATGAGCCAAGCGGGTCGTACCCGCTGCGGATAACACCACGATCGTATGACCGAAGGGTTAATGCGTATTGCTGTTGACTTCATCGCACCTTTTGGTGCCGACTACTCCCTTACTCTTATTATTATATACCAAATAAAAGAAAAATTCAAGTATTTTCAAAAAATACTTGAATTTTCTGTACTAAAACTGGAAATAAACAAAATCCTGAGGGTCAAAGCCGGCTCCGTAATATCCGAAGATGAATATGGCAAGGAGAATGATTACATATATCAAGTACCGCAAAAATACGGTCTTGTTTATGAACTCAGCCACAGGCCATTTTGAATTGATGAGGTCTACGATACAAAGTATCACTACCGCTATTCCCACAACAATAAGCATATTTCTTGACAGTCCCAGAGTGCCGAAGGCAAGGGGAAACACCTTGTCAATAGTAATTATACTCTTGAATATATATACGGCATCCGAAAGTGAATTTGCCCTGAAAAGCACCCAGGCAATATTGACAAGCAGAAATGTTATACAGGTACGCAGTATCACAAGTATGGGATTATTTTTGTTTATTACCTTATATAGTCTTTGACGGACAGGATCTATAACTATTCCCATTATCTGATAGATACCGTGAAGCGCGCCCCATACAACATAGGTCATAGCCGCGCCGTGCCAAAGTCCGCTTACAAGGAACACCACAAGCACATTAAAGCATACCCTTGCCTTGCTGCAGCGGCTGCCGCCCAAGGGGAAATAGAGATAGTCCTTGAACCAGGTGGAAAGGGATATATGCCAGCGGCGCCAGAATTCCTTTATTGTCTGTGCCTTATAGGGACAGTCAAAGTTGCGCATAAGCTCTATATTCATTATTCGTGCAGAGCCTCTTGCTATATCCGAATAAGCCGAGAAGTCGCAATAAATCTGAAAAGCAAAGCAGACTGTGGCAAATATCATCTGCACACCTGTGTGGGCAGGAAGATCGTTGTAAACTGTATTTACCACAACAGCAAGGTTATCGGCGATAAGCACCTTTTTCATCAAGCCCCAGAGTATAAGCAAAAACCCGTCACGGAGGTTGACAAATCTGAATTTATGATGCTTTTTTAACTGTGGAACTATATTCCCTGTTCTCTCGATAGGTCCTGCCACAAGCTGGGGAAAGAAGGACACAAAGAGAGCATAGTCTATAAAATTCTTTTCAGCCTCGATATCTCCGCGGTACACATCAATGGTATAGCCCAACGCCTGAAAAGTATAAAAGGATATTCCCACGGGCAGAAGCAGATCAAGGGTTATAAGCTCCTTGCCTACAACGGCACCCAAGGTATCGGAAAAGAAGTTGAAGTATTTAAATACAAACAGTATGCCTAAGTTTATAAGTAGACAAAGCACCAGCCACAGCTTTTTTTTGCCCCACACCTGCTTTGACACTAAAAGTCCGCAGAAATAGGTCGCCGCAATAGAAAAGAGCATCAGAAGCGCGTATATCGGCTCCCAGTTCATATAGAAGAAGAAGCTTGCCAAAAGCAATACGGGGTTCTTTATTTTCTTTGGAAGTATAAAATAGAGTATAAGCGTTACAGGTAAAAACAGCAGATACTCAAGCGAATTGAAATTCATAGATATTTCCTTTGAAATTGATATAATAAATATATACCATAAATACATGTAAAAGTCAATAAAGCTACAGAAGAAGAGAAAAACAGTGGTCAAGTTTGTTCACAAAAAGTTAATAAATAAAATTAAATTACCTATTGCAAAACAGAAATCACTATGCTATAATACACGAGTACGATATTCAGGGGTATAGCTCAGCTGGTAGAGCAGCGGTCTCCAAAACCGCGTGTCCAGAGTTCGAATCTTTGTGCCCCTGCCATTGAAGGGGCTCAGCCTTTTGTACTACTTAAGTGTAGACTAAAAGGATGAGCCCTTTCTCATTTTACAAAACAACACGCTCAAAGAACTCCGTCTCAACTTGGGACGGAGTTTTCATATTCAAGGTCCGGTGCATTCGGACTTCGTTGTAATACTCAATATATTCATCAAGCACCGCCGCAAGCTCGGAGGCTGACTCGTAAATGTGATAATAAATCGCCTCTTTTTTCAAAGTGTTGAAGAAGGACTCACAAACAGAATTGTCGTATGGGTAGCCCGGTGCTGAAAAAGACTGCCTGCATCCCAGATCTCCTAAATGTGAGCGGAAAGCATATGATGTGTACTGAACGCCTTGGTCGCTATGGAAAATGAGATTTTGGGGCTGTCCTCTTTCTTCAAACGCTTCATCAAAAGTGTTCATTGTGAGAACGGTATCAATGGTGTTGGAAATGCCGTATGACAGAACCTTCCTTGAAAACAAATCTATCACCACACAAACAAACATATATTGATCTTTCACTTTCACATAGGTTATGTCGCTTGCCCATACGGTATTAGGCGCTTCAGGACTGAATTTCCCACGAAGAAGATTGCGAAATTTAGTGCGTGACGATGCCTTTTTGTGTTCAAGCGTGTATGGCGCAGCCTTTACTTGAAGTCCCATTTCCTTCATCAAACGGCTGATTCGTGTTTTGCTTACTTGGTATCCTCGTTCTTGCAGTTTATATTTTATTGGATTTCGCCCAAACCGTTCGTTGCTTTGATAAAATATCTCCCTAATTAGCACACTCAACTGGTTGTCTGCAAGCTCATAACGGCTCGGCACATCACCGTTCTTCTTTCGATTATAGTATGTACCTATGGGTAATTGTAAAGCTTCACATAGGACATGAATGGAATACTTTCCTTCCAATCTCTTGATTTCGGCGACCTTATCTGTAATCGATGCGGTAACACCACACCGTAATTCTTTAGAAGCCTCCATGATTTTATTCAGTTTATCAAGGTGTGCTTTGGCTTTGTGACCGTTGTTGGCAGGTTTCTTTGAAACACGAAAAAAGTGATTTTCCTCGTATTTCTTTTTCCATTTGAAAAGAGTGCTACGGGCAATCCCGTATTTTTCAAGGGTTGCACCGATGTTACGATGCATTTTATAATGCTTGACAACCTCAATTTTGAAATTGTCGGGATAATAAATTTTTTGCATGATAGCCTCCTGTGATATAAGATTTCGTGCAATGCGAGCCATCATTATACCACGAAATTGTTATGAGCATGTATACGAAAGTTATAGCTGAAAAGTAACAGTCCTCATTTTTCTGAAATGAGGACTATTTATATAATGTGCATTGAAAAATTCGCGATTTTATGGTATACTTTATATGTAGCTATCTATATGCAAAATGCAATGGAGGGGATGTCATGGCGTACAACTTTCAAAAACAAATAGATTTTCTCCTTGAACATGCTTGTCCGAGCATAAAATACCTGCTTCATCGTGATATGCTTGGCACGGCGGTGGACGAGCCTTTTATGATTGCGCTTCAAAACGAGATCTTGGCGCAAGCAAATACGCAAAAGCACCTATCTGCGCAACATCCCGACGGGTGGTTTGGTCACGAACTTCACGGCATTGACGGTATGGACTGTCATATCGGTGGCCTTTTGAATTTGGGCGTTGAAGCAAGTCATCCTGCGATTCAAAAGGCGGTCTCTGCGTTGTTGACACCTGAAATAGCATCGACACACAAGAATTGGTTTCGCGGCGGTGCGGCATTGGATGCTGAGGGGCGCGGTGGCGACCGTGCCATCGTTGCCAACATCCTCGCTATGAGCAAAGCTTCCGAGGATATACCCGTGTTTGCAGAGCAATTGGCGCTTGCTTTTGAGCATCTGTCGGCTGTTTTGCAGCATGATTCGATTGATGACTTTTCCATTAGGGGCAAGAACGAGCGATACTACAAACCGAAAGCCAAATTTCCCGGTGCAAACCATATCGGCATCCTTGCCGCTACGCAGGGATGGCGAACCGATGACAATATAAAAACCGCAAAGGCGGCGATCAAACACGCCTACGAAATTATGAAGGACGTTAACGAATATATCACGTTCAAAAAGCCGTCGGAATTCGGCGGTGGATTTGTCGGCCCGTTCAACTATAATTGGCAAGCGTTGAAGCCATTGACCGAGGAGCAGATCGTCAGTATCATGAACAGTTCCTATAACTTCCAATTCGCCTTTTGGCTCGGCACAATTACCGGCGTTCCCGATTGGGTAAAGCAGCACAACGATACGTACGAAGCTCTTGCCGATATGCTTGATCGGAATGTTATATTTTATCAGATTCACGCAAGTGCGCTAAAAGTATTCAAGCAGGTGTCGGGGAAAGAACCTAACTATCGCAAGAAGCATGCGGCGGAATGTGATGTTTTGTATGCGGTGTTGCGCGCAGTTTGGGGAAAGGTATAGAAAAAATTGTTGTTAATTCAATTAAGGTTTAAAAAAGCATATTTTATCTGGAGGTACTATGAATAAGAAAATCACAATAAAGGATATTTATGTTGGCAGACCAGATGCCAAAGATGAGATTAATTTTGACGGCATGGGAGGATTTGTCGAAAGTTTTGTACTACCCGAAGCTTTTAATATGGATAACCTGCTAAATGGGTGTCCTTGCTTTATAACAGGATATAAAGGCACTGGAAAAACAGCTCTTTTGTTTTATCTTGAACACTTATTCGAACAGCAAGATCCAAGCAGTTGCGCTTCATTCATCTTTTTCAAAGAAGAATACACCGAAGTGCGAAAGAAGGAGCTCGAAAGCGTATCAAAAAGAATTCTCTCAAGTATCGTCATGGGTGATGATACAATGCTTGACAACACCAATTTTGAATACATATGGCAATGGCTCTTTTTCAAGAGAATTGTCGCTGATAATGATAATTTCAATGGTGGCCTATTCGTTGAGGATGAATATTGGAATCAGTTTGTCAATATTATCGGTGGCATAAAAGCACCTTCAGATAATAAAAAAGTCATTATTCCTCCAAAAATTAAATTTGCCCTTCCCGTAAAAGACTGTGTATCACAAGTTGAATATGGCCCGGAGTTGGAAATAGATTTTCATAAAAAAGAGCAGGCTGAAAACTATTCAACTTTTATTGACGCTCTAAATAAAGCTGAAAATGCACTTTCTAAAACGACAAGGACTGATATTCCTTATCATATTTTTGTCGACGAATTAGAAGCGTATTGTGGGAATGAAGATGTTTTTAAGAGAGACTTGTATTTCATAAGAGATTTGCTGTTTACTGTAAAAAAGTTCAATCAATATTTTGCAGATGATCCCAACACAAAAATTTACTGCTCTGTAAGACTTGAAATTATCAATGCAATTTCTCGTTTTATAATTACTAAAGAACTCAACAAAGTGACAAACGGCTTCGAAGTTCCACTGAATTGGAATTATAGCAACACCAGTTCGTATATGCACCCCATTATTAAAGTATTGCTAAAGCGAATAGCAATGGGGGAAAATCTTACATTGGAAACACCGGAATTGACTGATACGCAATACAAAGAAATATATGAAAGATGGTTTCCAGAAAAAATACAAGGCATTGAACCAGCAAATTATATACTAAACAACGGTTGGAACAAACCAAGAGACATAGTGAGATTGATATATTCAGCACAAAACTCCATTAAAGCCGATGCAACTGTTTTTTCTCAATCTGTTTTCGATGCAATAAGGAAAAAGTATTCATTGGAAAGCCTTTCCGAGATCAAAGAAGAATTGCGTGCGTTATATTCATCCGAGGATATTGAGATAATCATAAATTGTTTTACTGGATATAAAACAATGTTCTCACTGGCAAAATTAAGAGAAAGAATTCGAGATCTTTTCCCAGATACCATTCTACATACACACTTAAATCGAGTCCTTACGGATTTGTATCGATTAGGTTTTATAGGCAATTATCTCCCTGTTTCAGATACATATCGTTGGCAGCATAGAGGGGATGAAGGGATAATTCTTTCTGATGAATGGAGAATAATGCTTCACCATGCTTTACATGGAGCGTTGTCTGTTGGAATAAAGCAGGATATAGGGATAAAAAGAACCGAGTCTCTTGAAACAGGCGATGCAGTTAATGTTGTTGTAACCAAAATCTATCCTAAAGTAGCATTGGTGGAAATTAATCTTTACGGAAAGAAACTTGCTGGAAGTATTCATATTAGTCAAATATGTGATGAGTTTGTTCACAACATAGAAGACAAATTAACAATCGGAGAGGAATACCGCGCAATGGTAACAGGTTACGATACATATCATAAATGTTGGAAGTTAACACTTAAACTATCTGATTCTGCAGATGAATATATATAACTCCAGCCTCTTACATAGAGTTCCGTTGCAAGCATGGAGTTGCCCCCCGGAAGACAGCGGTCAAGTGCAAATCCCATCATTGCCAAGGGATAAGTCTATCCTTACTGCAAAAATCACGGACTGTTTTTGTACGACAGCCCTATATGGATCTATTTTGTAGTGGTATCACAGAAAAAGACGATTGCGGTTTGCAATCGTCTTTTTCAATGATATCCGTTCCTCAACGGAACGGGTGATATACCTTCGGTATAATATCGCACAAAGTGCGATGATATAAGCCTTCGGCTTATGTTGGAACGGATATTATATCATATTTTCACAGGGGGAAAATATATCATACGGTATCAGCCGTATATCATATTGCGTCAGCAATATATCATTTTAGAAGCATAAAAATCAACTCAAATACCCTTCATACACCAAATAGGATATGCGGTTTCCGTTTTCTCCGTTAAAAAATAGGAGTAGCGGTTTCCAAATACAAGGTGATTTTATTTCACCAAAAACCGTTAGGTTTTAGATTTGATCTGAGCAAAGGGAAGATTTCACCTTGCGTGAGCAGGATTTCATTTTATTACTTGAAAATTTAGTATATCTATGATATACTTGATAAAAAGGAGGCGAAGCAATGAAGCGTACCGTAACCTTATTATCGATATTGTTAATATTAACACTCTCGCTCACCGGATGTATAGTTATACCCCAATACAAATATTACGAAATCTCACCCGATGATGTCATATCCGTACAGATATACGATCTGCGTAAAAGTGAAAGCTATTACGGTGATTTTATCGAGCTCGACAATCCCGTATATACCCTTGATGATGACAGTAAAACAGATTTTATCACAGAGCTTTCCGAAATACGCTTTAAGGATGTAATAATCATCACCATTGCCGCCATCGACCCCTGCTTCACCTATGATGAATGGGTCGCCCGTATAAATTATAACGACGGCTCCTATGACCTGATCTCCTGTGACGGCTACAATCAGAGCTATAATGCAAATAACGAATGTGTTTCGTCCAACCATTACAGCTGCGATAATGATGAATGGAAGGCATTTATCACAAGCTACCTTCCCGAGGATTTCTTAAATGGAATAAAGCAAGTCTCCTGACTTGCTTTCAGACTGTCGAAAAAGTCGGTCGGCCGTGTGGGGCAAGTTGCCCCTGCCATACTGCGCGCTGTAGGACATTGGACATTTATCATAAAAAACACGACACAACGCAAAAAGCATCTTACCAATATGGAAAGTTATTATTAT
>JAFYLH010000012.1 GCA_017537175.1 Clostridia bacterium | reverse complement strand
ATGCAAGTTTTTCTTCCGTACTATGGACCATATTTTTTCCACCTTTTGGTCTTCCCATTTTTATCAACTCCTTTTCTTTATTTTAACACAAAAAATGATGGTAGACACTTTTTTTGTGTCTACCATCATTATATCACTTCAGAAAATCCGCTCTTTTTTACTCCCAGCCTTCCGGCTTATCGGTATCTTCAATAATAACCTTCTCTACCGTTACGGTATAGTAGTTATAGCTTTCGTCGTCATACTGTACGCAGAAGGTATATGTTCCGGTAGAGAGAACTACTGTGATATTGCCGTTTTCGTCTATGCTTGAAGGCTTGAGTGCCACAGCACCGGGAGCCTTTTTGATCTCGGAGGATGTAGCATATTCACCCTTTGCATATCTGATGTTATAAAGCCCGTCAAGGCTGCCAAAGGTAACTGTAGCACCGTTCTGCTCCATGGTGGGAGTTTTCTTTTCTACGGTATAGGTATAGAACTCGGTGTAGCCGTCGTTGTAGCATACCGCAACGGTAACCGCTCCGTTCTCACGGTACTGGATCATATAGCTGTCCTTACCCTTGATATCGTTCTTTGCGGTAAAGGCACGGTGGGTTTCTGCTCTCTTCATGGCAGAAACAGAAGTGTATTCGCCGTAGGCTGTACGGATGACCTTGATGTTTTCAAGGTTGTTTACCGTAAGCTGTAAGCCGTTTACGGTATATTCGGGTTCAGCGCCTGTAACATCGGTCTTGGATATTACATAGCTTCCGTCATCGTATCTTATATAAACGGTATGTATGCCGTGGCGAGGTACTACGTAGGTGTATTCGTTCTGCCCTTTCAGCTTGTTCTGCGTAAGCTGAACTATAAGGTTGTTCTTGACATCGCGGTAGCTGTCATAGTCGCCCTCTGCGATGAAGATATCCTTTACATCCTTAATGTTATGCATTGTCACCTGTACACCCTCGCTTGTAGCAAAGGGAGCGGTGGTGATGGAGCTGACTATAAAATTCTTAAGACGGAAGAAGACATCGCTGGAGTCAAGGTCACTCTGATAAAGCTGTACCGCTATGACATTTCCTGTTTTTTTAAGGTTAAAGGCTTCGAGCAGCTCCTTGTCGGATACATCAATATAGCCCGCCTGAGCATTTGAAGAGGTCTTGCCGTTATATCCCAGACCCTCGCCTATTTTGTCGGTATTGAAGCGCTGTGCCAGAACACCGTTGATATAGACATTACAGCCGTCATCATAGTTTATCTTGCTGTAAAGCTTGGCAACTGTTTCAGGATCGTCTACATCAAAATATGCACGGAAGAAGTAATTGGGTATATTCTCTCCCGCATTTGCGTGACCCTCGGGATAATACTGTTGCAGGAGATTTGCGGGGGTATAGCTGCCTATTTTAGCTATAGCTCCGTTCTTTGAGCCAAAGGAACCTGTAGCAGTCTTCCATGTGCTGTCGTCATAGTCAACAGAATTCCAGTCGCCTGCGGGAGCGTCAATTTCGTCCCAATAGCTCCATACGGTTTTGCTCTCTGACATAACCGTTGATTCGGTTATGGGTATAAGCTTTCTTTCTTTTACTGTGGTGTTTCCTGCCTTGTCGGTTACTGTATATGTTACGGTGGTAACACCTCTCATATCAGGCTTGCCGCTGATAGTGATGCTGTCGGTAAGCTCCTTGTCTACATTATCGTAGGCAGTTACTCCGTAGGTAAGATCAAGCTCCTCTACAGAGGTAAAATATGTCTCTGTGGGAACATTGAGGGTGGGGGGAGTAGTATCGGCCTCTGTATCACGGTGGATGGCAAAGAAGTCCATTATATCACCGATAGTATTATCCGCACCTACATAATATGTGGTGTAGGTCATAGAGCTTTCGGTAACATCGACCTTGGTTACGGTGGGGATATTCTCCTCGCTTGTAACATATGCAAAGGGCATCTGAGAGGCATAAAGCTCATAATACTTACTGCCCGAGGAGGAGTTAGCTGTAAGATAGAAAACATCTCCCTCTGCGGGATTATGGTATGAGCCGTAGGGGTCGCCCATAGCGTTGGTGTATCTGCCTATATTGTCAATGACGGTATTACCGTTGATCATATAAGCTCTTGTATAAACATGGTCGTGGCCTGCAAGGACAGCATCAACACCAACCTCGGAGAATACAGGGGCAAGGCGGTCACGCTTGTCAAGATTGCCCTCGTCCTCGGCACGAACACCTGCGGAATAAATACTCTGATGGAATACAACTATAGTCCAGGTGGGCTCACCGTAGATAGCCTTATACTCGGCAACCGCATTTCTTACAAAAGCGGAATGGGTGGTTACGCTATTCTTGTTAAGGTTGAGAGACATAATAAGAGATCCCTCATATTCTACCCAATAGTCGCCTGCATAGGTACCGCCGCCAGCAACAGAACCCGAGTCGTTACCTGTGTAGGTAAAATGCTCGCTGTAGCCTACACCGTTATCGTGGTTACCGGGTGCGCCGAGAATAACATTGGAACGAAGCCAGTCGGGATCAGCAAAGCCCTGATACTGGGCGGTGGTGCTGTGCTTGTTTACATGGTCGCCTGCGGTCATAAGAAAATCTATATCGTCGCCGAACCAGTTTTCAACATGAGCAAGGGTGGTGTTCCAGCCCTTGGTGTCGGTGGAAACAGAGCTTGCACCTATCTGGGGGTCACCCGCAAGAATAAAGGAAAAACTGCCGTCGGTCTTGTCTGACAGATCAAAGGTGTATATCGGTGACCAGCCTGTGGTATCACTGCCCACACAGTAGCTGTAGGAGGTATCCGACTCCAAATCGGTCATCTGTCCTCTTACGGTATAGACACAGGTGGTAGCCTCCTCCTTGATTGCGGTCATAACATTACAATCGGAGGGCATAGTACCGTTTATCAGTTTGTCGGTCTCTGTCCACTGAACATACTCCTGTCCGTCTATGTCCGATGTCCAGGTAAGGTTATAACAGCTCGGATCCTTGCCTGCGGTTATAAGAACGTCAGAGCCGTGAGCGGCTGTGCTTTGTACGGTCTCGGCCGTTACAGGTTCGGATACGCTTATCTCGGCTTTTACGAAAAATCCCGTAAGCATAGCGCAAAGCATGGAAAAAACGATTAATAATGACAGATACTTTTTCATAAATACCTCCCTTGATTTATTTCTTAAATTAATTATACCAAAATTTTGGCATAAAGTCAACAACGGATGCCTGAGGACATCCGTTGTCAAATGAAATTTATTCTGCTGTAATAAGCTCGTTATAGAGCATAATTATACGCGCCGCCTGTGCTCTTGTTGCGTTGCCGTTAGGCTCAAGCTTACCGTTCATACCTGCGATAAGTCCCTTGGCAACCGCCCACTTGACAGCTACCTCTGCCCAGCTCTGTACCTTACCTGCATCAGGGAAGTTTGAAAGATCAGCTGAGTCTGATACATCAAGACCCTTCTTCTCTGTATAAGCATAGAAGAATCTTGCAAGCTGAGCTCTGGTGATATTGTTACCGGGGCCGAATTTTGTTTCGGATATACCGCTTGTTATTCCCTCTTCTACTGCCCAGCATACAACCTCGTTGTACCAATGGCTTGTCTTTACATCCTCAAAGCCTGACTCTGTGGTCTCGTACTTGGTAAGGTCAACACCGTCGAGCTTTGCAAGAAGTGTAAGGAACTGAGCTCGTGTAAGATTATTATTGGGAGCAAAGGTGTCCTCGGTCATGCCTGAAACAAAGCCCTTCTTGACACAGTATTCTACCGCATCATAGAACCAATGGCTTTCCTTTACATCCTTAAAGGGATTTTCATAAGGCTTCACATCGGTATCTCTCTCCTCGGTTATACCGCAGACCGAGCAGCTGCGGGTCTCCTTGCCACCTTCTTCATAGGTAGGCAGAACTGTTTCAACCCAATCTCCAAAGCTGTGTTCGCCTGTTGCGGGGATAGCCTCGGTATAGCTTTCGCCGCACTCACAGGTGTAGGTCATTACACCCTCTGCAGCGCAGGTAGGCTCAAGTGTTACCTCAGAGGTATAGCTGTGGCTGTGCTTTGCCTCGTCAAGCCAGGTGCGGAGTCTGTCAAAGAAGTAGGTATCGTTCACCTTTATGGAGTCGGTGGTAACATAGTCGAATACCATAACACCGCCAATCTCATTTTTAACCGCAAGCTCTGCCTTAACCTTAGCGGACTGCTCGTCGTCATAGGTAAGGAAGACCTTCTTCTCTGCGTTGTAGAGATAGGGAGCCTTAGCCACATCATCCCAGTACTTCACATAACCGTTTTTGTTCTCATAGGATGCTTTGATTACAGAATAGTGCAGATAAGCCTCGTTTGAGGTTTCGTCAATTGTACCTGTCTGATAAAGACCGTGTGTGCCACCGTCCGCAACATTTGTCCAGCGGCGGGCATACATACCGATACCTGCAACTATCTTTTCGGCGGGAATACCCTGATCAAGATAAAGAGCGATATCCTCCTCAACGCTTGCACCCTCAAAGCCGGGGGTGGGGTCAGCACAGGGATTTGCATGGTGGTGAGCAATGTTCTTGGTAGCGCTGCCTACATGAAGGTCATAGCTCATAATGTTGAAGTAGCTTACATACTTTGCAAGCTCGGGCATATCGAAAAGACTGAACGCCCAACTTCCTGCGGGTACAGCCATAGAAAGAACATATTCCTTGCCGTTCTTTGCAGAAAGCTCGTCAAAGCCGGCACGCATACGCTTCATAAACTCAACATAATATCTCTTCTGATTGTTACCACCCTGAGGGAACTCATAGTCAATATCAAGACCGTCAAAGTCATTTTCCTCGATAATGGTAAGCATTTCCTTAACAAGTCTCTTTGTACGGTCAAGGCTGGTAAACCAGCTCTCAAAGGTATTTATATTGCCGTTTGCAACAGTGAACACAAACTTGATATCGGGGTTGGCTGCATATGCCTTTTCCTTCCACATATCAAGGTTCTTGGTATAGTTGTGGGTAATGATCTCGGTTCCCTCTGCAAAGCCGAAGGCGCTTGCCTCGATATGCGCGGGATGGTAGTTAAGCACGTCAATGTGGGTGAAGTCCTTAGCGCCGGGGCCTGCGGAGGCGTTGAAATATGCTACTACCAGAGGATCGTACTCTTCCTCAGGAGCTGCTGTGGTTTCAGCAGAGCTTACAATCACCAAAGAAGACATAAGCATCAAGAGACAAAGGGTGAATGCTAAAAATCTTTTCATATATTTACTCCTTTAAATTATTTACTGTTTATATCAAGCAGAATATCTGCTGATTATCTCGTCCTGAGCATCCGTTCCGAGCTCGATGAACTTAATGGAAAATCCGCCGATACGGATGATAAGATCGGTATGGTTTTCGGGATGATCCTTTGCATCTATAAGATCCTCCACACAGGCGGTGGTGATCTGCGCAAGCTGACCGCCGTTATTTAAGAACACATTGAATGCATCCACCATATTTTGACGAAGCTCGGGGGTGGAGATAAGAGTGGTGGGGATGGTCACGTTACAGGTAGTACCGCCCACACCGAGATCAAGGGGAAGCTTGGCAACCGAGTTGAGCATTGCGGTAACACCGTTGCGGTCCATACCGGGACGGGGACCTATGGAGTTACCCAAAGGCTCACCTGTCTTACGGCCGTCGGGAGTAGCCCAAGTATTGTGACCGTAATGCATACCGCCGCTGAGCAGTGAGCAGGCACCCGAATATTCCTGACCGCGGATAGATTTATACTTTTTACACTCGCTCCAGAAGCTGTGAAGCACTCTGTGTGCCATCTCATCAGCCTCGGGGTCATCGTTTCCGAACTTGGGAGAGCGGTTAAGGAGCATAAGGCGTTCCTTTTCGTAGCCCTCAAAGTTAGCTGCAAGAGCAGCCTCCAAGGTCTCGCGGGAGATAAGCTTCTCGTCATAAACAAGCTTCTTTATTGCGGTAAGTGAGTCGGCAACAACAGAGGAGCCTGCGGTCTCTACACAACCGTAGTTGTATACCGCACCGCCGTCGTCAAGGTTAAGTCCCTTTTCGATACAAGCCTCGGTAAAGGGGGTCTTGACAAGCTTTGCATAGTTTATTGCTCTTACCTGCTGACCGATATCGCATACCTCGCAAAAATGCTTGGTAAAGAACTTGATATTGGCTTCGTACGCGTTCCACAGATCCTCAAAGGTCTCGTAGTCTGTTATCTTACCTGTTTTAAGACCGAGACGAACGTCGGGATGATAGCGGGAATAGCCGTCATTAAGTGTATATTCCAGTATCTTTGCAAGATTTATAACTCCGTCCTCACAGCCAAAGTTACTCTTACCGGGAATTTCAAGCTCCTGACAACCGAGAAGCGAATAGTTCATTGCGTCCTTGGGCTCGACACCGTAGTTATTGATAAATGCGGGAATAATGGTAGAGTCGCTTGCCACGGTGGGGTCGCTCATACCCTCTGACCACATCTGCACCGCAAGGGCAAGCATACGGGGGTCAGACTTTTCGTTGACACGGATGGTCATACGGGGGTGAGTTGCGTGGTTGCGGCGAAGTATCTGCAGCATAAGGAAGGTCAGATCGTTTGCTGCGTCCTCCCCTGTCTCGGGAATAATACCGCCAACGGTGATGTTATGTACACCGTGCTCGTAGAACTTCATCATAAGGCTTGCGGTAACGTCCTCGGTAAAGGCCTTATCCTCTTTAATTGCCTCCTTAAAGAAGGGATAGAGATACTGGTCGGTTCTGCCTGTACAGTCATTTGCATCCCAAAGGTTATAGAAGAATGTAAGCTGTGCCGCCTGATAATAGTTTGTGGGGGGATCAAAGGCAACAGCACGGCAGTTCTCTGCCGCACGGCGGTACTGAGCTTTAAGAGCCGCATCCGCTTCACGATCAGCCTTTTTGTCAGCATAATCTGCCTGAAGAAGGATCCAGTCTCTTAAGCCTTCGAGAATTATCTTACAAGCCTCAAGCATGATAAGCTTCTTTTCCTCGGTCTCACCCACCATACGGTCAACAACTCTCTTGTGAACACCGCCGATACCCTGAGTCATCAGGATATCGTAATTGGGTACGGTGTGACCCTGATAGCCGCCAAGAGACCAAAGCTCGTTCCAGGTATAGTAATATGCCTTGGGGTTATCCTCGGTGCCGAAGCGCTTTTCCATCTCACCGTCGATTATTGTAACCTCTGCAGGGTGAAACTCGGGACGCATCTCGGTCATAAGAGCATTTAATTCCTCAAAACGGTCGGCATATGAAGGATGCTTAAGTATATGTCTCTCTCTTACTACTCCGATATGAAAATGCTCGTGCACGGGACGGGTAGGTCTGGGGAAGCCCACAAGCACCTCGCCGTCATGCATTGTGGGCTCGGTGACCAGCCAACTGCGGACGATTGCTTTAGCTAACTTGATCGCATAGGGCTGTTCCCTACACTCGATAAAAGCATCAAAGAAGGGAGTCTTACCGTCAGGCTCACCGCCTGTTTCTATACCCTCACGGGTACGGTTGTCCTTTTTACGGGATAGCATATCGGCATAGACCTTTTCCATTAAAGGAGAATATTCATATCTTTCGTCTGTGCTTCTGTAGTCGGTCATATATCCTCCTAACTTACCTTAACTGGTGTATCTGTATATTTTTGGATGATCTCGGCAATCTCCTTTGCCTCGGTCATCTTCATAGAATGTGTTTCGTACTTTATGTCCATACCTAACTTTTCTCTCTTTGCGTTACCGAGAGTATGATAGGGCATGATGTTTATTTCTTTTATATTTTTGAATTTATTTGCGGTATCCGCAATGCCGTGATAGTGGGTGTCATCGTCATTAATGCCGGGAATTATGGGACAGCGAAGGATAATATCCTTACCCATAGCATCAAGCAGCTCTAAGTTTGCAAGTATCTGCTTCTGGCTTGCTCCCGTCATTTCCTTATGCTTTTCTTCGCCTGTTATCTTGTAGTCATAGAGGAAAAGATCGGTGTATTCTGCCGCCGCTTTAATGATATCACTTGACACCATTCCGCAGGTCTCAACTGCGGTATGTATTCCCTTTTGCTTTGCGGCTTTGAGAATTTCAACGGCAAATTCTCCCTGATAGAGCGGCTCACCGCCACTAAGGGTAAGTCCGCCTCCGCTGGTCTTATAATAAGCGGCGTCCCGCATGACCTCGGCTATGACATCATCTGTGCTTTTCGGCTCACCGTAGCTTTCCATAGCCCCTGCCACACAGACCCGCGAGCATTCAAGACAGCCGATGCATTTTGTAAAATCAAGGGTATGCATACCGTCCTTTATCTGATGTCCCTTAGGCTCACAGACCTTGACACAGTCTCCGCAGCCGATACATTTTTCGGGGGAATATTTTACCTGAGGCTCTCTGAGTAATCCTTCGGGGTTATGACACCAAAGGCAGTTAAGAGGACAGCCCTTTAGAAAAACATTGGTTCGTATACCCGGACCGTCGTGTATGGAAAATCGCTGGATATTAAAGACTGTTCCGAGCATAATGACCTCCTACAAAATGAAATGAATCCTACGGATTCGTGAAATGACCTTAGGTCGTGAAATGCACTCTGTGCATTATGGAAACTTTTGCTACGCAAAAGTAATTTGAATTATAATAATAAACAAAAAAATGATACCACAGACATAACTATGGTATCATTTATTCAGAGTAAAGTCAAGATATTTATTGTAACAGTTTAAGTATAGGCTCAAGATATTTTTCATCTACCGCAGAGCCGCCGTGATCAAGCATATCTATGATCTTAAGATCCTCGGCAGTTTTTGTCTCCTGCTTATTGATCTTATTCTTTATAGCCTTGCCGACTATCTTCATCATAAGCTTATAAATACCGTGTAGCTTATTTATATCAAAGCCTCCCCACAGGGTAAATACGGGCATATCATCGGGCAGCTTGTGGGACTTGCGAACTGAAGCATCCATAGAGCCTGTAGTACCGAGACAAGAGCCTATAAGAATCTTAATATCATAAAGCTTAGATGCCTTTTTGTAGTCAACTATGCTGCCTGCCATAAGCCAGCCGAGGTAGATTATCTCACTTCCCTTAGGGAGGGGACAATCGGTCAAGGGATAAACAGGCAAGCCTGTTTTATCCCCTAACATTTTTGCGTACTTTTGGGTATAGCCTGTGTTAGATGTATATACTATTGCTTTAATATTCATTTTGTAATATTGTAGCTACCGCTTGCAAGAGCCTTTACATTTGTTCCGTCCTCAAACTTATATCCCTCGGGGAGTGTTATTTCACCGTGAACAGAGTCGGGACAGGTGATCGTGATATTTTCCTTTGTTATCTCAACGGCTATCTCACCCTGAACGAGCTTATGGGTCGCCTTGACATGATTAAGGTCATCAATAAATATCGGCTTGATATCAACATTTGTAATATCACGGCAGGTGGGATTTACCCTGATACCTGCAAGGTACTGATAGAACCAGGCAGAGATATCTCCCCAGAAATGATGGTTAAGCGAATCTATCTTGCCGCCCTCGGGATCGTGGAACTCCCAAAGTGTGGTAGCACCACGGGCAATAAGGTTGCCGAAGGAGGGGAAGTCTGTACGAACCACCATCTTGTATGCAAGCTCGGTGTAGCCGTTGTCACAAAGCACACGGAAGATGACTCTGTTACCAAGCACACCTACATTAAAGTGGTCGTTATCCTTCTTTATGAGCTTTAAGAGATAGTCAAGGACCTTCTGCTTTTCCTCACCCTCTACAAGTCCGTAATAGATAGCCATAGCGCAGGAGGTCTGTGTATCACCGTTTACATAGCCTGTCTCATAGTCAAAGAAGTTACGGCGCATAGCATTATAAAGACGGTCTGCCAGCTTGTTTGCGTATTCTGCCTTTTCGGGCATCCCAAGCTCCTCAAAGATAAACGCGGACTTACGGGCAATATCCATTGAGATTATAGAGTCGGTTACGATAACAGGAGTCTTAAATGCTCTGCCGCTGCTTCGTCCTGTCTGCGCCCAGTCGCCAAGACCGCCGGGTGCCTCGATAAGATCATCCTCACGCATAATATTATAAAGATAAGTAATATAACGCATCAAGGGGTTAGCCGCCTCACGGAGCATATCCTTGTCGCCGCGGTATTTGTAAGCATAATAAGGAAGCTCCACAAGGACACAGTCCCAGCAGGGGCCGTTAAAGTCCTCATAGCCCCAGTCGGAGGTGGGAACGATACCGGGGATCATACCATCTTCGTTCATAGAACGGTACACACTGCGCATCCATTCGCGCCAGAGGTTTTCGGGACCCATATTAAAGAGCATCTGCTCGGCAGATAATGCCGCGTCTGCTGTCCAGCCGTTCTTTTCGCGGTGGGGGGTGTCGGTGGGAATATGTACAAGGTTAGAAAGGTCGCTTCTGACTGTTGCCGCCTGTATCTTATTGATTATCTCGTTGTCACACTCAAAGCTGCCGCGCATTTCAACATCTGTATGTATAATGAGATAGGTAAGCAGATCAGGTGTTGCCTGCTCGGGGGTAATACCGGTAACATAAACATATCTGAAGCCGTGGTGTGTGAATCTGGGAGTATGGGTAGCCTCACCGCCTGCACAGATATACTCGTCCTCCTGCATACGCTCACAGCCCTTGTAGCAAAGGTTATCATAGTAGGGCTTACCCTCAACCATAACCTCAAAATGCTTGGTTATGACCTTCTGACCGGGAGTACCGTTTATATGAAGGCGGCAGAGACCTGCGGCATTGATGCCGAAATCATAGATATATCCGCCCTTAAATTCGGTTATGGATACGGGCTTTAATTCCTCGCATACCTTTACAGGCTCGGACTCGCAAATACGTGCCTCACCTCTTGTGGGAACACGGGTCTTTGACTTCTGCCAGGAGCTATCGTCAAAGTCGACAGTATCCCAGCCCTTCTGCTCAAGACGGGCATCGTAATACTCGCCGAAATAATAGTCGTTAAAGGTAATGGGAGAGTCTGACCAAAGGGTATTTTCGTCAGAGATTATCTTTTCCTCTGTGCCGTCGCTGTATTTAAGCTCTATTGTAAAGGACAGAGCCGCAGAGCTTCTCCAAGGGAAATTCCAGCCGCCCCAAATCTTGACAACGGTGTTCTGCATACCGTTACCGAGAATAGAAGCAAGGACGTTGTCGCCCTGTGTGAGAGCATCGGTAATATCGTAATAGTCAAAATATATAAAATGATCGGGGTTGGCTCTGTAGGAAGCCATAAGACCTCGGGTAATGTCCTTACCGTTTAAGTGTACCTCGTAAAAGCCCAACGCACCGATAGTAAGGGACGCAGCAACAAGACCGGAGCGCACCTTGAATTTGCGGCGGAAATAAGGCTGGGGAATATATCTCCAATGAAGGTTATATTCCTCTCTTGCGTATATAAAATTCATAGGGATGGTCATAGTGATCCTCCTTGTTTTGTGGATATAGGGATATTATAACAAATCGGGGTTGAAATTGCAATATGTTTTGAGCTTTGATATTTCATTTGTAGGGAACGGATTTATCCGTTCCGAATATAAGCTGCATAAAACATCATCGGTAGTAGATGTTTATTTTCGGAATGCATAAATGCATTCCCTACAGGTGAATGCGATATTTTTGCCGTTGGCAAAAGCGAAAAAGCCTCCTCCGGCGGAGAAGGTGTCACCGAAGGTGACGGATGAGGAGAGCAGATTACAGTAAATTAACAGATTAATTGAAATATACGGTTATTTTACATATATAATTAAAAATAACTTGGTAACGTCGTTGATCCGTCGGTATGATGCACACCTCATCCACCACTATCGTGGTCCCCCTTCCCATTAGGGGGAGGCTAATAAGAAAGCCGTCCCGAGAGACGGCTTTTCAGGATGTAGGATGCTCCCATTCGGACACAGAGCTATAGCAATCATCGTAAAAGGTTCTTTTGAAGATTGCGGCAGCTTCGGCACGGGTACAGTTATCTTTGGGTTTTATTTTTCCGTTGTTACCGTATAATATGGGCTCTATCTCATACTCTCCGCTACCCCTGCACATCCCTGACCAGGCAAGACCCGCCGCAAAGCTCATAGCTTCAAACGCATAATCCGAAATTTCTTCCGCATCGCTAAAGCTCTTTATGGTATCTTCTCTATAATAATAATTGCCGCAAAGATACCACTCTCGGAATATAACGTTATACACAAGGGTCATAAGATCCTGTCTTGTGATATATCTGCCGACACCGAATTCCTTTTCATTTACGCCTGCGGTATATCCGTTACGGTACATCCATTCTACCGCATCGGCATACCAAGCTCCTGCCTCTACGTCATCAAAGCTGTATTCGGTGTATTTTTCATCTTCTTTTAAATATTTATAGAGCATCATAGCAACCATTTCACGGGTCAGAGGTGAGTTCGGCTCAAAACGGTTATTCCCTACCCCTGCCATAATGTTACGCTCATAGCAAAAGCTTATACCACTTAAATACCAGCTGCGTGGAACAAGATCATCAAAAACGTATATTACAGGAACCTTTTCGTTTTCTGCAAACACGGGGATCGAGGTCACGGTCACGGCAATGCATATGACTATTGCTAAAACTCTTGATAATGCTTTCATTTTACAGCCTCCTTTTTGTGCTTCTGTTAATAAGTACACAAAAGGATATGTTAATACTACAGGGATTTGAGATATTTTCATTTCGTAAAATTGCAAGAGCCGCCCTATAGGGCGGCTCTCGGTTGTTTACTTAGTTACTGTGATCTTGTTAAGAACTACAGAAACATCGGGGTCAATGCCTCTTACCTTGGTAAGCTCCATTGCGATAAGCTGTACGCATACTGCAAAGAGGTAAGGAGATACGTTGTCGGAAGCAAGCTTGGGAAGCTTGAATACGAGGGGCATATCATCGAACTCGTCGGTATCGGTGATAACAAGCACCTCTGCCTCTGTGGGCTTAACCTTCTCGATTACGATCTTTGCGTCATCAAGACAAGCACCTTTAGCTGCAAGCACGATGCAGAGACCGTTCTTATTGAGCTGTGCAAGGGGACCGTGCTGGAAGTCGCTGATTGCGTAGCCTGAGATCTTGAGACAGTTGGTCTCCATGATCTTAAGCGCACCCTCAAGGGCGATGGGATATGTCATACCGCGGCCAACAAGTACGCCCTCACGCATAAAGCGGAATCTTTCAACGGTAGAAAGAACCTGGTCGGGAAGATAGTCAAGGAGCTCTGCAACTGCTGCGGGAACAGAGTCAAGCTCAGCACCCAGAGCCTCGTCACCTGCCCAGAGCTGACCTAATTTTGCGAGAAGATACATCTCACTTGTAAAGGTCTTGGTAGCAGCGATAGAAGCCTCGTGACCCGAGTCGATGAAGAGGTGGAAGTCGCCTGCTTTAGCTACGGGAGACTCGGTATTGTTGGTAATGGTAACGGTGAGACCACCTGTAGCCTTTGCCATCTCGATGATAGCGAGAACGTCCTTAGCCATACCGGACTGGGAAACACCGATTACAAGTGTGTTCTTGTAGTTGATGGTAGCACCGTACTTGGTGTTAACCGAGGAAGTAGCAAGGCCGCAAGGGAGGCCGAGATATCTCTGATAGAGATACTGAGCGTAGATACAAGCGTGGTCGGATGTACCTCTTGCTGCGAATACTACGTTGGTGATATCACCTCTTGCCTTGATTGCAGCAGCTGCTGCCTCAAGAACTTCTTTGTTTGTTGTGAGAACTCTGCCAAGCACCTCGGGCTGCTCGCGGATCTCCTTTTCAAGATTCATCATGATAAGTATAACCTTCTTTTTTGTTTAATTAAAATGATATAATGGAATTAGCTTTTGCCCTCGGGCAAAAGGTTTCCTTAATGCAACGAAGTTGCATTTCACGACGGCAAAGCCGTCATTTCATGACCGCAAGGTCACTCGTTGACACCAGCAATTCCTTCTTCGCTCCTAAAGTCGCTTGAACTCATTGGGTGTCTGCCGTCCTCCCAGCCTCACTTCATCCCGCACTGCGGGCGTGAGTCTGCTCGGCATTTCACGAATCCGCAAGGATTCATTTCATTGAGATAATCGACAAAAAGTCGATTATCTCTTGCTGAGTACCTCTGCTTCGTACTTCTCTACTTCGTCAAACCAAGAAGCGTCGCCTGCTACGCCGCACTCCTCGCAATACTTAGCCCATACTGCGCCGAAGGGAAGCATCTTAGCCTCTTCCTGCATAACCATAAGCTTGGTGAAGTTACCCTGATCCTGAAGCTCCTTGAGAGCTGCGTTGGGAGTACACATAGCCGCAAGAAGAGCCTTCTGCCAGCTTCTGAAGCCTGTGGTCCAAGCGGAGATACGGTTGATGGAAGCATCAAAGTAGTCAAGTGCCATGTAAGCACGGTCAAGAGCATCGCAACGAACGATCTCCTTTGCCATTTCCTTGGTCTCGTCGTCAAAGAGAACAACATGGTCGGAGTCCCAACGAACACCTCTTGTAATGTGAAGTGCGATCTCGGGGAAGAAGCAAAGAAGTGCGGGGATCTTGTCGGAAACAACCTCGGTGGGATGGTAGTGACCGTTATCCATAAGGGGAATGCACTTGTCGGAGTTAGCCGCTACAACGGAGAGAGCAAACTCTGCAGAGCCTGCAGTATAGGACTCAACACCGATACCGAATACCTTGGACTCAACGCAGGGCTTAACGAGGTTGAAGTCATAAGGCTCGGAGAGGATCTCCTCGATAGACTGCTTATATCTCATTCTGGGGCCCATACGGTCAGCGGGAATATCCTTAAAGCCGTCGCCGATCCAGATGTTCATAACACAGGGCATACCTGTTTCCTTTGCAAAATACTCGGAAATGCGGATACAAGCCTTGCCGTGCTCTACCCAGAACTTACGGATGTTTTCGTCGGGGCTGGAAAGTGTAAGGCCGTCCTTCTGCATAGGATGAGAGAAGAAGGTGGGGTTGAAGTCGAGACCGCAGCCGTGTGCCTTTGCAAACTCTACCCACTTAGCGAAATGCTTGGGCTCAAGCTTGTCTCTGTCTACAAACTGACCGTCCTCAAAGATAGCGTAGCAAGCGTGAACGTTGATCTTCTTTGTACCGGGGCAAAGGGAGAGAACCTTGTCCATATCAGCCATAAGCTGCTCGGGAGTGGTTGCCTTGCCGGGGTAGTTACCTGTGGTCTGGATACCGCCGTTGAGGGGGCCGTCGTGGTCAAAACCGATAACGTCATCACCCTGCCAGCAGTGAAGTGAAACGGGAATGTTCTTAAGCTTAGCGATCGCAGCATCGGTATCAATACCCTGTGCCGCATAGATCTCTTTTGCTAATTCATAGCTCTTGTTGATCATTTATGTAATCCTCCAAATTATTATTTATTTAATGCGGAGTGCAGAATGCGGAATGCGGAATTAAGGTGGATTTTTGTTGCCCAAAGCAACAAAAATCTTCATTAACTCCGACCGAAGGAAGTGCCAAGAGGCTTTGCCTCGGGCCTAACTCCTCACTCCTAACTCCTAACTTTTTATCTTATTAAAGAAGCTTGAGGAAGCGCTCGTACGCCGCATCCCACTTGTCAGCATCCTTGGGCTCGTAGCACTTGATCTCGAAGGAGTCACGAACTACCTGACGAGCCTCGTCGAGGTTTGCAACCTTGCCTGCCGCCATAAGCTGAACGAGAAGGTTACCGATAGAGGTTGCCTCTGTAGGACCTGCGTATACGGGTCTCTTACAAGCGTCTGCTGTGAACTGGCAGAGAGGAGCTTCCTTGGTGCCGCCGCCAACGATGTTGATGAAGGGAGTGTACTTACCCATCATAGCATCCATATTCTCTACAGTCCAACGGTACTTAAGCGCAAGGGACTCAAAGATACAACGGATGATCTCACCCTTGGTCTGAGGAACATACTGACCTGTCTTTTCACAGAACTCTGCAACTCTCTTGGGGAGGTTGCCGGGTGCCATAAAGGAGGGATCGTCGGGATTGATGAAGCACTTGTGTGCCTCGCTTGCCATAGCCATATCCGAGAGCTGGTCGTAGGTGGTCTTTTCACCCTCACGAGCCCACTGTCTCTTGGACTCCTGCTCAAGCCAGAGACCCATAATGTTACGAAGGAATCTGATCTTGCCGTTGGTGCCGCCCTCATTTGTGAAGCCGCAGTTCATAGCCTCGATAGAGGGATTGGGGTCGTTGAGCTCCATACCCATAAGCGACCAGGTACCTGAGCTTATGTAGATGAAGTCCTCGCCCTTAGCGGGAACGGATACAACTGCGCTTGCAGTATCGTGAGCCGCAACGTGAACTACGTTTGCATCATAGATACCTGTATCCTCACTGATCTGAGGAAGAAGCTTGCCGAGTACTGTACCGGGCTGTGCGATCTCGGTAAACATATTTGTGGGAATACCGAGCTCTGCTATCATATCCATAGCCCAGTTGCGGGTCTTAACATCAAGAAGACCGCCTGTGGAGGCTACTGTATACTCTGTTTTTGCCTGACCTGTAAGGAAATAGTTAAGAAGGTCGGGGATAAAGAGGAGCTTGTCTGCCGCATCAAAGGCATTGGGGTTGGTGCGGAGTGCAGACATAAGCTGGAATACGCTGTTGAAGTTTACATGTGCGATACCTGTCTTATTGAAGATATCCTCCTTTGAGAGCTTGTTGAATGCCCAGTTCTCAAAGTCCATGGTTCGTGCATCACGGTAGTGAACGGGATTTGCCATAAGCTTGCCCTCTTTGTCAAGAAGACCAAAGTCAACACCCCAGGTGTCGATACCGATAGACTGGATGTCCTTGTCTGCGGAAAGTGCACACTTACGGATAGAGTTCTTGATCTCGAAGAATATGCGAAGGATATCCCAGTAGAATGTACCTGCCGCAATTACGGGATCGTTATCAAAACGGTGGTTCTCTTCAAGAGAAAGCTTTGTGCCGTCAAAGCGACCTACGATACCTCTACCGCTGGAAGCACCAAGGTCTATGGCTAACATTTTGAAATCTGCCATGTTAAAGTCCCCCTGTATGTTAATTATAAATATTTTTTAAGTGAAGACAAAGCATCACCAAAGGCTTCGTCTGTGTTTTTATATTTGTTACCTACGTTAGAGGTATGACCCTCGCTCTCAAGGCCCTTGAGACCGTCGAACTCGATAAGGTGAGGCTCAAGGGTGAGGATAAACTCGCCCTCAAAGTCATTTTTTACTGCCGCAAGGGTGTCGGGAATATTGCCTATTCCCTCGCCTGCTACGACCATTTCCTTCTCTGCATTTGCGTCCTTTATATGCATATAGCAAAGGGTGTCCTTGACTATATCGTAAGCATAGGGATAAGGCTCTATATCGCAGGAAATGAAGTTTGCGTGGTCAAATACACACTTCATTCTGCCGCCTGTTGCCTCATAAAGCTCACGGCAACGCTCGGGAGTTTCGCCGTAGATCTGCTTTTCGTTTTCGTGACAGAGGGTTATTCCCTCCTCTGCCGCTATATCACACATAACGTTAAGACGTCTTACCACCTCGTCGCGGTAAAGGGATACGTCCTCGCCTTCGGGCATAAAGAAGCTGAAGATACGCATTCTCTTAGCCTCAAGGATATGTGCGATGTCTATAAGATGTCTGAACTGCACAAGATGTGCGTCAAAGTCATCCTTAATGTTTATCTTACCGGCAGGAGAGCCGATGGCGGAGATAGCTATTCCCGCCTTGTCAAGCTTAGCCTTGACCTCTCTTGCCTTGTCAAGGGTGATATCCGCAACGGGTGTACCGTCAACTCCTCTTATCTCAAGAAGTGATACACCGTTTGAGCTTAACCACTCTATCTGCTTGTCAATTTCGGGACTGTATTCGTCCGCGAAAGCACTTAACTTGAATTCTACCATATTTTTACCCTTATTGCAAGAAGTAATCGCCGTATCTTGCCATAATATTGTCACGGCTTACCTTGATGGAATCATAGAGGTTATAGCGTCTTACTGTATCCTGCTCAACAAAGTTCCACTCAATGCCCGCCTCAGCACAAGCCTCAACGATAGCATCAAAGTTCATATTACCTGTAAGAAGCTCTGTTACCTGAAGGTTGTTGTCAACAACGGTGAGATCCTTGAAGTGTGTAGCAAAGATCTTGTCAGAATACTTACGGATAAATGCGGCACAGTCGATACCTGCTATCTGAGCCCAGGCGGTATCAAAGGTGAACTTGAAGCCCTCGGGCATACCCTCAAGGAGCATTTCAAGACCTGTCTTGCCGTTTTCAAAACGTTCAAACTCGAACCAATGGTTATGGTAGCAGAAGCTCTTGCCTGCCTTGCCTATCTTTTCAACGGCAGGAGCATATTTTTCTATAAAGCGGCTGTAGCCCTCATAGTTTCTGAACTCACCGGGCATACCGCCGATACCGATACCGTTGACACCCATAATATCGTGGTCCTCGATACACTTCTCGGTGTTGCCTACTATCTCCTTGTCATCCCAGTGGGTAAGACCGCATACAAGGCCTGTCTCGTCCATAAGCTCACGAAGTCTCTTGGGGTTGGTAACACCCTCGCCCTCACCCGAGAGCTGGAAGTACTTATAGCCAAGCTCGGGGAGCTTGCGGATAGACTTCTCAAAAAGAGGTGTGGTGGTCAGGTAGTCACGGATGGTGTATATCTGTACACCGAATTTCATCTTTTCCATGTTTATATCCTCATTCATTTAAGTTCTACAATGGTAACACCGCCGTCGCCCTCGCCGTACATTCCTTCACGGAAGGTTGATATTCTGCGGTCTTTTTTGAGTAAGGGCTTAAGTGCCGCTTTAAGCTTGCCTGTTCCCTTGCCGTGGATGAGAGTCACTATCTTGACTCCCGAAAGAAGTGCATCGTCAAGGTACTTGTCAACCATATACCAGGCATCCTCGCCGTTCATACCGCGAAGATCAAGCTCAGGCTTGAAGCTGCTTGACACCGTCTTTGCAAAGCTGCCCGTGGTGACTTTTTTGTTATCCTTGGTGGTTACCGATATCGCTCCGTCACCCACCAGCATAAGGTTCTTTTCCTTGGTCTTGGTTATCATCTGACCGATGCGGACGGATATGTTACCATCACCCTTAGGCTCCTCTGCAACTATACCCTCACGGTCGATGTTCATAAGCTTGACAAGGTCACCCTTTTTGAGCTTGCGGGGCAACTTGTAGCCCTCGTTTGCTCTGTCAATTACGGGGTTTGCCTTATCGTCGGCATCACGGAGTTTCTTACGGATATTGGCTCTTGCCTCCTCAAGTCCCTCGGCAAGTCTTTCGCTGTCCCGCTGCTTCTTGACCTTTTCAAGCTCGCGGAACACAAAGTCGCTTGATGCTCTGGCTGAGGCTATCATAGCCTGTGCCTTTGCTTCAGCCTTTTCTATCTGTCTTTCTGACTCCTCAAGTCTTGCGCGCATCTTCTTTTCTGCGTTACGCTTGAAGCTCTCGTATTCATTCTTTAAGCTTCTTGCCTTGTCGCGCTCCCGTTCCATTTCAATTCGGGTGGCTTCAAGCTTTTCTATAACAATTTCAAATCTCTTGTTATCGCTTGCCACATAGCTGCCGGCTCTATCAATTATATCCTCGGGCAGACCTAACTTACGGGATATGGCAAAGGCATTTGACTTACCGGGTGTTCCTGTTATAAGTCTGTAGGTGGGACGAAGTGTCTCTATATCAAACTCACAGGATGCGTTGCATACTCCCTCTGTATCAAGGGCATATACCTTAAGCTCGGCATAGTGTGTTGTTGCCGCACAAAGCGCACCCTTTTCTCTTATCTTTTCGAGTATTGAAACAGCAAGAGCTGCACCCTCTACAGGGTCGGTTCCCGCGCCAAGCTCGTCAAAGAGTACAAGAGAACCCTTGCCTGCCTGCTTGATTATCTCAACGGTGTTGACCATATGAGCCGAGAAGGTGGATAATGACTGCTCTATACTCTGCTCGTCACCTATATCGCACAGCACCTTATCAAAGACACAGGCTGTAGACTGGGGGTCGCAGGGGACATGAAGTCCGCATTGAAGCATTATTGCATAAAGACCGAGGGTCTTTAAGGTTACTGTTTTACCGCCTGTATTCGGTCCTGTTACCACAAGGGTATCATACTTGCCGCCTACCGCAACATTAATGGCAACCGCCTTTTTGGGGTCAAGCAGGGGGTGCTTTGCCTTGATGAGGTTATATTCTCCGTCCTCGTTAACAGAAGGCATACAGGCATCCATATTGACCGACAGCTTACCCATAGTGAAACAAAGGGCAAGGTCTGTTATGTTGTCATAGTTTGCCATTATCTCCTGAGAGTTAGTGGCACATTCGCTTGAAAGTATGGCAAGTATGCGCTCTATCTCGTGCTTTTCTGCCGCTTCAAGCTCACGGAGGGTATTGTTTGACTCAACCACCGCCATAGGCTCGATAAAGAGTGTAGCGCCTGAAGCGGAGGTGTCGTGTACAAGACCCTTTATTTCGTTCTTGTACTCGATCTTTACCGGAACAACATATCTGCCGTCGCGCTGAGTGACTATATTTTCCTGCAGATACTTTGCATACTGTCCGCCTGTATATTTTGAAAGTGTTTCTTTAATTTTGTTGTTGGTGTTTCTTATCTTACGGCGGATGTCGCTAAGCTCGGGGGACGCATCGTCCGCTATCATATCCGCTGTTATAATGACCTTTCTTATCCTGTCCTCAAGTGCCTTGTTAGGTGTGAGAAGATAAAAGGTCTCGTCAAGGATTGTCTCAAAGCGCTTGTTGGTATCGATATACTCCTGTAAGCGTCTGGCACTTGCAAGTACCTCTGCTATACGCAACAGCTCTACCGTATTAAGGCTTGCTCCCTTTACCGTGCGCTCTATCGAGTCGCGGATGTCCTTGATATCCCCGAAGGGAGCCATTCCCTTTTCGTCAATAAGTCTCTTTGCGTCAGTTGTGCAAAGAAGCCTTCTTCTGACTGTATAGACCTCGGGAGAGGGCTCAAGGGCAAGAGCGAGCTTACGGGCACCCTCGGTGGGTGCTATCTCACAGAGCATTTCCTTGATCTTATGAAATTCTAAGGTTTTTATTGCTTTATCAAACATATTACATATTCACGACTTCGTGATAGAAGTCAAGGGTGGTAAAGCCCCTTTCAAGATGGTTTAAAATATATTTTTCGCAGACCTCTGAATAGTCTGTCTGCTCGTCCTCAGCTATCGAGTAAGAGAAAACTCTACTCGGCTCGGCCGAAAGCACATATCGAAGACCTTTAAGTATCGAGGGTGTCAGCTGAAGAACTATTGATGCGGTTCCCGTATCCTCGGGCTTTACATCCCCCATATTTCTTATCTTCTGACATTCACGGCAATAGATAATGCCGTTCATTACATCAAAGAGCATTTCTCCGTCCTCGCATCCGCATATATCACAGCCGCTAAGGTCGGGCATATAGCCTGCCTGAGCCATTGCTCTGAACTCAAAGGTTGCCTTGATATGAGAAAGAGATCTTTGCGCTTTTTGTATAAGATACAATGTATTAAGGGTAAGACGGAGCATATCCGCTTCACCGTTATTTTCTACCGTCAGCTCTCTTGCAATATCAAGGACATACTGACCTAAGGCAAATGCCGCAAGATCGTTTGTAATATCGTAAAAGGAATGCAGCACATCACCGTTAATAAGGGACATACCGCCTGTGCGCTCCTCTACCTCAAATCGGCAAAGCTGAAAGGGCATGGTATACGCAAGACTGCCTCTTTTAAGACTGCGGACATTTTTTGCATAGACCGAGATCCTGCCCCGCTCTGCGGTAAGGATGGTAAGTATCTTGTCCCTTTCCTTCAGGACCGTCTCGCTGAGTATAAGCCCCTCAAAGGTCTTACGCATTTTATTCTCCCATATCGTCCTTAAAGCCGAAGTTACTTATGTTGAAGTTGGAGTCTCTCCAGTTCTCCTTTACCTTGACCCAGAGATCAAGGAACACCTTGGTGCCGAAGAACTTTTCCATATCCTCACGGGCATAGGAGCCTATAGTCTTAAGAGATGCACCGTGCTTACCGATGATTATTCCCTTGTGGGAGGCCTTCTCACAGAATATCTCTGCTCTGATCTTAATAAGCTTGGAGCTTTCTTCAAATGCCTCGATAACAACCGCAGTACCGTGAGGTATCTCGTCATCAAGGGTGCGAAGGATCTTTTCACGGATGATCTCAGCCGCGATCTGTCGCTCAGGCTGATCTGTAATTGCATCCTCAGGGAAGAACCAAACGCCCTCCTCCATAAAGCTCTCGGTTTCGTTAAGTACTATATCAACACCGTCATTGTTAAGTGCCGAGATCGGAACAACAGAAGCAAACTCATAGAGGGGTGCATATTCGTTTATAGTTTCGGCTATCTTGCCTGCATCCGACTTATCTGTCTTATTGATAACAAGAAGAGCGGGCATATCCATACGCTTGAACTTTTCGATAAGTCCAAGCTCTATTGCGTGGGGCTTACTTCCTGCCTCCACCACAAGTATTGCCGCATCCACATCACCTATAGCAGAGGTAACCGACTTGACCATAAAATCGCCCAGCTTGGTCTTGGGGTTATGCATACCGGGGGTATCAAGGAACACGAACTGTGTTTCGCCTCTGGTAAGTATACCTGTAATACGGTTACGGGTGGTCTGGGGCTTTTTTGATATGATAGCGATCTTTTCGCCTAAAAGTGCATTAAGCAGAGTCGATTTACCTACATTGGGTCGACCTACTATTGCGACAAAACCTGTTTTTTTCATTAACGATATGTCCTCAATTATCTTTAAAATCTTATGTTGGGCTAAATTTTGCCCTTACGTGCAAAGCTAAATTATCCCGCTTTGCGTGATAGCTAAATTGTTTCTGTGAAACAGCTAAATTAAATTCGCATATCAGCTGACCGAAGGTCAATTTAGCTACGAAGTAATTTAGCGTGCTCTGCACATTTAGCTCGCATAGCGAATTTAGCTGAATACACAAAGTGTATTCAATATATTATACTATAATTAAGCATTTCGTGCAAGACCCATTTTTAATAAAATTGCTTCCTGACGGGAAAACATTTCGCTCTCGGCGGCTTTTCCCTCCTCGTGGTCATAGCCTAAGAGGTGAAGCATAGAGTGAACGGTCAGAAAAGCGACCTCTCTTTCAAAAGAGTGTCCGTACTGCGCTGCCTGCTCAGTGGCTCTTTCGAGGGAGAGAACTATATCGCCCAGTATTGTTTTACCGCCCATATCGTCCTCGTCAAAAATGGGAAAGGACAGAACATCGGTGGGGCGGTCAACACCGCGGTACTCAAGGTTTAAAGCGTGTATCTCTTCGTTATCCACAAGGGTAATTGAGACCTCGCATTTATCGGGAAATTCCTCGTATTTCAGACTCTTGGCAACCGCATTTACCATAAGCCTTTTAAGCTCGGGGGTAACTGTAATGATATCCTGCTCATTTTTTATAAAAATGTCGTGTCCGTCTTTCCTCATTGCCGTTCTCTTTTCTCTCTTTGTCGTATTTTTCGTATGCCTTGATTATCTTCTGTACAAGGTGATGTCTTACAACATCGCGGTCGGTAAAGCGGTGAATAGAGATACCCTCTATATCCGCCAATATCTTTGTCGCCTCTACAAGTCCGCTCTTTTTGCCGAAGGGCAGGTCGGTCTGGGTAACATCTCCTGTTACCACAGCCTTGGAGTTAAAGCCCAAACGGGTCAAAAACATCTTCATCTGCTCGGGAGTGGTGTTCTGTGCCTCGTCAAGTATGATAAAGGAATCATCAAGGGTTCTGCCTCGCATATATGCAAGGGGTGCTATCTCTATAGTTCCTCTCTCAAGATATCTCTGATAGTTTTCGGGGCCTAACATCTCAAAAAGCGCATCGTAAAGAGGACGAAGATAGGGGTCTATCTTACTCTGAAGATCACCCGGCAAATAACCGAGTCTCTCGCCTGCCTCCACTGCGGGTCGGGTAAGGATTATGCGGTTTACCTGCTTTGCCCTGAGAGCCTTGACCGCCATTGCAACAGCCAAAAAGGTCTTACCCGTACCTGCAGGGCCAACACCCATAACTATAGTGTTTTTTTCTATATCCTCTACATATTTGCGCTGACCCACCGTCTTTGCCTTGATAGGCTTTCCGCGGGTAGTGATGCATATGCAATCATCGTCAACAAAGCCTGCCAGCTCCTCCTGCTTACCCTCCTTTACCATATCGCAAAGATAGGTAATGCTCTGATGGCTCAGCTCCTCGTTAAAGGTAGCCATGCGCTTCATACAGGTAATGACATCAGCCGCCATATTTACTGCCTCGGTGTCACCTGTGATAACTATGGCATCCCCCGCAGTCTTTTCGGTATCGCGGTTATTTATTGTAACACCGAAGGCCTTTTCCACAAGAACTGTATTTGCATCAAAGCTGCCAAAGATTATTGCCGTCTGTTCTATTGTATCTGTTAAAATAATTCTTTCTGCCATTAAGGTAGATCCTTTCAAATTACTGTGTTTCTATATCGGCAGGCTTGGTTATATCCATCCTGCATTTTATGTTAAGTGTCAGTATATAAGAGCTCTCTGTCTGCTTTTCGACCGTCTCTGTATTCAAAAGCTCTGCCCTTGAAAGCTCATCTGCAACCTTCTTTTCCATCAGCCTGTGAGCCGCCGCCTTTGCTTCATCTGCGGAATATACAAGATCCTTTACGGTATATTCTCTGTACACCTGCTTTTCAAGGGACAGTGGAAGCTCTATGCGCTCAAAAAGCACAGCCGCCTGCGTTTGGTTAAGGGTGGTGCAGGTAATATCACGGGGTATTTTGTCCGAAAAATAAGGGAAGGTGATATTGAAGAACCTGAGCCTGTTTTTTTCATAGCTTCTGCCTGTATAAACCTGCTTTTGATAATTATAAGGCACCTCTACACTCAAGCTGAGATCTACTGTTGCCATAACCTCTCCGCGGGCTCGGCAGACCCTGAGCTCACCGTCCTTATCCTCAAGGATACCGCTGACCAGAAGATCTCCCTTTTTGACCACATTTCCGCTTTTTACATGGCTTCTGCCCTCGTAAACGCTGTAATCCTCTATGATGCCCCCGTAGGCGGCAATAAGATTCCGCGGTGTGTTTGCCTGTTCACCGTAAAGCCGCTTTTCCTGTATCTCCACATAGGCAACCGTGCCCTGCATATTTACCGATATCCAGGAAAAATCACTATACCTGTCCAGATAGTCGATGCATAAATTTTCAAAGTCTATTGACTTAAGATATGCGCCCTCACAGCAGCCGAGTGCCTCAAGATTTTTGATTATGATATTGTGGGGGGTGTCGGTGTCCGAAACCACCCTTATATCCCACACAAAAAGAGAGGAGGTATATATAAGCGCAAGGTATATCACAAGCCCTAAAAGAAGGCCTGCCCTGTTGCGCCTTTGCTTTATAACAAAAGGCAAACCTCTTCCGTATACACTATAAACCTTTATGTCGCTTTTGTCAAGAATCGAGGTTAGTATTTTGTATTCTTTTTCCAAAAGAAAAAAGCGCATTTCCCCGTTTTCATCGACCCTTAAACCGAAATAATCTATACCCCTGTCCGTCATAAGATTGATAAGCCGTGCAGAGCTTTTGCCCTCACAGGAGATCAGACGATACCCCCATAGCCATTTTACCCCCGAAAAAGCCATTATAAACCCTCCTCAAAGCTAAGCGACATTATCCGTCCCTTTACCGACACATGACCTGTGTAATAGGTCTTGAGTGTAAGATCTGTACCGGTTATACGGGCGCAGCGGTCCCTCAGGCGCAAAAGTATACTGTCCCGCTCATAGCTAAGTATTCCCACACAGCCGTCTATGGATATCTCCCTTGTGCCGATGATATGAATATCGGGTACTGTGGCAGATACGGTATCCGGAAATCTGAAGGCATCGGCTATTGCCTCGGTCATACTTCTTTTCCTGCGCTTCATGTATATTTTCTCCTCCGTTAAAGTATAATTTATCAAAATATTCTATGCGGAGGGATGGCTGTAAATTACATAATTACCGATGCTCTGAGGCTCTGCGCTGAGACAGTGATACCCTCGGTTTTTCCCTTTATGGTGCTGACAAATCTCCTTATCTCCTGCGGATTTGATTCTATGGTAAAAAGGCTGATTAAAAGACCCTTTGAAGCAGCCTTTCATCTCAACGGCAATCTTGCCTCGGCTTATATACTGGGTATTATATCAGGCTATCCCCAGGGAGCATATGCCATAGCAGAAATATATGACAAGGGCGGCTGTACAAAAAAGGAGGCAGAGCATGCTCTTGCCTTCTGCAATAACACAGGACCTGCCTTTGCAATTGCCGCTGTGGGGAGTCTGTGGGGAAATGAAAATACAGGCATTTCCCTATTTGTGCTTCAATGCATCATTACCCTGTTATACGGAGTCATAACAAGACCCAAAAAGCTCTCCCAAAAGCCTGAGATAAACAAAAAAGCGGTCGTTGATTTTACAGTAATCCCCAAAGCGGTGACAGCCTCGGTGACTCCTATGCTCAATATCTGCGGCTTTGTGGTGATCTTTGCCCTTCTCTGCTCTTTTGTGGGTCTGTTGCCTGTGCCGATGTATATTAAAGCTCTTGTATACTCTCTGCTTGAGATATCAAACGGTGTAAGATATATCTGCGAAAGTGTGAGATATGCTCCCCTGCTTGGCTTTGCCGTTATATGGTCGGGAGTATCGGTACATATGCAGACCGCCGCCACGGTAAAGGGCAGATTTTCTATGAAAAAATACTATATAGGCAAAGTAATACAGGCAAGCGGTGTTTTTTTGATTATATACTTGAAAAAACTCTTTTTTTAGTGTATACTTATCAGAGAATGTATTAAGGAGATCGTTATGTGTAAAAAGAAAAAGAATACAAAGCACGAGATAAACCGTGTCTGCCAAAGCTGTGAAAGGGCGCAGATACTCAACAACACCGATATTGTACTCTGTTCTCTCAACGGTGTTGTTTCCTGCGGTCATGTATGCAGGAAGTTTGTATACGATCCTCTTAAAAGAGACCCCAAGCCCGCAAGCCAAATTCCCGGTCTTGATCCGGATACACTTGTGCTGTAAGCACAAGTGTAATGAATAATGAATGATGAATAATTGTAGTTGAAAACTGTTGCTTTAAGGCAACAGTTTTCTTCATTTAATTCCCAATTACGAATTTTTGCATATACTGAAATAGGGAGGTTGAAATTTATGGTGAAATCAAATGACAGATGTATGATATATCTGCCCTCACAGACCTATGCCATAAGTGCCGCCAAGCTCTTAAGGCTAAAGGGGATCGGGGCGTCAGAGGTAAAGGAAACAGACAGTAAAAGAGGCTGTATCAACGGGGTAGCGGTATCCTGCAGGGATACTGCCGCGGCAAAGCAGATACTGATAAGCTACAGTATCCCCATATCATAGCCATGATATATTTTGACAATGCCGCAACTACCTTCCCAAAGCCCGAGTCGGTCAAAGCTGAGGTAGGCAGATGTATAGATCAGTACTGCGGTAACCCCGGAAGAGGGGGACACCGTATGTCGGCAGCAGCAGCCAAAACGGTTTATGACTGCCGTTGTGAGCTTGCCGAGCTTTTTTCTGCCAAGCCCGAGTCGGTGGTCTTTACCCTCAACACCACCCATGCCCTCAACATCGCCATCAAGGGGATAGCCCGCAAGGGCGACCATATACTGATATCAAATATGGAGCACAACTCGGTACTGCGCCCTATTATAGCCGAGGGCTATGATTATGATGTCTTTGATACCCTCAAGCCCACCGAGGCTATGATAAGGGAGATATGCTCAAGGATAACATCCCGTACAAGGGGGATAGTATGTACCCACCACTCCAACATCTGTCCCGTGGGACTTCCCATCGGAGCTGTAGGAGAGCTGTGCAGACAAAGGGGTCTGTTCTTTATAGTGGATGCGGCACAGACTGCGGGAATATACCCTATAGATATGAGTAAATGCAATATTGATGCCCTTTGCTTTGCGGGACACAAATCCCTGTACGGTATTCAAGGTGTGGGGGGAATAGTATTCTCTCAAAAATACAAGGGTAAAGCTGCAAGAATGCTGCATACCTTAGTTCAGGGCGGCAGCGGTATGGCATCACTTGAAGAGAATATGCCTCTTTATCTTCCCGAGCGCCTTGAAGCAGGCACCCTTGCCACTCCTGCCATTGCGGGTCTGCTGGCGGGAGTAAAGGAGGTACGACAACGGGGATTGGCTGATATAAGGGATCACGGTACCATGCTTTGCAGGAGAATGCTTGAGAGGCTGTGCAACGATGACCGCATAGAGGTATACTGTCCTGATATGCAAAGCTCTGAGATAGTACTCTTCAATATAAAGGGTGTGTCTCCCGATCTTGTGGCAGAAGCCCTTGACAAAGAGGGTATATGTGTACGGGCAGGCTTCCACTGTGCCCCCTTGGCTCACAGAGCACTTGGCACGGGAGATAAAGGTGCTGTGAGAGTATCCTTTGGTGCTTACAACACTCCGCAAGAGGTAGATATATTCTGCGATACGTTACAAAAAGTAAAACAGGGAGTTTAAAAAACTCCCTGCAGACTTCGAAAAAGGAAGGTAGGTTGCCGTCAAATCTTCTCGTAGGCGTACTAAGTACGGTAGAGAGGATTTGGCGGTAAAGTGTGAAAAAGTGGTGTATACTCGATGTATACACCACTTTTGAATGCTTATCTGACTTTATTGGGAGCAATGATAAATATTTGATCACTGTCTGTTGGTTGGGGTAATAAACCAAAGATATATTTATTTAACACGCCCGACCGACTTTTTCGAAGTCTGTCAGTTTATATAATATATCCGCCGTTAACACCGAGTATCTGTCCTGTAATAAAGCTTGCCTTGTCCGATGCCAAAAAGAACACCGCCTCGGCTACATCCTCGGGCTTACCTATACGCATAAGAGGGGTCTCGTCTGCTATTGCCTGAATATCCTCCTTAGTGTAGCCCTTGTTCATATCGGTATCTATCATACCGGGGGTCACACAGTTTACCCGCACCCCCGAGGGACCAAGCTCCTTTGCAAGAGCCTTGGTAAGTCCGATAACTCCTGCCTTTGCCGCAGAATAATGAACCTCCATAGATGCGCCTACCTCTCCCCACATAGAGGAGATATTAACTATAGCACCGCTGTGATTGCGAAGAAAATAGGGTATGACCTCACGGCAGCAATAAAAAGAGCCCGAAAGGTCTGTGTTGATCATATTCATATAGTCGGTATCGGTAATATCACCCATAATTGCCGACTGTGCTATACCCGCATTGTTGACCAGCACATCTACACCGCCAAGATAATCTGCCGCTCTTGATATCATCCTCTTTACCGCAAGAGGATCAGAGATATCACCCTTGATACAGGGTATGCCTACCTCAGCTGCCGCCCTGTCGTTTGTGCGATAAAAGAATACCACATTATCACCGTTTTGGGCAAAGCGGCGAACTATGGCGGCACCTATTCCTCTGCTGCCGCCGGTTACTATTATATTTCTCATACTAATTCAGATCGTTATAATATATTATCTCATCCGGCAGGTGGTAGCCCAGCTTTTCCCTTGCAACGCGGATAACATATTCGTCGTCAAAGGGACGTTCTATCTCTGCCTTTAACTCCTCGATATCCTCACGGTATTCTTCTACCTGAGTCTCAAGGACCTTTTTTTCGTCGGTAAGCTTGTTGAACTGTATCTGCAGTCTGAGTATGGTGATAAGACAGACTACTATAACAACAACTACCGCGATCTTGATAAATATATTCGATCTTGTCACAGCTCAACATCCTTTCCTTTTGAATTTCCTTATTTTCCGTCCTGTCTGCCTGAGGGTATATATACGGTCGCACAGCCTGATACAAATATGTCCCACAGGTAATATTGCATATGTCCAAATAAGACAAATAAGCCTGTACATCGCCCGTATAAGAAGCTTTATAACAAAGGACATAAGTCTGCCTAAGGTGTTATAATATACAACAAAGCCGAAAAGCGAGCCCATAAGGGCTACCCCGCGCACACTGCCGTTGTTGGCATAGAAAATAAATATTGCCGAAACAATGGCACAGCAAACAAAAAACAGTATATCGCAGACAAAATATACCGTATCGGTAAATATCCGTCTGCCTGTCATGTGCGCTATAACACGGACTGTACGGAATACCTCGTATATTCCTCCGAGAAAAAAGCCTATAAGTGCCGATTGCAGGATAAATAATACTACCCCGTTTGAGCTGTGAGACATAGACTATCCCAAGATACGGGAAAAGAGAGATCTTCTTCCCTTCTGCTCCATATAATAGAAGGCATCTATATGCCCCTCTACACTTACAATGCCTCTCCCTAAATCTAATTGTACTACATTTAACCCCTCTCCGTCAAGAGTTAATTGTCCAAGAGCGGTCTGTATTCTTACAGAGCTCTCGTCATAGGACAATACCTCCTCTACACCCGTGATCTCGGCTGCGGCTCTGTCGGTAAGGGTTATAGTCTGATTTTCCTTCATATCCTGCCTCCTTATGTGATACCACATAATATGCAGGACTGTCTTAATTTATAACCTCGTACATTCCCGAGGCATCAGCCTTTGCCACATGCTCCTTGACCTCAAGGACCCTCAGCTTTAAGGTGCGTTCACCAAAGGTTATCTCGATGATATCGCCCACCTTGACATCATATGAAGCCTTGGCGCGTCTGCCGTTCACCTGTACATGCTCTGCATCGCAGGCATCGTTTGCCACGGTACGGCGCTTGATTATTCTTGATATTTTTAAATATTTATCTAATCTCATTACCTTTTAAAACAAAACGCATAAATGCGTTCCCTACAAAATCGTATCGGGAACCCTTGGTCTCAAGGATTCCCGATGTGTGCATAATGTAGCTATTACTTTACAGCGTCCTTAAGAGCCTTAGCTGCGCTGAAGCCTACGTTCTTGGAAGCAGCGATCTCAAGAGTCTCGCCTGTACGGGGATTTCTGCCTGTACGAGCTGCGCGCTCCTTAACCTCAAAGGTACCGAAACCGAATACCTGAACCTTATCGCCGGCCTTAAGAGCATCAACGATTGCCTCGAATGCTGCGTTAACAGCTGCCTCGGAAGCCTTCTTGGTTGCACCGGTCTTGGTTGCTACTGCATCAACGATATTTGCCTTGGTCATCATAATAAAAATCACCTTTCTGTTTTAATATTATTTCATTACCCTATAATTATAACATCATTCTTCGGTAATATCAATAGATTTATACAAAATTTTTAGTTTTTTGGTAATATTTTCACTCAAATTCGGCAATAAAGTGCTCACAATACCCACCAAGAGCCTCTTCTGCATCGATTCCTGCCCTCTGTGCCGCAGAGCACAGCTTAAAAAGCTCCTCACCCAGACTCTCCTTTGTAAGCTCACGGCTCTCAAGCTCATAGCTCTCACCCTTGGCAGCGCGCTTGGCTATCTTCTGGGCGCGCATAAGTCCGGGAAGAGCCTTGGGTACATCCCTTACCGTATCGGCAACAGATTTTTGTCCCTTGGTCTCTGCCTTGATCTTGTCCCAATTATAAAGCACCTGTCCTGAGGTGTCCGCCTTGACATCACCAAACACATGGGGGTGGCGGATAATAAGCTTACGACAGATACCGTCTACAGAGTCGGCAAGGGTAAACTCGCCATCCTCCTCTGCCATCTGTGCGTGGAACACCACCTGCAAAAGCACATCGCCCAGCTCCTCGCACATAAGGTCGGGATCCTTTTTGTCTATGGCATCGCAGACCTCGTACACCTCCTCGATAAAGCAGGTGCGTATGCTCTCGTGGGTCTGCTCCTTGTCCCAGGGGCAGCCTACTCTGAGGTATTTCATTATCTCACAAAGATCCTCCATAGTATAGAGGTCCTTGTTTTTTAATGCTTCAAGAGATATCATTTTATCAACCTTGCCTTACTGAGTATATTATAGAGCTTTTGTCCCTTGGGGATTATCTCAAAGTCCTCCTTACGCAGAGCTCTTAAGAGTATGATCATTATTGCATAAACCACCATAGCAATAAGTATTGCCGCAATTACAGCAATACGGAAGCTAAGTCCGTAATGCTCAAGAACACGGTAGGAAAGAAGCGCCGCGCCCGAGCAGATCACAGCCGAAATAAGAGGCTTTAAGAATACCTGAGTAAACCTGGGTATAAACTTGACATACTTTGCCACAAAGAAGAAGTTGAATAAAACGATGGTGATATAGCAAAGAAGTGTACCTACGGGAGCTCCGTAGATGCCTATCTTACCTATAAGCAGATAGCTGGACAGGATCTTGACAGCACCGCCCGCAAGCATACTGATGATAGGCTTGCGCTCCTGCTTATGTGCCTGAAGTATGGAGGTGGTCATAGCCAGCATTCCCACAAAGAATACCGCGATTGCCTGTATAGACAAAAGCGCGGGGGTGTTGCAGGTATCGGGGCTGAAGCTACTGTTGAAGAAAAGACGGATTATAGGCTCGGAAAGTGTGCTTAATCCCAAAGCGCAAGGAAGCGCAATCATGGTAGCAACTCTGAGAGAGCTGTTCATTATTTTGGTTGCCTTTTCCTTATCGCCCTTGGCTATTATACCCGAGAGATAGGGTACTATAGAGCCCGAGATAGGATAGATAAGTGCGGGAGGCATATTGAAAAGTGTTACTACATGGGTCTTGAAAAGACCTATTATACCCGTAACATCATCTGCCGAAAGCTTAAGAGCATCCTGCATGGTGTTGGATATGATAACACCGTCAAGCATACTGGTAAAGCTCATTACAGAGGAGCTGATGGTTATGGGAATGGCTATAGCAATAAGCGACTTGATGATCTTAGCATTTGAGCGCACCGGCTTATCATAGCTGTGGTGATTTTTGAACTCCAGATCATACACCGCAGACTTAAAGGTCGCCTTTTTTATAAAGAGATATATCAGGGATACACCCACACCCAAGGTAAGTCCGGATATGGTCATAGCCGCCGCAATGGCATACTTACCCTCAATACCGTCCTTGAGCATTACAAGGTCTGCGGGAAGCATATTCATTGCGATATATGCCAAGGTCATACCGAAAACAAGCTTACCAAAGGATTCTATTACCTCGGATACTGCCGAGGGGGTCATTATCTGATAGCCCTGGAAATATCCGCGGATAGCAGCCGATATGCATATGAACAAAAGGGTGGGCGCTATGGCGCAAAGGGCATATTCCAGTCCCGGAAGCTTGTATATATTGTTGGCGATATACCTTGAACCAAAGATAAGGATACAGGTACCAACCGTTCCAACCGCTGTAAGCAGGGCAAGTGTCATAGAGAATATCTTTTTGGGCTCTCTTAAGTTACCCTTGGCACGGCTCTCGCTTACCATCATGGAAATAGCAACCGGCAGGCCTGCCGTGGATATCATATACAGCCATACATATACATCGTATGCCGCACTGTAGAAGCCCATAGCATCGCCCTTGGCGCTTTCGGGTACACCCGTATTGAATACCCAGTCCAGCGGCACCTTGAGTGCCACACCTATGACCTTGACAAGCAGGTTTGCGATAGTCAGCACCACAACTCCCGTTACAAACAGGTTGGCTGTGCTTTTTGCTTTGTTATTTTTCATTATTGCTCCTTGAAATGGATATTGTAAAACTCTCTGAAACTGTCGTATGTATTCTGTATCTGATCCTCTGTAACCTTGTCCGAAAGATATTCGTAAGGATACTTGGGCATAAACACACGCTTGATAGTGTCCTTTTGCGGAGATACAAGCTTGGTCACCGCACCTGCACCGCAGGCAAATACCGAATGTATCTCCTCCATCATATAGATGTTATACAGACCCTCGTGTCCGGGTAAGGAATAACCAACGTTTTCAAAGTTACCTACGGTATTCTTCTGTCTGTACATATAGTAGGGGATATATCCGTTGTTCTTGGCATTGACCTGAGCATAGTCCACGCACTTACCTACATTGGGATCGAAGGGAGAATAAACATTGCATTCGTCCTTTAAGATATCCGCCGCCTTCTTGACACAGAAGGTGTGGAAGGTGACATTCTCGGGTCTGAGCTTAAGTATCTCATCCACCGTCTTCTGGAAGCTTGCAGGGCTCTCACCCGGCAGGCCTGCGATAAGATCGGTATTGATACATTGTATGCCGGCTTCCCTTGCTATATTATAAGCGCGGTAAAACTGATCTACGGTATGGTTTCTTCCGATAGTTTCGAGCACCGCATCGTTTAAGGTCTGAGGATTTATACTGATACGGTTGACACCGTATTCCATAGCCACTCTTACCTTCTCCTCGGTAACCGTATCCGGTCTGCCCATCTCAAAGGTAAATTCCCTTACCTCAGAAAGATCGGCATTATCTCTAATAACACCCAAAAGAAGTCTCATCTGGTCGGGGGTAAGTATTGAGGGTGTACCGCCGCCTATGTAGATGGCAATAAGCCGCTGATCAAGCTCACGGATAAGCTTGAGCGAATTTTCTACCTCATAAAGCAGCTTTGCAAGATAATCGGGAATAAGAGAGAGAAGTCTCTTGGTAGAATAAGAAACAAAGGAGCAGTATGAGCATCTGGAAGGACAGAAGGGTATTGAAATATAAAGACTGCAGGTACCCTCGCCCATCTGCTTGATTATGCGGTTTTCGTTTTTTGCTATATTACCAAGCAGGGTCGCCTTTTTGTGGCTGACAAAATACTGCTTGGTCAGTACCGATTTCATCTCCTTGATACCAAGACCGCGGTTGAGCATATCTCTTGCTATCTTTGCGGGTCTGACACCCGTGAGGATACCCCAGGAGGGGGATATACGGAAGAACCTTTCTCCCGCCTTGAAGAGTGCCGCACCTACCGCCACCTTTTCGATCTTTATCTTGACATTGGTATCCGAATAGGGCTCTGTATGCTCACAGGAGACCGACTTTTCACCTATGGTGATAGTCGCCTTGGCATAACAGCCCTCATCGGTGTCACGCTGTATAAGATCTACTATGGGAGTGTTTTCGGTCGCTATTTCATCCTCGGCAAACTTGGCACCGGGGAAAAATACCATACATAGGGTCTGCGCATAAAATCTGTTGATATTACCGTCAATATTAACTATCATTGCTTTCCCTTCTTCTTCAATACATCACTTTCCATAACTATGGTGATAGGTCCGTGAAGGCTTGTCACTATCTCCATATGCTCGCCAAAGGCTCCCTTACCTACAGGGATGCCCTTATCGCAAAGCAGCTTCATAAAATATTCGTAAAGCTCGTTTGCTCTCGCGGGCTTCTCCGCACCCATATAGTCGGGGCGGTTGCCGTGGGCATAGTTTGCCATAAGTGTAAAGTTGCTTATAACAAGCACAGAGCCGCCTACGTCCATTACGGAAAGATTCAATTTATCATTTTCGTCGCTGAATATGCGGAGCTTGGAAATCTTTTCGGCAAGGAGTCTTGCATCCTCCTCGGTGTCACCTGCGGCAACACCAAGAAGTATCAAAAGTCCCTCATTACATTCTCCGGTTACCTCGCCTAATGCGTGGCAGGCAGCATGGGAAACTCTCTGTATAACAGCCTTCATGAGCCGAATCCTCTCGTTACGTCTTCTATATTGTCAATCGACTTAAGCCTTGAAACGATACTGTTGACGTGTTCAAGGTTCTTGGCGTTGACTGTAAGATTAATTATTATATCGTCACCTGCGCACTTCTGTGTGGATACAGACACGAGATTTACTCTCATATCCGCAAGTGCTACGGTTATAAGCGCCAGAAGACCTATATTGTCCTTGGCATATATACGAAGCATTGCCTCGAAATACTGGGAAGATGTTCCCATAAGGCTTGCTCCCTGCTCCCAGTATGCGCTGACCCATCTGCCCTCGTACTCGGGCTTTTGCATATTGGCAATAACATTGGGACAGTCACGCTTGTGTACAGATACTCCGTATCCCTTGGTGATAAATCCGATAAGATCGTCACCGGGAAGAGGATTGCAGCACTTAGCAAACTTGACCATACAGCCGTCAACACCGTCGATGATAACGCCGCCGCTCTTACTGGTCTTGCGGGGAGCTGCCTGTCTGTTAAGAGCTTCTATATCCACCTGTACAGGCTCTGAGGCTACAGGCTTGACTATACGTTCAAACTCATCACGGAGCTTGGAGGCTACCTTGTTCATACTGATGCCGCCATAGCCTATGGTATTATAAAGACTCTCTACGCTCTGTATACCGATACGTGCAGAAACATTGGAAAGTATCTCCTCGCGCTGCTCCTCGGTTGCGGGACGGTTGAACTTCTTGAATTCCTTATCTATCTCGGATCGGCCCACAAGGATATTCTCTGCCTGCTTTTCCTTTTTGAACCACTGTCTTATCTTGGTTCTGGCTTCGCTTGTTCTTATTATCTTAAGCCAGTCTCGGCTGGGTCCCTTGGAGGAGTTGGAGGTAAGGATCTCAACGATCTCACCGTTCTGGGGAACACGGTCGATAGGTACTATCATACCGTTGATCTTGGCACCCACCATCTTGTTACCTACAGCCGAATGTATGGCATAGGCAAAGTCAATGACGGTAGAACCTTGGGGCAGGGTTATAACATCCCCCTTGGGGGTAAACACAAAGGTCTCGTCGTGGAAAATATCGATTTTAAGAGTATGCATAAACTCATCGTGGTCGTTGGTTTCATCCTCAACGTCGATAAGCTTTGATACCCACTGGAGCTTCTGATCTATCTCTGCCTTGCTTTCGGCTCCGGTCTTATACTTCCAATGAGCCGCCAGACCGTATTCTGCAATGCGGTGCATATCCCAGGTACGGATCTGTACCTCAAAGGGGATGCCGTCACGGCCGATGACCGTAGTATGCAGCGAACGGTACATATTGGGCTTGGGGGTGGAAATATAGTCCTTGAATCTGCCCGGAACGCTTCTGAACATATCGTGGATGATACCAAGCACGGTATAGCACTCAAGCTCGGTGTCAACGATAATGCGAAGTGCGTAGAAATCAAAGATCTCCTCAAAGCTCTTGTTATTCTCAAACATCTTTTTATAGATGGAATATACAGTCTTTACTCTTCCCTCAAGGGAATATTTGAGCTTGGCCTCTTCCAGCTTTTCGGTGATACTTGATCTTGCATTTTCTATAAAATCACGGCTTTGGCCGTAGCGTTTGTCTATATCGGTCTTGACCTGAGAATAGCCTATGGGGTCAAGATAGGAAAGGGATATGTTTTCAAGCTCCTGCTTGATACGCTGCATACCGAGACGGTGAGCAAGAGGAGCATATACATACATTGTTTCAAGAGCGGTGACCCTCTGCTTTTCAGGCCTTTTTGCCGAGAGGGTGCGCATATTATGAAGGCGGTCACAGAGCTTGATAAAGATAACGCGGATATCCTTGGACATAGCAAGGAACATCTTTCTGAGGTTCTCTACATGCTCATCCTCCTTATCCTCAAAGGGGATCTGCACCAGCTTTGTCAGGCCGTCAACCAGCATTGCCACCTCTTCACCGTACTCACGGCGGATCTGACCTACATCCACCTTATCGCCGCAGTCCTCTACGGTATCGTGAAGAAGCGCCGCACAGATAGAGTCTGTGTCAAGCTCAAGGGTAGCGACTATCTCCGCTACCGCAATGGGATGGTATACAAAGGGCTCTCCGCTTTGACGGAACTGTCCCTCGTGAAACTCGGCGGCATGGAGATATGCTTTTTTAATTTTGTCAAAATCATACTTCTTCCCTGTTTTTTCAAGGGCAGAAAGTAATTTACCTATCGGAGCATATTTGTCTTCCATGTTATTTTTCCTGTTTTGATCTCAAATTCTGTAATAATATCGATTTATCAAGGTTGACCTTGCCGCGGACAAACCTGAGTGCAATATTGTATTTTACCTCAAAGTCATCCTCGGTCTTATCCACCGTAATAAGCTTCATTTCGGTAAATACATCAATCATAAATTTAAGCTTGCATATTGCGTTTTCACCTGTAAGACCGCTTTGAGCTATAAGCTCGGGCAGGGTGAATACTCCCCTCTTTTCGTGGCGCTTGATATAGGTATAAAGTGCCGCAAATTCCTTGCGCTGAGGGAATATTTCGTCCGAATATTTATAGTGCATACCGTTTTTGACAGAACGGTAAAGCTGCTTTTGCTCATCATACTTTGCAACAGTCTTACGGTCGGGCAGTATGTGACGGATATTGATCTGAGGTGTGGTAACACCGCGGTATTCGTTTATCTCAAGGGAGAACACCACATCTGCCTTATCCCCCTTCTTAAAGGAGGCATCCTCAGGCGACATACCGAAATACACACATCCAAAGGATCTTTCTCCCTTGGTAACGGTAATACGGCTGTGCTTGTTGTTTCCGATACCTCGGATATCGCTTATGGTAACATCGCAGATTACAAATACGGGTGCGGGGTTATCTGTACCAAAGGGCTCAAGTAAAAAGAGCTCGTTTGCCTGCCTGAGGTCTATATCCTCTGCTTCCAGTATCAGGTCTGCCTGACAGGTCAGCGAGGTTGCATCGTGATCAAAATGCTCACGGGCATATTCGTTTATTTTTTCGCAGAAGGCTTCAAAGTTTTCCCGCTTGACACTGAGTCCCGCTGCCAGCTCGTGACCTCCGAACTTTTCAAGAGTATCGCTGACAGCAGAAAGGGCGTCCACAAGGTTCAGGCCCTTGACGCTTCTGCCGCTTCCCTTACCCATACCCTCCTCGTCAAAGGATACAAGGATGGTGGGAAGTCCGTATTTATCGGTAAGTCTTGATGAAACTATACCTATAACACCGTGATGCCAGTTTTCCTTGGCAAGTACGATGACGGGATTCTGTTCAAAATCATAGTCGGCGGCTATCATTTCTGCCGCTTCCTTGGCTATGGCATTTTCCTCTGCACGGCGCTGCTCGTTAAAGTCGCACAGGGTCTGAGCCAAGGACATAGCCTTTTTCTCATCAGAGCAGAGCATAAGCTCACAGGCTATGGAGGCTTCGCTCAGTCTGCCTGCCGCGTTTATACGGGGCGCAATAGTATATCCTACCGTAGAGGAGGTAATGCGCTTAGTCTTGCTTGCACCTGCAATATCAAGAAGTGCCGCAATACCCATACGGGTATCCTTTTCCATACGGGAAAGTCCCATACAAACGATAAGTCTGTTTTCATCTATCAGTGGCATTACATCGGCAATAGTACCTGTTGCTATAAGATCCGCATACTCGTTACATATACTGCGGAAGGGGTTGCCGTCTATGCCCTGTCTTTGGTCAAGTCTCATACGCAGTGCGGTAATGACCTTAAACACCACGCCTACACCTGCCAACTCCTTAAAGGGATAGGGACAGTCGGGGCGCTTGGGGTTTACCACGGCTACTGCGTTGGGAATGTCTGCGTGACATTCGTGATGGTCGGTCACAACCGTTTCGAGTCCACCCTTTGCCGCATACTCTATCTCGGCACAGGCGGTAATACCTGTATCCACCGATATCATAAGAGTATAGCCCTCGGCAATTATATTGTCTATGGCACCTATACTGATGCCGTATCCCTCGCCTATACGGCTGGGAATATGATAGTCACAGCTGATTCCTATAGACCTTAAGAACAGGTAAAGTGTGGACACGCTGGTTACACCGTCCACATCATAGTCGCCGAATATCATTACCTTTTCTTTTTTGTCAAGGGCAAGGAGTATACGCGCTACAGCCTTGTCCATATCCGCCATAAGGAAGGGATCGTGGAAATAGCTGTCCTCGCTTCGGATAAATCTGCCCGCAAGCTCGGGGGTGGTATATCCTCTCTGCCACAAAAGCTTCGCTGTGGCGGGAAGTATGTCAAGCTCACCGCACAATGCACTTACGGCAGTATCGTCTATTTGATTGTCATAAGCAAACTGCCATCTGCGCATAGCGGGTCTCCTAATCTATCTTTGTGATCTTTACGCTTTTTTTGACCTCCGGTCTACGGTCAAGGGTAAAGTATATTATAACATAAGTAAGTACAAAAATGCAAGTACTTACCAAAATTTGAGGTAATTGTGCCGAAAAAAACAGTCCCGAAAGCAAATATGCGGCAATAGTCAGTACCAAGGGCAGCACAAACACCACAAGTGCATAGGCAAGCACCGTATCGGAACGGCTCTCCAGTGTCACGGTGTCCCCCACCTTAGCTCCTGCCTTGTTGTAGGCGCGGCTCTTTATCTTTTTCTTACAGGCTACACAGCCCTCCTGCTTAGAGCAGCCTACACACCCCGAGGTGCGCATGACCTCTACTACAGCATATTCCCCGTCAAGAGAAATGACCTTACCTTTTTGTATCATACTTAATTCCTTTTGTATCTTGAAATAAGGGCAGAGGCACAGCGAAGTCCGTCAACTGCAGCGCTGGTAATGCCACCTGCATAGCCCGCACCCTCGCCCGAGGGATAGAGATTATCTGTACCCAGAGCAAGATACTCCTCGTTTCTTGTTATCCTTACAGGCGCGCTGGTTCTGGTCTCGGGGCCTGTGAGCAGAGCATCCCTTGACGCAAAGCCGGGAAGACTGCGGTCAAAGGCGGTAATTCCTAACTTAAGCATATCGCATATGCGGTCCTCAAAGAGACCGTTAAGATCATATTCTCTGACCTTGCCGCCCATATATGTGGGCTTGATGTGTGTGGGGAGCTTACCCGTTTTTTTGTCAAGAAAATCGCCTACAGACTGACAGGGAGCATAATATTCCCCTCCCCCTGCCATAAAGCCTCTTCTTTCAAGAGCCTCCTGATATGCTATGGGGTCATCCGAGCGCACCGATACCACTACGGCCGCGTTGGAATTTATATTGTCACGGGCATAACGGCTCATACCGTTGGTCACTACCGTATTTTCCTCAGAGGCGGCAGCTACAACCTCACCGCCGGGGCACATACAAAATGTATATACTGCATCCTCGCCCACTCTTTTGGAAAAAGCATAGGGTGCCGCTCCCAATATGGGATCTCCCGCGTGACTGCCGTACATTGCGCGGTCTATATCCTCTCGTAAGTGCTCTATACGCACACCTACCGAAAAGGGCTTGGGCTCGACTATATAGTTATCGCCCATCAGATATCTGAATGTGTCTCTTGAGGAGTTGCCCACGGCAAGTATCAATGCTCCGCAGCCGATCTCTCCCTTGTCTGTAGTCACAGAGGTGATATGACCGTTTGCTCTGTTGATGCCCTTAAGGGTGGTGTCATAATATATCTCACCACCGAGAGAAACTACCCTCTCGGATATGGCATCAACTATACCAAGCAGCTTATCTGTACCCACATGAGGCTTGGCGTCATACATTATCTCCTTGGGAGCACCAAACTCCACCAGTCTTTCAAAAACATATCGGCAGGCAGGGTCGGATATACGGGTCACCAGCTTTCCGTCAGAAAATGTTCCCGCACCGCCTGCACCGAACTGTATATTGCAATTGGTGTCAAGGACACCTGTTTTCATAAAGGTATCTACCTTTTGCGCTCTTGTCTTAACATCAGAGCCCCGCTCAAGAACTATGGGGCGATATCCCTGCTCGGCAAGCAGAAGGGCGGCAAACATTCCTGCAGGACCAAAGCCGCAGACAATTACTCTGCCCAAAAGCTCCTCTTTGCCCTCCGTGGGAGTGCTCCAGCCCTGCTTTTCAAGGCTTGCATCCGCTTTTTTGAGCTGCTTGTCGCTTACTCTTTCACAGGTAGCAGCTACCGAGTATACAAAGAGTATATCATCCTTGTGTCTTGAGTCTATTGAGCGCTTATAAATATAGGGATCGTATATTTTGATCCCCGCATTTCCTGCCCTTTTTAGGGCAATATCGACTGCCTCATCGCAGGGATGCGTATAAGGCAGTCGTATATTCTTGAATACTATTGTTTTCATCACTTAACGGTTACCGCGACATTATATTCTGTACCGAGCTCATATACCGTCTCCGAATATTTGTCGGATATCTCTATCTTTAAGGGCAGAGTAACACTACCCGCCCCCGAAATGCCTGAAAGATCTACCGAAATACTGATATCCTCGACCTTGACCTTGGCAAGATCCGAGTTCTTGCCTCTGAGCTTAATGCTTATACTGTCGGTGTCGATGCTGTACTCCAGCTTATCCGGATTTTTGACCTCTATATCTGCAGTATCAACGCTGATATTTCTTGTATTGGTTCCTACATGGGATATATCTACGGTTACCGACTGTGTTCCGTCAACACAGGTCACACCCATTTCCTTAAGCTCGGTAAGGAAAATATCACGGTGATTTTCGGTATCAAGGGTCTTTTCGTTTATATTGATAACATAGGTAGAGCCAATTGCGGAAAGCACCTCCACGGGTCCTCTTACCGTCAGCTTTTCGGGAGAAAGTGTAACCTTACAGTTGGAGGAGTCAAGAAGTCCGTGCTCAAAGTCAACTTCAAGATCTATCTCCTTTGTCATAAATACGGGAATGGTAACGGTTACCTTGCTCGGCTTTACAGTAACATAATTTACGTTAACAGGCTCACCGTCCTTGCCAAGAAGCACAACATCCTCTGTTCCGCTAAATTCGGAACTCACCTCACCCTTTTTGATAGTCACACGGGCTCCTGCTATTTTGTCAAGCTCTATAGACGGTCCCTCGATGACCACCACCTCAGCACTCTTTTCTATCTCGGAATCTGTTGCGATCTCAAGATAGCTATCATGGCTTCCTACCTCCGGCACAACCTTTATCGGCAGAGAAATGGTAACTCTTTCGTCAAGGTCTATTTTTAAGATATTGCTTGACTTTTCCACAACGCTGAAGTTGCCGGGAACCTCAACATCTATGGGCAGAGAATATGTATCGGGCTGGATACTGCCGCTTGCATCAACAGTAGCCTTGATATCCTCTTTAGAAAGGCGGTTAAGCTCACTTCTTCTGCCGCTGACTGTTATGTCAACTGTAGGAATATAGTCAAGATTGGGGGTGAGCTTTGATCCCTGTGCTGTTTTTATCTCAATAGGTATCTGAGAAAATACCTTTTCGTAGGTGGGAGACTCCACCGACATTACATAGAACCAAAGTATAAATGCTATTAAGACCGACACTACCTTGGGGATTATGTTATGTCCTTTTTTACGGGCTGCTTCTTCGTTTGCACCCATAACTATACTGTCCTGCTTGCGCGCCATATCATATCCTCCCTTCGGTATTATTTCTGTGTGCGGTTTTTCTTGGATAAAATGCTCTTCTTCTTGCTCTTTTCCTCTATGAGCAGGGAGTCAAGCTTTGCCTTGAGGCGGACAACATCATAGCCTCTGTGCATATGTCCCTTATGAGCAAGGGATATGGTGCCTGTTTCCTCGGAAACAACAACGACCAGAGCATCACTTGCTTCGCTTGCACCTATTGCCGCACGGTGACGGGTACCCAGCTCCTTTGTGATATTGTTCTTTGTGGCAAGAGGCAAGAGACAGCCTGCCGCAAAGATGCGTCTGTCACGGATTATCATTGCACCGTCATGGAGAGGAGACTTGTTGAAGAATATATTGCGGATAAGCATGGATGATGTATCTGCGTTGACTGTAGTGCCTGTGGCGATGATATCACCGAGCTTTGTGGACTGCTCTATAACTATAAGAGCACCGGTCTTTGACATAGACATTTCGCCCACAGCCTCACAGACCTCGTTAATAAACTTGAGAGTCTGCTGATTTTCTTTATCCTCGCCTATACTGCGAAGACCCTTAATAGAGTCACCACCCATATTTTCAAGCAGTGAGCGCAGCTCGGGCTGGAATATAATGACCGCCGCTATAAGACCGATCTGGAATATGTTTTTCATAAAGTAGTTTATTACCGAAAGCTCAAACACATTGCTGAGTATCATCATAAGCGCAAGCACGCCGATACCCATAGCAAGCTTACCTGCTCTGCGCTCACGGATAAACTTGTAAATATAATATATCAGCACCGATACCAATATGATATCGATAACATCAGATATTCCTATAGACAGTATGTGACTGATAAAAAATGTCCATACCTCAACGATCCACGCTACTATTCCTGTCATCTTGTCCTCCGGGCTGTGCAAATAATTCTCCGGGTACATTATATCATAAATATGATATAATTTCAATCTAAATTTAAGACTTTTTTCAATTATCTGTACAAATTTAAAAAAATGTGATACAATACCCTTATCAAAGTATTGGAGTTGCAAATGAAGCTTAAAAAAATACTGGGGAATTTTGTTCCCAAAAGATGCGCAAAGCATGTATGCGCCATAATAGTTGCAGGCGGAAGCGGCAGCCGTATGGGCGGTAATGTTACAAAGCAGATGATGGAGCTTGACGGTATACCTGTGGTGGTAAGGACTATCCTCGCCTTTGAAAAGACTCCTGCGGTCAAGGATATCATCATTGTTGCAAAGGCTGACGAGATCGATATATACAAGGAATTTGTGAAGAAATATTCCTTTAAAAAGGTCAGACGCATAGTTAAGGGCGGAGACACAAGACAGGAGTCTGTGCTCAACGGCTTTAAGAAAATAGACGACGACTGCGATTTTGTTGCAATACACGACGGCGCAAGATGTCTTGTGACCCCAAAAATAATAGAAAAGGTTCTGCATGAGGCAGAGCTGCACGAGGCAGCAAGTGCGGCAAATCCCGTAAAGGATACCGTAAAGATAACAAACAAGGAGGGCTTTGTCCTCTCTACCCCCGACCGCGCTACCCTGTGGGCGGCACAGACACCTCAGATATTCAGAGCAGATCTCTACCGGGCAGCTGCCTTTATGGCTCTCAAGGAGGGCTATGGTGCAACAGACGATAACTCCCTTGTGGAGCATCTGGGCGGCAAGGTCAAAATGGTGGACTGCGGATACCGCAATATAAAGATAACCACCCCCGAGGATATTTACATTGCGCAAATGCTGTTAAAGGAGGAAAAACAATGACGGATATACGCATCGGCCACGGATATGATGTTCACCGCTTTGCCGAAAACAGAAAGCTTATTTTAGGCGGAACAGAAATAGAATACGAAATGGGTCTTTTAGGTCACAGCGATGCAGATGTGCTTTGCCACGCGGTAAGCGATGCCCTGCTGGGCGCATTGGCTCTTGGGGATATAGGAAAGCATTTTCCCGACACAGACCCTAAATACAAAGGCGCTGACAGTATAGTATTGCTTAAGCACTGTGTATCTCTTTTGGGAGACTACAAGGTCTCAAACATAGATGCAACCGTCATAGCACAGAAGCCCAAATTAGCTCCTTATATCGACGGTATGAGAAAAAACATAGCCGATGCCTTAGGCATTGATATCTCCCGTGTAAGCATCAAGGCCACAACCGAGGAAAAGCTTGGCTTTACCGGAAGGCTGGAGGGGATCAGTGCCCACGCAGTGGCACTGATAGTGCGGAATGCGGAGTGCGGAGTGCGGAATTAATGAAGAAAACCGCCGAAGCGGTTTCCGGGAATTTTATATAAAGAGTACAAGCTGAACAGAGTTTGGTTGCACTTCCGTTTCTTTTTAAGTCGGCTGAACACCTCGTACCCGGGCTTTATCGCTCCTTTAATATCTTATGAGATATTTTTAATTATGTCAAAAATACATTTCAATAAATTTCGGAGGAAATTAAAATGATCAAGGTTTCACCCTCGATTCTTGCCTGCGATTTTGCAAATCTGCAGAGCGAGATCAAAAAGGTAGAGGATGCAGGTGTAGAGTATCTGCATATCGATGTTATGGACGGCATATTTGTGCCTAACATTACTTTAGGTCCCTGCGTTGTCAAGGCTATCCGCAAGTATTCAGAGCTTTTCTTTGATGTTCATCTTATGATAACCGACCCTATCCGTTATATCGATGATTTTGCAAAGGCAGGCGCAGATCTTATCACTATTCATGTAGAAAGCACCTTTGATGTAAATGCGGCAATTGACCGTATCAAGGCTAACGGCAAAAAAGTGGGATTGTCCATCAAGCCCAACACCAAGCCCGAAATACTTAAGCCCTATCTTGACCGTGTTGACCTTATCCTGGTTATGACTGTTGAGCCCGGCTTTGGCGGTCAGTCCTTTATAGATGCTACCGTTGAAAATATCAAGGCCTGCGATGCTATGATCAAGGAAATCGGCCGCGAGATAGAGCTTGAGGTTGACGGCGGGGTTTCACCCAAGAACGCCCACATAGTAAAGGAAGCAGGCGCAAATGTTATCGTTGCAGGCTCTGCGGTATTCGGCTCAAGCGATATACCCAAGACCGTACAGGAGCTTAAAGCATAAATTTTTTAATAACACTAAAGAAAAAAGATGCGGATTTGATCCGCATCTTTTTTATATCAATACAAATAATGCAACTATTATCAACGCTGTCGCAACAGCCGCACCGCAGGCAGCAAAAAGCTTTGTACCGTGCTTTTTAAACCACAGACGCCTTCTGAGCTTGGTGTCATAATCTATAGACGATACCACCGCTCCGTATGTGGGTACCTTGTTTTCGTTCATCCGGTTCACCTTCTCTGAAAAATGCTATATCTAATCATAACAGAGATTTATAAACCGATAATTATGAGAATATTTCGGTACATGGGATTATTTGTAAATAAAGAATAAACTACTCCACCTTTACATAAAATACCTCTAATATGAGCTCGTACAATGCCTGCATATCCACATCATACTCGGCATACTGCTCGCCCTTGACCACCTGTCCCGCTACATTATAGGTATCCATATTTGCAACACCCTGCATAAAATTGGCGGCAAGGTAGGTTACCTCCTCGGGACCTATGTCGGTGTAAATATAGCCATCAAGCGAATTATAGAGATTTATGGGTGTCATAAGATCCTTTTTTGTAAGCTCGACAGTCCTTGAGACAAAGGCAGAAATGAATGCCTTTTGTCTTTCCATTCGGACAAGGTTAGAATCAAGCACATTTGTATTTCTTTCGCGGATGTATTTTTCGGCATCCTTGCCCCACAAAGTTACGGTCCTACCTGTGGGCTTGGAATAATTGTCGGTATACTCGGGAACCGTTACTCCGCCAACCTTGTCAACAAGCATACGCACGGCAGCAATATCCATTGTAAAATAAGAGTTTATGGGAACACCGTACATAAGCTCGGACAGAGATTTTATCACATTTTCTGCACTTGCCTGCTCGTCCTTGCCGTAGGCATAGGACAGACAGAGCTGCATTTTTCGGTTTGTAATATAGGTTCCGTCGGGAGTATATACATCAACATTGACCATAGAATCACGGGATATATTGATAAGATCCACCTCTCCCGTTGAGGTATCGGCAACCAAAAGAAACAGAGCATCAGCCTGTCCGTTATAGCCCATATCTCCCACATCCAGGAGATTTTCCTTATCAACACCTATGATAAGTATAGAAATAATGTTTTTGTTAAAATTATATTTTCCGCCGTTATAGTGAACCTCTGCTCCGTCGTCAATGATCTCTACTCCCTGGGGTGCTGTGACCTTGATCTCTTCGTTGGACATGGATATTCTGCCCTTGTTATACATAACGCCCATAGCCACACCTGCGCTGACCGCAGCAGCAGCTATAATTATTGCAACAGACAGTAATATCCACAGTATCACACGGCGGATCTTCTTTTTCTTATCGGAACGGTCGGCAGAGGTTATGTTTTTATTTTGTTTCGACATCTGCTACAAGTACCCCCTGTACTAAATATCTGCGGTTGGTGTAGGTATAATACGAGGTGCAGGTGCTGAGGGTAATTATCCTGTCATCCACGGTAAGCTCGGTACCCTCTCTGATATTACGCACCATTGTAGACGGATTGAGACAGCTGTTGAGATATTCAAGATACTCCTCGTCATCATAGTAGTTACACAGGGTAAGAACATGACGGTTATCGGTCTCATATGCCGCAAAGACCTCGTAAACAAGAATATGACCGGGTATAGTTATATACACATATCTGTTATTTTCAAAAAACTCGGGGTCCTTGTAGTTATGAAGAGTACCGAAAAATGTCCCGTCAAGCATATAATGTCCGTAAAGCACAGTATTGCGGTCACTGAAATCGGGCTCGTTATAATACTGTGTAAATATACATCCTGATATGCTGTATTCTCCTGTATAGCTCCTGCGCTCGTAATAAAGGTCGCTTACCTGACTCTGGAGCACGGGGTAGTTGACCGGAGTTTCGGGAATATATATCCAGGCGTGGATATCCGGATTGATATCATACATTTCGGCAAAATTGATATCATACTTTTCGTCTATCTCGGAAGGAAGCTCACCTGTAATTATGGGCTCCTCAGGCTCGGGAGGCGTAGTAATATCAGAGGTGTCCTCACCTGTTTCTACCGGCAATGTAACCTTGTTTCCCGGGTTATCGGTTATATCCCCGATATTCCCTTCACATCCGCGGATGCTGAAAAAAAACAACACCGCAAAGATAAGTGCCAGAACAAGAAAGAATACACCGATGATACTCCATATTACTTTACCCGCGATTTTTTTATTTGAAGAATCTTTCATAATATCCTCGTCATATGACAAAAATGATAAAACCTACCCCTGTGAGAGGTAGGTCTTAAAATGCTTGTTAATTACTTGCTGCTCTTCTTGAAGGAGTAGCCTGCAGCTGCCATAGAGCCAACAAAAGCAACTACCATCATAGCAGGTGCAACACCTGTAGAAGGAGAAGATGTGCCGGGACCGGGTGTAGGCTTAACTGTGGTCTGTGTCTTCATAACAGCCTGTGCCTTAACATCGGTAATGGGCTTGATAGTGATGGTCTTGTCGGTAAGCTTACCGGAAACGATCTCGTACTCTCCTGTGAGCTCCCACTTAACAAAGTCATAGCCGCTGTTGGGCTTAACAGTGATGGTGATAGTACCGTCGCCGTTGTCCTTTTCGGTGATCTCGCCGCCCTTTTCGGGAACAACAGAAATATCAACATCGGGCTGGGGCTTAGGGCTGATCTCAGCAGATACGGGAATTGCGATTGCAAACAGCATTACAACTACCATAAGTATAGCAAAAATCTTTTTCATTATAGTAACCTCTCTAAATATATTATTTACAAAATACTGCGAATATTATAGCAGACTATGTATGATTTGTCAATAGGTAAAAACAGATTTTATTGAAGTTTATCGAACACCATAAACATCCTTGCAGCCTGTGCTCTTGTGGCATATCCCCTCGGTCCCAGGGCGTTCTCTGTCATACCTGAAATAATGCCCGAATATACAGCCCACTCAACATTTTCGTATGCCCAGTCGGATACCGAAGCACGGTCCGAAAAGCCTGTAAGTGATGCTCTGCCCTTTACATCAATACCGATATCCTCGGCATAGACATAAAAGAGTCGGGCAAGCTGCTCACGGGTTATATTCTGCCCTAAGCCAAAGCGGTCTGCGGACATACCCTTGACATATCCCTCGGATACCCCCCAGGCAACAGCTCCGCTGTACCATCTGCCCACAGCCACATCCTTCATGCCGCTGTTTACAAACTTATAATTGTCGGTCTTTATACCCGCCACATTGGCAAGAATAACAACAAATTGTTCTCTTGTAAGGTTGGCAGCGGGAGAAAATCTGGTGTCCGAAACACCGTTGATATAGCCTTTGCCTACACAGTATGCCACAGCATCCGCATACCAGGCCGACCCGGGTACATCCTCAAAGCTTTTCTTATATACGGGTTGGTCGACAGATGGATCGCTTTCTCCGGTATAACGCCACAGGGCATAAAGCACACCGTCAGACTTTGGAGTATATCTCTCGATATAATTTCCCATATCGGTATAGGTTTCTGACCAGCCGATAAACTCATAGCCGTTCTTTGCAGGAACGGGTAAAGTAAAGCTCTCGCCCTTGGGTGTTATTACAGAAGCGGTAACAATGCCGGCTCCGTCTGTCTCAAGCCTTGTCAAAACAAATTCAACCGAAACGGTCTCGGAAAGATTCCCTGCCGTATCCATGGCGGTAAGATAATATTTTCCCGACTGAGAAACATATTCGGTCACAGAGGCAGAGTGGGTAGAGATAAGCTTGTTTGCGCTGTACAGCTCTTCTCTGCCCCAATAATATCCCGCAATACCGTTGTTATCGGAAAAGCTGAAGGTAAGAGTCTGGTATGCGCTTACATTGTTGGTGTATGAAGCGGCAGCCTTGGGTGCCTGTGTGTCATAGGGAACCCTGAGCTGATATTTTGACTTGGTATCAGATTCAAAGGCCGGGCTATCAAAGCGGTCTATTATCATATATCCGCCATCACAGGTAAAGCCGTAAATACCTGTTGCTTCACCCGAAAATGAGGGGCGGTATACCGTCTTTTTAGCACCGCTTGATGGAGTATACATACATACGGCATCCGATTTTGAATAGAGAATATTAACACCGTCAGTTGACAGTCTGGAAAAATTGCCCTTCCAGTAGTTACCCTCGTATGTAGTCCATATATCGCTTATATCCAAAATTGGATTTGAATTACCTAAACGGTAAAGGTACTCATTGATATTGTCGATATAATATATATCCGAGCCAACAAGCACAAACTCTGCTCTTGAGTTGCGCCAATAGTAATTGTCGTAGGTAGTAGCATTGGGAGAGGAGTCAAAATCGTTGTAGTTATGCTCTGATTTTTTAAGTGCCTGAGTGGAAAGCAGGAAGTAATCGTGATATACCCTGCCCGTAACATCCTGTACCGGATCGTCAAAGGTAACATCAACATGATACTTTTTGCCGTTGAGGATAACAATGTTCCAGTCGTGACGCATATCCTCCGAGGTACATACATAGCTCTCTATGCCTACAAGCTCAAGAAGATACATATACGCATACGCATAACCCTGACAGGTAGCAACACCGTTTACAAGAGCACCGTACATCTCCTGACTTTCATTTGAAATATTACCTGAGGTTGCACCCTTAAGGTCATACTCACAATTTACTATAATACGGTCGTGGAGCAGAAGCGCTTTGGTGACATCGTCGATAGCCTTGTTATCCTTGATATCTGCCGTCATTTTATCAGCCACCGCCATACATTCATCAAGCATCCGTCTGTATTCTGTGGCGGTATAATGATATGTGAAAAACAAATATTCTATAATACCGTTAGCACCCGACAAACCTATACCCGATACATGGAACAGCAAGGGAGTACCGTGCCATACCAGATTTTGAAGCGCTACACCGTCCTCATTGGTATAGGGTATACCGAAAGCCGATACATCCACTCTCTTGGGACATGTCACAAGCTCTTCTTCAAGATAAGTGATCAGAGAATCGGTATCAATATTGACAGAAAAAGAGATAACAGGCGAGACTGTCTTTGCGCTGACAGCGGACGTGCCCGAACAAACAATGCCGAACAGCATAACAATAGTCAATACATATGCAACTGTTCGTTTGAGAGTCAACATAACACTATCTCCTTTTAAGAACACACTCATACATATACATTATATCAAATTTTAAAAAATAAGCAACATTTTTTGTGAAAAAACCAACTTTTTTACATATTTAAAAGGAACTTTCTGCCTTTTAGACAAAAAGTTCCTTTGTGTTTTGTTCAGTTTGTCTCGTCAAGATTGGCTCCGCAGCACTTTTTGTACTTCTTACCGCTGCCGCAGGGACAGGGATCGTTACGACCAACCTTATCTGCCGACTTCTTGACCACAGGCTTTTTCTTAACGGTACCGTCGCCTGCACCCACAAAGCCCTCGCCTGTTACCTTGGCTGCCGCCTCTCGCTTTACCTCCTCACGGGGACGAACAGACAGCACCGCACGGACTGTTTCGTTACGGATGGTAGCGATCATATCGTCGAACATATCCGCACCCTGGAGTCTGTACATAGCTATAGGATCTCTCTGTGCATATGCGTGAAGTCCGATGCTGCCCTTAAGCTCATCCATGGCATCAAGCTGATCCATCCAGTTGATATCCACACGGCGAAGCAGAACAACTCTCTCTATCTCGCGCATCTGCTCTTCACCAAAGAGCTCCTCCTTTTCGGCATAAAGAGCCATTGCGTTTTTACAAAGCTTTTCGGTAAGAATGTCGGGAGTAAGAGTGCTGAGCTCCTCATCACTGTATTCAAGCTCCTCCTCAGTAATGAAAAGGGTTCCGAAGCTCTGCTTGATCACATCAAGATTCCATACGCCCTCTTCATCGTCGGGATGGGGGGCTGCGCTTTCTACAACCGCCTCTATAACATCTGTGATCATCTTGGTGATCTTTTCCTTAAGATCCGCACCGTTAAGTACATCGTCACGCTGTGCGTAGATGACCTTACGCTGCTGATTCATAACATCGTCATAGCTCAGTACATGCTTTCTTCTTTCAAAGTTGTTGCCCTCAAGCTGCTTTTGGGCGTTTTCTATAGAGTTGGAAAGTATACCTGCCGCAATAGGCTGATCGTCGGGAAGTCCGATACGCTCTACCGCATTGAAAACTCTTTCGCTTCCAAACAGACGCATAAGATCGTCCTGAAGAGAGAGATAGAAGCGGGATTCACCGGGGTCACCCTGTCGGCCCGCACGACCGCGGAGCTGGTTGTCGATACGGCGGCTTTCATGTCGCTCGGTACCTACGATAAACAGACCTCCCGCCTCGCATACGCGCTTAGCCTCGGGAGCTATCTGCTCCTTATATTGCTTGTAAAGATCCTTATATACTACTCTTGCCGCAAGGACCTCCTCGCTTACATTGGAGGATGAGCCTACTGCAAGACCGATAACATCCTCTTCATAGCCCTGCTTGCGCATTTCCTGCTTAGCCATAAACTCGGGGTTACCGCCAAGCATAATATCTGTACCACGGCCCGCCATATTGGTGGATATGGTAACTCTGCCCAGCTTACCTGCACAGGCAACTATCTCGGCTTCCTTTTCGTTGTTCTTGGCGTTGAGGACGGTATGCTCTATACCCTCGCGCTTTAAGAGTCGGCTGAGCTCCTCGGACTTATCGATAGAAACAGTACCCACAAGCACAGGCTGTCCCTTTTGGTGACAGGCAATTACCTGACGGACAATAGCATCGTTCTTTGCGGCTGTTGTCTTATATACAACATCGTTATGATCCTGTCTGATCATGGGCTTGTTGGTAGGTATCTCTACACAGTCAAGGTTATATATTTCTCTGAACTCCATCTCCTCGGTAAGAGCGGTACCTGTCATACCCGAGAGCTTTTCATAGAGACGGAAGAAGTTCTGGAATGTGATGGTAGCAAGGGTCTTGTTTTCCTTTTCTACCTTAACATGCTCCTTTGCCTCGATTGCTTGATGCAGACCGTCCGAATAGCGACGGCCGGGCATAATACGGCCTGTAAAGGAGTCAACTATAAGCACCTCGCCATCCTTGACCACATAGTCTACATCGCGGTGCATAATACCGTGAGCGCGGATAGCCTGATGTACATGGTGGGAGAGAAGAGAGTTTTCGGCATCAGAAAGGTTTTCTATACCAAAGTATTCCTCGCACTTTGCAATACCCGAGGCGGTAAGCACAACGCTTCTTGCCTTTTCGTCAACGATATAGTCTGCATCGACATCGTCGTTTTCCTGCTTTGAGTCAAGCTCCTTGATGCGGTACTGACGCATTCTTGCAACAAGGGTCTCGGTACGGTCATAAAGCTCGGTGGACTTCTGACCCTCACCCGAAATGATAAGAGGAGTTCTTGCCTCGTCTATAAGGATAGAGTCCACCTCGTCAACAATGGCAAAGGCATGGTTGCGCTGCATCTTCTGCTCCTTGTAGAGCACCATATTGTCTCTGAGGTAGTCAAAGCCGTATTCGTTGTTGGTACCGTAGGTGATGTCCGCGTTATATGCCTGCTGCTTTTCGCGGGGGGTCTGTCCGTGACAGATAAGACCTACGCTAAGTCCCAGGAACTCGTATACTCGACCCATCTCCTCTGCACCAAGGCGGGCAAGGTATTCGTTTACCGTAACGATATGAACACCCTTGCCGTTAAGTGCGTTAAGATATGCGGGGAGGGTGGCAACAATAGTCTTACCCTCACCTGTCTTCATCTCGGCGATACGGCCCTGATGAAGTATGATACCGCCCATAAGCTGTACACGGAAGGGGGTCTTGTCAAGGACACGGGTACAAGCCTCACGGACTGTGGCAAATGCCTCGGGGAGTATATCGTCAAGGGTCTGACCTGCTTCAAGCTTTGCCTTAAGCGCAGGGGTCATTGCCTTGAGCTCCTCGTCGGTCATCTTAGAATATTTATCCGCCATTGCCTCGATAGAATCGACTGTAGCAGTGATCTTTTTGATCTGGCGCTGGCTGTATGTTCCGAAAATTGAACTGAAAATACCCAATTTTTTTCTCGCTTTCATTAATTATAATAAATTATTATATCACAAACAAATAAAATTGTAAACCCTTACTTGATATTTCCCCTTTAAAGTGCTATCATATACCCGAGGTGAAAATATGAGCAACATAAACATAGTACTTATTGAGCCCGAGATACCGCAGAATACAGGCAATATTGCCCGTACCTGTGCCGCTACCGGTGCATCGCTTCATCTGGTTGAGCCTATGGGCTTTAAGGTGGATGACCGCAAGCTCAAGCGGGCGGGTCTTGATTACTGGCACGAGCTTGATATTACATATTATAAAGATATAAACGACTTTTTTGAAAGAAACAAGGGCGAAGAGTTTTATTACTTTACCACCAAGGCTCCACAATGCTACAGCGATGTGACTTATCCAAAGAGAGTCTTTCTTGTGTTCGGCAAGGAGACCAAGGGTCTGCCCGAGGAGCTTTTGTACAATAACCGCGAAAGATGCGTGCGTATGCCCATGCGTGAGAATCTAAGAAGTCTTAACCTTTCAAACACGGTGGCTATTGCCGTATACGAGGCCTTCCGTCAAAGAGGATTTGAGGGTCTTATAGAGCAGGGACAGCTGACACAGTATGAGTGGTAATATGCTGCACCGCAGTGCATATCTGCTTTATGACGGCTTTGACATAAGCTCGGAGCTTATGTCACTCAGACTGCTCGGCATACCGGATAACTCCTTTACAAGGCTACAGTTCCTGGGAAAAGAGGGCAGCTGGCTTACACGCTGTCTTACATACCGTAATGACACTCTTGTAAGTCTGTTTTGCACAGAGGACCGCTTCTTTGCAGACAAAGGCGTTCTGATAAGAAATATAAATACCTTAACAGAGCTTAAATTTTCTGTTGATGCAGACAAGCAAAGTATATATCACCGTAAATATACCGTGGGTAAGCAGCGCTTACCTGTTATCCGGTATTCAAGGGGTACAAAGATCGGGTTTATTATCCTGTCGGGTGAAATGTACTATAACAGCATCAACAGTATTCTTACAGTACCCGAGGGCTGTCACGAAATAATAATATGTCAGGGGGAGGATCCTGCGGCTCTGCTGAGAAACGCCGCAAGGATGTCTGAAGATGTATACGAAAGCAAGCCGGTAGAAAAAACCGAGCTTTCCAATGCTCTTGATACCGTGTATACCTCTATAGGCTACGAAAAGGATCCCTTGTATCTCTATTCCCTTAAGCTTTTGGGAATAAAGCACAATTTTCCCATTATCACCTTTGATGATGAGAGTATAGTACACGGCGCGCTTGGCTGTAAGGACAGCGAGGACGGCTCGGCTATAGATACACTTTTATACATCCGAAGCGGCGGAAAATATGCCGACAGATGTAAAAAGCTCTATCGCGAAAACTTTGTCCGCGGTGACAAGGCGGCTCTTAATTCCCGCAAGCGCAGAGAAAACCTCCGTCTTGCAAGATTTAAATTCGGCTTATGTCCTTATTGCAAGCAAAACGGGGTATGGCTTGAACGCACACGCCACTCCACCTATGCCTGTACAGACTGCTTTGAGGATGCAGATCTGCCCTCCAATATCCCCGACAACACCGAACAGCTGTCAGATCTGCCCCTGCTTGTAATGATATATTTAGGGCTTGATATTCCTATGTTTGATGATATACCAGGCATACTGAAAGGACTGTCGAAAAAAGTGCTTGATACAGAAATGACCGCGCTTTTGTTATATGCCCTCTCTGTCTACGGTCTTGAGCAAAGACATACCGTATATCAAAGACTTATGTCAAAAAGAAATGATGTGGGTATATGGCAGGAAAAGGACTGCTCACCCAAGATCAATGCCATATGCTGTGCGGCGATAAATAAATATAATAATGTCCTGTGACACATCGTGTCACAGGACATTTCAGCGTGTCGATAAACCTATCGACACGCTGGCAGACTTCGAAAAAGGAAGTGTCGGTTTTCGTGAAAAGGGTCCGTAGGCGTACTAAGTACGGTAGTGACCCTTTTCGCGGGAAAGTGTGAAGAAGTGGTGTATACTCGATGTATACACCACTTTTGAATACTTATCAGACTATATTGGGAGATATAGTCATTATAATAATAACTTTCCATATTGGTAAGATGCTTTTTGCGTTGTGTCGTGTTTTTTATGATAAATGTCCAATGTCCTACAGCGCGTAGTATGGCAGGGGCAACTTGCCCCACACGGCCGACCGACTTTTTCGACAGTCTGTAATGTCCTGTGATACATCGTGTCACAGGACATTTTATTATTCTGTTATAAGCTCAGGCTCGCCCTCGCCCGTAACCACCTTTTCGTTAACGATGGCCTTTTTGACCTCGGTCTTTGAGGGAAGCTCATACATCATTGTGAGCATCATCTCCTCCATAATGGAGCGCAGACCTCTTGCACCGATATTACGCTCTATAGCAAGATCTGCCACCTTGTAAAGAGCCTCGTCGGTAAACTCTATTTCCATATTATCCATACCGAACAGCTTTTTGTACTGCTTGATAAGTGAATTTTTGGGCTCTCTTAAGATGCGTACAAGAGCATCGCGGTCAAGTCCCTCAAGGCCTACTATAAGAGGCAGACGGCCCACAAGCTCGGGGATAAGTCCGTACTTCATAATATCGTGGGGGCCTACATCCTTGTAGATAGCGGTCTGCTGCTTATCCTGCTTTGTCTTTACCTCTGCGCCAAAGCCCATAGAGCCGCTGCCCTTGCGCTTCTCGATTATCTCGGAGATACCGTCAAAGGCACCGCCGCAGATAAAGAGGATGTTTTCGGTATTGATCTGTATAAAGTCCTGGTTGGGATGCTTACGGCCGCCCTGAGGAGGAACATTTGATACCGTTCCCTCAAGTATCTTTAAAAGTGCCTGCTGAACGCCCTCACCTGATACATCACGGGTGATGGAGCGGTTTTCACTTCTACGGGAGATCTTGTCGATCTCGTCGATATAGATGATACCCTTCTCTGCAAGCTCGATGTCAAAATCAGCCGCCTGAATAAGGCGCAGCAATATGTTCTCTACATCCTCACCCACATAGCCTGCCTCGGTAAGAGTGGTGGCATCGGCTATGGCAAAGGGAACCTTGAGGGTCTTTGCCAATGTCTGAGCAAGGAAGGTCTTACCCACACCTGTAGGGCCAAGGAGCAGAACATTGCTCTTTTGTATCTCCACACCGTCGTCATCTTTTTTCCTGTCCTTGGAAAGGATACGCTTATAGTGATTGTATACCGCTACCGCCAATGCCTTTTTTGCCGCATCCTGTCCGATAACATATTCGTCAAGGGTAGCCTTGATAGCTACGGGCTTGGGAAGTGTCTCGTAGGTCAGCTTACCGCCATCCGAGGTCTTTACAGCCTCGGGAGCATAGTCACCGAGAAGCTCGGTGCAGGCATCCACACAGTCGTTACATATAAATGTACCTCTGTTGACGGGAGAAGGAATAAGGAAAAGCACATCCTTCTCTTCTCTGCCGCAAAAGGAACAACGGTAGGGTGTGTTTTTTGTGTTGTTTTCGTTAGCCATTAAAAATTACGCTCTCTTATCAAAAACTTTGTCTATAAGACCGTACTCTAAAGCCTGCTGAGCTGTTAAGAAGTTATCACGGTCGGTGTCGCGCTCGATCTGCTCAAGAGGCTTACCGGTATTAAGAGCAAGGATCTCATTGAGCTTTGCCTTGGTGCGCAGAATGTGGTCTGCGTGGATCTTGATATCGGATGCCTGACCCTGCATACCGCCAAGAGGCTGGTGGATCATAATTTCGCTGTTGGGAAGTGCGATTCTCTTACCCTTTGCACCCGAGGAAAGCAGGAACGCGCCCATGCTTGCCGCCATACCGATACATACGGTGGATACATCACACTTGATGTAGTTCATTGTGTCATAGATCGCCATACCTGCAGATACGCTTCCGCCGGGGCTGTTGATGTACATACAGATATCCTTGTCGGGATCCTGTGCCTCAAGGAAAAGAAGCTGAGCAACCACAAGGGATGCAGTTACATCGTTTACCTGATCTGCAAGAAAGATAATACGGTCGTTTAAAAGTCTTGAGTATATATCATATGCTCTTTCGCCACGGTTGGTCTGTTCAATGACGGTTGGTACTAATGCCATTTTATTTACCTCCTAAATATAATTGTTGCTGTTTTGTGCGGGCGGATGATATCCGCCCCTACAGTATGTTTTTTGTGATGTCCATATACAACAATCACTTGCACCAAGGATGCAAGTGATTGAAAAGATTATTTATCTTCGGTCTTCTTTTCAGCTGCCTTCTTGGTTGTCTTCTTGGCAGTTGTCTTCTTAGCTGCAGGCTTTTCCTCTTCGGCAGTCTCTTCGCCCTCAGCCTTAGCCTCGGTCTTCTTAGCTGCCTTCTTCTTGGTGATCTTAGCTTCAGCGCGAACAAGCTCGAATGCCTTGTTTACCTTGATGTCCTCTGCAATTGCAGAATCATCAACAAGCTCCTTAACTCTGTCAACCTCTACACCGTAAGCCTCGGAAAGCTTCTTGTACTCCTCGTTGATCTCATCCTCAGAAGCCTCAAGAGCCTCTGTCTGTGCGATCTTCTCAAGAGCAAGTCTGGTCTTAACCTGCTTTTCTGCCTCGGGCATAAACTGAGCACGGAGAGTTTCGAGTGTCTGACCTGTATACTTGAAGTAGGTAGCGAGATCAAGACCCTGCATACGGAGTCTGGTATCGTAGTCACGAACCATATTCTCAGCCTCGCGCTCTACCATGGGAGCGGGAACTTCGCACTCAAGGTTTGCTCTGAGTGCTTCCATAAGAAGCTCGTTTACCTCAGCGTCAGCTGCCTTTTCGTTTCTCTCTGTGAGTTTAGCCTTAACATCTGCCTTGTATTCAGCAAGTGTGTCAAATTCGGAAACATCCTTTGCAAACTCGTCGTCAAGCTTGGGAAGCTCCTCATACTTGATAGCATTGATCTTGGTAGCAAATACTGCTGCCTTGCCTGCAAGATCTGCTGCGTGGTACTCTTCGGGGAAGGTTACCTCTACATCAAACTCCTCACCGATCTTATGACCGATGATCTGATCCTCAAAGCCGGGGATAAACTGGCCGGAGCCGAGCTTGAGGTCGTGACCCTGTGCAGAACCGCCCTCAAAGAGAACACCGTCTACAGAGCCTGCATAGTCAATGTTAACTGTATCGTTCTTCTTAGCTGCTCTGTCGGTTACATCGATAGTTCTTGCATTTCTCTGCTGAACTCTCTTGATCTCCTCGTTTACCTCGGTTGCGGTAACGCTCTTTACATTGCGCTCAGCCTTGAGACCCTTGTACTCCTTGAGCTCTACTGCGGGATATACAAAGAACTTAGCCTTAACTACAACGCCGTTTTCGTCAATTGTATCAATATCATACTCGGGAGCGCTGACAACCTTGATGTCTGCCTCCTTAACTGCTGCCTCTACTGCATCGGGAAGAAGATCGTTTAATGCATCTTCATAGAATACGCCTGCGCCGTACATCTTTTCGATCATAGCCTTGGGAGCCTTACCCTTACGGAAGCCGGGGATCTGGATCTTGCCTACCTGCTTCTTGTATGCGGCGTTACATGCCTTATCGAAGCTCTCCTTATCAATAGTAAACTCTAATTCTACCTTGTTGGTCTCAATGTTGTTTACTTTTACCATTGTTTTCAATGTCCTTTCATCTCTTAAAACTTTTATAACAAATACATTGTACTTATTTATAATGTAAAGTCAAGTAAAATATGTAAAATTTTCAATTTGTTAAATAATCAACATAGGCTTAAATTCAAGATAATCAGCCGAAATGATATAAAAATCTATTCCTTCATAGCTGTGCACCGGGGGACAGCTGTACTTACCGTGGATATGACCGTAATAGCAGCGGCGGATATTATGCCGCTTGAGACAGTCAACTATCTCCTGACAGACATAGTCTCCGAACACGGGAGGAAAGTGCAAAAACATCAGCTTTTCGAGGTTCGGATCGATATCGTTTGCCGCCTTGATGCTCAGCTCCATTCGTCCAACCTCGCGGTTGACTATCTTGTCATAATCAGAATCCTTTGGTGCGTTGTGGTCATCATTATACCAGCCACGGCTTCCGCAAACCATACGATCGCCTATCTTATAAGCATTGTTATAAAGCTGACTTATGGTGGTAATACCTATCTCATTAAAGAAGGCATCCTGCTTGGTCTTTGTAGCCCACCAATAATCGTGATTGCCTTTACTTATCAGCTTATGTCCGGGAAGAGCGTCAAGGAACAAAAAATCCTCCTTGGCCTCCTCAAAGTTCATGCCCCAGGAGATATCACCGGGGATGACCACGGTATCGTCGGGAGTAACTACGGCTTCCCATTCTTCTTTTATTCGGTTGGTGTGATCCTTCCAGCGGGATCCGAAAATGTCCATAGGCTTGTGTGTGGTTATGGACAGATGGGTGTCGGCAAGGGTGAATAATGCCATAGTAAACCTCCTTTCATTTAACAAAAAACGCATCCGCAGATGCGCTTTTTTTGTTACTGTATTCCAAGCTCGGAAAGCACTTCCTCAGGCATCTTTGCGGCATCGATTACCTTGTCAAAGCGGACTGTCTTTGACATAAGGGTTGCAAGTCCTTCGGGAATCTCAACACCGGAAAGCTCATTAAGTGCGGGCAGTGCGTCATAGTCATCGGCAAAATCTGCATCTGCTTTGATGGACTTGTAAACATCTGCCGCAAACTTATAGGGGCTGGCGGTGGAGGCAACAACTGTATATGTGTCATCGCCCGACTCTGCCTGATACTTCTTAGCCGCTGTAATTGCAACTGCGGTGTGAGTATCACAGAGGTAGCCGTCTGCAAAGGTGCTCTTTATGGTAGCGGCACACTCGTCCTCGTCTGCAAAATAGCCTGCAAACTCGGCATCCAGTGCTGCCTTGATATCTGCATCTACTGTATATACGCCCTTCTCATTAAGATCCTTCATATACTGTGCGGTACGCTCGCTTCCGCCAACGAGATAGAGAAGTCTCTCCAGGTTGGAGGAGATAAGGATATCCATAGAGGGGGACATGGTGGTATAGAAATCGCGGTTGCGGTCATACTTGCCCTCGTTTAAGAAATCTGTAAGGATAGAGTTCTTGTTGGAGGCACAGATGAACTTGTTTACGGGCAGACCCATACGCTTTGCGATATAAGCGGCAAAGATATTGCCGAAGTTACCTGTGGGAACGCATACGTTCATCTTGTCGCCAAGAGCGATCTTACCCTGAGCCACAAGGTCGCAGTAAGCGGAAACATAGTATGCGATCTGGGGAGCAAGTCTGCCCCAGTTTATAGAGTTGGCGCTGGAAAGGAAATAGCCGTTGGCGTTGAGCTTTTCTGCCATTGCCTTGTCAGAAAAGATCTTCTTTACGCCGTTCTGTGCATCGTCAAAGTTACCGATAACTGCACAAACCTCAACATTTTCGCCCTCCTGGGTAGCCATCTGAAGCTTCTGAACACGGCTGACACCGTCAACGGGATAGAATACTGTAATTCTTACCTTGTTTACATCACGGTAGCCCTCAAGAGCTGCCTTACCTGTGTCACCTGAGGTAGCAACAAGTATAAATGCGGTTCTCTCCTCGCCTGTCTTGTCAAGGGCGCGGGAAAGAAGTCTGGGCATTATCTGAAGCGCCATATCCTTGAATGCGCTTGTGGGACCGTGCCAGAGCTCGAGCACACTTGTGTTGTCATTAAGGGTTGCAAGAGGTGCGGCACCGCCCTTGAAGCGAGCTTCACCGTATGCCTCGGAGCAATCTGCCAAAAGCTCCTCGTATGTATAGTCTGTAAGGAAAAGGGAGAGGATATATGCCGCTCTCTGCGCATAGCTCTTATCCTTGAGAGCCGTGATATCCTCAAGAGTAAGCGCGGGAATAGTCTCGGGCATAAAGAGACCGCCGTCATTACACAGACCCTGCTTTATAGCCTGAGCCGCAGATACTCCCTCTTGATTTAGATTTCTTGTGCTGTAGTATTTCATATTTTTACATTCCTTATAAGAAAATTATTTGCATTGTTATAAAATATTTTATCCGCATCCACACCCTCTGCCCTCAATGCCTCATAGAGCTTTGGAAGATGTGAAATGTCGGGAATATCCTTTATATTACGGGTAACACCGTCAAGGTCACAGCCAAGACAGATATTGTCCTCGCCGCCAAGAGATATATAATGAAGAATATGCTTACATATATCCCTGACCGTCACTTCACCCGCCGAGGTATGGGTAGGCTCAAGGCTGATACCCACAACACCCTGAACATCTTTTATAGCACAGAACATCTCATCTGTCAAGTTCCTTCTGTGATTATGTACCGATCTACTGTTAGAATGGGTGGCAACAAAGGGCTTTCCGCGCTTTTTTGCTTCCTCGTAAACCTGCCAAAACATCACATCGCTTGCGTGGGAGATATCGGGTATGATGCCAAGCTCAAAGCAACCGTTGAGTACCTCATAGCCGAAATCGGTCAATCCTATATCGGTATCGTGAGCACCGCCAAGAGAACACTCCCCTGCCCATACAAGGGTAAGAAAGCAAACTCCCATATCATAAAGGAGCTTAAGGCTTTCTATTCTGCCGCCAAGAGCCTTGCCTCCCTCAACTGCAAGAACATGAGGGAAATCCTTTGGGATCCTTTCCTTATATATCTCATATACCGAAAGAAATTGCTTAAAGCATTCTTCCTCGCTTAAGTCATTTTGACTCCATACTGCAAGAACCTGCTTGTATTCATCAAAGCATTCTGCCTTTTTAAGGCTTATGTTAAGTTCATTTTTATCAAAGTGACAGTCTCTTTTGTACATTTCGTAAAGAGTGTCACAATGCAGATCAATCAGCTTCATCCCTGTGCGCCGAAAGCATTTTTTATATGCTCTATACGGTGTCCCTTCTCTGATAAATATACCTCTATAATATCTATTCTCGGTATTAGCTTACTATTACTGCGGGCAAGATAGCTTTTTATGCTGTACCTCATGTGCTCGCGCTTTTGATAGTTTACCGCAAGGGCGGGTCTGCCGTAGACCTCGGTATGCTCCTGCTTTCGGGTCTTGACCTCTATAAAGACGATATGCTTTCCCTTTTTGGCGATAATATCTATCTCACCGTGTCTTGTTTTATAGTTTGTTTCAAGAATACGGTAAAAACGGAATCTGAGATACCGTTTTGCAAGTCTTTCACCGTAATCGCCTGTTTCCTTTTTTGTACTCATTTATCGAGAAATTTTAAAAAGGTCTTTCTATGCACCGGGCTGGGGCCGTATTTGATAACGGCTTCGCGATGCTCCTTTGTGGGATAGCCCTTATGCTTTTTAAAATTATATTCGGGGTACTGTGCGTCAAGCTCCACCAGCATTTTGTCCCTTGTAACCTTTGCAAGTATGGATGCCGCGGCTATAGAGGGAGAAAGTGCATCACCCTTGATTACAGGTTCGGCAATTATGGGAAAATCCCTTGCTATATTGCCGTCAACAAGCACTACCTCGGGCTTGGGAACAAGCTGCTCTACGCATCTTCTCATAGCAAGCTGAGAGGCGTTGAGAATATTGAGTGTATCTATCTCCTCCACACTTGCCTCGCATATGGCAAAGCTTACCGCCTCTTCTCTGATAATATCATAGAGCTTTTCCCTTTTCTTTTCCGAGAGCTTTTTTGAATCGTTAAGGCCGTCTATCATAAGCCCCTCGGGAAGTATGACGGCGGCGGCTACCACAGGCCCTGCAAGGGGGCCTCTGCCTGCCTCGTCTGTACCGCATACCCAGGTGTAGCCCTGTTCAAAGTATTTATTTTCGTAATCCCAGTTCATTATCTCTCTCCGGGTAATTCTAAGGTTATTCTTCCTATCTTTGCCCCTCTGAACTCGTCAAGAAGAATGTTTGACAGTCTCTCCCAGCTTACCTCTCCGCCCGAGATAAGGAAGCCTCTCTTTCTGCCGATGACCTCAGCAAGCTCCCAGTCCTCAAGGTCGTCATACTGAGAAATATCACCTAATTTGTATCTCTCGCAAAGAAGCTCGGGATATCTCTTACGCAGTCTTGAAACAAGAGCGCAGGAGATACGGTCAAGATCCATTACCTGATCCTTGATAGCTCCCGTGATAGCTAAATTCTCGCCTACATATTCGTCCTCAAACTTGGGCCAGAGAACTCCGGGCATATCAAGAAGCTCAAGTCCCACATTGGTGGTTACCCATTGCTTTGTCATTGTAACGCCGGGACGATCCTCTACCCTTGCCTTTTTCTGTCCCGCAAGACGGTTGATAAGAGAGGACTTGCCAACATTGGGTATACCAACGATCATCGCCTTTAAGGCTCTACCCTGCATACCCTTGCTTTCGTATTTTTCTACCTTTTCCTTGAGAACCTCACGCACCGCGTCCCCGATATCCTTGACACCTGCACCTGTTACGCTGTCGATAAACATACAGTGACGGTCGTTCTTCTGATAATATGCTCTCCATTTATCAGAGGCCGCAGGGTCTGCAAGAGAGGACTTTGAAAGAAGAGTAAGCATGGGCTTGTCCTTGCAAAGTCTCATAATCTCGGGGTTCTTGGAGCTTTCGGGAATACGGGCATCAAGAATTTCTATTACTATATCAACTGCCGAAAGATTTTCTGTTATCAGTCGGCGGGTCTTGGCCATATGGCCGGGAAACCACTGTATCTGATTTGACGGCATAAATACCTCCTTCGGAGAATGCAAAATGCAAAATGCAAAATTAATGTGGATTTTTGTTTCATAAAGAAACAAAAATCTTCATTAACTCCTAACTCCTAACTCCTAATTAATCTACAATTCCCGTATTCGGGAAAAGTCTGAACACCACTTTACCAAGGACCGTTCTTACATCAACAGCTCCGATCAAGCGGCTGTCGCTGGAGTGCCAACGGTTATCACCCATTACAAATATATGTCCCTTGGGTACGGTATAGGGATATGTCACCTGACCAACATCATAGCCCTTGTTTCTCTGTTCTTCATACTCTGCCATATCACAGGGCTGACCGTTTTTGGTTACGGTATCGTCCTCCGTATTATACTCCCAATATACCGTTTCTCCCGTGATTACATCGTTGGTCTTATGAACCGCATATTTTTCCCACTCGGGAACCTTACCGTCAACGGTAACTCTGCCTGTTACCGGATCATAGTCAACAGTCTGACCCGCAACCGCAATTACACGCTTGACATAAGGGGTATCATATTTTGTTTGCTGAGAAGCAAATACCACTATGTCTCCGTTTTTGGGTGTATAGAACAAATCGCTCAGTATCAGTATATCCTGATGCTGCAGGGTCTCGTTCATAGATTGACCGTCAACGGGAGAATATCTTGCAAAGCAGTTGAGTATCAGTATTACCACGGTTATGGAAATGGCTACAAGCTCTACCCATTCAAACACGGAGCGGCAAAGGCTGAATTTCTGCTTTTCCTTTTTTACTGCCTTATCGGTGTTAACCTCGGCTTCGATCTGATTGTTATCCATTATCTTATTCCTTTATCATATAGGACAGAAGTGTGCTTCCGTCAGAAATATAGGTCTTGCCCACCATTGCCTTTTCGCTGAAGGAGTCTGCTCCCTCTACCTCTTCATTGGAGGAATAAAGCACAAAGGGAACGGGATCCATAGCGTGTGTACGGGTGCAGATAGGTGTGGGATGGTCGGGGAGGATAAGTATCTTGAAATCCTCGCCTGTAGATACAAGGTATTCGTATACAGGCTTAAGGATCTTTTCGTCAATAAGCTCAACAGAAAGGATCTTGTTGTCAAGCTCGGCACGGTGGCCGCACTCGTCGGGAGCTTCTACATGGATGTAAACAAATTCCTTTCCTCTCTTGAATGCATCTATAGCCGCATCCGCCTTGCCCTTATAGTTGGTATGTACGTTACCTGTTACACCCTCAACATCGATAGACTCCATGCCTGCACAGAGACCGATACCCTTGATAAGGTCAACGGCAGAGATGACCGCTGCCTCAACTCCCCACTTTTCCTTGAAGTTGGGAAGCGCAGGCTTCTTGCCGGGGCTCCAGAGCCAGATAGAGTTTGCGGGGCGAAGGCCTCTTTCTACTCTCGCCTTGTTTACGGGATGATTTGTAAGGATGTCCCAGCTCTTCTTCTGTAAGGTAAGGAAGGGCTCGGGAGGAAGATATTCTGTAACCTTCTGACCTAAGATATCATGGGGTCTCATAAAGTCCACATTTTCGGGAGCGTTTTCCCAGAGCAGACAGTGACGGTAGCTTACACCTGTATAGAAATGCTTAAGCTCGTCACCAAGCTCAGCGTCAATAGCCTTGATAAGCTCATCGGCCTCGGCTGTTGTGATCTCGTCTGCCGAGTGGTCGATCATAGTCTTGTTTTCGTAGCCCTCCTCGTCGCCCATTGTAACTACATTGGTACGGAAGGCTGTCTGAGTGGGGGTCATACTAAGACCCATGCTTACTGCCTCAAGGGGACTTCTGCCCTTGGAGTAGATCTTTGGGTCATAGGACATAATTGCAATATTTGCGGTATCGCTTTCGGGAACCATACCCTCGGGAACATTGGATACCGTTCCGCAGAAGGCTTTTTTAGCCAAAGCATCGATGTTAGGCTTGTTCGCCTTCTCCAGGGGAGTAGCTCCGCCCAGCTCTTCTATAGGATAATCGGCTGCGCCGTCTGTTACAAGTACAAGATATTTCATAGTCTTTTCCTCTTGACATATTTAGTATAATAATATATTATATAACATACTGTCTGTTTTTACAAGACCTTTATAAAATTTTATTTTTCTATAGATCCACATTCCGTGTGATTTGAAATAGGATGCTGACGGGCGCAGTTTGGGTGCGGCAGCTTGCCGCAATTGTAACAAAAAAATAAACTTTTAAAAAAGTGTTGCATTTAGGAAAAAACTGTGATATAATCTCGCTGTTATAAATATGACACGGATAGTCCGCTGCGACGCTCTGCAAGAATATCCGTTAAGAATTAGGAGGAAAGCTACAATGGATCTTATTAAGGCTTTTACAAGTGAGCAGTTAAAGACAGAGGTACCCGAGATCAAGATTGGTGACACAGTTCGTGTACACAACAAGATCAAAGAGGGTGCAAGAGAAAGAATTCAGCTTTTTGAGGGTACAGTTATTGCCCGTCACGGCGGCGGAATTTCCGAGACTTTCACAGTTAGAAGAATTTCCTACGGTGTAGGCGTTGAGAAGACATTCCCCGTTCACTCTCCCAACGTTGAAAAGGTTGAAACTATCAGACGCGGTAAGGTTAGAAGAGCTAAGCTCTATTATCTCCGTGGCAGAGTTGGTAAGGCTTCCAAGGTTAAGGAGCTTATCTAACTTAAAACAAGAAAAGAAAACTCGACTTAGGTCGAGTTTTTTTCTTTCAAGGGACCTGTCCCTTGACCCTTCAATCGGGTGAAGTAAGCTGTAGCCGTGCATCATCACACGAGGGTGAGGCTACGATCAATAGTCCCTCCCCTTGAGGGGAAGCACTTGATCTGCTATAGCGTATATCACTGTACGAGGGTGAGGTGCTCTCTAATTACAATACTTTTCCGCAAAGCGTAAAAACTTCACCGACGTCAGATACATTAAAACTGTGGTTGGTGAAATTTGATTTCAGTATAGTAATATTGACTTTCGACATGTTATAATGTAATATATACTTAAGGTGATAAAAATGAAAGACTTCAAAATCCCCAAAGACATCCGAATGTATATACTAAAACGCCGTATTCCCTACGTCCTGTTCTTTCTTGCACTCATGGGCATAGTTACATTCATATGTATATCATGCCAATATATCCCGCCTGTCGGTGTAGTCATCGGACTTATCGTATCATTTATCATATTTTATAATCTCCCTGTTTTCAAAAACAATCTTTTTGATAAGACTTGGGCAGGAGAGGTTGTCAAGATAAAAGATCTTACGGTAGAGCTTCCCGTCCGCGGTGCAAACAGACTAGTTCCCTATCGCAAGACATCGGGTACGTTTTTAATGTTCTCTATAAAAAACGGAGATACGACATCCAATAAGATAATCCGTCTGCCGAAAAATGTTCCGCTGAACAGCATTATGGATATCTACCCTATCGGCAGCTATATATTACATATAGGCTGCACAAAGCAGTACGTAGTATTCAAGGATGATCAAAAAAGCTACATATGTCCCATATGCGGTATCGAAAATCATATAAACGCAATCAAATGCTTTGATTGCGGACATACGCTGATCAAATAATAACAGGCAGTCATAGACTGCCTGTTACATATTTCTCAAAGCGGATATCTGATCCCTTCTGCCATATACAACCGCCGTGACCCAAACCGTAGAATTGTCGTCGTCGATCCAATAGTAAACTATAAAATTTTTCACCGTTGTTTTGCGTATTCCTTGCGTTCGCCAAGGCTCCTCGGTTACAAGAGGATAACGGTAAGGCATATGATCAAGTGAGGAAATTTCATCCTCGATCCTTTTCGACACTCGTTTCGCCGTCTCGGGTTCCAAAAGAACTTTAGAAATATACCATACGATATTTTTCAACTGTTCAACGGCGTGGTCGGTTAAATTAACTTTCATATCAAATATTGTCGTTTATCTCAGAGAAAGCGTCACTCAGACTTACACCCTGTCCGTTCTTTGCCTGCTCCAAGCCCTTTGCCATCATCCGATCAAACTGTGCGTCCGTCATAGTATCACGGGTCGGTAATGTGTTAAGCGCAAAAGAGTAAGGTATGCTGTTGGTCATAATGATCTGACGGTATAGCGAATCGATCAGAACCGAAACCGGAACACCGAGCTGCTGTAATACTTCTTCGGCTTGTCTTTTGACTTCGGGATTTACCCTCGCAGTTACGTTTGCTGTTTTATTAGCCATATTGGCACCACCTTTCGTCTATCATTATATCATATTGTATCGCGGTTTGCAATACAACATCCGCATCTTTTCAAAAAAGGCAGTCAAACGACTGCCTTTTCTTATTTCTTTTTGATGTTAAGTAATCTTACAATTGCAGGGCTGAGGATGATGTTGGTTACAAGCTCAAACACAAAATTCAATCCTACAAATACAATTATAAGGTACATGCCTACCGACATTCCCTTTTCGGCAGCACCTGAATTTACCGCATCCATAAAGAATGCAAAGCATCCACATATGAATATACCGGTATTAACAACAGGACAAACTACAGCACTTGTTGCCACCGCCAAATACTTGTTTTTCTTTTCGAGCAGCTTGTAGACTAAGCCGGCACAAAGTCCGCACAGGATTCCCTTTAACATAACTGTTATAACGGTTCCGGGTATGCTGAGTCCAAACCAAAAGCCTGCATCTGCAGTAAAGAAGAATACTATTCCGGATACTGCTCCAAGCCAAGCACCTGCCCAAGGTCCGCAAAGTGCCGCACCGAGAACAACAGGTATCAGAGTAAGAGAGATCGATGCAAGACCTCCAATCTTGATAAAACCGCCATAATAGGCAAGCACAGCGACCAATGCAGTAAACAAAGCTAACAAGGCCAGCTGCTCGGTCTTCTTTCTTCTCGCTTGTGTGTTCATAAAAATTTCCTCCTTGCTGTCACCCACTTATGTGGTGCGACGCATAAAAATTTATATTAACTCAAATGAGTTATACACAATTAATTATTCTTTTTGTAAATGATGTTCAATCCCTTTAATACAAGGTGATCGTCATAGGTTATCTCGTGCTTGCAGTGAGGCACGATGGCGGGAGCAAGACCGCCTGTTGCATATACCTTAAGGTCGTATCCCAGCTCCTCGATATAACGGTCAATCATGCCGTCGATCATAGATGCGTGACCGAACACAACACCCGAGCGCATACAGTCAACGGTGTTCTTACCGATAACAGACTTAGGCGCTTCAAGACCTATCTGGGGAAGCTGTGCGGTACCGCTTGCAAGAGCTTTCAGCGAAATGTTGACACCGGGGATGATGGAGCAGCCGCAGAAAGCACCGTTCTTGTCAACCAGAAGTATCTTGGTTGCAGTACCCATATCAACTATAAGTGAGGGGCTGCCGTAGATGTGATGCGCCGCAACGCAGCCGCATATAAGGTCGGAGCCAACGGTGGAGGGCGAGTCGCAGAGCAGGTTGATGCCTGTCTTGATGCCGGGTGCTACGGTCATACACTCGATGCCGTAGGCCTTCTGTATAGCCTTTTTGACAATAGAGGTAAGGGGCGGAACAACAGAGGAGATAATACCGCCTCTCAGCTCTGCCTTCTCTATGCCGTGGAGACAGAGAACGCTTTTTATCTTTGTGGCATACTCGTCCTCGGTCTTTGAGGGATTTGTAGCGATACGAGCCATAAAGGATAACTTATCCTCCACAAAGCCGCCAAGCACTATGTTTGTGTTGCCGATATCAATAGCTAAAAGCATAATTACCTCCGTCGTAAATTAATGGAAATATTATAGCAAAGCTAAAAGTAAAAGTCAAGCGGAAATAATGAACGGAAAATGAGAGGAATGCGGAATGCGGCCTGAGGCAAAGCCTCTTGGCACTCCCTCCGGTCGGAACACGGAGTGCGGAATTATGGTTGAAAACAGCAGGGTTACCCCTGCTGTTTTCTTCATTATATTATTCTACGGTAATTACGTAATAATTATAAGACTCATCGTTATACTGAACACAGAATGTGTAAGTACCCGACTTGAGGTTCTTTACGGTGATCACACCGTCAACTGCTGCAGAAGCTTTGATAGCTACAGAGCCTGCTGCCTTCTTGATCTCGGATGATGTCTTCCACTCGCCGGGAGCATATCTTACGATGTAGAGATCGTCGATATTGCCGATGGTAACTACATTGTTAGACTGTGTAAATACGGGAACCTTCTGCTCTACGGTATAGGTGTAGATCTTGGTGTAGCCGTCATTGTACTGTACTGCTACTGTTACCTTACCGTTGTATCTGTACTGGATCTTATAGGAATCAGCACCCTTGATGTCGTTCTTTGCGGTGAAGGCTCTTGCGCCCTCTGCCTTCTTGATCTGAGATACTGTGGTGTATTCACCGTATGCGGTTCTGATAACCTTTACATTATCAAGGTTAGATACTGTAAGCTGTAAGCCGTCTGCAGAGAAACCGGGCTCGGTAACATCTATCTGTTCATACAGATATACGCTTGTGCCGTCATTGTATCTTACAAGAACGGTGTAGTAACCGCCTGCCTTGAGTGTGTATGTATAGGACTCTGCTCCCGCAAGCTTATCGGGAGTAAGACGAACTACTGCGTTTGCCTTAACATCTGCGTAGGTATTGTAATCACCAAGAGCGATAAATACATCCTTTACATCAACCATACCGCTGATAGTAAGGTTAGGACCGTCGGAGGATACTGTAACCTCGGTTACCTCTCCACCGCCGAGTGCGGGGATGATCTCTTCTTCAACCGTACCACAGCCGCGACGGCAGATTCTTTGCTGTAAGCCGTCCTCAGTCTCGGTTGCTTCCTTTACTACCTCCCAGGCTCTCCATACATGACCGAGAGCCGCGATAGATTCAGTCTTGGTTTCACCGCATACCGTACAGGTATAGGTCTTTGTACCCTCAGTGGTACATGCAGGCATTGTAGTGGTAGTTCCTGTGTCAAAGCTGTGATCAAGCTTAGCAATACTTTCGGTGTAGCCCTCCCCGCAGTTGGTACAGGTATAGGTATATTCGCCCTCTGCACCGCAGGTGGGAGCAAGGGTCTCACAGCCAACATATTCGTGACCGAGCTGGGGGATCATCTCTGTATAGCTGTCTCCGCAGCGGCAGGTGTAGGTGATAACACCGTCTGCGGTACAGCTTGCTTCCTTTGTTACCTTTGAGGTATATCTGTGGGTGTGCTCGCCCTCTTCTTCCCATACTGCTGTAAAGGTTACATCATCATCAAAGTCAAAGCTGTCTGCGGTATTAAGCATATAGCCGTCAGCATACCAACCAACAAGGCTTGTGTCTTCGAGAATCGCCTGAGGATCCTCGCCTACAATCTCTGCATAGTTCTGACCCTTTTGAATTATAAATGCGGTGGAGCCGAGCTTTTTGCCCTCACCTGCATCAAAGCTTATCTTATAGCCCAATGCGGGAATCTCTCTTGTGAAGCTTTCGTTACAGTTAAGGCATATTGCCTCTTCTATACCGGCGCTACCCTTTGTTGCGGGGGTAACTACAGTCCAGTCGGTGGCATAATGACCCTCGTGGTATACCTCGGTATGCTTGATAAGGGCTTCACAGAAATAGCAGTAGGTCTTGGTATAGCCGTTTTCACTGCAGCTTGCCGCCTTTGTCTCGGTTCTGCCGGGTGTGCAGGCGTGAAGCACAGAGCCCAGCTGATTTCTTATATGTGCAAATATTCCGGTACCGTCGCAGGTTACGTAGTCAAATACCATAACACCGCGGACTCTTTCCTTTGAAACTATCTGACACTTATAGTTAATGGATTCGGGGTCCTCGTAGGAGAGGAATATACCTGCTCCTGCGTTAAAGAGATAAGGTGCCTTTGAGGTATCGTCCCAGTAACGGACATAGCCGTTACGGTTAACAAAGGATGCCAAAAGCAGGTCATAGTGATAGTTACTTGCCTGGAGTGCTGCGGGCTGGAAGAGACCGTTGTTACGGTTGGGAACGCCCTGCCACTCTCTTGAATAAAGACCCATACCCGAAACTATCTTTTCTCCGGGGATACCAAGAGCCTTGTACATATTGATATCACCCTGAACAGAGCCGCCTGTGGGAACGTGTCCGTAGGGGTCGATATTGTCAAAGGGAGGTGTATGGTGATGTGTATAAGGAACCGCCGAGCCGCAATAGAGGTCGTAGTTCATTATGTTAAAGTAGTCAAGATACTGAGCGCAGGCAACAAGGTCAAATTTTTCTGTTGCCCAATGGGCTGCGGGAGTAGCGATACTCAGTATATACTGTCTGCCTGTCTGTGCGGTCTTTGCATTGAATCTTGCTCTGATCTCACCCAAGAGAAGTGCATATTCGTCACGCAGAGACAGATCCGACGGGAACTCAAAGTCGATATCAAGACCGTCAAAGTTATTTGCAAATACAACGCCTGTCAGGTGGTTTGCAAACTCGGCACGGGATGCGGGAGTTCTCAGCCAATTTTCAAACTTAACTATGTTTCTGTTAAAGACTGTACAAACTATTTTGATATTGGGGTTCTTTGCAGTTGCTACCTTTCTCATATAGGCAGCCTCACCAAAGTAGGACTCCTGGAAGGGATATTCACCGGGACCACCGTCGATTGCGGGGCCGAGGTAATTGAGAACATCGATATAGGGGAAATCCACATCCTTGTATGCTACATTCTTGTTACAGTAAGCAATTACCTGCTGCTGTACCGACGGAGGGATCTCGTCATTTTCACTTGCACCGCAAAGTGTACAGCTTCTTACAACAAGATTTGTATCGCCTACATAATTCCAGTCGGTGAAGGTATGTTCTACCTTGCCGTAAGTAATGGTATTGTAATAATCACAGGTAGTACAGTAAGAGGTGTAGCTGCCCTCGGTCATACAGGTGGACTCTACTTTGAAGTCCTCGATATAGTGATTATCATGACGCACCCACTCTGCTGTATAAACGCTGTCACGGTCTAATGAGTAGATTTCATCTGCATAATTAAGATAAGACTCTGTTTCTTCGTTATACCAACCCTTAAAGAGATACCCCGATCTTGTGGGTATGGGAAGCTCAAAGGCATCCTTGAAGCTCTCGCCGTAAGCTATTTCAAAGCTCTGCGCTTCAAAGGGGAGATAACCCTCCATTGCATTAAAGGTTACGGTATATTCCTTTGCTTCACAGCCATCAGACCACTGAGCATAAAGAATTATAGGCTCGCTTGTGTCATAGTCTGTGATCACCTGACCTGCCTCGTAGCTCTCGCCGCTGCCGTCAGGCTTGGTATTCCAGCCGAGAAAACGTCCGTCGTTTACAAAAGAATTGTTACGTACGGTATAATCTGCATAGCTGAAAAGTGTAGGGCCTATATGCTCCATATACTCAACTATGTCAGCACCCTTGCCGCCGTTAGCCTTGTATGTAACAGAGGGCTCCCAAATTGCATAAAGCTCAAGCGCTCTTTCGTCTATGGGCAGAATATAGGTATAAAAATCCTCCCACTTATAGCCGGGGCCGTTGAATATAGGCATATCAAGCCAGCTGTCATCCGACTCATAGCGGTATATATTGCCGTTCAAGAATACTCTTGCATAAACGGTCTCGCCCGCTTCGTTGGTATAGAGACGGCAGCCGTCCTTTACGGGTGAGTTTTCTTCATCCGGAAAATCAAACAGACCGAAGGTGGTATCATCGTGACGGTTTATACTCCAGTTTACAACGTACTTTGACTGGCGGTCTGTGCCTGTTGCGGGGAATGTACCGCCGTTGGCGTTGTAGGCAACAGGATTACCCCAGATGCAATAAAGAGTAGTCGATGCATTGGTGGTATATCTTTCGTGATAGCCTATGCCGTCACCTAAACCGTTAAATGCCTGAGAGGTGTTCCACTCCATAAATACCATAAGGTTGGTGGTCTCTCCCGAAGCACCGGGGAGCATTCCGTAATTCTGCTGGATCAGGTCCTTTTTGTGATAGAGCTCAAGGTCCTTACCCGGGAATTTATAGAGCTGAACTGCGGCATTACCCCAGCCGCGGTTACCGTGGTTGAGAACTACCGAATATGCATAGGAAGCATAAAGTATTGCTCCGTTGTTTACGTGGATCTGAGGAGTTGTGCCTGCCGCATAGGTAATAACACCGTTGTCGGCATCCTCTTTGCTGAATGCCCAACCTCTAAAAACCATTCCCGGTTTTGTGGGTGAGCTTGCAGGAAGTGTGATTATAGTTCCCGCATCTACCGTAATATTTTCGGGCATTCCCACACCTGTACCGCCGTTGGCATCAAATATAATCGTGCAGCTCTCGGCGGCATTGACAGGAAGGGCGAAGGCTGATACTCCTATCAGCATTACCACGGTCATCAATAATGATATCACTCTTTTTGTCATTGCCATACTCCTCCTTTATAGTGTTAAAAGTATGATATTATCGCATATCATTAGTTATTATATACCAAAAGTTTAAAAATGTCAATAAATTAATAGTGATTTTGCACAATACAACGATCAAAAAAGATGTTGCTCTAAAGCAACATCCTTGTTTAGTCCAGATCCTTGAAAAACTCGTCAAAGGAACAGTTATATATCTTTGTCAGCTGTATGATAACGCTTACCTTTACGTTCAGCTCGCCTGCTTCATATTTTGCATAAGTAGAACGACCGATGTCGCAACCTCTTAACTGCAATTCGGCACACAGCTTCTCCTGAGACAAGCCGCTGTTATCTCGCAGTCTGCGTAAGTTAACACCGATATTCATATCCTGTCTTATCTTCTGCTCCATAAATTACTCCTGTTTTGACCAGTATTGGTTGCAACCGAGAATATTTTATGATATAATTGTCCCAAAAGTTGTCCGCTATACTGGTCAATATTTGAGGAGTGCAGAAAATGAAGTGTTGTTGTTTTTTCGGACACAGGAAATTATATGCGGATATATCATGTAAGCTTGAATTACAAATAGAAGATTTAATATTAAACAATAATGTTAAGGGCTTCTACGTAGGCAACAACGGTGCCTTTGATATGACGGTGATAAAGATACTTGACGGGTTGAGCAAAAAGCATAACATTACCTATAATATTGTAATCGCATATTTACCCGCAAAGCAGGAAAGTTGCTACCCCTATGACATATCTAAAACGCTCTACCCCGAAGGGATAGAAAAATCACCCAAACGCTTTGCTATATCCCGGCGAAATGAGTGGATGATCGAACACTCCGATTACGTAATATCTTACGTTACCAATTCATACGGCGGAGCAAACAAATACACAGAGATAGCAAGACGAAAAGGTAAAAAGACAATCAACATTGCCGATACACTATAAAAATAAAACAGCCTTTCTGCATTTGCCGAAAGGCTTCCTTAATTCCGCATTACGACTCCATGGCTATCGCCATTGCGCTGTATAATTCCACCAACCGTATCGAAGATACGGGGTGTCATGGATCCGAATTCCGACCGGAGGGAGTGCCAAGAGGCTTTGCCTCAGGCCGCATTCCGCATTATCAATAAAATAAGGCTTCCTTTCGGAAGCCTTTATTTTATTGATTAGAGTCCCTTCTTGGATCTTGCAACCTTCTCGATGTCGCTTACGTCGTGAGTAGATACGTGACCAGCGATGGGCATGATCTTCTCGTGGATAGCGTCGATGATGGTGTCTGCCTGAGGGAAGAAGTACTTCTCGAGCTCGTATGCGGGAGTGATCCAGTTTCTGGAGCCAAGTGCGATAGCGGGAGCATCGAGGTAGTCGAAGCAGAACTCGTTGATGTTAGCTGCCATATCCTTCATTACGGAGCCGCGCTCACAAGCGTCACCAACGATGATGATCTTACCGGTCTTCTTAACAGACTCGATAACCTTGTCGTAGTTGAAGGGAACGATGGAACGGCTGTCGATAACCTCAGCGGAAATGCCGTACTTATCCTGAAGCTCCTTTGCTGCATCAAGTGCTCTGTAGAGAGTAGCACCAACTGTGAGGATGGTGATATCCTTACCCTCGCGCTTAACGTCGGGATCACCCATTTCTACTTCGTAGTAATCGGTGGGAACGCCGCCCTCGTGGAACATTTCGCCAAAGTCATAAACTCTCTGAGACTCGAAGAATACAACGGGGTCAGTACCGTTAAGAGCTGCATTCATAAGACCCTTAGCATCGTAAGGAGTGGAGGGGAATACAACCTTAAGGCCGGGGATGTGAGCAGTAAGAGCTGTCCAATCCTGGCTGTGCTGAGCACCGTACTTGGAACCAACGGATACACGGATAACGATAGGCATCTTGAGGATACCAGCGGACATGGACTGCCACTTAGCAACCTGGTTGAAGATCTCGTCACCTGCACAACCGATAAAGTCAGCGTACATAAGCTCAACGATAACACGACCGCCGCTCATTGCGTAACCAACTGCGGAACCAACGATAGCAGCCTCGGAAATGGGAGAGTTGAAGAATCTGTGGTAAGGAATAACCTCGGTAAGACCTCTGTAAACTGCGTACGCACCGCCCCAGTCACGGTTGTCTTCACCGTATGCGATAAGGGTGGGGTCTTCGTAGAACTTGTCAACGATAGCTTCAAAGAGACCGTCACGAACCTGATATACCTTAGCCTTAGCTACGGGCTTGCCGTTAGCGTCGAAGTGAGTTCTAACCTTGTTCTTGATAGCCTTAACTCTGGGGCTCTCTTCCTTGGGAGCAAGAACCTCGGGCTCTCTGGTCTCATCCATGGACTTAACATGCTGGTTGGAGAACATAATGTTCGCAATAGCATCGGGATCCTTGTCCATATCCATTCTGGGAGAGATCTCGTCGTTGATAGCGAGCTTGCAGATCTCTGTCATACGGCTGATGATAACCTCGTCGATAGCTGCAAAGTCGTTCTCTGTAGCCATCTTGCCCTTGATGAGCTTAGCCTTGTATGCGTCGATAGGATCAGCTGCCTTCCAAGCATCGATCTCTTCCTGAGTTCTGTATGTGGAGGAGTCGGAAGGAGAGTGACCTGTGGTACGGTAGGTTACAACGTCGAGAAGCGCAGGACCGTCACCGTTGAGGAGAAGCTCCTTCTTTCTGGTAACAGCGTCGATAACTGCGAGAGGATCGTAACCGTTAACACGCTCTGCGTGCATCTGCTGGGGGTTAACACCTGCACCGATACGAGCAACCATATCGTAACCCATGGTCTCACCGCGGGTCTGACCGCCCATGCCGTAGAAGTTGTTGAATACGTTGAAGAGGATGGGAAGACCGCCGTCACCGTTAACGCCGTCCTTGCCCCAAAGCTGCTTGATCTGGTCCATAGAAGCCATGTTGAGAGCCTCAAGAACAGGACCACGGCCGCAAGCACCGTCACCGAAGTTAGCTACAACGATACCCTTCTTCTTGTTAGCTCTCTTGTAAAGAGCAGCACCGAGGGCAACGGGAGCAGCACCACCAACGATAGCGTTGTTAGGCATGATACCGAAGGGAATGAAGAATGCGTGCATGGAACCGCCAAGACCCTTGTTAAAGCCTGTGGTTCTTGCAAATACCTCTGCAAGTGCACCGTAGAGAAGGAAGTCGATTGCAAGCTCCTTGATGCTCTCGTGAGCAGCCATCTTGCCCTCAACAACGCTGAGAACGCTACCGCCGAGGAACTCCTTCATGATGTCGTAAAGCTCTTCATCGTCGAGCTTATGGATAGAGGAAAGACCCTTTGCAAGGATCTCGCCGTGAGAACGGTGAGAACCGAAGGTAAGGTCGTTGATGTCAAGTGCGTAAGCTTCACCAACTGCGGAAGCCTCCTGACCGAGAGAAAGGTGAGCAGGACCGGGATTGTTGTACTCAACACCATTGTAAGCGGACTTTGTCTTAATCTCGTTAAGCATAGTCTCGAACTCACGGATGATTCTCATATCACGGTAGATACGGAGCATATCGTCCTTGGTGTAAAGCTTCTTTTCTTCAGCAAAGGTCTTCTTGTACTGGTTTACGGGAATGTCCTGGAATGTAATAAAACCGGGCTCGAAAACTTTACCGGGATCTACATATTGACTCTTAGGCATAGTTATATCTCCTTAAAATAATTATTTTTATATTTAAAATTCGGAATTCGGAAAGCGGAATTCGGAATTAATGGATGCTTTTGTTACACAAAAGCTCCTTTTTATTGTAATCAGATCTGGAATAATCCCTCGCGGATTACTTCGCAAACGGAGGGATGAGGGAATACCATCTTCTGTACGTTCTCAACTCTCATCTGCTTTTCAACCATCATAGCCGCACCGTAGATGATCTCGGATGCGTAGTTACCGATCATATGAACACCGAGAATGTTTCTGTGCTCATTACCGATGATGATCTTAACGATACCGTCGCCGCCCTCGTTCTCAGCGATGTAACGACCGCTGTACTTAAGAGTAAAGCTCTGGCACTTAGCGTCAAGACCCTTAGCCTTGATGGTCTCCTCTGTTTCACCAACGGAGGCAACCTCGGGGTTGGTATAGATAACAGCGGGGATAGAATCGTAGTGGATGAAGTCCTTCTTGCCAAGCATATTGTTTACTGCAACCTCACCTTCACGGTAAGCGGTATGAGCAAGCATAGACTTGCCGTTTACGTCACCTGCAGCCCATACGCCTGCAACGTTTGTTCTCATCTGATCGTCGGTAACGATAGCACCGCGCTCGGTGATAACACCGATGTTCTCAAGGCCGATACCCTGAGTCATAGCACGTCTACCGATAGAAACGAGTACGCAGTCAGCGGGAACGGTAAATTCCTTGCCGTCCTTTTCGTAGGTAACGCTGTCAGTACCTACAGACTTAACTGCACAGCCGAGGAGGAACTCAACGCCCTTCTTCTTGTAGTTCTTCTGAAGGATGTTAGAGATCTCACGGTCGGTAGGACCTGCGATATGGTCGAGCATCTCGATAACGGTAACCTTGGAGCCTACGGAGTTGAAGTAGGAAGCCATCTCAAGACCGATAACGCCGCCGCCGATAACAACGAACTTTTCGGGAACCTTGGTCATATCAAGGATCTCACGGTTGGTAACTGCAAAGCCGGAAGCAACTGCTTCACGAAGACCGGGAATGGGGGGAACAGCTGCGGTAGAGCCGGTACAGATAAGGAGCTTAGCGCCCTTGTATTCCTTACCGTCTGCCTTTACGGTGAAGCCCTCTGCATCACGACCGAGGATCTCGCCGTATGCGTTAACAACCTCAACGCCAGCCTTCTTGAGAGTATTCTGGATGCCGCCAACCAGCATCTTAACTACTCTGCCCTTTCTTTCTACAACCTTAGCATGGTCGATAGAAGCGCCTGCAAAGCTAACACCGTACTCTTCACCGTGCTTTGCATAGTCAAAAATCTTTGCGGAGTAAAGAAGTGTCTTTGTGGGAACGCAGCCCTCGTTAAGACATACACCGCCCAGGCTTCTGCCCTCGATACAGAGGGTCTTTAAGCCTGCGTGAGCAGCACGCTCTGCAGCATTGTAACCTGCAGGGCCGCCGCCGAGAACTATAAGATCATAAATCATTTCTGTATACCTCCGATATTACTTAGCAAGTAAGAGATCGAAGTTCTCAAGGTTAGCGCAAAGCTCCTTTAAGAACTTAGCCGCAGGAGCACCGTCAAGAGCTCTGTGGTCGAAGGTGAGAGAAAGTCCCATTGCATCGTAGAATACGTCCTCACCGCCTACGTTCTTTACGCGGCGCATGATAGTGCCAACACCGAGAATACCGGTCTGGGGAGGATTAACAACGGGAGTGAAACTCTCGATGCCCATAGCACCGAGGTTGGTAACGGTAAAGGATGCGCCCTTAAGCTTGTCGGGGCTGATAGTACCGCCCTTAGCCTCGCCGATAACACTCTTGGAAGCTGCAGCGAGGTCGTTGAGGGACATCTTGTTAGCGTTGAATACTGTAGGAACGAGAAGTCCGCGGTCGGTGTCACAAGCGATACCGAGGTGAACGTCTGTAAAGAATCTCATCTTGTCCTCACTGTCAAGGTAATGAGCGTTGAGGTCACGGTGATTCTTAAGAGTCTTTGCAACTGCAAAGAGAACCATATCGTTGAGGGTGATATTGTTCATACCCATCTTCTCTGCATTAGCCTTAAGGGTCTTACGAAGCGCCATAAGCTTGGTAGCATCGAAGGATGTATTGAGAGTAAGCTGAGCCATACCGGAAAGGGATGCGTGCATAGCCTTAGCAATAACCTTACGGATGTTGGAAAGCTTTTCGTCAACGTACTCGGGAGCGGGAGCTGCCTCTGCTGCCGCAACGGGTGCTGCAACTGCCTCTTCGGTAACTGCGCCAACAAGGTAACCCTTGTCGAGAAGTGTGTTAACATCTCTCTCTATGATTCTGCCCATAGGGCCTGTGGGAACTGCCTTAGAAAGGTCTGCATCAGTGCGCTCTGCCAGATGCTTTGCTCTGGGGGAGATACGAACGAAGCCGTCCTCGCTCTTTGTAGCTACGGGAGCTGCGGTCTCAGCCTTGGGAGCTTCTGCAACGGGTGCAGGTGCTGCCTCAGCTGCAGGTGCAGGTGCTGCCTCCTCCTCCTTCTTGGGTACGAGTGCGGAGAAATCCTCACCCTCTTCACCGATAACGCATACCGGATCAAGACAAGGTACGTCGTCACCGTCTTCACAGAAAACAGCAAGGAGAGTACCCTCAACCTGAGCGGCTTCTTCAAAGCTGGACTTGTCGGTCTCGTAAGAGAAGAGAGTATCGCCTACGCTAACCTTGTCGCCAACCTTTTTCACCCACTCGGTGATGACACAGCTCTCAACGCTCTGTCCCTGTCTCGGCATGATAACTAAAGTTGCCATTTGTTTTCCTCCTATTATTGAGTAATAATTATTTCAGTATTTGCTTTTTCTGCCTGCCTTCTCATCTCAGGGGGCAGAGGCATGTCCGACACGATGACGTCAACCGCATCAAGCGAACATACAGTATAAGGTAAAACCTTATTGATCTTGGATAAATTCATCAGTACCACTACCTTGTGCGCCTTTGAAATTACCTTCTTTTTGATCTCACATTCGGTATAATTTCCACTGGTCAGTCCGTCGGCTGACACGCCTGACGGAACAATAAACGCTATGTCAATATTGATAGTGTCAATAAAGTCAAGCGCCGGATTACCCACAACAGAAATGTTATCACGGTTAAGCATACCGCCTACTATGTTGACCATAGGTCTGCGCTTCTTGATTATCTCAAGGGCCACGTTAGGTCCTGTAGTTGTTACGGTAAATCTCTCGTCGGGAAGTATGGATGCCAAGGTAAGCATCGTTGTTCCCGAATCAAGGAATATGCTTCGACCCGTTTCGATCATGGATACCGCAACAGAGGCCAGTCTTTCCTTGGAGAGAACGTTTTCCTGCAATCTCTTGGAGAATGCATCCTCCATAGACGTGGTGATAAATTTCATTGAGCGTGCTCCGCCACGCACCTTGATCGCCTCACCCTGCTTCTCGAAATATTCGATATCTCGGCGAAGTGTCATAGATGACACCTCGGGAAAGGCTTCTTCAAGTTCCTCAAGGGAAATAAAAGGCTTGGTACCGAGCAGAGTTCTGATGACCTCTCTTCTCGATGAAACCTTCATTATTTAACCACCTTTGTGATATATTGAAGCCAAATTACTTCAAATACATAATATCACTTTTAATGTCAACTGTCAATGATTTGTGATAAATTTATCATATAAATTCACAAAAGTTCACACTTTTATACATCAATTCACATAAACGGATTAAACTATGTGTAGGGAACGGATTTATCCGTTCCGCAAACAGATTACAGGTAGTATTATCCGCTTGTTTAGGAATGCATAAATACATTCCCTACATTTTAATGAGGTAATTATGAGAAACGAAATAATCAGATTTCACCGTCCCGTATCAATGGTCTCCGCCGCAAGCGTGGTGGGAAAATATGAGCACGAGGGGCCCTTTGGCGATATATTTGACGAATATGACTCCACCGACCGCTTTGGTATGGAAAGCTGGGAGTCATCCGAAGCCGAAATGCAGCGCAGAGCCCTGAGCACCGCTCTTGCAAAATCCGGCATAAAAGAAGGAAGCATAGATGTGGTATTTGCAGGTGATCTTATAAACCAATGCACATCATCCGCCTATGGACTGCTCAGCTTTGATATTCCCTTCTTCGGCTTATACGGTGCCTGCTCCACCTGTGCTTTGTCTATGATCACCGCCTCTCTTGCCATAAACGCAGGTATGCATAGCTGTGCCTGTGTTACAAGCAGTCATTTCTGCTCGGCAGAAAGACAGTTCCGCTTTCCTCTTGAATACGGAAGCCAGCGCACACCCACCTCCCAGCATACCGTAACGGGGGCAGGTGCTTTTATACTGTCGGATAAGGGTGAGGGGCCTTATATCGTAGATGCTATGGGCGGTATATCGGTGGATATGGGAATAAATGATGCCAACAATATGGGGGCGGCAATGGCCCCCTCGGTAATATCCACCCTGACCAGATATTTTGAGGCTACAGACACAACCCCCCGGGATTATGACAAGATAATCACGGGGGACTTAGGCTACGAGGGCTACGGGATAGTTATTGACCTTATGCTTAAGCGTGGATATGATCTGCGGGATGTCTATACCGACTGCGGACTCTTTGTCTATGACCGCGAGGCACAGGATATGCACGCAGGAGCCTCGGGCTGTGGCTGCTCGGCAATTATGATGGCATCCCACTTTCTGCCCGATGTCAAGAAAGGGGTACTTGAGGATATCTTATTTATAGGTACAGGCGCACTTATGAGCCCCATGATGCTGCAGCAGGGGTATTCGATACCCGGTATTGCTCATCTGGTGCATATTAAAAAGGAGATATAATATGGAATATATTAAAGCTTTCTGGGTGGGAGGAGTACTTTGTGTTATCGCTCAGATACTCATAGACAAAACAAAAATGACCCCTGCCCGAATTCTCGTCGGATATGTCACAGGGGGAGTAATACTCACCGCCTTTGGCATTTACGAGCCTATAGTAAAATACGCAGGCTGCGGGGCAACAGTACCCTTAACAGGCTTTGGATATTCTATTGCCAAGGGAGTGGAACGCGCCGTAGGTCAGTACGGACTTGTGGGAGCGCTGGCAGGCGGACTTACCGCCACTGCTGCAGGAATCGCCGCGGCAATAATCTTTGGATACCTTACGGCTATACTGTTTAAAAGCAGACCAAAATAAACCGTTGCATATAACGGTTTATTTTGCTATAATTATGTTACCAAACCATTTTTATCGGTAGTTTATATGTAGGAGGTGGAGGCATGGATGACAAAAGGATAATAGAGCTTTTGTGGCAGCGGGACGAGAGCGGTCTTGAAGCCGCAAAGCAAAAATACGGCAAGCTATGCTTTTCTGTTGCCTATAACATATTAGGCGACAGCCTTGACAGCGAGGAGGCCGTCAACGATACATACCTTGGGGTATGGGAGTCTATCCCTCCCCATCGTCCCGATATTTTATCCTCTTTTATAATGAGAATCACGAGGAATATCTCCTTGAAGATATGGAGATACAAGTACGCCCACAAGCGTCAGAGCAATATTGCGGAATCTATAGAGGAATTGGGAGACTGTATTCCCAACACCGAAGATGTAGACTCGGCAATAGAAACCAAGGAGCTGGCAGGTCATATCGACAGCTTTTTGCGTTCTCTTAAGGAAATTGACCGCGTGGTATTTATGCGCCGCTACTGGTTTGGCGATTCGATTACCGATATTGCCAAGCGAATGGGTGCAAGCGAGGGTAAAATAAAAATGCAGCTCTGCCGCACAAGACAGAAGCTGAAGGAATATTTAGATAAGGAGGGTGTACAGATATGAAAAGAGAAAAATTACAGGATGCCGTTGGTATGGTAGGCGAGGATCTTATCGACGAGGCGGCTAATTATAAAAAGAAAAGAATAAAGCTGAGATGGATACCCGTGGTGGCGGTACTGCTGTGCATATCCATACTCATAGGATTGGTTGCCTTTAGACCTCAAAAGGAAAGTCTGAGTGAAGCTCCCCAAGATCAGTCGGATAATGAAAATGCCGCTGATATAAACGAAATAATCCCCGAATACAATTTTGAATACTGCGTAAGCCGTGCGGTATATCCCGAAAGAGTTTTGAATTATAATTTAAGTACAGATCTAAACGATTCGGATGCCTATGAAAAATGGTGGGAGGAAAGAAACACATTCAGAGCCGACTATGATGCGCTGACTCCCGATCTTGGCAGCTTTATAACAAACAGCACAAGGGCATTTTTGGCAGACACCGAGGATAATGCCATCTATTCTCCCATAAATGTATATATGGCACTTGCAATGCTTGCCGAGGTAAGCGCAGGTGACAGCCGTAACGAGATACTTGAAGCTCTGGGCAGTGACAGCATAGAGTCGCTGCGCGCTGAGGCAAATGCTGTATGGAAGGCTCTTTATACCGATGACGGAACCGAAAAGACCCTGCTTGCAAACTCCCTGTGGCTAAGGGACGACGGCGAATACAACCAGGCTACCCTTGATACCCTGTCGGCTAATTATTATGCCTCTGCCTTTGAGGGTGAAATGGGATCAAATGAATATAACAAGGCTCTGCAGGGCTGGCTAAACTCTCAGACAGACAATATGCTGACCGACCGGACAGATAGAATTGAAATGCCCGAGGAAACTATACTTGCCCTTGCTTCAACCATTCTCTTTAACGGAAAATGGCAATCCGAATTCAATGCCGAAAGAAACACCCAAGCCGTATTTAACGGTACAAGCGGCAAGGTAACAACAGAGTTTATGAATGAGAGTCAAAACGGCTCTGTTGATGTAGGCGATAACTTTATGGCTTACAAAAAATACTTTAACGGAAGCAGTCAGATGACCTTTATTCTTCCCAAAGAGGGTATGACTCCCCAGGAGCTTATTGCAACCGATGAGTTTGCCGAATATCTGCTCTGCGGCGGCAGAGAGAGCTATATGACAGATACCACCGACAAGCCCTGCTGGGACAGTCAGAGACACGCAATCATCAATTTCAGTATGCCTAAGTTTGATGTTTCCTCAAGCCTTGATCTGACAAAGCAGCTTGAAAAGTTAGGCATCACAAGCATTGCTGACGAAACGAAGTCGGATATGTCCCCCATTACCGACCAAAGAGCAGTCCTCAGCTCTATGGTCCACGGCGCAAGAGTCACCGTTGACGAAAAGGGCTGTAAGGCAGCTGCGTTTACTATGCTGCTCTGCGGTGCAACCGCCGCTCCCCTTGACGAGATAGATTTTGTCCTTGACAGACCCTTTGTGTTTGTTATAAACGGATATGACGGTTTGCCATTGTTTATCGGTACAGTTAATAATGTAAATTAAAAATAAGATCCCGTTTGGGATCTTATTTTTCTATATAACAAACCGATGCAGACTCAGGCTCCACTATGCCGGAAAAGGCTTTGCCGCAAAGCAGATCCTTGCCGCAGATATTAAGCTCCAGCGGCTTATCGCTCATATTGGCACATACTATGACCTTTACGCCCTCAAGGCTTCGCTCATAGATTATATAGTCACAGCCGTATTCGGTAACCTTAAAATCACCCTTTTTAAACACAGGCAGCTTTCTCATTTTGCCAAGAGCCTTGTAGTGCTTAAGTAACTCCTTGTTTTCCCTGCCCCAAGGATATGTGCGGCGGCAGAAGGGGTCGCGGCCGCCCTCAAGACCTGCCTCATCCCCGTAAAACACAGAGGGTACACCGTACACGGTATACTGTATAAGGGAAGCGACCTTTAAAAGCTTTACTCCCCGGTCGTATTCCTGTGCTGTCATATAATGACCCGAAAGCTCCTTGTTAGTAAGCTCCTTGTATTCTTTGTCACCCAGGACCGTAATAATGCGCTCGGTATCGTGGGTGCCGATTATATTCATAAGGCAGTCGGACACAGCCTTGGGATAAGAGGAATATATATCGGTCAGCTCATCCGAAAGAGCCTTGGCGTTACGGTTGAGGATGAACTCAAGCAGAGCCGTTCTGAAGGGATAGTTCATTACCGAGTCTAACTGCTTACCCTGAAAATAGCTTCTGCGGCTGCCGTAGGCGATCTTGTCTGCGGCATTTTCCCAGACCTCGCCTATTATTATGGCATCCTCATTTACCGCCCTGACACTTTTTCTCAGCTCGTGGAGAAAATCATCCGACAGCTCATCCGCCACGTCAAGACGCCAACCGCCTGTACCCATAGCGGCATATTTTGCACATACACCGTCGGGAGCGGTAAAGTATTTACGGCAGCTCTCTGTGCGGTGGTCAAGCTTGGGCAGGATGTCGATATCCCACCAGCACTCATAGCCTGCTTTTTTATTTTTATCAAAAAAATACCAGCTGCGGTAGGGTGAAGCCTCACTCTGATATGCACCCACGGTGGGATGATTGCCGTATCTGTTAAAGTATATACTGTCATCCCCTGTATGGTTAAATACTCCGTCCAGTATGACCCTTATTCCCTTTTCCTTTGCCTTTGAAATAAGCTCAGCAAAAGCCTCTTCTCCGCCAAACGAGGGGTCTATATGCATATAGTCGGCAGTATCGTACTTGTGGTTGGAGTCAGCGGTAAATATGGGGCTGAGATAAATAATGCTCACACCCATATCGCGAAGATAGTCAAGCTGCTCTGTGACACCATAGAGGTCTCCGCCGTAGAAGAGATCGTTTTTGACAGCCGCACCCGGTATAACACCGTACTGAGATATAGGAGCAGACCAATCCTCCTGATTTTCGGCATCGGCACGCAAAACGGATCTGCCGCTCTTGGCAAAGCGATCCACAAATACGTGGTACATTACCCCGCCCTTAAACCAATCGGGGGTGGTAAAATCATCTGCATACACAAGCATCCTGTAGTCACTTCCTTTTTTTGCGGAAAGCTCAAGATCTACATTGTTGTCGGTATGGCTGAAAAGTGTATCCCCGCCGCGGAGGAAAAGAATACTGTAATAGTAAAGTCCTGTACCAAGCTTTGACATATCAAGTGTCAGAGAAAAGCTTCCGCATTCAAGGGTAGAAAAGGGTATGTCCCTTTCTGCCTCGCCGTCACGGTGGAAGCGCATAACAGCCATACGGACACCGTAGCTGCGGGGAGCTTTGAGACTAAAGGTTATTTTTTCGGATACCGAAAATGCTCCACGTAGTGAAGCATTATCGGTATCGGTATATTTATTTAATTTTATCTTATCGTCAGCTATCAGCTCATCTGTAAGCTTAATAAGCATAGTTACTCCTTGATCATACGTTCAAGATTCCAGATGCGGTCTGCATATTCGCCTATACTGCGGTCTGCGGCAAACTTACCTGCACCTGCAATATTCATAAGTGCCATACGATTCCACTCATCGCGTTCGCGGTAGGTATCGGAAGCCTTTAAGTGGATATGACGGTAGGACTCAAAGTCTGCCATACACATATAGGGATCGTGAACGAGCAGATACTCGGACAGATGTGAAAATGACTGACCGTTGTAGCCTGCGTTAAGGCTGTTAACGATATACTGGAGTCTTTCGTTTGAATTGTAGAATTCGGCACTGTGATAGCCCATAGAACGCAGGTTATCTGCCTCGGGTGCGGTAAGACCGAACATAAACATATTCTCCTCACCCGCTTCTCTTGCCATTTCGATATTTGCACCGTCTGCGGTACCGATGGTAAGAGCACCGTTGATCATAAGCTTCATACAGCCTGTACCGCTGGCCTCCTTACCTGCAAGGGATATCTGCTCTGATATCTCGGCTGCGGGAACAAGCTTCTCTGCAAGAGTAACATTGTAGTCCTCCATAAAGAGAACACGGAGCTTTTCGGATATACGCTTATCCTTCTTGATATCCTCGCCAAGACACCAGATAAGCTTGATTATCTCCTTTGCCATACGGTAGCCGGGAGCTGCCTTTGCACCGAAGATAAAGGTCTGGGGCAGAATGTCTGCATTGGGGTTAGCCTTAAGCTCCTGATAAAGACCTATGATATGCATAGCATTGAGCAGCTGTCTCTTATACTCGTGCAGACGCTTGATCTGTACGTCAAATATGCTGTCAGGGTCAATGATCTCCCCTGTGCGTTCCTTAACAACGTCGGCAAATGCCTTTTTGTTATCCTTCTTTATCTCTTCAAGGCGGCAAAGCACGTTCTTATCATCCGCAAAGGCACGCAGACCCGCAAGGGCGGTAGGCTGCTTACGATAATCGTCACCTATGCAGTCTGAAATAAGTGTTGCAAGCTCGGGGTTAGAATAACAGAGCCAACGTCTGTGAGCCACACCGTTTGTAACATTGTCAAACTTCTCAGGCCACATACGGTAGAAGTTCTTAAAGGTAGAATCCTTAAGGATGTTAGAGTGAATCTCCGCTACACCGTTAATGTGGTGTGAGGCAACTATAGAAAGATTTGCCATACGTACCACACCGTTAGAGATAACAGCCATTTCGGAGATACGGTCCCAGTTGCCGGGATATTTATCCCAGACAGCCTTGCAGAAGCGCTCGTTGATCTCCTTTGTTATCATATGAATACGGGGCAGCCAAAGTGCAAAGAGGGACTCGTTCCATGTTTCAAGTGCCTCGGGCAATACTGTATGGTTGGTATAGGATACCATCCTTGTTACCATATCCCACGCCTCATCCCAGCCAAGGCAGTAATCGTCCATAAGGATACGCATAAGCTCAGGTACGCAAAGTGCGGGGTGGGTGTCATTGATGTGTATTGCAGCCTTGTCTGCAAGAGTTCTGATATTGCCGTATACCGCCATATGGTCACGGATAATGCTCTGACAGGATGCGCTGACCATAAAGTACTGCTGTGTCAGACGCAGCAGCTTGCCCTCGTAGTGATTGTCTGAGGGGTAAAGCACCTTACAGATGATCTCGGCATTAACAGAGGACTGAAGCGCACGGGCATACTGACCCTCGGAGAAGAGTTTCATATTAAAGTCGTCAATATCCTCTGCCTTCCAGAGTCTTAACTGGCTTACAGCATCGCTGTCCGCACCGCTCATCATCATATCATAGGGTATGGCGTTGATCTCATCTGCGTTTTCGTATATTATTTCAAGTCTGCCGTTGTCCCAACTTTCCTTGACAGTTCCGCCAAAACGAACACGGAATCTGCGGTCGGTACGGGGTACCAGCCACACATCCCCTCCGGGAAGCCAGTTGTCGGGAAGCTCTACCTGAACACCGTCAATGATCTTCTGCTTAAAAAGACCGTATTCATAGCAGATAGAAAATCCTGTGGCAGGATAATCAAGTGAAGAAAGTGAATCCATAAAGCAAGCGGCAAGTCTGCCAAGACCACCGTTACCAAGACCTGCATCAGGCTCACAGGTATACAGATCCTCAAGGGTATAGCCCGCATCGCTAAGCACGTCCTCGTACATGTCACAAAGACCCAGATTGCAAAGGTTGTTCTTAAGCGATCTGCCTACAAGGAACTCCATACACATATAGTAGATACGCTTTGAGCCCTTTTCGTTGACACGGGTCTTGAATGCCTGTCTCTTTTCGGAAAGGATGTCGCGTACTGTAAGAGCACAGGCTCTGTAGAGCTGCTCCTTGGAGGCTTCCTTTAAGGAACAGCCAAAGTTACGGGCGAGTTTTATTTCAATGTTATTTTTAACATTATTAATGTCCAGCTTCTTTTCCATTTATATAAACCTTTCGATATAGATCAAATAATAATGTATAATAACACAATATCCAATCATTTGCAATAGTGTTTTAACAAAAATTAGATAAATTGTTAATATAAAATACAAAAAACGACCAAAATCGGTCGTATTTTGTATTTATAGCTATATTCCGTTATACATTTCCATATAACTTACCGCAGAAACAGCCCAGGAGAAGTCTGTTTTCATTACCTTCTGCTGCAGCTTGCGGAATGCCTTTTCATCACGATAAAGCTCATATGCCGCACAGATACGGTCATACAGCTCTGTGGAAGAATAGTTGGCAAAGGTAAAGCCGTTACCCTTGATCTCACCCTTGTCTACCCAATAGCCCTTGATAGAGTCTGCAAGTCCGCCTGTCTCACGGGTGATAGGCACAGCACCGTAACGGGATGCTATCATCTGAGAGAGACCGCAGGGCTCGCTCTTGGAGGGCATAATGAACAGATCTGTTGCCGCGTAGATACGCTTGGAGAGCTTGCGGTCATAGGTGATAAGTGCTCTTACCTTATCGGGGAACTGTCTTTCCAGCTCAAGGAAATAGTCCTCGTATCCGCCGTTTCCCGTTCCCAGCACCACCAGCTGTGCATCCTTTTCTGCCATCATTCTGTAGCCTATCTCGCAGACAAGATCTGTTCCCTTATGGGCAACAAGTCTTGAAATAATAGAGTACATAGGCACATCCGCTCTTTCGGGCAGACCCAGCTCTCTTTGAAGAGCAAGCTTGTTTTTAGCCTTGCCCTTAAGGCTTCTCCACATAAATTTCTTTGCTATGTCGGGATCATTGTGGGGATCGTTGTATATATAATCTATACCGTTAAGGATTCCGCAGAGCTTGTAGCTGTGCTCGCGTAACAGGCTGTCAAGACCGTGGGCATACTCGGGGGTCTGGATCTCACCTGCGTAGCTGGGGCTTACCGTGCTTACACGGTCGGCACAAACTATAGCCGCCTTCATAAGGTTCATAGAGTTTTCCCACTCCATAAGACCTACGTGCTTCCAGTCAAGACCGAATATATCTGCAAGTATTGCCATATCATATTTACCCTGATACTCGATGTTATGTATGGTAAATACGGTCTTGATATTCTCATATCCCGCTATCTGTCTGTAGCAGAGGTTAAGATATACCACGCTCATTGCACTCTGCCAGTCGTTGGCATGGAGAATGTCGGGATAAAAATCTATATGAGAAAGCATTTCTATAACCGCGCGGGAGAAGAAGGCATATCTCTCGCCGTCATCCATATGACCGTAGAGCGCACCGCGCTTAAAGTAATATTCGTTGTCTATAAAATAATAGATAACTCCGTCCTTTTCAAGAGAGAGGATACCGCAGTACTGCTTACGCCAGCCAAGCTCTACGGTAAACACCGCCTCTGTCTTCATCTGAGCACGCCATTCTGCACCTACCTTGTCATAGAGCGGAATAACACAGCGTACATCCACGTCATCCCCGCCGTGGCTCTTGAGAGCTGCGGGGAGACTGCCCATAACGTCGCCCAAGCCGCCTGTTGCGGCAAAGGGCATACATTCGCTGCCTACATATAAAATCTTTTTCATACTAATATTAAATCATCTTTCCTTTCGCAATATAGAAGGGCATAGTCTCGTGTCCGCACAGGTTTACACCGTCACGTACAAATACGTTCTTATCGCTTATTACGCAGTTAAGTCCTGCATTCTCGCCTACCCAGCTGTCCTGAAGCAGAATAGAATTCTTAACAACAGCACCCTTCTTTATATGTACACCTCTGAAGAGTATGCAGTTTTCTACAGTACCGTCTATAACACAGCCGTCGGCAATAAGTGAGTTTGATACCTTGGCATTTTCGCCGTACTGTGTGGGGGGAGTGTTGCGTACCTTGGTGAGGATAGGTCTTTCCTTATTGGAGAACAGCTCGTCACGGGTAGCATCCTTAAGCAGCTGCATATTTGCAGAGAAATACTTGCAGAGATCGCCGATCTCGGCACAGTGTCCGTCATAGCGGTATGTCTTGTACACAGCCTGACCGAAGAGGAAAGGAAGTGCCTGACTGTAGAAGCCCTTAAGGCCGTGAGCAATTGAAGTGTTGAGCAGGGTTACAAGGAAGGTACGGGTAATAACAACTATATTCATGCTTACATCGCACTTGCCGCTTACAGCTGCATTATTCTCTATAAATTCCTTGATATTGCCGTCCCCGTCAGAGATAACTATAGAGTTGGTGGCTTTTCTTTCTGCCTCGTTCATATCCTTTTCGCGCACAACTACGGTAACATCAGCACCTGTATCCTCGTGCTGTTTTATAACGTCACGAAGATCCATATTGCACACAACATCGCTGTCAGAGAGGACTATAACATCCTCACTGCAGGAGGTGATAAACTCCATAACACCCATAAGAGCCTCAAGGCGGGTGGTGTAGAGCTTGTTTGCTTTGGGACTGTCAAAGGCTGTTATAAAGGGAGGCAGAAGTATAATACCTCCGTTACGGCGTGCAAGGTCCCAGTCCTTACCTGTTCCTATATGGTCGATAAGAGAACGGTAGTTGTCGTGTGTTACTATACCCACCTTGGTAATACCGCTGTTGACCATATTGGAAAGGGGAAAGTCTATAAGTCTGTATCTGCCGCCAAAGGGCACAGATGCCATAGTTCTTTTTGCGGTCAGCTCGGGAATATTTCTGTCATGTATATTTGATAAGATCAAGCCTGCTGCTTTCATATGATCGCCCCCTTATCTTACGTCGGGAATCATGCTTCCCGCTTCTATCTTTTCGCCGTCGGCAATAACGGTGCCCGCGCCGATAACGGTAACGTCGGGTGCTACGGTCTTGTCACCGCCAAGCACTACGCCTGCACCTATCTTAACATTTGAATCGAGTATTGCATAGTTAACGTTGGCGCCTGCCGAGATATAACAGCCGTTAAGCACAACGCTGTCCTTAACCACAGCACCGGGCATAACGGTAACATCACCGAACAGTACCGAGTTTTCTACGGTGCCGTATATCTTACAGCCCTCGCTTACAATAGAGTTCTTGATCTTTGCACCCTCTCCTATATACTGAGGTGATCTTGCACCGTGTCTTGTAAACATTCTCCACTTTTCATCGTCAAGGGAGAATACGGGCTTTTCGCCCAGAAGATCCATATTTGCTTCCCAAAGGCTGGAGAGAGTTCCCACATCCTTCCAATAGCCCTCAAAGCGGTATGCAAACATACGCTCCTTGGCATTAAGCATATTGGGAATAATATTCTTACCAAAGTCGTTTGCCGAACCGGGATCCTTGGCATCGGCTGTAAGATAATCAAAGAGAGTCTTCTTATTGAATATGTATATACCCATAGATGCAAGGGTAGAATCGGGATTCTTGGGCTTTTCCGAGAACTTGAAGATGCTGTCATCCTCGTTTACCGACATAATACCGAAGCGGCTTGCCTCTTCGATGGGTACATCAATTACCGCAATGGTACAGTCAGCATTGTTCTTCTTATGGTACTCAAGCATCTTTGCATAGTCCATCTTGTAAATATGGTCACCCGAAAGTATGAGCACATAGTCCGCATCATACTGATCGATAAACTGCATATTCTGATAGATGGCATTGGCAGTACCCTTGTACCAGTCGGCAGAATCCTTACCCTGATAGGGGGGCAGTATCTTGACACCGCCAAAGGTACGGTCAAGATCCCACGGCAAGCCGTTTCCTATGTAATCGTTAAGCACAAGGGGCTGATACTGGGTCAGAACACCGACGGTATCAATACCTGAGTTTGTACAGTTAGACAGCGGGAAGTCGATAATACGGTACTTGCCGCCAAAGGGAACAGCAGGCTTTGCCACATTTTGTGTAAGTGCATATAAACGGCTACCCTGTCCGCCTGCCAGAAGCATAGCCACACACTCTTTCTTTTTGAACATTCCGGATCCTCCTTATATATGATAGTTTATTTTTTATTTTTGTTTTTTCTTACGGGAGATTTTCTCTTGCAGCGGATAATAAGCGCACCCATAGAGGGTATGTCCGCCACTATAGAATAAGGCATATTCTGCCAAGGAATATCATCGGTCTTCATAATGCCGTTTTCTACTCCGTAGCCGCCGTAGCATATACTGTCGCTTGACAGCACCTCCTCATAGCTGCCCCTGTAGGGTACACCTACACGGTAGCCCTTGCGGCATATGGGAGTGAAGTTAAGTATAACAATAAGCTCCCTGCCTTTTTTGTCAAAGCGTCGGTATGAAAGCATACTTTCGTCTGCATTATCCGCGTCTATCCAGCTAAAGCCTGCCCAGCTGCCGTCCTGCTCCCAGAAGCAGGGGTTTTCAAGATACAGATGATTGAGCCTTGCCCAATAGAGCTGATGCCTTGCGTGCTTATCGTACCCCAGCATAAACCACTCTACGCTGTCCTTATACGCCCACTCTCTGAACTGACCTATCTCGTTGCCCATAAAGGTGAGCTTTTTGCCGGGCATAGTCATCATATAAGTCTGGAACAGCTTTGAGCCTGCAAACTTGGTGTCATAGTCCCCCGGCATCTTGTCGAGGAAGGACTTTTTGCCGTGTACCACCTCATCGTGGGATATGGGCAGAACGTATTTTTCGTTATAAGCATACATCATTGTGAATGTAAGCTTGTCGTGCTTGTACTTACGGTATATGGGATCAAGCTCTGCATAAGCCAAGGTATCGTTCATCCATCCCATATTCCACTTCATTGTAAAGCCAAGACCGTCATTTTCAAATGTGGTAAGGTTAGGCCAGTCAGAGGATTCCTCCGCTATGGTCATAACACCGGGGAAAGCCGTAGCCATAACCGAATTGAACTTACGGAAGAAGGCTATTGCCTCAAGGCAGCGGTTGTCACCGTAAACATTGGGTATCCACTCACCCTCGTTTCTGCCAAAATCAAGATAGAGCATTGATGCCACCGCATCTACCCTTAAGCCGTCAATGTGAAATTCGCCTGCCCAGTAAACGGCACTTGAAATAAGGAATGACTGTACCTCTTCCCTGCCCACATCAAAGCGTCTTGTTCCCCAATCAGCCTGCTCCATACGGTCAAAGCCCTGATATTCATACAGATAGCCGCCGTCATATTCACAAAGTCCGTGGGCGTCCTTGGGGAAATGGGCAGGAACCCAGTCAAGGATGACACCTATACCTGCGCAATGCATAATATCCACAAACTCCATAAAGTCCTTTGGTGTACCAAAGCGGCTGGTGGGAGCAAAGTATCCTGTTACCTGATAACCCCAGGAGCCGTCAAAGGGATACTCGGTTATGGGTAAAAGCTCCACGTGGGTATATCCCATCTGTATAAGATAGGGACACAGCTCCTCTGCTATCTCCTTGTAGCTGAGAAGTGTGCCGTCCTCATGTCTTTTCCAGGACTCGAGATGCACCTCATATATATTTATAGGCTCACGGTATACATTCTCACGGCAGAAGCGCTTTCTGCGTTCCCTCATCCATTTAAGGTCGTGCCAGTCATAACCGCTTATATCATAGTAACGTGAGGCTGTTTCGGGGGGGAGCTCAGAATAAAAGGCATAGGGATCGCTTTTGTATATATCCCGTCCGTTATTTTCAAATATGTATTTATAGTTATATCCGTCACCAAAACGGTCCTTTGATATCTTGCATTCCCATATACCCGCATCATCCACGGCATACATAGGATCAGCCTTGGACCAAGAGTTGAAAAGTCCTGTTACGTATGCGGCACCGGCATTAGGTGCCCACACACGAAAAACATACTCTCCGTCCTCAAAATGCGCACCGAAATAGTCGTACGCAGTACTGTTGGTACCCTCGTGAAACAGATATGCCGCTAAATTACTAAGCTCTTTTTCCACGGCAGATCACTCCTTTTGACAAATTACACTTTCTCCCTTTTATTATACTCCAAATCACAGTCAGTTGCAATAGAAATATATCGTTTTATTTAAAAAAAATCAATATTTCCGCCATTTTATGTATATTTTGACCACAACAAAAGGAGCTGTTAACAGCTCCTTGCAGCGTGTCGATAAACCTATCGACACGCTGGCAGACTTCGAAAAAGGAAGGTAGGTTTTCGTGAAAAGGGTCCGTAGGTGTACTAAGTACAGTAGTGACCCTTTTCGCGGAAAAGTGTGAAAAAGTGGTGTATACTCGATGTATATACCACTTTTGAATACTTATCTGACTATATTGGGAGCAATGATAAATATTTAATCATCGTCTGTTGGTTGGGGTAATAAACCAAAGATATATTTATTTAACACGTCCGACCGACTTTTTCGACAGTCTGAAAGGAGCTGTTAACAGCTCCTTGGTTATTGATTGTTATTGAATGCTCCGTTAAAGTTAAAACGCATAAGACTTCTTTCGGGATTTTCAAATATTATGATATCGGGGTCAATAATATCCACATAATATTTAAAGGCATCCTGATTTTTGATATTGTCCCTGTGGATAAAGAAAAGCTCGCTTACACTCTCGCAGAAGAACTTTTCCTTTTCGGCAAGATAGCTGTCGTGGATGACAAGAAGCTTAGGTGCATCGGCATTTTCGGGATTACGGTGATAAGAGAAATAATGCAGGTTTTCTCCGTCCGGAAAATATAGCTCATTTTGTGTATGCCAGGTTCGGTCAAGCACAGCCTTCTGATCTGTTAAGGTATAGAGGGGAACCTCCTCGTTTATAACAAAATCAGAGTTAGGCAGATATTTTTCGAGCTTTTGGGTTACCTCGTAGTCGGCTATATCCAAGGGCTCAAGACCTACCCTTGTAAGCATTTCGCTTACAACAATAAATGTACCGTTTTCGTTCCAATGGGTTATGTCATACTTTTTGTTGTTGACCGCCATTGTCCTTTTGCCCTCAAGCATGGTATCAAGCGCCCAGTAGTAGTTGACCTCATGCTCTTCAAGAGCAGCTAAAAGCTGGTCTGTTCTGGACACATCCCCCTTAACATTATATCCGTCGGGGAAATACTCGGGATACACCGTCTTTTTGTCGGGGAGCAGAGCATATATGAAGCTCTTGCCCTTTGACCCTGAGTAATCCTGAAAGCCCTTGATCTCGGCGGCAAAGCCGTCTGCCCATTCCTTATCAAGATTAAGGTGCTGCCAGTCTGCTATATAATTATCCCATTTGTAATACATATGTCCGTTCTTGCCGTACATATGGTTGGGATGCTCCATCTCGGAAAAGAGCTTATCGTTGATCTGCTGATACAGCTCAAGAGTCTCGGCACGGAAGCCTATACGCTTGTCAAGGTATTCGTCCGCACTTTTTACAAAGCTCTCAATGCTGTCCGTCTCAAGCTCGGGCAGGTCCTTTCCGTCAATTTCGGACTTGACATTCTTTTCAAAATTGGTAAAAACAAAGGGTAACGCCAGCAACACCGCAAACAGAAGGCAAAATATGATATTTCCAAGCTTTTTCATAAACGCCTCCTAAAACTGGTAGTAAATAAAGGGGTTAAAGGTGCTGTTGGTTATAAGCATAAAGCAGATAACAAGAAGTGCTATCAAGGCCACACGCTTAAAGAAGGTAAACACCGCGCCTCTGGGTCTGATATAATTCTTCCAGGGGAAGCAGCAGATTATTGCCGCCGCAAGGACTGTAATTATACGGGGATTGAGATAATACATAACTCCGTATCTTACATACTCGGGCTGACCTATGCCAAACATAAGCTTGATATAGTCAAATGTTGCACCGAGATCTACAATTCTGAACAGTACCCAGCCGAAAATGACCACAAGCATTGAATATATCCAGCCTAAGGGTGAGGATATAAACCTTGGCAGCTTTACGGGCAGGGGATGCTTTTTGAGTATGCGTTCTATAAGCATAAAGGCTCCGTGCCACAGACCCCATATAATGAAGCCCCAAGCCGCACCGTGCCATATACCGGTAGCAAGAAAGACCACAAACAGGTTAAAATATACATTACCCCGTCTGTTACCGCCTAAGGGTATGTAGAGATAATCTCTGAACCAGCCGGAAAGGGATATATGCCAACGCCTCCAGAACTCGGTGATAGAACGGGATATGTAGGGGAAGTTGAAGTTCTGCATAAACTCAAAGCCGAACATCTTGCCCAGACCTATTGCCATCTCGGAATAGCCCGAAAAATCATAAAAGATCTGAAGCGAATAGCAGATGGCTCCAAACCAGGCGTGGGCTGTGCCTATCATCCCCGCGTTGGTCTCCATAAGGGAGGTCGCCACCTCACCTAAGATGTTGGCAAATATGACCTTTTTTGAAAGACCGATTATAAAAACCTCAACACCCTCGGCAAACTTTTCAAAGCTGTGGTTACGCTTGTCAAGGTAAGGCAGGACATCCTCGTAGCGGACAATAGGTCCTGCAATAAGCTGAGGGAACATGGCAATATAAAGAGCAACCTTGATGGGGTTCTTCTGCACCATAGGCTTGACATTGACATCCTCACGGTAAACATCGATTACATAGCTCATACCCTGGAAGGTATAGAAGGATATTCCCACAGGCAGGGCTATCTCCTTTATTACCCAGTCTGCTCCTGTTAAAGCCGCAATGCTTTCTGCCGTAAAGGTAAAATACTTAAAGTAGAACAAAAGTCCTATATTAAATATGACCGCAAGCCACAGCCACACTCTTCCCTTTTTGTTTCTTAGGTGGCTATGGTGCATAAGTATACCGAACAGATAGTTCATAATAAGTGAGACCACCATAAGAACCACCAGTCTCGGTTCTCCCCAGCCGTAAAAAACAAGGCTGAATACAAGTAATATTATATTTTTAGACCATTTGCCCGGTATCGCATAATAGAGCAACAGCACCAATGGCAAAAAGACACACAGAAATATCGTTGAACTAAAAACCATATTATTCTCCGTAAATATTTATCCCAAATATTGTACTATATAAAAATGAATATTTCAACCCATCCGCAAAAAACAAAAATGCACCTCAAGAGATGCATTGTTATATAAATTAAAAATAAGGCTGAAGGTCAGCCTTATTTTTATAACATAATTCTATTTGATTGTATCCGAAACAATGATTAGTCCTTGTCGCAGAGAAGCAGGATGCCTGCGATAGGGCTTACAAGAAGAAGGGTTGCGATTTTCCAACCGGTTGTCATTGTACCATTGCCCATCTTTACAAGTGCAATAATACCAAAAACGGTGGGAACAACAGCGAGCATTCCATAAATAATAGCGAGCCAAATAAATACTGTTGCAGCAAACTTCATATTCTGTTGCCTCCTTATATTTTATGTATAAATATTGACACATTATTCGTATTTTGTCAATATATGTCATAAAAATAATTAAAAATCCGTCGGACAATTTTTTACCTTAACGCATAGAAAATGCATTTCACAACGGCAAAGTCGTTATTTCACAATGCGACGCATTATTTCACGACAACGCAGAAGGCACATCCCGAAGGATGTGCCTTTGATATATGGAGGATCTATCTATTAAAAGTTATCTGCCTTAATTTCGAAGTATGCCTGAGGATGAGCGCATACGGGGCAGAGCTCGGGAGCGCCCTCGCCTACGTGGAGGTGTCCGCAGTTGCCGCATACCCATGCCTGTTTGCCGTCTCTTACGAATACCTTACCGGTCTTAACGTTCTCAAGGAGTCTGCGGTATCTTTCCTCATGCTCCTTTTCGATCTTGCCTACTGCCTCAAAGAGGTATGCAAGCTTGTCGAATCCCTCTTCCATTGCGGTCTTTGCAAAGCCTGCGTACATATCGGTCCACTCGTAGTTTTCGCCCTCTGCTGCGTCAAGCAGATTCTCTGCGGTGGTGGGGATACCGTCGTTATGAAGAGCCTTGAACCAGAGCTTAGCATGCTCCTTTTCGTTGTTAGCGGTCTCCTCGAAGATCTTTGCGATCTGTACATAGCCTTCCTTCTTAGCCTTGGATGCGTAATAGGTGTACTTGTTTCTTGCCTGGCTTTCGCCTGCGAATGCTGTCCAGAGATTCTGTTCGGTCTTTGTTCCTTTGAGTTCCATTGTGTTGTTCTCCTTTTTATATGTGTTAATTTAATTTTTATGTGAAGGACACACCCCGCGGTAGACCACGTCTATACCTGTGATCTCATATCCGCAGAGGTCCTTTATTTCTGCGAGTAATCTTTCTTCATTGTTCATGAACACGTCAATGAACTCACCGCACTCGGTACAGAGTATGTGCTGGTGGGGTTCAAGTGTGCTGTCAAAGCGGTCGGGAGCGTTGGGAACCTGTATCTTACGAAGTATCCCCTCCTCCGAGAGCTTGTTGAGATTGCGATAGACCGTCCTGAGACTGATGTCGGGAATGGTCTTGACTATCTCACGGTATACGTCCTCGGCTGTGGGATGGCTCTTGCTACACTCTGCAAAGTGTCTGATCGCTTCAAGCTGTCTTGTGTTTCTTCTTTCCATCTCATCGCCTCCTGTGATTGTATTATACCACTAATGACATCAATTGTCAATAAGAAAATCAAAAAAAGTTGAAAAATTTTTTCAACCCCGAAAAAGTATCAGTTTTTCCTTATAAATATAAACGGGAGGTGAAACGCCTCCGCGAACCCCAAACCTCGGCGAGCTCGGTTTGAGGACCCCGGCCTCCCTTACTCCCGTCCGTATATACAGTCACGGATAATGGATGAGATATCCTCAATGCTCTTTTTACAGCCGTCCTCCAGCCAGACCGTAATAATTGCGGTTATGCCGTTGAGATAGAATCTCATGACATAATTCTGTTCGTCCTTGGGATAGTGAAATCTGTCAAGGATAGGAGAGAAAATGTTATCAAACAATCTTTCAAAGATCTCATTGGAACCGAAGGTTGCAGGCTGTGACAGCACCGCCGTAAATACTTGCTGATTGTCTTGTATAAATTTCAAATACGGATGTAGATACTTATCGTCGATATACTTCAGGTCCTCTAAATCACATTCGGTAAACTTGTTTGTAATACCCCGGACATCAACGGTAAAATACGAGGTGAAGCTGTCAAGCATATATAGGATGGTTTCCTTTAAGAGATCGCTTGTGTTTTCATAATGCAGATAAAAGGTGGAGCGGTTGACCTCTGCGGCTTTGCATATCTCACTTACGGTGATGTATTCAAATGGCTTCTGTTCCAGCAGAGCAAGAAGTGCCTTATCGAATCTGACGGCAGTATTAAAATATTTACTTTCGGATCTGTTCATAAGGCACTCTCCTTCTTTTATTTATTACTGTCCGCTTATCTGACGGGCAAGCTCTATGATTTCATAGGCATATTTTGACTTGCCCTTTTTAAGCAGCTTTTTATAGATGGGATAATTGACACCGCAGCCCATAAGACCGACAATGCCGATAACAATACCGAGTATCATACCCGTCATACCGCCGCCGATAACCTGCATTGCAAGACACATACCGGTGCCAAACACAAGGGCGGATACTATACCCCAGCTATAGGTAAAAATAGTTGCGGGAAGCTTTGCACGGTTGTCAAGCTTTTTAAGAGCCTTGATCTTTGAGCTTTCTTTGGGTACATAGTCCTTTGCTATGGATTCTGCTAAAATTTTGTCTGTGTTCATTTTTTGAACCTCCTTTTTGATTTTACTGTTACAGTTTAACTTACAAAAAGGAAAAATTGAACAACAAAAATCCTTATATCTGTTGATTTGAAAATTATTTATCTGAGGAAAACCGCAAGCGGTTTTCTACCTTAATTCCTAATTTCTAATTTCTAATTCCTAATTCGGGAGGAGCAAGCCCCTCCCCTACGTGTTGATTATAAAATGCCTTTTGTTACTTTCTATAACCCCTTCGGCCCTGAGCTTAGATATCTCGGCGGACAGACCGCTGCGCTCTACCTCAAGATAGTCGGCAAGCTCCTGACGGTCAAAGGGTATTTCAAACTCCCTTGATCCTACCCTTGCGGCATAGAGCGAAAGATAGGTCAGCAGCTTCTCACGGGTAGATCGCTTTGAGGTTATCTCAATACGGCGGTGAAGCTCGATGTTGGCGTTTGCCATATCCTTCATCAGGTTATATATCATCTGCTGATGAAATCCGCAGTTATGGGAGCAGGTATGGACTATATGACCGCAGTCAAGGAGCATTATGTCGCTTGGCTGACTTGCGATATATGAAATGCTTGCGGGCACGCTGCCCGAGCAGGCAAAGGCGTGGCCGAACATTTCCCCCGGACCTGTCTCGGAGAGTATACTCCTGTTACCGTAATAATCTATCTGCACCGCCTGCACCGCTCCCGACAGAACTATACCTATATATTTAACAGGTTTACCCTCGGCAAAGACGGTAAACTTCTTGTCGTAAAAATCAGCCGATGCACCGAGACAGTGTAATATCTTATCAAGACCGGTGTCGGCTATACCGTCAAAAAGAGGACATTTTCTCAAAACATCAAAATATTTTTGCATATTTTCTCCTTTCTGTTGAAATTTCAACAGAATTTCTGCTTTGATTATACTATAATAGCATCAGAAATTCAAGTGGCAAGGAGAAAAAAAGATGATAAGAAGCCTTATTAAAATAGATGAAGAAAAGTGTAACGGCTGCGGTCTGTGTGCCGATGCCTGCCATGAGGGTGCTATCGAAATGATAGACGGCAAGGCAAAGCTGACCCGTGAGGACTACTGCGACGGTCTCGGGGACTGCCTGCCCGCCTGCCCTACAGGTGCAATAAGCTTTGAAGAGCGTGAGGCTCCCGCCTATAACGAAGAAGCGGTAAAGGCTGCAAAGGCTGCAAAGAACAGCCCCCTGCCCTGCGGATGTCCCGGCAGTATGACAAAAAGCATCAAAAGGCAGAGCATTACCGTAGGGGAGGGGTCCTCCCCTCCCGTCCTCCCTTCGAGAACGGTTACAAGCAAACTCTCCCAATGGCCCTGTCAGATCAAGCTGGTGCCGGTGAACGCTCCCTACTTTGAGGACGCAAACCTGCTTATAGCGGCAGACTGTACCGCATATGCCTACGGCAACTTCCACGAGGATTTTATGCGAAACCACATAACCCTTATCGGCTGTCCCAAGCTGGATGCGGTTGATTATACCGAAAAGCTTACGGCAATAATAAAGAACAACAACATAAAAAGCGTCAGGGTAGTCCGTATGGAAGTTCCCTGCTGCGGCGGAATAGAGTCAGCGGTAAAGAAGGCTCTTATGTCAAGCGGTAAGTTCATCCCTTGGCAGGTAATAACAATATCTACCGACGGCAAAATTCTTGACTAACTCAAATGCTTATGATATATTAGATTAGAGAAATTAATTACAGAGGTGATTAAAATGTTCATCACAGAAGACATAAAATATATAGGTGTTAACGACCATAAGGTAGACCTGTTTGAGGGACAGTATGTTGTTCCGGGCGGCATGAGCTACAACTCCTATGCCATAATCGACGAAAAGATAGCTATTATGGATACGGTAGACCAGAATTTTACTCACGAGTGGCTTGACAACCTGGAGGCGGTACTCGGTGACCGTAAGCCCGATTATCTCGTGGTTCAGCATATGGAGCCCGACCACTCGGCTAATATTACAAACTTCGTAAAGACCTACCCCGAAGCAAAGATAGTTTCTTCCTCCAAAGCATTTGCTATGATGAAGAACTTTTTCGGTACAGAGTACGAGGATAACCGTATCGTTGTGGGCGAGGGAGATACCCTTTCCTTAGGTAAGCACACTCTTACCTTCGTTACCGCTCCCATGGTTCATTGGCCTGAGGTTATAGTAACCTATGACAGCTATGATAAGGTTCTTTTCTCTGCAGACGGCTTCGGAAAGTTCGGAGCGCTTGATGTAGAAGAAGACTGGGCTTGCGAGGCAAGACGCTACTATATCGGTATCGTCGGCAAGTACGGCGCTCAGGTACAGAATCTTTTAAAGAAGGCGGCGGGTCTTGATATCGCCAAGATCTGTCCTCTCCACGGACCTATCCTTACCGAGAATCTCGGCTACTACCTTAACCTCTACAACATCTGGTCAAGCTACCAGCCCGAGGAGGAGGGTATCGTTATCGCATACACCTCGGTTTACGGCAACACAAAGAAGGCTGTGCTTAAGCTTGCAGAGCAGCTTAAGGCAAAGGGATGTCCCAAGGTAGTGGTAAATGACCTTGCAAGATGTGATATGGCAGAGGCTGTTGAGGATGCATTCAGATATTCAAAGCTGGTGCTTGCAACAACCACCTATAACGCTGATATCTTCCCCTTCATGCGTGAGTTTATCGATCATCTGACCGAGCGCAATTTTTCCAACCGTACCATTGCGTTCATCGAGAACGGCAGCTGGGCTCCCCAGGCAACAAAGAGAATGAAGGCTATGCTGGAAAGCTCAAAGAATCTTACCTACACAGATACTACCGTCAAGATCATGTCTGCACTTAACGAGACAAGCTCAAAGCAGCTTGACGAGCTCGCAAGCGAGCTCTGCCGAGAATATACAGCTCTCTCCGATGACACCAACAAGAACGATGCCAATGCACTCTTTAACATCGGTTACGGTCTATATGTCGTAACAAGCAACGACGGCAAAAAGGACAACGGTCTTATCGTAAACACCGTAACCCAGGTTACAAGTACCCCCAACCGTGTTGCACTTACCATAAATAAGGAAAACTACAGCCACCACATCATAAAGCAGTCGGGCAAGATGAACATCAACACCCTGACCGTGGACGCTCCCTTCAGTGTGTTTGAAGCCTTCGGTTTTGTCAGCGGAAGAAACACCGATAAGTTCAAGGATTGCGAGCCTTTAAGAAGCTCAAACGGTCTTGTGGTGCTGCCCAGATATATAAACTCCTTTATGTCACTTAAGGTTGAGCAGTATATCGACCTTGATACCCACGGAATGTTTATCTGCTCGGTAAGTGAAGCAAGAGTTCTTTCCGACAAGGAAACAATGACATATACCTATTACCACGAAAACGTTAAGCCTAAGCCCGAAACCGAGGGCAAGAAGGGTTATGTCTGCAAGATCTGCGGATATATCTACGAGGGCGACACCCTTCCCGAGGATATCGTCTGCCCCCTCTGCAAGCACGGAGCAGCGGACTTTGAGCCTATAAGTTAACGAGGAATTGAGGCGGAAAGCAGTCCCCCTTAAGGGACTGTTTTCAACCTACACTATTCACTTTCAATAACGAATAACAATATTATTTTACATAAGGAGAAAATAAAATGATGAACGCAAAGGTACACGAATTATTGAATCAGCAGATCAACAAGGAGCTTTACTCCGCTTATCTCTATCTTGATTTTTCAAACTACTTCAAGGCTGTGGGGCTTGACGGCTTTGCCAACTGGTATATGATACAGGCACAGGAGGAAAGAGACCACGCAATGCTCTTCTACACCTATCTTCAGAACGAGAATATGCCCGTGACCCTTGAGGCTATTGCAAAACCCGACAAGGCACTCACCTCTCATATGGATGTTCTCAAGGCAGGCCTTGAGCACGAGGAGTATGTAACCTCCCTTATTAACGATATTTACGGCGCAGCATATGATGTTAGAGACTTCCGTACAATGCAGTTCCTTGACTGGTTTGTAAAGGAGCAGGGCGAGGAGGAGACCAACGCAAACGATCTTATCTCCAAGATGGAGCTGTTCGGAGGTGACCCCAAGGGTCTTTATATGCTCAATCAGGAACTGGGAGCAAGAGTATACTCTGCACCCTCATTGGTGCTTTAATAAATTCAGCATAGCTGAATTTATTAAAACACAATTCGGAATTCGGAATGCGGAGTGCGGAGTGCGGAATTATGGAGGATTTTCTCCCTTTAGGTCGAAAATCTACATTAACATTTTTGGTTATCTGTATTCTATAATTTATTACATTTAATTTTTACTTGTAATATTTGTTTAATCAAATAATAAGTATCAGCAAACTTTTATAATTAAATGGAATTTTTGTTGCTTTCAAGCAACAAAAATCACCTGAATTCCGCATTCCGCACTCCGCACTCCGCATTTATTATCCCTCCACCAATCATGATTATTTACACAAAACAAACGATATGAATTTAGTTTTATTAACCGCCCTCGGTGTGGGCGGAGCAACAATATTCGGTGCGCTTGTAGGATTTATATTCAAAAAGCAGTCTCACCGTTTTTCGGATATCGTGCTTTCCTTTGCCGCAGGTATAATGCTGGCGGCCGCCATACTGGGACTGATACTCCCTTCCCTTGAAAACGGCGGCAGATACGGTATCCTTATAACAATAGCAGGTATTTTTGCAGGAGCCGCCTGCCTCAATGTCATAGACCGTCTGGTTCCTCACCTGCATAAGATGATAGGCCCCGACGATACCGAAAGCCACAACAACGCAGACTTTAACAAGGTCATGCTCTTTGTTTTGGCAATAGCCATACATAATCTGCCCGAGGGTATTGCGGCAGGTGTGGGCTTTGGCTCGGGAGATACCTCTCAGGCTCTTATGATAGCGGGAGGTATAGCTCTCCAGAACATCCCCGAGGGTATGGTCATAATTGCCCCTATGCTTGCGGCAGGGGTAAAGCCGGGTAAGACCTTTGTGCTTGCAATGATAACCGGTCTGATAGAGGTAGTGGGAACATTTATAGGTTACTTTGCTGTAAGCATTTCTGCAGCAATCCTTCCCTTTGCACTTGCCTTTGCGGGCGGAACGATGCTCTATGTCATAAGTGACGAAATGATACCCGAGACCCACGCACACGGAAGCCAAAGAGGAGCGACATATGCGCTGCTTGTGGGATTTTGCGTGATGCTGATATCGGATGTATTACTTGCGTAAAACGCAAGTAATACATAATGCAGAATGTAGAATGCAGAATGCAGAATTATGGTTAAAAATACTCCGTTGTCAAAACAACGGAGTATTTTTTACATTATATTTTCGTAGAAAATATATCATAGGCAAAGCCTATATCATATACCTTTAGGTATATATCATAGATTTGCATAGCAAATCTATATCATTGTAAGCAACGCTCTGCGCTGCTTACATCTCCCAGCTTGCAAGCCAAGCCGCAAACTCGGAGTAGAGTGCATCCATTTCATCGGCAAGCTCCTCGCCTATGTTGATGGTATATACATAGTCCTCTGTGCCGAACTTTTCTACATATTTGTACTCAGAGGTATAGTTGCCGTTTTCAAGCTCGGCAAGTGCCTTGTCGGCAAGTGCCTTTGCCTTTTGTATATTGGCAACAAGATCTGCAAAGGCCTCCTTATCTACAGCCTCTATCTTTGCTATGATATCATCAAAATATCCTTCCTTTGTGCCGTAGTTATACTGGGCACCCTCCTTATACAGGAAGTTCTGGGCATCCTGTGGATAGAGATAATAACCGGGATGCTCTACACCCTCTTCGTCGGTATAGCTGTTTACAACATATGTGTTCCACGCGCAGAGGAAGTTGACATAGTCGTACATGGCGTAGATATCGTTTACAACATCGCTTTCGGCTACCTTCTGCCAGAGAGCCATATCCTCGCCCAGCTCCTCTGCCTTGATTATGGTATATGTAGCATCAACTATCTTAAAGTTAAACTCATAGCCGTACATATCGGTAAAGGGCTTGTCCTCGCTTTCCGAGACCTCAAGCTTACCGACCACCTTGATAGCCTGTGAGGTATAGGCAAAGCTGTCTCCCTTTTGGGGATATACCTCCATAGTGTTGGAGAGCTGTGATGTGTTGGGTACACAGAAGGGACAGCTCTGATAGGGCAGGTTCATCAAAAACATAAACGAGCCGTCAACAGGAGAGCTGGTTGCCATATAACCGCTGATGGTAACTGTGGTATTTTCTATAGATTTAAGATAATCATACTCAAGCGCAGATTTAAAGCTGAGCTTGGTCACCTCACCGTTGTTGACAGTCTTAGTGCCCGAGCATCCCGCAAAAGAGGATACAAGGGTAATAAGGGCAACAACAATGGCAATAATTTTTATTAAATTGAATTTATTTTTCATAGCTTTAATCAGAAATACTGTCCTTTCCGGACATAATAAAGGTCCAAATTACGGTAGGAAGAACGCTGATGGCAAATACCGCAAGCAATATGATAAACTCAAGGGGATATACCTTAGTCATATTAAGGACAACACCCATAGACTCTACATATCCGTTCATCAAAAGCATACAAAGTCTGGATGCTCCAAAGGCAAGAATGACCGAGGTAAGTCCTATAATACCGTTCTGTATGATATACAAAAGATTGATGCGCTTCATACTGATACCGATAAGCCGCATAAGGGATATCTCCTTTGCGCTGTGGTACATATTCAAGAGGGTTATGATAAAGATGATCATAATGTTCATCAAAAGAATAACTGCGCAAAGCACAAATACTATGTACTTGGTATCATCTGCATCATTTAGAACATCTCTTACCACGCTCATAGGCTCGATTGCCTGAAGAGTATAGCTGTCGCCGTCCTCACAGGTAACTATCTTACCGTCATATTCCTCGGTAAGCTGCATTGCATAGCCGGGATTCTTGGTGTTGACAAGAACTGCACATACGGTGTGGGCGTGGTTATGCTCCTCGCCGTGCTCTTCGTCGCCGTGCTCTTCACCCTCGTGCTCTTCCTCGTGGTCTCCGCCATCCTTTTCTTCGCCGTGGTCGTGCATAGTCCAAAGGGTCTTGAGCTGAGTGAACACCACATTGTCAAAGGAGGAGTGGCTTTCTTCAAGTATGCCTACCACCTCAATGCCCTCTGCGTGGGTCTCGGAGGAATTTGCCGAATGGCTTGTGTAGATAATATCTCCCACCTTAAGTGAATTGTACCTTGCCACATTTGAGCCGACAACCGCCTGACACTCACCCTTTTGGTCAAACATCTCTCCCTTGGCTACAGTCTTTGTTGACAGATAATCGGGAGTAGTGCCTACAACGCCATAGCCGTTATAGCTGTCCGCCATGGCAAAGGGTATTACGGAATTGACTCTCTGATCCTGCTGCAGGGTGGATACCACCGAATATTCTATAGTTCCTATAGGCTCATCGGTAAAATACATAGTGTTCATGGCAAGCTGTGTGTTGCTGCCTGCAGGGCCCACAATAACAGAATAATACCCCGCATTGCTTGTGATGCCCTCGTCCACCTGTGTTGCCACATTAAATGCAAGCACCGCAATACCTGCGGAAATGACTACCGAAAGAAGTATCAGTATGACCTGAACCTTTTTGATAGCCATATTTTTGAGTGCAAACCTTAACATTATTCTGCACCCCCTTCGGCAACGGTATCCCGCATACCGCTTGTCATTTCGTTCATATCAACGGTATAGTCAAAATACTTTGCAAGGCGGTCATCGTGGGTCACCGCAATAAGGGTCTTGCCGCGGGACACCTCTATAAGCTCCTTTATTACCTGCTCGCCTATGGCAAAGTTAAGATTACCCGTAGGCTCGTCGGCAAGGATTATATCAGGCTGCTTTACCAGAGCTCTGGCTATTGCCACCCTCTGCTTCTGTCCGCCCGAAAGATGCTTTATCTTTGCCTTTTTCTTTTCGTAGATGCCAAGCCTCTTGAGCATATCGTCCATTCCCGAGGTATCTACACCCTCAAGGCGCAGTATATCTATATTGTCGGCAACGCTCATATCGTTTATCAGCTTGAAATCCTGAAAAATATAGCCGATGCGCTCTATTCTGAACTTATCCTTTGCCTTTTGGGATGCCGAGCTTATATCGACACCGTCTACGGTGATAGTACCCTTGGTGGGGGAAATTATTCCTGCGATCATATTGAGCAGGGTGGATTTTCCGCAGCCCGAGGCACCCAAGAGCATATAGGATTTTGAGTTTTCAAAGATCATATCGCGGTATTCAATTTCTGTTTCGTTCTGAAACTGCTTACCGACGTTTTTAATTTCTATCATTTGTAAAATTCCTTTCGTATTAATATCATCCTGTATAAAGCAGGTAGTCTTAAGCCGAAAGCTTTATTTTTTGAAGGACAAGAGTTCCGTTTTTGTAAAAGATCCTTTGGGGAATAATGCTGATGCGGTCATATATCAGCCCCGCAAGGCTCAGACAAAGGGTAGCTGCCAACGCTGCGGTGAGCATCCTTTTTGTTATCTCAACAAAGCCGCATACAGGACATTCCTCGTCGTTACAGCTGTGGTAATAAGAAAGAAGAGCTATAAAGGGATAGCAAAGCGTCAAAAAAACACAGAGCCATATGATAGTGCGCTTGAGCACCTGTTTTTTGTTCATCCTCTTATCACCTCCAAATTGAAATGTTACAGAATTATTATAGCAATATTTCGTATACATGTCAACAACAAAAAGGTGCCTTTGGGCACCTTTGTATTATTCAAACTCGATCAGGTCAATAAAAAATCTCTTGTTAAACTCGTAGCGCGCTATCTCCTTCTTTTCGCTCTTAAAGCTGCTGGGAGAGGGCATCTGTCTGAAGCATATAAGAGTATCCTCGGGCAATGCCTCAAGGGCGGTATAATACTGACCAAAGCCTGTATCTCTAAGATAAAGAGCACACTCGTCATAGGCGTTTTCGGGCACCTCATCCACAAGCTCGCTTAAGGGAACAAAGGCATCCTCCTTTGCCACATGCTCATACCAGGCGGGATCAAGCAGGCAGATAAGTGCCTCACCCACAAATATCTGTGTGGTAAACTGCTGCTTGGTGTTTACCATCTCCTGTGTGTTGATAAGCAGAGGCGTACCGTTCTGGTCGGTATAATATCTCTTGTCCTTAAGCTGCTCGTCGGTCATAAGAAAGAGGGTGTTTATGGCTACCTCTCTTTTGGAGTTTCCGTCATAGTCCTCCTGCAATACGTTTTCAAAGGCATGTTTGATCTCAAGGGTCTGGTTGGCATCGGGAATGCGGGGTCCTGTATACAGGATCATAGCATCATATCTGTCGCGGTTTATATACTGGGCGGTCATAATGATCACCGCAACAGTAAAGAACACACCTATTATAGTTACCCATTTGTAATGATACCAAAAATTATCAAGCCATTTTATTATTTTCATCATTTCACTTCCCGTATCAATGCTACTGTTAATTATACCTTTTATATTAGATAATGTCAAGTTTGGTTTAAGTAACAAACTATCCCACATATGCTTTGCATATATGGGATAGCATTTTTTATTCTTCGGTCGGAGCTGTAAGGTTTTTAGGCAGTCTCATACATCTCATTGCGTTGAGGACAGCCAGCACGCTGACTCCCACATCGGCAAACACCGCCGCCCACATTCCTACCCCCGGAACACCTAAGGCACCGAGGAGCAAAACTATTCCCTTTACAACCAGCGCAAGAGTGATATTCTGCTTTGCTATAGAAAGGGTGCGCCGTGAGAGGTATATAGCCTCGGCCACCTTTGCGGGGTCATCGTCCATAAGTACTATATCAGAGGCTTCTATTGCGGCATCCGAGCCCATACCACCCATAGATATGCCTACCTCGGCCGTTGCAAGTACAGGGGCATCGTTGATGCCGTCGCCCACATAGCAGACGGTTGCCTCTGAGCCTACCTCCTCTTCTATCTCCTCTAACTTTGCAACCTTGGTATCGGGAAGAAGGTCAGAGTGAACCTCATCTATACCAAGGACATCGCTTACCGCCCTTGCCGCGGCCATATTGTCGCCTGTGAGCATTACGGTAAATATTCCAAGCAGGTGGAGACCCTCCACCGCCTCCTGTGAGTTATCCTTTACACGGTCGGCAACGATGATATGACCGAGATATTTTCCGTCTCTTGCCACATATACCACCGTTCCTGTTGCCACCACCTCGTCGACCTTAATTCCAAGATGCTCCATAAGAGAAGCATTACCGCAGGCCACACCGTCGGATATCACGCCCTTGCCGGGAAATTCCTCCACATTTTTGGGCGCAACAAGCTGCTTTTTATATACCCTGCGTATCGATCTTGCAACAGGATGGTTTGAGCCGTATTCTGCCGTTGCCGCAAGGCAAAGCAGCTGATCCTTATCTATTTTTGAAGAAATTTCGATAACATCAAAGCTTCCGTAGGTAAGGGTTCCCGTCTTGTCAAACACCACAACATCGGTCTTGGCAAGCTGCTCAAGATATACCGAGCCCTTGATAAGGATACCCCGTTTTGAAGCGGCACCAATACCGCCAAAGAAGCTCAAGGGAACGCTGATAACAAGAGCACAGGGACAGGACACCACAAGGAACATAAGCGCACGGTGTATCCAGTCGCTCCACATTCCTGTAATAAGCGAGGGGATGAGTGCCAAAATCACTGCAGATGCCACCACTATGGGAGTATACACTCTTGCAAAGCGGGTTATAAAATTCTCTGTTTTAGCCTTCTTTTCGGCGGCGGACTCTACCAGCTCCAGTATCCTTGATACAATAGAATCTCCGTACTCTGCGCTGACCTCAATTCTGAGAACTCCGCTTAAATTTACCGAGCCGGAAAATACTCTGTCGCCCTCTGCCACATCACGCGGAACAGACTCACCTGTAAGCGCAGAGGTATCCACCGAGCTTGTGCCCCCTATAACTCTGCCGTCAAGGGCAATGCGTTCTCCGGGGCGGACTATTATCTCCTCGCCCACGGCTACCTCACCCGGCTCACAGCGCAGCTCCTTGCCCGAGCGCACCACCACCGCATATTCGGGATATATATCCATAAGCGAGTCTATAGAACGGCGGCTCTTGTTGACAGCTATATCCATAAAAAGCTCCCCTGTCTGATAAAAGAGCATTACTGCCAGAGCCTCGGGGTATTCGCCCAATGCGATAGCACCTATGGTGGCAACGCTCATAAGGAACTTTTCGTCAAAAAAATGTCCTCTGAATATATTTGATACTGCATCCCACAGCACATCATAGCCTATTATAAGATAGGGTATGAGGAAGATAAGCAGATTTATTTCCCTGCTTGCGGCATATATAATAATTGCTACAAAGCTTACAGCTGTCAGAATTATTCTTGATAATACAAATTTCTGTTTGCCTGTCATTGTATATCACAATCCTTTTCGTATTTATGTATAATACGCTGAATCTCGTTAATGTCCGGCTCTGTCTCGTACTCAAGGGTCATACGGCAGGTCATAAATACTATACTGCATTTGACTCCGTCAAGCTTGTTGATAGCTCTCTCCATTTTGGCCGCGCAATGGGCACAGCCAAGATTTTTTAACCTATACACCTTTTTCATAATATTGTTATCCCTCCTTATTCGGATATATGCTCCATTCCCTGGCTTATAATGGTGCCCACATGGCTATCCGCAAGACTGTAATAAACGGTTTTACCCTCCCGTCTGCAGTTCACCAGCCTTGCCTGCTTAAGCACCCTCAGCTGATGGGATATGGCGGAATGCTGCATATTAAGCAGCTCGGCAACGGCGCAGACGCAAAGCTCATTTTTGGAAAGCGCATACAGGATACGGATGCGTGTGGTATCTCCGAAAATGCGGAAAAGCTCTGCAAGATCATACAAACTTTCTTCCTTAGGCATCTGGGTTTCCACCCATTTGATTATTGCTTCATGATTATGTGACATATATGAACATCCTTTCATATGAACAATTGTTCATATGTATTTTAACATATACCCTGTGTTTTGTCAATGGATTTGGAGAAAAATATATGAATATATATTCATATGAGCATATGTTCATATGTGATTATCATATGCCCTGTGTTTTGTCAATGGATTTGGAGAAAAATATATGAATGTATATTCATATTAGCATATGTTCATATGTAGTTATCGTATGCCCTGTGTTTTGTCAATGGATTTGGAGAAAAATATATGAAAATATATTCATATGAGTATATGTTCATATGTAGTTATCGTATGCCCTGTGTTTTGTCAGGAGGAGCTTGTCAAGTCAAACAATCGACTGCCATAGGCAGATCATTTTTTCCGTCTGCTTCAGCAGACATATCGACTTCACCGCTTTCCTATATATAAAGAGAAAAGGATGTCTTACGACATCCTTTTCCGGCAGAATTATTCAACTGTTACATACAGATCAGCCATTGTAAGATCGCAGCCGGATAAGAACTGGTTCATTAATTCGCAGAACACAGCATAAGACTCTTCCTCCATAACATATGCGGCTTCCTCATCTATCGTATAGTTATAGAGCTCAACCTCGCAACCGTCGGCTGTCATAGTACGCGCGGAGGATAACTGATCCTCGTTTCCGTAATTTACATGGTCGAAATAATAATTGTATTCATCGCTGTTCTCCAATAACCACATATACGAATTGTTCCAAAGAGCTCCCTGCTCGTAGTAAAGATCAAATAATATATCCCCCGAAACGGAGTCATACTTAATATAAAGCTCTTTTTCGTCTGCAATATTGATTACAGTATATTTGCCGTATTTATCTACTGTACCGTTTGCCATAACATAATCAGCTATAGCACTGTAGTTGCCGTCTCTGTTGTAGTCAAACTTAAGGAACATATCCTCAAGTGCAACACCCGCCGCAGTGATATGCTTGGTAATAAAATCATTGAGCTTAGTCTTTATAGCATCACAGTTGTCGTTAATATACTCGTCTTCGAAGCCGGAATAATCCTCATAATAAGGCGAAATGCCGTTCTGATACACATTGCTGTACAGAATATAATAATTGTATTCGCTGTCATCAGAAAGATATAATGCAAGACCGTAGCTCTCTTGGATATCAGAAACTTCAGCAACACCCATTCTGGTATAATCGATATAGGTGTCACCGTATTCATCGGTCATCTCAAACTCACCCATATAATACTCAAAGAAAATGCAATCGAAGTCGGCATCATAGCTCATAACAAGCTTTTCGTCCTCCGATTCCTCAACGATCTCGATCACGGCAGGGTCAAGCTCGGATACGGTACCGTTAGTGGCAATATAATCAACAAGAATGTAGAAAACCTCATTCTTAAGATATCCTGTAGAGAAATAACCGTCAAAGGTCATGATCATACGGCAGGCCTGCGCACGGGTAGCATTGTTACGGGGAGCAAGAGCGGTATCGCTGACACCCGAGATAATGCCAATCGCAACAGCCCATTGTACCTGTTCGTATGCCCAGGAGGAAACCTTATTTTCATCCTCAAAGGCAGACAGGTCTGCACGGTAGCTTACATCAGCATCCCAGCTCTCGGCATAAACATAGAGTATACGGGCAAACTGCTCACGAGTAATAGGCTCGTTTGGTGCAAAGCGGGTCTCGGACATACCGTTTACATAACCCTGAGAATAAGCCCAGCAAACCGCATTGTTGTACCAATGACCGGGCTTGACATCATCAAAGCCGCAGCTAAGACCGTTATATACCGAAAGATCTGCACCGTCATACATAGCAAGTATCTGTACAAACTGAGCACGGGTAAGAGTGCCGTTGGGAGCAAAGGTATCCTCGCTCATACCGGAAACAATACCGTTAAAATAACAGTACTCAATACCTTCCATATACCATGCCCCATCAACAAGGTCGGTAAAGGGCATTTCAAGGTCAAATTCGTCTGCCGATACAGCTGTAGCAAATGCCGACAGAAGCATCATAGCAATAAGTAATAAACTGATGATCTTTTTCATAGTGTTTCTCCTTATAATGAGTTTATTTTATTGTAACACGGTTGTAACAAATTGTCAATAATAACACATCAAAGCAGGATGATCCTTCTGCCCCTTTCAACAGCATAGTCCATAGCGATTTTGGTACCGCTTTTGTGTGGAGGGTTTTGTTCATCGTAATATACAATACAAAAACGGCTGTTATCTATCATTTCATAGTTGCGTTCAACATAGACCGCCTTGCCTGCCGAAATAATCTTTTCCGGAAAATATGTTTCATCGTAATATTTCATCAAGTATGCCGTATACTCTTCCTTGATATATGGAAACTCTACACGCACATATACCCTTTTTATATGTGGGTATGTTTCTTTTAGTTCTGTCACTGCTTCAAGACACAGAGCATCAAAAAGGCTCTTGCTGCCGAACAGAAATCTGTCCACCTTTTCTTCTATGATCAATTTCCTTACCGTTTCGGTTATTTTTTTCCTCAATTCTACAGTTTCATATATTCTTCTGTGACCGAAGAAAGAACAGGTTTTTTCTTTCAAAGCTTATCACTCCTCAAATTTTGTGAATATACCGTATATCCATTTCAAACATTATAACACATAATATATCTAAAATAAATATATAATATATTTGTTTTGAGGTATTTTTATGGCTATTAAAAGTGTATCCATCAGAATTGAAGAAGAAATGCTTGATAAAATCGCATATATTGCCGATTACGAAGGCAGAAGCGTCAACAGTCAGATCCTTGTTTTGGTCAGAGAAAGCATCAAGGCTTTTGAGAGTGTACACGGCGAGATCAAGGGTAACATTTCTCCCGATTCCAATGTAAAGCCTACCCGTAAATAATAAAAGACAGGGGATCGACCCCTGTCTTTTGTAAAATCTGCAGATTTTTATTCCTTTAACTTGTAGCATTCATAATCCTTCTTTTTGCCGCATTTGGTGCAGGTTTTAAACAACAACCCCTTAAAGCTGCCGCCGCAATGCTGGCAGACTCCTGCGCTGCGGCGCTGTGCTTTGAGCTGCTCGAACTCTCTGCGTTTTTCTTCCATCATTTGTGTTTTTGCGGCTGTCTCTTGGTCTCTTTCTTTCTTTTTCTGTTTGTACTCCTCCATTGTATCGTAAAGAATAGGAACAGCAATATTACGCCAACCCGAAACCTCGCATTCACCCTTGTAGTAATTACCCATGCTTTTTGTCGCAACAACAGTACCGTCTGATTTTAATCCTACTGTATGACCGTATCCTGCTGAAATCGACACTATATCCGTCCAATCTGAAACTTCACATTGGCCGTAATAGTACTTACCACTAAATTTTGTTGCAACAACAGTTCCGTCTGATTTTAGTCCGACTGTATGATACTTACCTGCTGAAATCGCTACTATATCTGTCCAACCCAAAACATCACATTGACCACAGTTAAGTTCTGTATCACCAATATACTCTGTAACAACAACAGTTCCGTCTGATTTTAGTCCTACTGTATGAGAAGTACCTGCCGATATCGCTACTATATCCAGCCAACCTAAAACATTGCATTGACCATGTTCGTTGTCACCGACAGCGATAACTGTTCCGTCGGCTTTGAGGCCAATGGTATATGCAGATCCTGCAGAAATTGCTACTATATCAGACCAACCGGAAACATCACATTGTCCGCAATAAAAGTCTTTGAAGCCGGTATAATTTGTTGCAACAACCGTACCGTCAGATTTGAGTCCTACGGTATGAGCGGTACCTACAGCAATTGCCACTATATCCGTCCATTCCGAAACATTGCATTGACCGTACTCATTTTCACCAACAGCAACAACCCTTCCGTCCGACTTAAGTCCAACGGTATGATAAGAACCTGCAGAAATTGCCACTATATCAGACCAACCGGAAACATCACATTGACCGTTGTAACGGTCAACTCCCACATATTTTGTAGCAACAACGCTTCCGTCGGTTTTAAGTCCTACCGTATGATATTCACCTGCGGAAACTGCCGATATATCAGTCCACTGATAAACATCACATTGACCTGAATAGTTGCCAATATCACCTGTATATCTCGTGGCAACAACTGTTCCGTCCGAATTGAGTCCTACGGTATGATAAGAGCCTGCAGAAATACTGCTCTGAGAGCTTCTTATGTTTGCTTTTTGTAAGCTTTTTTGGAATGCTTCGGACTTTTTCTTTTTTATGTCTTCAATTCTTTTAATTTCTTCAAAACACTTTTCTTTAAGCTCTTTTGAATCCTTATAGCTTATGACCTTATCAAAAAGTTCTGCTGCGGCCTTATGGCTTTCAGATGTTCCAACACTCATCAAAGCCTTTGCTTTAGCATAAATTTCTTCCATTTCCGCTTGGTTACATCTTTCTTCTATTATAGACAGATATCCGTCAAGCTCGTTTTTCAGCTTTTCGTCACCAAAGCGAACGATCTTCTTGTAATTGCTGTTATTGTCAAAGGGAGCTTTAACATCATTAAGATCGCAACGAACCTTGGCACGGACATCAACCATCAGCTTTCCGAGATAAGCCTCGGCAAGCTTTGCATCAAAGTTAAGTGCCTGTTCAAAGAATTCATCTGCTTTTTCCCATTCTCCGTCCTCAAGTGCCATAAAGCCGCGGTCTAAAAATGCGGTAAGATTTCCGTTTGCGTTTTCAATTACCTGTGTCTGAACAGCGGGAGCACGGCTTACCTCGGCAGCGGGAGCTGCCACCTTTTGATACCTCTGACAATGTCATTAATAAAGCCTATCTTTGCCATATCCTGTGCCTGGAGATGTGCGAATTCCTCAGGCAGCTCGTAGGCATCCATATCGCGGTAACAGGGGATAAGAAGCTTTGAGCGGTCGTTCTTGATTATCTTTAAAAATCTTGACCACTCGTTCTTGACCCATACCGCATTGAAATATTCCGCCTTTGTGCCTATCGTAAGCATAACCTTTGCAGAGTTAAGGGCAGCAAAGATGCAAGGCTCATAGGCTGAGCCCAGCTTATCCTCCAAGGTGATTGCCGCATAGAATACCCTCAAGCCCTCCTGCGTGAGCTGATGGTATATGTCATTTGCTATAACGCTGTCCTGTGTGCGTTTGCCGTCAGCGTCGGTCTCCTTGTAGCAGATAAACACATCATAGGATTCCTGCTTTTGCGAAAGCTCTATGATTTCCTTCTGGATGCGGTCTATCTCCTTTGCCTCAGACTCATAGATTCCCCGCTGAACTCCGTCCGCATATTCAAGGGCAGACTTGTAGTCCTCGTCCGAAATGACGGAATCATAGGATGCCCTGTGACAGGTGGGGATTCGCTTGTATGTATCGGGATCCTCCACATATTCGATTCCGTATTTGCAGAGTATAAGTCCCCAGTATGCCTCTGCCTGAGTCTCGTCCTTCTGTATTATCTTTTCATAAAGCTGCTCTGCCTTATCAAACTCGCTTTTCATTCTGAGAATATTTGCACGGTTGAAAAGCCCCTGCAGATTCTCGTCGCTGCTTGTGGGGACGGTCTGCTGTGTTCCGCAGAAGTCACACTCAACTACCTTTTCATCAGCGGTGACGTTAAGATCTCCACCGCACATTTTACACTTTAAAACTGCCATATTTAAGTTCCTTTTGTCATCTTAATTTCTTGAGCTTGGCGGGATTTGCTATAACTATAAGCTCAGCTCCCTTTTCAAGGGGGAGTGTGGGATCAACGGTGGTGGTTATATCATTTCCCTTTTTGAGTGCCACTACGTTGACCGAATATTTTTTACGCAGGCTAAGCTCTATCAGAGTCTTGCCCACCCAATCCTCCTTGACATCTATCTCTAACATAGCCACGTCCTCGGACAGCTCTATCATTTCGGCAAATCCTGAGGTCAAGAGATTCTTTGCAAGTCGGATACCCGACTCTCTTTCGGGGAATATTACCCTGTCCGCACCTACACGGCTTAATATCTTTTGATGCATTTCGCTGCCGCACTTGGCAATAACGGTGGGAACTCCCGCCTCCTTGCAGAGAGTTACCGCCATAACGCTGGCCTCAAGATTGCTTGCCATGGCAACAATGACCACATCTATACCCGAGATTCCAAGTCTTTTTATGACTTCAGGCTCGGTGATGTCGGCACACTTGCAAACCGGAATAGTTTCTATTGCGCTGTCAACATTGCTTTGATGGATATCCACCGCCAGCACCTCGGCACCGTTGTTTACCAGCTCCTCTGCAACGGCTCTGCCGTATCTGCCCAAGCCCAATACTGCATAAGTTTTATTTATACTCATATTCATTCTCCTAACCAACACTTATCTCTTCTATAGGATTTCTTACAATATTCTGATTTTCCTTATTTTTGTTAAATGCCACAGCAAGGGATATGGGACCTACCCTGCCAAGGTACATAGTCAGTATGATAATGACCTTACCCATACTGCCCAAGGAGGGAGTCAGATTGCGTGTCAGACCCACCGTTGCCGTTGCGCTGACCGTCTCGTACAATATATCCAAGGCATCCGCATCTGTCACGGCAGACAGAGCCACCGTTGACACAAGCATAATGATAAAGGACATACAGCACACCGCAACCGCCTTGCTTACCGCCTGCTTTGTCAGCCTTCTGCCAAAAAGCTCGGTGTCATCCTTATGACGCACAGAGGCAAAGGCAGAAGCAATAAGCACCGCAAAGGTCACGGTCTTGATGCCTCCCGCAGTACCCACGGGAGAGCCGCCTATAAACATCAAAAACAGGCAAAGCAGAGAGCTTGCGTTGCTCAGGTTTTCCTGAGGCAGGGTGGCAAAGCCCGCAGTTCTGGTCGTTACCGACTGGAACAGGGATGCCCCTGCTTTTTCTAAAATATTTGCGTCCTTTAAGGTCAGGGGGTTGTTGTATTCAAATATAAAGATCAAAGCCGCACCCGCCAAGATCAGGACAAGGGAGGTGGTTATGGCGATCTTTGTGTGCAGGGTAAGGTCTCTGAAAAATCTTACCCGTCTTTTTCTTGACAGCTTTATGACCCTCAGTACATCCCACCAGACGATATATCCTATACCGCCCAAAACGATCAACGCACAGGTAACAATAATGACAACAGGATCATATACGTAATCACAAAGGCTGTTTTCTGCAATGATATCAATACCCGCATTGCAAAATGCCGATACCGAGGTAAACACCGATATCCATATTCCCTTTAAGCCAAAGTCGGGTACAAACACCGTCATATATGCCAATGCACCGACACCCTCTATGATAAGGGTGCCTGTTACCACTCTTTTGACAAAGGAAACAAGTCCCGAAAGCGAGTTGAGGTTAAAGGCATCCTGCAAAAGCAGTCTGTCCCCAATACCCATCTTTTTGTGCAGGAGCATCATCAGCCCCGACATAATGGTTATGATGCCAAGTCCGCCTATCTGAATAAGTATTAAAATAACAATCTGTCCGAAGATGCTCCAGGAGCTTACGGTGGGCATTACCACCAGACCTGTAACACAGGTAGCCGTGGTTGCCGTAAACAGGGCATCCAAAAACGGGGTCGCCTTACCCTCAGCCGAGCTTATGGGCAGGGACAGTAAAAGAGTGCCTATCAGTATTGCAACCAAAAAACTGAGCAATATGATATGGGTGGTTGACATCTTAAGCCGTTGTTTTTTCATGTTTTATATACACTCCAAGCCTTTACGCTGTTAATCTTATTGTAACATATTAGTCAAAAACTGTCAACAAGAAGGGACAAGTTGCCTTAACTCTTAATTCAAAAAAAGACAGAAAAAAGACAGAGGACGTTCCCCTGTCTTTTGGTAAAAAACACATCGCTGTTGTCAGCCTCATATTGTTAAGAAAAGATCCGCCATGGTAAGACCGCAATCGGAAAGGATTTGATTTATACCCTCACAGAATATTGCATATGCAGATTCTTCCATTGCATATACGGTATCCTTATCCATTCCCTCTATATCATAGAAACTGATACTGTAATCATCGGCATAGATAGATCTCTCTGTAGATGTATATTCTCCGGTTTGGGTGTTCTGATACATATAATAGAAATAATATACATCGCTGAGTCCGTACATTGTCATATCCGCAGCCATTGCTTCATTACCCTGACCGTCATAAAATCTAAAGACTATCGTACCGGATATAGGATTGTAATCTGCAAAGAAGGATATTCCGTTAGCATCGGTTATAAAGGTGTAGTCACCGTTAGAAGTCTGATAGCTGCCGTTTGACATAATATAATCTGCCAAAATCTGATAACTGCCGTCTCTGATGTATTCAACATCAAGAAACATCATATCATAGGAAATACCCGCAGCGGTAAGATGCTTCATAATGAATTCGTTGAGCATTGCTCTGATCGTATCACAGTTAGAGCTGATATAATCATCTGAAAAACCGGATCTGTATTCGTATGACGGAATCGTTCCGTTGGGATATATAAGCTCAGTGCGATAGTAATAATTCTCATAGTCACTATCGGTAATTTCTATGTCAAAATAATAGAACTCTGAGATATCATATATGTCTACCATACCGTTGATCATATATTCTTCATAATACTTACCGTCTGCATAGCCTGAATCAAGCTCTCCGGATTGATATGCAAAACTAATACAGCTAAGCTCGTTGTCATATTTTAATACAAACTTTGCATCCCATGCTTCCTCAACGATCTCGGTCACTGTAGGATCAAACTCACTAACAGCACCGTTGGTGGTGATATAATCTACCAGCTTTAAGAAAAGCTCATCCTTACTGCCTGTAAGTAAATATGAGTCAAACACCATAATCATACGGCAAGCCTGAGCACGGGTAGCGTTGTTTTTAGGAGCAAGGGTGTTTTCGTCAACACCGGAAATTATACCCTCGGCAACAGCCCATCCAACCTGATCGTATGCCCAGGATGACACCTTAGAACAATCGTCATAAACACTAAGATCCGCTCTCTTGTCTACGTTAAAGCCCCAACTTTCGGCATAAACGTAAAGTATACGTGCAAACTGCTCACGGGTGATAGGCTCATTTGGAGCAAAGCGAGTATCGGACATACCGCTGACGTAGCCGTTGGAATATGCCCAGCATACAGCCTTGCTGTACCAATGTGAGGGCTTTACGTCATCAAATCCGCAATCAACACCCTCATATTCGGAAAGATCTGCTAAATCATACATTGCAAGTATCTGTACAAACTGAGCACGGGTGAGAGTACCGTTAGGCTCAAAGGTAGTCTCTGTCATACCCTTGACGATGCCGTTGTTATAGCAAAATTCAATACCCTCATAGTACCACGCAGTATTTGATACGTCAAAGAAGATTCTGCTATCGGTTTTGTAGCCCATTTCCTTGGCGTATAGGTCTATAGCCGAATCCTTGATACAGGTAATAACAAGCTCGTTGCAGTTATCAAAAACCGACTCACCTATAGTCTTAACACTCGGAAAAACTGTAATGCTCTTCATAGTGGTGCATCCGTAAAAGGCTTCGTCACCAAAGGACTCTACGGTTGCGGGCAGAACGATCTGCTTAAGCTCATGACAACCCGAAAATGCAGATTTGCCGATGTGTTTAACGTTTTTTCCGATCTCAGCCTTGGTTATATTTGCACAAAAGAAGGCAAAATCTCCTATCGATTCAACACTGTCGGGGATAACCACCGAGGTCATGGCGCTGTATGCAAAAGCACCGTTGGATATAACCTTTACCCCGTTGGGGATCACAACAGGATTTTTGAGATCATGGCTGTCCTTGAAGGCAAAATCTCCTATCTCTTCCAGCTTGTCGCCGAATTTTATGTCGCTGTAATAACCCATAGCAAAGGCATGATGACCGATCTTTTTAAGATTCTTGCCTAAGGTAACGGTTCCGTGACAGCTGTTGTCAAAGCTATAATCGCCTATCTCGGTCACGCTGTCAGGTATTACAAGATCAAGTATACCCATTGCAGAAAAGGCATAATCACCTATGTATGTTATACCGTTAGCTATGACCAGATTTCTGATGCCGAATTTAATATCATACCACGGAATATCCTCATAACCGCTATAATCGTACATTTTTCCGCTGCCCGTCAGGGTCATGGTATCTCCCGAAACAGACCAGGTTATATTGTCTCCGCATTTACCTGACTTTACAGAAGCAAACGAGCCTACGCCCATAACGGACAAAAGCATAATAGCAGCGAGTATTAAACTGATAACCTTTTTCATAACAACCTCCTGAGTTTCATTTGGTCTATCATCATCGACCTTGATGCTATTATACACCAACAAACCCGATTTGTCAATGAAATATTGCACCTTAAATAATATGATCCACACCAAATGCGGGTCTTGTTTTGGAAAGATAATATCTCAAAAAAAGACAGGGAATGTCCCTGTCTCAAGTTATCGGTTATGAATTCGGCTCTGCCGAATGTTATGAGCTTGGCTTTGCCAAGCATTATGATATAATTTCCGCAATAAACGTTGCCGTAAGGCAACTCATAACAATGCAAAGCATTTCATAACTCATAACTTGCCGTCCCCACGGTAATTTGAGGAGCAAATACCGAATAAACGAAGAAAACGGCGTTCCCACCGTTTTCTACCTAAATTCCGCACTCCGACTCCATGGCTATCGCCATTGCGCTGTATAATTCCACCAACCGTATCGAAGATACGGGGTGTCATGGATCCGCATTCCGCATTCCGAATTCAAAAAAGCCGTCCTTGCGGACGGCTTTTTAATTGTTATTTACTTATGCAAGCTCTGCAAAGTACTTGATGGTTCTTACCATCTGGCTGGTGTAGGAGTTCTCGTTGTCATACCAAGAAACAACCTGTACCTGGAAGAGATCGTCACCGATCTTTGAAACCATGGTCTGGGTAGCATCAAAGAGAGAACCGTAGGTCATACCGATAACATCGGAAGAAACGATCTGATCTTCGTTGTAACCGAAGGAAGCGGAAGAAGCAGCCTTCATAGCAGCGTTGATACCTTCCTTGGTAACATCAGCACCCTTAACAACTGCGGTAAGGATGGTGGTGGAACCGGTAGGAACGGGAACACGCTGAGCAGCGCCGATGAGCTTGCCGTTGAGCTCGGGAATTACGAGACCGATAGCCTTTGCAGCACCGGTAGAGTTGGGAACGATGTTAGCAGCGCCTGCACGTGCACGGCGGAGGTCACCCTTTCTGTGAGGACCGTCGAGGATCATCTGGTCACCGGTGTAAGCGTGGATGGTAGCCATGATACCGCTCTGGATCTCTGCATAGTCGTTAAGAGCCTTAGCCATGGGAGCGAGGCAGTTGGTGGTGCAGGATGCAGCGGAAATGATGGTGTCATCAGCGGTAAGAGTGTTCTCGTTTACAGAGTAAACGATGGTCTTGAGGTCGTTGCCTGCGGGAGCAGAGATAACTACCTTCTTAGCGCCTGCGTCGATGTGAGCCTGGCTCTTGTCCTTGGAGCAGTAGAAACCTGTACACTCAAGAACAACGTCTACACCGATCTCGCCCCAGGGAAGCTCTGCAGCGTTAGCCTTAGCGTAGATGGTGAGGGTCTTGCCGTCAACAGTGATGGTGCCTGCCTCGTCGTCAGCCTCTACAGTGTGGAGACCTTCGCCGAGCTTACCGCAGTAACCGCCCTGAGCGGTATCGTACTTGAGAAGGTGAGCGAGCATAGAAGGCTTGGTGAGGTCGTTGATAGCAACAACATCGTAACCCTCTGCACCAAACATCTGGCGGAATGCGAGACGACCGATACGGCCGAATCCGTTAATAGCAACTTTTACTGACATGGATTTATCCTCCGTAAAATGAATTTTTTTGTTTACTGCGTAATATTGTAACTCATATATATTGATTTTACAAGTAAAATTTGTAAAGTTTTAATTTTTGTTACATTTATAACATACTGCTTGAAAATGTATTTTGCATATGTTACAATTACTTTAGTATTTGATTTTGGCGGTTTGTTATGATTGTATATGACAATATGATAATTCCTGTATTCACCACCGACAAAGAGGGAGTCATCCTGTATAAAAACAAGGCAGCCGTAAGATGCATCCCCAGTCCGCGGACAAAAGGAAATATAAACAATTATCTCAACAACAGGCTAAAGGATTACCGTATCTCCAAGGATAAGGTAAAGCTTGAGTTCATACGAAACAGCGAGTCTATATTCAACCGTGCGCTGGTATACTGTCAGGTACATCAGGATATATGGTGCTTTTTGCCGGAGCTGCAGTTAAGTGAGCCCGAGGATATGTCAGAGCTGTTCTGCGGTGTAATGATAAAAACAGCAGACGCCTGTATGGAGCTGCTTGACCGGGGAGTATCCCAAAGGCCTGATTTTGCGTTTTTGAGATATCAGCGGATATACACAGAGCTGTTAACTGCGATGAAGCGGGTAAATGTGCAGAATAACTCTATGCATTTTAACACCTTGGATGTACTCGACTCTATTAAAAAGCGCACTGAGGAGCTTTGCGGTAAATACAGCCTGCGTATCGGCCTTGATATCACCTTTACCGATCCCGAGGGCGTATACCGTATCAATTTTAAAAGCTTTGCCTCGGTATATCTGCATATTCTCCGATTTGTCCTGAAAAGCTCTTCAAAGCAGGTATGCAATGTTGAAATAAGCCGCGGGGGAGAGGAGCTCATTTTTGAGGTATCCTCCGAGCTTGATAACATTACAGAGAAGCTGCCCCATATTATAGGCCTTGAGACCCTGTGCCGTCTCTTCCCCGATGAAGCAGCAAATATACTTTTCCTCCAAACCTGTTTTGATCTTTACGGCTATGCCTACAGTATAGATATAAAGGAAAACAGACTCTCACTCAAGGTATGTATACCCCTGGACAAGCAAAAGCCCACAGCACTGCATCAGAGTCTTTCTGCAAGCATTATCGCAAGCAGATTCCTCCGCGCCGAAAAGCGCATATCAGAATATATGGATTCTGTATTTATTCAGATATAAAATTTAACGGTGTAAGCATAAATTCAGCTTACACCGTTATTGTATAATTATCATAATTGAGCATTGAGCATTGAGAATTATTTTTGTGTCAGTATCCTCTCTCCGTCAAAAATCAAAACTCCGTATCCCCAGCCGTTCACGCCTGTCTTTTCAAGATGCTCGGCATAGCCTCTCTGAAGCGAGGTCTCGCGGGGAAGCTCGGCGGGATCATAGCTGTCACGCATACCGAACACACGCCACATATCCTGACGGTTGGTAAGCTCCTTGACATATACTATATCGTAGTGATCCATAAACTTGATTATGTTTGAGGTAGGCTTTAAAAAGTCATACTGCGGGGGATATAAAAGCCAGCTCTCGCAGATGAACACGGGATTTTTAAAATAAGCATAGGCCTGCTTTAATGAGTCAAGGGTCTGCTCGGTGGTAAAGGGGCCGTCCTCGGGAATATGCATACCGATGGCGGGTGTGCCGTGACGAAGGCTTACACCGTGCTTGTCATAGTCGGGACCATATTCGTATTTATTCTCCTCAAACTGGAGTCTGCCCAAACGGATAACCTTGCCGCGAAGGGCGTGGACAAGCCAGTCAAACTCCTGCATACCCCACTCGCCGTAATTTTTCTTACAGGTCAGCGCCCATACACGAAGGTCGATAAGGCTGTCAAGGTAGACCTTGTCCGAAAGTCCCTTCTTCATATAGATATCATACATTTCGTCCACACAGTAGAGACAAAATGCCATACGCACCATACGGAAGGCCTCGCCCACCTCTTCGGCATAGTCATAAAGAGCATCCTTAACATCGCTGCCGTTGTAGAAATCAGCCTTGAGCTTTTTAAAGGTATCGGTGTCCTTGTGTCGGTCAAGACATTCAAGGGAGAGCCTTGCACACTCCTCGGGCATATTTATATATTCAAATATTTGTTGTAATGTATACATTGTGACCTCTTAATTCTCAATTCTCAATTCTTAATTCTCAATTTGAGGTGGTTTTCTGCAATGCAGAAAAACTTCTTTTGTATTGTATCATATAAGTATAAATTTTACAAGTACGGAAATAATATTTTCGGGTGATAAAATCGTGAATAAGAAGCGGCGAGTCGCCGCACCCATACTACGCTCATTAATCCAGCATTACAAACTCACACGAACCGGAGGCAACCTATGAATAAAAAAGAGTATAAAAAATACGCAGAGAAAAGAGCAAAAAAGTCTCCTCTGCTGCCTGACTGCTTAAAGGCCTTTTTGGTGGGAGGATCGATATGCACCCTGGGGCAGGTATTATCTAACCTATATAAAAGGTGGACCGGCAACGAGGATGTAGCAAAAATGCTTGTTCCCGTGACATTGATATTTTTGGCGGCACTGTTTACCGGCATAGGCTGGTTTGACAAGCTGGCAAAGCACGCGGGTGCGGGAACTCTTGTACCCATAACAGGCTTTGCCAACGCCGTGGTCTCCCCTGCTATAGACACCAAAAGCGAGGGGTTTATACTAGGGGTCGGCGCAAAGATATTTACCATTGCCGGTCCCGTCATCCTCTACGGCATCACCGCAGGTGCGGTGTACGGGGTCATATATTGGGTATCGACGCTGTTTTGAGCGTAAATGATGAAAGAAGCTTTTGACCCATAAGGTCAAAAGCTTCTTTAATTTTGCATTAGAATTTTATTCTCTGCACTCCGTCCTTTTCAACTATATGCTCGGTTACGCCCAAAGCCTGCATCCATTCACGGGTGCGTACCGTCTGCCAGGGGCCTGTGTCAAAGCCGTTTCCCGCATCGTTATCCCACAGCCAGTCGGGGGCAGGCCAGATACATCTCTGTGGTCTTACATATTCATAAAACTCCCTTGATACACCACCCTGACCGTGGTGTGCCATCTGGGTATAATCTGTCTGCAACAGCTCTTTCGGGCAGTTTTTCATAAGCTCACATCCGCCTTCGATACCCAGATCCCCGAGGATCAGAAAAGATCCCTTTTCACCGTCGATACGGTAAACTGTGGAGGTATTGTTTACAAAGTTCTCGGTAATGTCGGGGGTATATACTCGAAGTACCCTAATGCTGACACCGTCAAAAACAAAGCTGTCATTTGCCGATAACACAGTTGTGTTTTTATCACGGCTAAGCTCAAAAAAGTCCGAAACCAGCATCCGCTCTGTGTCTGTCCTTAAATGAGGTATAAGTGTATTATGGTCGGGAAAATGATGATAGATCCTGTCGATCTTTACCTCGGGATAGTTCTTACATATATCAACAAAGCAGCCTATATGGTCGTGGTGGGGGTGGGTAAAGAACCACGCATCCACCCTTGACCCGGATGTTTGCGCCAAAAGCTCTGCTAACTGCTTACTGTCCCCAAAGGTTCCGCCGTCAATGACTACGGCATGCTTATCTGTTATGACGACACAGCCGAACATCTGGGACTTTGTGGTGTTACCGAGTAAACTGAATTCTGACATATATTATACTCCAAACAGAGTCAATTCTGTTTTTCTGCTTCGCCAAAATTAATTATTTTTGTTAAGGTATACACTACCTTTCCGTCTGCATCCATATAGGTAACCTTTATACCGAGGGGGCATATTTCACCTTCGTTCGCTGCATCCTTATAATAGTCATCGATGTTATATTCCAGCTTCTCTTCGGAGTTGGCGGGGACAGTAATGTCCTCATAAAAAACAGTGTAACCAAATGTTTTGACACTATAAGCTACAGAAACACGGTAATCTTCGTCGCTGTTATTTGGTATGCTAACCGAAACGGTATAAGGATAGTCTGAGGGCTTTTCTGCTTTTTCGTCATCCTCATCAACGGTTATATAATCTCTGAATTTTTCGATCCTCACACCGAAATCATAACCGTTTTCTGCATTGTCGGGCAATGATAACTTGAACTTGTCGGGAGACTTTTGGCATTTTTCGTCATTGTACAGATAATATTCAAAACGGGCCGATTCCACCACTACCCCGTCGGCATCGGTCAGCTCTACCGAAATCTGTAACGGATATATCATTTTTTCGGCATCCAGCTCTTTTACAAAATCATGAGTTATCGGAAACTCAAAGTTTTTTGAAGCTTTAGGCTCAAAATTTACCGTTTGAGTACCGATCTCCTTACCTCGGATACTCAAATTTACAGATACCGTAAACTCCTTCTCATAGGAGGAATTATACGCATTTACGGCTGCCATATATCGGTTGTTGAATGCATCCTCGGTTTTCTTGTCGACCATGTCGCCGTTTGTATAGACATAATCGTATCTGTCGTCGAGTACGGTCTCGGCAAAGCAGGCGAGATATAAGCGCATATCTTTTTCATTGAGCTCAAGATCATCATACCCCCTATAGTTGATACCGTAACTTTCTAAAACATCATCATAGGGAAATTCGGGACAGGTCTTAAGCTCCCAGCCCGCTTTGACAAGGTCGAGAGCGTACTTCTTTTCAAAGGTCAGTTGGTATGTTTTAATAAGGAAAGAACTCCCTTTCTCACCGCTTCCGTCATCAAGAATAACCCGGAATTTCAGCTCGTCAACCTTTTTGACGCTATCGAGGTCAACACGGGAAAAATCTATTACAGAATCAAACACCATTGTCTTGCCTGCAGGGACTCTCTCTTCGAACTCGATCTTCAGATCCACACCGTTTGCATAAAGATCATCTATTCCAAAGTAGAAATCACTCTCACCCTTGTTTGACACCTCAAAAGCATAGGTCTCTCTGTCGGCAAAATCGTTTTGCTTTTTCAATATAACGCTGTAGCCGTCGGCTTCCTCAATTACATACGGACCATCAGATGACACCGAGATCTTTTTTACACATCCGCTGAGGCAGAAAAGCACCGCCAGCAACAGGCATGTTATTTTGATTATTTTCTTCATTTTTACTACCTCATTTTTACGAGTCAGAAGTGGATTTTCCGATCTGCGTATTGTTTTAGATACATTATATCATACTTTTAAGCAAAAAACAGGGGTTTGCCCTGTCTTTTTGAATTAATATGCAAAAAATCCGAAGTTTTCGGTGAGGTTACGTATTGCGTAACAGCCGAGGGTTACAGAAGAATCGCTGATCTCGCCGTTCTCATCACTATACTGATAATAGTCTCTCCACCAGGTGAGAAAATCAGCGTTGGTCTCGCTTGCAGGTGTCTCGGGGAGATATAAGATAAACTCCTCACCGCTTATACCGTGAGCATCTGCGGCTATGTATTTTGTTCCGTCCTCGATCCACTCCTCGCCTGCAGGCTTTTCGGTCTCCACATACTCAAGGGTCATGGAATAAGAATAATCATTAAGCTTCTTGATGTTTGTAAACTTACCCTTAAAGTCTGCTACGTAGTAACAGCCGTTGGGACTGTTCTCGTCCACACCACTTGCATCAAAGTCGGAATATTCGCCCTCAAAGCTGCCGTCGCTGTTCAAGACAACCGAGGTATACCATGCACTTGCTCCGCTGCTGAAATAAAACTCTGTTCCGTCCTCTACGGGGATCACCTCACCGCTCTCGTAGTCGGTTATAGGAGCGTCTGTTGCCTCGTCGGTGTCGGGGCCCTCGGTGTCGCTTACCGCAGGATCATCCGGCTCAACGGGAGCTTCGGGCTCTGTAGCGCAGGCAAAAAGCATTGCTGTCATTGCAAGTAAAAGGATGATCGCGATAGTCTTTTTCATAGTTGTTTCTCCTTTGTTTTATCAAAATTATGTATCCAGTCAGCCTTAGTCAGGTATATGATAAACACTATACCGCTTAATGTCCAGGTAAGGGGATAAGCTGTTGAAACCGTTGTAAGCTCGTTTACTATCCTTACCGCTGCGGTAATATAGCTTACACGGATGACACACCATATGGTAAGCATTGTTATCATAGGCACCATTGCCTTGCCCGCTCCACGAAGCACTCCCGCCGCACAGTGTGAAAAGGCAAGCAGACAATAGAACAGACATATAGTCCGCATATGCTGTGAGCCCAGAGCTATTGATTCTGCCGAGTCGGTAAAGAAACCTATCAGCCGCGGTGCAAAAATGTAGGATACTATACCAATAAGCTCTGCCATTACACAGCCGCATATAATGCCGAATGCCGTACCCCTTTTGGCACGGTTATGGTTGCCTGCACCGAGGTTTTGCCCCACAAAGGTAGAAAGGGACTGCGAGAAGCATATAACAGGCAGAAATGCAAAGCCCTCTAACTTTGAGTATGAGCCGCAGCCTGCCATTGCCGCCTTGCCAAAGCTGTTGATGTTTGCCTGAACAAAGACATTGGCAACAGATATAACGCTGTTCTGTATTCCCGAGGGAAGTCCGTAGCGCAGCATTTCGCAAAGGCTTTTAAAGTCGATCTTGATAAACGGAATACTGATCCTGTAGGGGGATTTGACCCTGAGAAGATGGATAAAGCAAAGCAGTGCCGAAATTCCCTGTGATATGGTTGTGGCTATAGCCGCCCAGCCAACGCCAAGACCCATTACCGCCACAAAAAGTATATCCAATACTATGTTTACCGCAGTAGAAATTATAAGATAAAAAAGAGGATGCTTACTGTCACCTACCGAATGGAGTATACCGACAAAGATATTATACATTACCGTAAAAACGGCACCCATAAAATAATATCTGAAGTATTCTACCGACTGGGGCAGTACCTCTGTTGGTGTTCCCATCAGCTTAAGAATAAAGGGAGTAAGTATAACACCCGCAATACTGAGTGCTATACCGCATATAAGACCAAAGGCTACAGAGGTATGGATCGACCTTGACATACGGTCATATTCCTTTGCGCCGTAGTACCGTGCTATGACCACGCCTGCACCCATAGCCAGACCGTTAAAGAAGCCTACCAAAAGGAATATCAGGCTTCCCGATGAGCTGACCGCCGCAAGAGCGTTGTCGTTGATATAGTTACCCACGCACCAAGCATCAAAGGTATTGTAGAGCTGCTGCAGCAGATTACTCAAAAACACAGGCATTGCAAAAAACAGCATTGCCTTCCATATAGGTCCCTCGGTAAGGGAATATTTTGCCTTGGTCATGTTCACACCTCCTTTACCCGATCATTATAACACGATTATATTCTTTTGTAAATGTAATGCTTTACAATTAAGAATAAAAATGCTATAATTAATTATTAATGTAAGGAGGCATCCCCATGACACAGGAACAGTATTTTAAAAACCTAAGGCGACCCGAGGGTAAGATAGACATTATCCTTGATACAGATACATACAACGAAATTGACGATCAGTATGCCATTGCATATATGCTGGGACACAGCGAAAAATTCAATGTAAAGGGCATCACAGCCGCGCCCTTCTTTAACCAGAAATCCACCTCCCCCGAGGACGGAATGGAAAAAAGCTATCACGAGATATTAAAGGTTCTTGACCTTATGAGTCGCCATGATCTTGACGAAGTTGTTTTCCGCGGTTCAAAGACATATCTTCCCGACGAAAAGACCCCTGTTGACTCTCCTGCGGCTGATTTTATGGCAAATCTTGCAAATGACTACACCCCCGAGAACCCCTTGTATATCCTTGGTATAGGAGCAATAACAAATGTGGCTTCGGCTATACTTAAGAACCCCGCTATGACCGAAAACTGCGTTATCGTATGGCTTGGGGGCAGCTCCTTTGATATGCCTCGCTTTGCAAACGAGTTCAATATGGTACAGGATATTGCCGCAGCCCGTGTGCTCTGTAACTGCAAGGCACCCCTTGTGCTTATACCTGCCTGGGGTGTGACAGACCATCTGCTGACTACAAAATACGAGCTTGAGCATTGGCTCCGCGATAAGAACAAAATATGCACCTATCTTCTTGAAAACACTATAAACGAAGCCGAAAGCTATGCATCCGGAAAGCCCTGGTCAAGAGTAATATGGGATATTGCGGGTATCACCTGGTTTGTAAACGACGGCAATATGATGCAGGACAGACTGGTTCATTCTCCCGTACCTCAGTATGATATGTACGCCTCAAAGGACGAAAGACGCCATCTGATCAAATATGTGTGGTATATCAACCGCGACAAGGTGTTTGAGGATCTGTTTAATACGCTCTATACACTGTGACCGAATATTTTTTCTCTTGAGTGCCTGAGTGCGGCCTCGAAGAACTCATCAATATCATAGCTGTCATCACAGCTCTCGCTTTTGGGTGGGGGCTGTTTTGTTTTTTCTTCTTCACTCCACCGTAAAAGTGTTGCATAATGGGAAGAATAGCTCTTCCCTGTTGAGGCCATATATAGTGAGAGCTTGTCTATGAGAGTGTCAATGTCGGAATACTTGGTCTTAAGCTTACCGTATTCCTCCTCTGTTAAAAAAATGTTGTTCATTTTTCCCCTTGGGGCGGGTGCGGGGGATTCTGCGGGCGGATGATATCCGCCCCTACCTCTCCTCTCCTCTGATATACTGTGCTCTACTATACTATCCTCTGCTATACTATGTGTATTATCGACGGAATTAACCCGAGTTTCTTCCGAATTAATTAATTTGAAGCGTTCATCCAGCTCCTTGTTCTTTCTCTTGGCAATAACAAAAAGGTACTGCTGTTGAATTTCACTTGATGTAAGTATACCGTATTTTTCAAAAAGCTCCTCATGGAATATTCCGCGGCTGAGCATATCATTCACTATATTCTCAATTATGTCAAAGGGAACATGATATTCGGATGAAAAAAGCAGAGCTATGTCCTCATCCCACTCCATATAATATCCCTTATTGCCGTATATTTTCTGCAAAAGCTTCACATACACCGCATAAGCTATCAATCCGTGCTTTGCCTCGATCAGCCTGATACGGTTATCGTCACAACAGTCGATGGGAAAATAATCCAATTTTGTCTTTATCGGTCTTGCCATTTTTACCTCCGATAGTTTTAGTTGTATACATTATAGCATACCGTTATATCGGTTTGGTAGGGTACCACCCCTATATATTTTTTAAAGGTGGTTTACTTATGTATGAGGCTGTGATATAATAATATAATAGAAATTTATTTTACGAGGAAAGCTATGCAGGATAAAAAGTTTAAGTTAGTTTCTCCCTACGCTCCCACAGGGGATCAGCCTCAGGCCATAGACAAGCTCTCGGCAGGTGTTGAGGCGGGACTTGACAAGCAGGTACTCTTGGGTGTAACCGGCTCGGGTAAGACCTTTACCATGGCAAACATCATTGCCAATGTCAACAAGCCTACCCTTGTTCTTGCCCACAACAAAACCCTTGCGGCTCAGCTATGTGCCGAGTTTAAGGAGTTCTTTCCCGAAAATGCAGTTGAATATTTTGTATCCTACTACGATTATTACCAGCCCGAGGCATACATCCCCGGCAAGGACACCTATATCGAAAAGGATTCCTCGGTTAATGACGAGATAGATAAATTAAGACATTCGGCAACCTCGGCTCTTTTTGAAAGACGGGATGTTATAATAGTTTCCTCGGTTTCCTGTATATACACCTTGGGTGATCCAAACGAATACAACAGCCTGCTTATCGGTATAAGAGTGGGCGGTATAATGGACCGCGACGAGTTTATCCGCCGTCTTATTGCCATAAAATATGACCGCAACGATATCAATTTTACCCGTAACAAGTTCCGTGTTCGGGGTGATGTGGTTGAGGTGTTCCCTGCTTCGGCCGATAATGTGGGAGTAAGGGTAGAGTTTTTTGACGACGAAATAACAAGAATAAGCGAATTTAATATAGTAACCGGCAAGGTTATTCAGGACATAAGCTACACCGCAATCTTCCCTGCCACCCACTATGCCGTATCCGACGAGCGCCGCGAAAAGGCTCTTGAGGAGATAGAGCAGGAGATGGAGGAAAGAGTAGAATACTTTAAGGCTAACAACAAGCTTATTGAGGCTCAGCGTATAGAGGAAAGAACCCTCTATGATCTTGAGATGATGCGTGAGATCGGCTATTGCTCGGGAATTGAAAACTATTCCCGTGTGCTTTCCGGCAGAGAGCCCGGCTCTGTACCCTATACCCTGCTTGACTACTTCCCCAAGGACTTTTTGCTCTTTGTGGACGAGAGCCATGTTACCCTGCCCCAGGTAAGGGGTATGAGCGGAGGCGACCACGCAAGAAAGAAGAATCTTGTAGACTTTGGCTTCAGACTTCCCTCTGCCTATGACAACCGTCCCCTTGTATTTGAGGAATTTGAAGACAAGCTGAACCAGACCATATATGTCAGCGCAACCCCCGGCCCCTATGAAAAGGAGCATACCAAGCAGACTGTTGAGCAGATAATCAGACCCACGGGACTGCTTGATCCCGAGGTCGAGGTAAGGGGTGTTGAGGGTCAGATAGACGACCTTATCGGTGAGATAAGAGAGCGCACCGAAAAGGGTGAAAGAGTCCTTGTTACCACCCTTACAAAGAAGATGGCAGAGGATCTGACCGAATTTTTGGAGCTTAACCTTATAAAGGTCAAGTACATCCACCATAATGTAGAAACAATGGAGCGAACCGAGATAATCCGTGATCTGCGCTTGGGTGTTTTTGATGTGCTGGTGGGAATCAACCTTCTCCGTGAGGGTCTTGATATACCCGAGGTATCCCTTGTTGCCATACTTGATGCGGACAAGGAGGGACTGCTGCGTAGCGAGACCGCCCTTATACAGACCATAGGCCGTGCGGCACGAAATGTCAACGGTAAGGTAATCATGTATGCCGACAAGATAACCAAGGCTATGCAGACCGCAATAGACGAGACCAACCGCCGCCGCTCTATACAGGAGGCCTATAACCGCGAAAACGGCATTGAGCCAAAGAGCGTACAAAAGACTGTCCGCGATCTTATACAGATAGGTGTCAAGGATAAGGGCAAAAAGAAGAGTGCTGACCGTAAGCTCTCGCCCAAACAGAAGGCTGCCCTTATCGAACAGCTTAACACAGAAATGCGCGAGGCGGCTGCTGCCCTTGACTTTGAAAAGGCGGCGATCATCAGAGATCAGATAGCGGCACTCAAAGACGAAGGTTAACAGAAAGGGACTTTTGGTAAAATCCGAAAGTCTCTTTTTATTGATTTTTTCATCATTGTGTGTTATAATGATATGATTAAACATTTATCTTCAATTTTTCCGTAAGGAGTTATCATATGGAGAACAAGAAATTAACCATTACAGGTGCAAGGGTACACAACCTCAAAAATGTGGATATATCCATTCCCCGCGACAAGCTGGTTGTGTTTACGGGGCTATCCGGCTCGGGTAAAAGCTCCCTTGCCTTTGATACAATATATGCCGAGGGACACAGACGCTTTGTGGAATCCCTTTCCTCCTATGCCCGTATGTTCTTGGGTCAGCTTGACAAGCCTGATGTAGACTCTATAGAGGGACTTTCTCCCGCCATATCCATAGATCAAAAGACTACCTCCAAGAATCCCCGTTCTACTGTAGGTACCGTCACCGAGATCTACGACTATCTCCGTCTGCTCTATGCCCGTGTGGGCATTCCCCACTGTCCCGTATGCGGCCGTGAGATAAGACAGCAGACGGTGGATCAGATCATCGACAAGGTCATGTCGCTTAAGGAAGGTACCCGATTTATGGTGCTGGCTCCCGTAGTCAAGGCTAAAAAGGGTATGCACGAAAAGGTCTTTGAAAAGGCCCGTAAAAGCGGCTATGTCCGTGTCCGTGTTGACGGCATTATGTACGACTTAAGCGAGGAGATACCCCTTGATAAAAACATAAAGCACACGGTAGAGATAGTCATAGACCGTCTTGTTATGCGTGAGAGTATCCGCTCCAGACTGTCAGACTCTTTGGAAAATGCTCTTTCTCTTACCGAGGGTATATGCTCGGTTGCCATTGTTACCCGTGAGGGCGAGGAATATGAGGGCGAAACAGAGCTTTCCTTTTCCCTTAACTATGCCTGTGAGGAGCACGGAATCAGCATCGGAGAGCTGTCTCCCCGCATGTTTTCATTCAACAATCCCCTGGGTGCCTGTCCCACCTGTCTGGGTATAGGTGAGCTTCCCCGTGTTTCTTATGAGCGTGTCATTCCCGACAAGACCCTGTCTCTACGCGAAGGTGCTATACAGGTAAACGGCTTTAAGTCTATGGACGAGTACACCTGGACAGGCCCTGTTATCCTGGAGGTGGGCAAAAGGTACGGCTTTGACCTTGACACCAAAATATGCGACTATACCCCCGAGGCATTGGAGGTAATGCTCTACGGCTGTGACGAAAAAATCAATGTAGTGCGTTACTTTGACGGAGTTGCCCATCCTGCAAAGGACGTGAAATACGACGGTATCATCAATATCATACAGCAGAGATACGAGCAGTCAAACAACGAATATTATCAGGAATTTATAGATGAGGTTCCCTGTCCCAAGTGTAAGGGTATGAGGCTCTCAAAGGAGATACTCAGCGTTACGGTAGGGGGCAAGAATATCCACGAATTCTGTGTTCAGTCAGTAGCGGAGGCTATCAGGTTTGTCGATGAGCTTAAGTTCACCGAAAATGAGATGAAGATAGCCCGTGAGATTATCAAGGAGATAAGATCCAGACTTGAATTTATGATGAATGTGGGTCTTGATTACCTGACCCTTAACCGCAAAGCCGGAACACTTTCGGGCGGTGAGGCTCAGCGAATCAGGCTGGCAACACAGATAGGCTCATCCCTTATGGGTGTGCTCTATATCCTTGACGAGCCCAGTATAGGTCTGCATCAGAGGGATAACAGTAAGCTTATAGACACCCTCAAAAAGCTCCGCGATGTGGGTAACAGCCTTATTGTGGTCGAGCACGATGAGGAGACTATGCTTGAGTCCGACTATATTGTTGATATAGGCCCGGGTGCGGGAATCCACGGCGGTGAGATAGTGTCGCAGGGTACACCTGCCGAGATAATGGCAGACAACAATTCTATCACAGGCAGATTTTTGTCGGGTAAGGAAAAAATAGAGATACCAAAAAGCCGCCGTAAGGGTAACGGAAAATCCTTGAAGATTATCGGCGCAAGAGAAAACAATCTTAAAAATATTGATGTTGAGCTACCCTTGGGTGAGTTTGTATGCGTTACCGGTGTGTCCGGCTCGGGTAAATCATCCCTTATAAATGCCATATTAAAGAGATCTCTTTCCCACACACTTAACCGTGCAATCTCCTTCCCCGGTAAGCACGACCGCATAGAGGGTACAGAAAATCTTGACAAGATCATAGACATTGATCAGGCTCCCATAGGCAGAACTCCCCGCTCCAACCCCGCCACCTATACAGGTGTGTTTACAGATCTCCGTGAGCTTTTTGCCGCAACTCCCGATGCAAAGCAGAGAGGCTACAAGGCGAACCGCTTCTCCTTTAACCTTAAGGGCGGCCGCTGTGAGGCCTGCGAGGGCGACGGTGTGAAGAAGATAGAAATGCATTTTCTCCCCGATGTATATGTCACCTGTGATGTATGTAAGGGTCAGAGGTACAACCGTGACACTCTCGAGGTAAAGTACAAGGGCAAGAGCATCTATGATGTGCTTGATATGAGTGTTGAGGAAGCTCTTGACTTCTTCTCCAGCCTGCCCAAGATCAAGCGCAAGCTCCAGACTCTCTATGATGTGGGTCTTGGCTATATCAAGTTAGGCCAGTCCTCAACACAGCTCTCGGGCGGTGAGGCACAGCGAGTAAAGCTGGCAACAGAGCTTTCAAAGCGCTCTACAGGCAGGACCATATACATCCTTGACGAGCCTACCACAGGCTTGCACGCAGCCGATGTAAAGAAGCTTATTGAGGTACTGCAGAGGCTGGTGGATACAGGCAACACGGTTGTGGTCATAGAGCATAATCTTGATATGATAAAGACCGCCGACTATATTATCGACCTTGGTCCCGAGGGCGGTGACAAGGGCGGAACGGTGGTTGCCACAGGTACACCCGAGGAGGTTGCTGAATGCAAGGAGTCATACACAGGTCAGTATCTTAAGAAGATATTGAAGTAATCAAATTATATAAAGACACCCTATGATTTTAAGTCATAGGGTGTTGTTCTTTTCGGTAAAATTTTATAAAGCAAAAAAGGCAGTTCATACGAACTGCCTTAGTTTTAACTTAGAATGTGAAGTTGGGGAAGCTCTGTGCGGGAGCTGTGCTCTTCTTGTTGTTATTGTTGTTAACGATATTCATAATATCGGAAAACTCATCCTCGGGCATACCGGGAGCTACCTCAGGCTTCTTTGCCGCTTCGGGCTCAGCCTTCTTGGGCTCGGGCTTGTCCTGCTCGCCACAGCCTGTAGCGATAACTGTGATAAGCATCTTGTCCTCAAGGCTGTTGTCGATCATAGCACCCCAGATAACGGTTGCATCGGGATGTGCCTCGTTTGTAATGATGGTAGAAGCTGCATCCATTTCCTCAAGACCGATGTCGGGACCTGCGGTGATGTTGATGATAAGACCGCGTGCACCGGAGATAGATGTCTCAAGAAGAGGACTGGAGATAGCAAGTCTTGCTGCCTCCTCTGCCTTGTCTCTGCCCTCAGCTGCGCCAACACCCATATGTGCAACGCCTGCGTTCTTCATAACTGTGGTAACGTCAGCAAAGTCAAGGTTGATAACACCGAGACCGTTGATAAGGTCGGTGATGGACTGTACGCCCTTACGGAGAACATTGTCTGCCTCTGCAAATGCGTTGAGAAGTGTGATCTTGGTCTCGGAGATCTGCTTAAGTCTCTCGTTGGGGATAACAAGCAGAGAGTCTACGCAGGCTGCAAGAGCCTCGATACCCTGCTCTGCAAGGTGCATTCTCTTCTGACCCTCAAAAGCGAAGGGCTTGGTAGCTATACCAACTGTAAGGATACCCATGTCGCGAGCGAGCTTAGCAACTACGGGAGCCGCACCTGTACCGGTACCGCCACCCATACCGGTGGTGATGAATACCATATCAGCACCGCGGAGCATATTGGCGATCTCTTCCTTAGATTCCTCAGCTGCCTTCTGACCGATCTCGGGGTTAGCACCTGCACCGCGACCCTTGGTCAGCTTGTCACCGATGGAAATCTTGTTCTCTGCATTGGAGAATGCGAGAGCCTGTCTGTCTGTATTGATACAAATAAATTCTACGCCTTTAACATTTTCCTTAATCATACGGTTAACAGCGTTGTTACCGCCGCCACCGACACCAACTACCTTAATGACTACACCACTATCGTAGTTATCGAATTCAAAGCTCATTTTTATATCCTCCTAATATTTATACGATGGTTAATTTTCT
>JAFYLH010000011.1 GCA_017537175.1 Clostridia bacterium | reverse complement strand
CGCACTTCGCCCCATACCTCGTTATCGCTTTCCACAAGGTTGCTGAGGTATTCTTTTACGCTTTCAAGATCACCGTTGTTGGCATATTCCAACATAATGAGATTGTGGTGGCGTCTGTCGTGCCTTGCGTGGCTGTCTGCCGCAAGCTGTGCGTTTTCCGTTTCGATCTGCGCAAGCAACAGCTTGTTTTGTGTTTCAACAGCTCTTTTCATTGCCGCTTCGGATAGGCTATTGATATTTGAAAAAATAACCGGATATACTGCCATAATAGATATGCTAAGGAAAGCAAATGTAATAACCGCAGGGTCATTAAAGGTTGTCAATTTAACCGGAAATACCGAGGACAGAATAACGGTAATCAAAAAGATAATATTCACAAAGATCAGCGGTGCCCAACCTGTTGTTATATTCCTTGCAGCGGTACGGCACAAAGGGCATACATAGCGAAGGAAATAGAACACAATAGCGAAAAGCAAAGCCACTTGAAAGAGTGCAGTAAGTATTGGGTGCAGCTCGCCAAACGTACCATTGAACATAATAAACAGCGACATGGCAATACAGAAGAAGATCGAATAGGTCATCATAGTAAAGATTCTTTTAGCGAGTTTGCCTTTAGTAGTCGCAAAGAAAATAACATACTGACCGATCAGTGGCAGAATGAATCCGGTAAAGAACTGGATAGCCATATCTGTCAATACAAACTCTGTGTAGCATAGCAGCGCGGTTTGAAGCGCTACCCAAGTACCCCAAATGATATGTGTGGTCTTTTTACTGTATTTGAGAGCGGAGGAATAGATACCGGCAGCAGCATGTGCTACCAGTAAGAGTATAAATTGTATAATCGTTCCGGTCATACTCGGTTAGTCCTCCTATCCTTCGCATTGGTAATCCCAAAAGGCTTTCTTCAGCTCGGCGTACTTGCCTCTCGGTATCGGTATCGTAGTGTTGTTATAAAGAAGCACCTCAGAAGAGGATAGATTCTTAATGTTGCGAAGATTGATAATGTATGCACTTCCTAAGCGGACAAAACCGCCATTCTTTGCAAGCGTTGAATAAAGCTCCGAAACAGTCATTCTGACTTTAAGAGACCCACCATTATTCAGCGTTATATGTTGGTAATGGTCGTGTGCTTCCGAATACATAATATGATTTGCGTTGATGCTTTCTATGCCGTTTTCCGTTTTGAGCCTAATAAGTCGCTCCACAATTTTTTCTACCTGCAAGAGAGCTGCATCCATTGCTTCATAAAACTTTTTAGGATCAAGCGGCTTTATAAGATAACGAAGCGTTCCTGTTTCATAACCTTGGGGAGCGTGCTCGAGAGAGGTTGTGAGGAAAATGATCGGGCTTTCAATTCCTCTTTTTCGTATATTCTTTGCAAGCGCCGTCCCCATTTCCTTGCCAATGTAAATATCAAGGATAAAGACATCAAAAGATTTCTCGTCATCAAGTGCGTTTCTGAGAGCTTTCGCTGAATCGAAAGAAACAATTTCAATCACTTGGTTATTTTTCTTTTCGGCGTACTTATTTATGTATTGTGAAACTTCATCGAGTATGTTTTGCTCATCATCGCATAAGGCAATTCGTATCATTACACCACCTTCTTTCCGATCCATTTCTGTATGAGTAAAATTTCGTAAATTATATTATATCATGAATTCCTTCAAATTTCTACGGTTTTTGATGATTTCTTAAAACTTATACAATTTAGCAATATAATAATGAAGGCAGAGAGAATCTCCCTGCCGCCATTGTTTCGATTAAATATAGATTATATTCTCGGTTACAAACGAACAAATAAATAACAGTAAGGAAACAAGCGGCAGCGAGGCTGCAGCTTGTTTCCTTTTTATATACAAAAAATCTACTAACAACCTAATATTACGGTTAACTCAATAAAATAACTAACAAATAAATAATAGACATAATATATCCCCTAATAACAACGAAAGGAGCAACTATGAGTAACCGTATAAGAAAATGCCGCTTAGCAAATTCAAAGTACAAAGATATTAACCTTCTTAACTACAAGGAAATCATTATAGATACCATAAACAAAACTATCCCGGGTAAGAACCCTCAAGTATATAGTGACTACTTCTCTACCGATACCTTAACACATTCTGTGTCTGTTGCTCTTGGCAGAGCTTCATCAAAGATGTATCGAAAAACAAAGGGCACGCGGGCTGTCCACCATACAGTTTCAATACAATAAAATACATGCACAATATAAGCATAAAATATGAATAGGAAAAAGTCCGTTATTTTCTTTTAAAATGACGTATGACGATCCTCGCCGTTTCGTACATATAGTCCGGGATAGCCAAGATAGTCATTTTATACTTGTGTTGGTGGAGGCTATCTACGCATCGCCTCCACCATATACAAAAAAGCACCCATAAGGGTGCTTTTTTGTATATCAATAAATCCGCAGCGAGGGGGATCGAACAAGGAGGGAGCAAAGCTCGCTTTGCAGAAGGAAAACAGTCCGGTGAACTGTTTTCCGCCGACGATGCAACGAGTAATGCGAGGCGATAGAGCTTATAAATAAAACCACACAATCCACCATACGGTCAACTGTGTGGTTTATATTAGTCATATAGGACATTTCGGAATTTCTTACGATTCTCCCGACATCCAAGAGGTGAGCGTGACTTTAGCTGAAGTTGTCCAACCTAAAGAATCGCAAAAGAAATAATGCAGCTCTTATATCAGAAACGGGAAAGCCCCTTAAGAATGTCAAATGCCGTACCTGCGATAGCCTGATTGCGTTTGTGTGCTTTTAATTGTTGACTCTCGCCTTTAACATATGTATCTGTAACCTGGTTCTTTGCATTATATACTGTACCATTATAATAACGGTCATTGAAAAATTCACCGTCGAAGCGTGTTCCGTCTGCTTGCCTTAAAATACCTTTGCCCGAAGCAACACCGTTCAGCATATGTCCATTAAAAAACTTGCCTGTTTGTTTACCGTTATCATCATAGAAAAATATCATACCTTGTCCCGTCCAGCGCTGGCCGTCCTTCCATACACCTGTCCATGTGCCTTGAGGATAAAAATATGTACCCTGTCCGTTGTATTTGCCGTTGAGAAATTCACCTTCATATCTTTCGGAAGAGTTTACATAATAAGTACCGTAACCGTTAGCATTGCCGTTAGCATAGCTTCCTTCGTATATCAAAGTATCATTTTTTGAAAACATTTTTCCTTGTCCGGATAACGCACAATTACTGATCTCTCCTTCATAATGCCGTCCGTCTGAAAAATACCAAAATACATCTCCATTCAAACCATTGTTGAAATAACCTTCAACACTGTCATTTTTATCATTAAACTGAATTATACCAAAACCGTGCGGAAGGCCGTTGACCCATTCACCATTAAATATAGCCGGTCTTTTTAGATTCAATGAAAATGTTCCTTTGGCGTTCCAAGGCCTGCCTTGACGGAACTCACCTGTACAGGATACTCCGTTTGTATAAGCAGTACCCTGACCGTTCAAAATTCCGTTTTCAAAATATCCTTCATATAAAACCTGCCCATTAACATAAGACTTTCCTTCACCGTAAAGTCTACCGTTTTTTAAGACACCACCAAAACATTTTGTTGTATTGTCCTTTATAAAATGATAAGCTCCACTACCGTTATATGGGATGTTATCCTTCCATTCACCAGTCCAGGTATCGCCGTTATTAAAGAACGCTGTTCCCTGTCCATGCCTTTTACCAACACTCCAATTTCCTTCGTATCTAACGCCATTCGAATAATGATATATACCGTATCCATGGGGTTTTCCTGCAATTGCTTCACCCGAATACACACCGTCATTGAAGGCTATTTCTTTATTTTGGATAGATTCGTTTGGATTGTTTGCCTGGAAGATTTTAAATGCATTCAGCAAATCGTCAGACGGCATTTCTTTCTTCTTGGGAATCTTCTTTTGAATTCGCTCCAACAAATCACTTGAAAAGAGCATGTTGGTCATATCCAAGGCCTGCAGGTTCTTTAAATTAGATGGAATGTCATCCGCAGTAATATTCTTATAACAGGTCATAATGGATTTGCCTGAATCTCTGCTCATCATATCGAGGAAACGAATCCACTCATTTTTAACCCAAGGAGCTTCAAAATAACGCTTATCACTACCTAACACCAACATAATTTTTGCTGTAGACAGTGCCGCATAAATGTACGGTTCGTACTCACAACCGGCAGGAAGAGAACGCTCTGCCCAAAATACCCGGTAACCGTTTTCTATGAGCTTCATGTAGATCTGAGCCGCAATTTTGCTATCCTCGGTTTGTAAGCCTGTATCTATATCAGTCTTTTTATAACAAATAAATATATCATACGGATCTTCGCTGTTTGACAAATCAAAAATCTTTTTTTGTAATTTCTCAATTTTTTTCGCTTCATCCTCATATTTCCAGGAAGCGACACCGGCATATTTGCATGCTTTAAGATAATCTTCGTCAGACAATATGCTCTGAGGTATCATTCTGTAAAAGGTAGGTATCTGTGTATATGTCTGTTGATCCTCGACATACATAATACCATATTTGCACAGACAGATATGCCAATAAGCTTCCGATTCCTCCGGATGCCTTGAAATAATTGCCTGTAAAAATGCTTTAGCACCGTCAAAATCAAACTGACGCCTAAGATCATTAGCCTGATTGAACATTTGGAATTTAAAGTCATCGTCAATCGTCGGAATAGTTTGCTGCAGATTGCAATATGAACATTCCACAATCTTATCCCCTTCTTTTACATCCAGCGGACCGCCACACGACTTACATCTAAGAATAGCCATTGTTTATCTCCTGTATATAATCTATATTGTATCCTAAACTTTGTCTATTTTAAAAAACTTACTTGATCTTAATTTAATATTTCCGACAACACTATATCAAATTTATCGGCATACTCAGCAAAGAGCTTATGGTAACTCTCGTGGCTATCCAGCTTAACATCGCGTAGATAGCTATGTGCGTGCACATGAGAATCGGCAAGCTCTAATACAGATACCGCTATATTGGAGCAATGGTCTGCCACACGCTCAAAGTTGATCAGACATTCGTTAAACACAAAGCCAAGCTCCAGAGTACAGTTACCTTCCTGCACTCGTTGAATATGCTGTGTCTTGGCATTTTTAATGAGAATATCTATAACATCCTCCAGAGGCTCTACCTTTTTAGCTGTTTCCACATCATTATCATGGGCAGCCTTGATTGTCATATCAAGGATCTCGGATATAGCCTCAACACACATGTCAAGCTCCTTTTTTGCCTGAAAAGAGAAATTAATATTCTTATCGTTAAGCTCTTTCGCAAGATCTGCAAGATTTACTGCATGGTCGGAAATACGCTCAACATTTGTTATACAGGACAAATACTTGGCGGCTGTATGTGTTTCCTTTTCAGAAAGCGCTGCCTTATTCAATCTGACTAGATATGAACCGAGAGAATCCTCGAATGAATCGACCCGCAACTCACGGGACATGATCTTATCATACTTTGTCTGATCAAAATCTGATAACAGAGAGGACGCTTTTTTGAAATTTTTAAATGCCGCATTGGTCATCTGATCCATAGTTTTTCCGCTTTGCTCGAGAGCAAGGGGCGGATAATTCAAGAAACGATCATCAAGGAGATTTTCTTCAAATTCATCGTCTTCGCTGTTATTATCTCTTATGGTAATAACAGCAAGCTTCTCTATAAGCTTAGCCATTGGAGCCAAAAGCACGGTAGCTGCAATCTTAAATACAGTATTTACTATTGCAATACCCATGCTTGTAGCAGTTTGTTGCATAATATCAAAATGAACAAAAGCATCTATGAGATAAAATCCGCTCAATAAAATCACAGCACCGGACAAATTGAAATAGAGATATACAATAGCCGCCCGCTTTCCATTAACATTTGCGCCTATGGCAGAAAGAAGAACCGGCATGCAAGCACCTATACACATACCCACAACCATCGGAATCGCAACATCATAGCCTATAATACCGGTAATTGCAAGTGCCTGTAATATTCCTATTGATGCCGAACAGCTCTGTATAATGGAAGTAACAAGAATGCCAACAAATATTGCAAGGAATGGATTGCTTACCGCAGATATAAAGCTTTTGAACATTTCTGTTAACTCATCCGAGGTCATTGCATCCTTCATTGCTTCCATTCCGCTCATAAGAACGGAAAGTGCCAGAAGGATCATACCAAGATTTTTAAGAGTTTGTTTTTTACAAAAGAAGTAGAGTATTATACCAATAAAAGCAACTATGGCAAATATAGTAGCAGAAGAAAGCCAGCCATCGCCCTTTCCGCCGGCCAGCACCAGCAACCATCCTGTAGCTGTTGTTCCTATATTGGCACCCATAATAATTCCGATAGCATTAACAAGCTGCATAATACCGGAGTTAACAAAGCCCACAACCATAATGGTTGTTGCAGATGATGACTGAATAACAGCAGTAACAAATGCACCGAGAAGTACGCCTTTAAAGGTATTGGATGTGAGCTTGCCAAGGATAGTTTCCATCTTACCGCCGGCAACGCGCTTTAAACCGTCACCTAAAAGTGTCATACCAAAAAGGAAGAACCCCAAGCCGCCTAATAATTCAATTATGTTTAATAAAATTGTCATAACACTAAACCTTAAAATTTATATCATCATAAAGAGTCGAAAATCATACAACCATTATATCACCCTTCGTTCGCAAAATCAACATAAATTATCAATCATTTATACATATTCAATGATAATACGATATAAATATACTTATATGTATAATATATAAAAGCCACACAACCTTCGCATAGGAGGATTGTGTGGCTTTATATTATTCCGCCTTTTTCTTTTTCAAAAGAGGTATTGAAATTATGGTAAATGTAACAGCACTTATCGCCATAATGATAATAAAAATAATCATATTATCACCGGTTTGAGGAGGCTTTGGATCGGAAGATTCTACAGTAAGCTCTTCTACCTTAAAGCGCCAGTCTACATAACCCATTGCATCCTGGAACTCATTACCAAGCTCTATAGGTACATCAAGAGTAACATCAAGCGGTATATACATACCCTAAATAAAAACACACAGCGTATGCCGATATTGCAACGCTGTGTGCTGGTATATTAGTTTTATTTGAACATTATTCAATTATATCGACAGTTTCTTCATTTTCGTCATTCTGAGGTCTGGGCCCACCGCAAGATGTACAGAAATTAGCTCTGTTAACAGTTCCGCAGTCGCATGTCCATTCAATTATACCCTCATCTTTGTTAGTACCGCACTGACTGCAGAAATTACCCTTGTTTACCTTACCACACTTACATACCCAGGGTTCGGAGCTTTCCAGAGCAGTCTGCAGGTCGATCAAACTTTGAGGCTTTTCAAAGGAATAGATGTCATCGTTGGGTATAGGATACTTCTTAAACAGCAGCGCAAGATTACGGTCATATTCATATCTCAGGGAATCAAGCAATGTTTGGTTCTTTCTCTTTGAATCTATGAGATAGTCAGCTATTTTGCGAATAGCTGTACCAAGGAGTACTCTAACCTTATAAGGAAGCTCGGTTTGTATAATCACAGATGCATCATCATAGCAAATATACACCTCACCTGTGGTTACCGCCGCCCTGATATCACCGATATTTTCAAAGGGTATTCTGATATAAGGCTGTTCTTCATCCTCACAAGGGAAATACATCGCCTCATTTGTTATACTGAAAACAGGCGTCGAGTTATCATCGTAACCGTATCTGTACATATATAACAGCGGTATTTCTTCGTCAATGTAAAGAGAGTTGAACGGATCAGATACCAAATGCTGTCTTATTGCAGCATCATCGCATATAAAGATATCCGGTTCAATACAGCTTACAGAGCTGGAGCTAATGTCCTTTTCAATGATACCGCCCACAAACTGCAAGGATTTTTCACGGATCTCATTTACAATGGGAGTCCTTACATTGTCATATTCCTTGCGTAATTCAAATACATTTTTAACTCTGGTTGTATAAGCGGCAACCTTGTAGGGGGATACACCGCATTTTTCAAAGCAGGAGATAAGATCATTCGCCGCGACTTCATCCCGTACAAGCTCATGCACTACACTCTGTTTACACTTAGCGCAGGATTCCTTATAAATAATAGTCCAATATCTGTCATTTATCTTACTTGTATAACGCGATACATTTTCGTGCTTGAAGCCTTCACTCTCGAGCATAGCCCTGAATTCAAAGATCTCAGGTATACCGATTGTATCAATTTTGGAACAGAAATCAGAAAGGACCTTGTGCTCAGATATATCCAGTAATTTATCAAGCTTAAGCTTTGCGTCCGCAAGGATCTTTTCATCAAAGCCGTATCTGTCCGCCTCAGCTATCGCGGTTCGGATCTCCTGACAGGCCATAGCGGCTGCATCAGAAATAACAGCATCCAAACAAGATCTCTGAACCTCGCAAAGCTTAGTTTTAGCCACTTCCTTGCAGCACTCATAAAGCTCGGGCTCAAGCTGAGTATCAATATTATTATAGAAATCTACCAAAGCGTCGTAATCCTCACCGACATCGGCAAGCTTCTGCTCAAATTCTTTATACTCTGCTGACTGTTTAACATTATCAGCATCTTGTTCTTCAATCACCGAAACGACTTCTTCGGCAACAATCTCGTCAGACTCTTCCAAAGCATCAGTAATTTTGTCTTCCATATCGTACATTCCGTAAAAGACCCGGTCACACATTAACCGGTATACGACCTCCTCAATTATAGTAATAAGCAGTTTGCATACTATTCTCTTATAATGGTAACATATAATCCTTAATTTTGCAATAGATTATGTATAATTTGTAAATATACCGCGTTACTTTTTCATAACTTTATGCTTGCCAATATTAATCTGTAGTGATATAATATACTTTGAAAATATACAAACACTTCAATAGCATTCGGTACATAAAAATGACTAAAACCAAGAGTATGACAGAGGGACCTCTGTTTAACAATTTAATTCTTTATACGATTCCAATAATCCTTACAAGCATATTGCAGCTTCTCTTTAACGCGGCTGACCTTGTTATAGTGGGGCGTTTTCGCGGAAGCCTGAGTGTAGCCGCTGTCGGCGCAACGGGATCTATCACGATGCTTATAGTAAACCTATTCATCGGTTTGTCAGTAGGCGCAGGTGTAAGTGTTGCCCACGCAATAGGCGCAAAAAAGGATGCAGAGGTACATAAGACAGTACACACAGCCATTCCGGCATCAATTATCAGCGGTATAATACTGACTGTTGTCGGTGTTCTTCTTGCCGAGCCTTTGCTTTCTTTAATGAACACACCTGATAATGTTCTGCCCTTATCAGCTCTGTATATGAAGATATATTTTGCAGGCATAACCTTTAATATGGTATATAACTTCAGCGCATCCATACTCCGTGCGGCCGGAGATACCAAATCTCCCCTTATATACCTGACAGCCAGCGGCATTATCAATGTTATTTTGAATGTAATCTTTGTAACTGCATGTAATATGAATGTAGAAGGAGTTGCTCTTGCAACAACCATATCCCAGGGCATATCTGCTATCCTTGTAGTCATTGCTCTTATGCGCCGTAAGGATGCCTGCCGTCTTGAGCTTAAAAAAATGAGGATATACAAGGCACAGCTCATAAAGATACTGCGTATTGGTCTGCCTGCGGGAATACAGGGCTCGCTGTTCTCTATCTCCAATGTTATAATTCAGTCATCTGTCAATTCCTTTGGCGATGTTGTAATGTCAGGAAATGCCGCGGCGGGAAATATAGAAGGTTTTGTTTATGTAACCCTTAACGCCTTTCACCAGACAGCAGTAAATTATATAGGTCAGAACGCAGGAGCAAAGAAATTCAAAAGAGTTTCAAAAATACTGCTCTACTGCCTCATACTTGTATCTGTAACGGGAATCGTCTTTGGAGGAACGGCATATGCGCTTTCGCCTCAGCTTCTTTCGATATATATTACAGATTCAAAGGAAGCCATCACCTACGGCATTATCCGTATGAGTATGATATGTCTTCCCTACTTCATATGCGGATTAATGGATGTATCAACAGGAGCTCTGCGAGGAATGGGCGCATCTCTTGTGCCTATGATAATATCAGTCTTAGGTGTTTGCGGTATAAGAATAACATGGATATATACGATATTCCAAATCGAGCAGTTCCATACACCAAGATGTCTGTACTTCTCTTATACTGTATCCTGGCTTGTTACCTTTTTGATACAGATGATAGCATTCTTTTTTGTATACAGGAATAAAAAGAGACAAATATGACAATACTCCCTTTATAAAAAGGGGGTATTTTTATGATTGAAAAAGATACGATAAAGTTGCTTCGTGAATGCGATGCAGGAGTAAAAATGGGTGTTGATTCCATCACAGAGGTCATTGATCACATAAAGGACGAAAGGTTCCGCAAGCTGCTTGCCGATTGCAGAAGCGAGCACGAAAAGCTGGATCGCGAGATCGACAGTTTACTGAAAAAATACGAGGATGACGGCAAAGACCCCAACCCCATTGCAAAGGGTATGTCCTGGATGAAAACAAATATTATGCTTGACCTCAAGGACAAGGATTCAACAGTTGCAGACCTGATGACAGACGGCTGCAACATGGGGGTAAAGTCACTTAACAGATATCTCAATCAGTACAAGGCTGCCGACGAGGTATCAAAGGATATAACCAAGCGGCTGATCAACCTGGAAGAAAAATTAGCAATAGATATAAGAGAATGGCTGTAAAATTACAGCCATTCTCTTAGTTATCCATATTTGACATTTCGCGCTGTGCCATAACAAGACCGTAATATATACCCTCTTTAGCCATCAGCTCATCGTGGTTGCCTACCTCTGCTACCCTGCCCTTATCGAGCACAACAAGCCTTGTGGCATTACGAAGAGTGGACAATCGGTGAGCTATGGCGATAGTTGTCCGCTGTGCCGAAAGCTTGGCTAAAGCATCCTGTATCTGCTTTTCGGTCTCGGTATCAAGAGAGGCAGTCGCCTCATCGAGGATAAGTATCTTAGGGTCGTGAAGCAACGCTCTTGCAATAGCAACGCGTTGTCTCTCTCCACCCGAAAGTGTAGAGCCTCTTTCGCCAACCCTTGTGTTATATCCGTCCGGCATACGGCATATAAAGTCGTGACAGCCTGCTAATTTTGAGACAGCAATGACCTCATCACGAGTGGCATCCGGCTTAGCATAGGCAATGTTCTGATATACCGTACCCGAAAACAGGAAGGTCTCCTGCAGAACCACGCCTATCTGAGAACGAAGTGACTCTTGGGATATATCACGAATATCAACTCCGTCGACGGTAATAGAGCCGTTCTCAACATCATACATACGCATTATCAGGTTGATAAGTGTCGATTTACCTACACCTGAAGCACCAACCAAACCGATAAACTCACCCGGCTCAATATGTATATTGATCTTATGAAGCACCTCTGTACCGCTGTCATAGCCAAAGGAAACATTGTCTATATCTATCCTGCCTTTAATATCGATATCTACAGCCTTGTCCTTATCCGATACATCAACTTCCTCGTCCAAGATCTCAAAGACCTTTGCAGAGGAGGTGGAAAACTCCATCCATCTTCTGGGGATTTGGGCTATCATACGCAGTGGACCGTATATCATTGCGGTATACGAAGAGAACTGAGCCATTTCGCCAAGACTCATAGTATTTCCGATGATACGGTTTCCTACATAATAGAGGATCACAAATTCTCCAAAGCCGATAAAAAACCTGAGCACAGGCATGATAAAGCTCCAGCGGATATCGGTTATCTCCTGCATACGCTTTTCTTCAGCAGTTCCCTCCTCAAAGCGCTTTGACTCCTTATGCTCCATACCAAAGGATTTTACAACCCTTATACCCGAAAAGATATCGTGTAATATTGAGTTTGTTTTAGAAGCCGCAAGCCATCTTTTATGGAAGAGATTTCTCATGGATTTCCAGAACAGTCTGAAGGATATAACAACAAAGGGGGTGGGCAGAACTACCATTACAAACAGCATGGGATCATATACGAGCATATAGATCGCTACTGCAATAAACACAACTATCTGCTCCAGTATATTAGGTAGATAGTTAATGATAAAGTTCTGCAATATATGGGTATCCCATCCTACACGGCGCATAAGATCGCCTGTGTTTCGCTTTGAAATATTACCAAGGGACAGCTTTTCTATCTTATCAAAAAGCTCGTTTCTAAGCCCTACGATCATCTTATTGCTTGCCGCGATCAGAACATGGTATCTTATATTTGATATACTCCTGATGAAAATTTCAAGGGCAAGTATTGACAGGATCACAAGTGCATAACCACCGATATTTACAGGATCCTCACTCTTGATATAGTTATCGACAGCTATTCTGTTGAGATAAGGTATAACAAGACATAGTCCGCTTACCGCAAAAAAGAGTATTATGGCGATAAACATATACAGCTTATATCTTGAAAAGAGCTTAAAGGTTCTGAACAGCAGCTTTTTCTTATCCTGGCAATGCAGACATATATGAGATCCGGGTCTGTAGGGCCTGCCGCACTTGGGACATTTGTCACCCTTATCATAAAAGGGCGGCATCACAGCATCCTCAAGATAGTGATTAAGGCGTCGCACCTGCTTTGAAATACCCTTTGAATACTTCACATCGCTTCTGCACACAAGATGAACGCTTCCATCCTTTGCCCTGTAGGATACAAATATGCATCCCACACCGTTATCGATCATAAACTCGGATATATCGTCTGTATCAACAGACATATAGACCTCTCCATCAATTATGACATCAAGGGAATCGGAACTGAACTCTACAGAACCGTCACAACGTCTGTCGGGTATAAGGGGATGAAGCTCAAAGGGAAACTTACATAATAATTCTTTATTTGACATATTACAACTCAAATATACAGTTCGATCTTTCTGTGGCTTTTTTTATCAAGGCCTGATATAGACTCAATCACAAAGCGGTTACCGTCAACATCAAGCAGTACGGCTTTGTCATCACCGATACGGATGATGTTTCTGAAGGTATCCTGCATTGTAAGAGAAACCCGTCTGCCTTCTTCTGTGATTATCACCCAGTAAGAAAAGCCGTATCTTTCCTTAAGAGAAACAATGCTTTTTACACGGGGCTCATAGTATTTACGGCAGAGCTCTGTACGAAGCAGCTCCTCTGTTTTGGCATCATAATCCGAGATACTGTATATAATACCGATCTCATTATTATCAGGATCTATAACAGAAATATATTCCCAAGGCTTATCAAAGGGGAATGTTCTGTGAAGAAACACTCTGTCATAGCCTTCATCATCCTTCTTTGCACAAAGAAAGCCGTTCTTCATACCAAAGGATGAATTATTCTTATCAAGGCGGACTATATTTGCCGCGCCTTCCTTTACAATTTCATTTGACATATTTTACTCCGTTATTCCTGCATTCTTCAATGCATCAAGCTGCAGGGTATAAAGCTTATTGTATACTCCGTCCTCAATATCAAGAAGCTCCTTGTGAGTTCCTTGCTCTGCGACCCTGCCGTTTTCTATTACTATAAGCTTATGGGCATCGCGAAGAGTGGAAAGACGGTGAGCTATCATAATGGTGGTCTTACCCTTGGTAAGAGAAGAAAGCGCAGTCTGGATCATCTTTTCGGTCTTGGTGTCCATTGCGGCGGTTGCCTCGTCAAGAATGAGTATCTTTGGATCGCGCAATATAGCTCTTGCAATAGAAACACGCTGTCTTTCTCCACCGGAAAGATCCTTGTGGCCAAAGCCTATCATAGTATTGTATCCGTCGGGAAGCTTGATGATAAAATCATGCGCACCGGCGCATTTTGCGGCATAGATGACCTCCTCATATGAGGCATCGGGTCTGGCGTATCTGATATTATCAAGTATAGAGCCAATAAACAGGTATGTTTCCTGAGAAACTATGGCAATATTTTCATAAAGAGATTTAAAGCTGAGCTCCTTAACATTGACACCGTCAATATAAACGCCTCCCTCATCGGTATCATAAAGGCGCATAATAAGATTGGCAATAGTGCTTTTTCCTGCGCCCGTATGTCCGACAATACCGAGAATATGCTGTGCTTCAATCTCAAAGCTTACATTGTCTATGACTTTTTTGGTCTTTGAATATCCAAAATCCACCGAACGGAATTCAACTCTACCCTCGATATTTTCAAGAGTCACCGCATCCGCCTTCTCTGTGATATCAGGCTCGGTATCGTAAATCTCAAAGAGTCTTTGAAGTGAATTTGATGTACTTGCCGTCCAGTCTATCATATGAGAGAAGAAATACATAGGGCTGTATATCATATTGATATATGCAGTAAAGGTAATAAGATCACCGTATGTAAAGGCAAAACGGTCGCTCATTACCATATATCCGCCCACGCCCAGGGCAATCACATTACCGAAATAAAGAATCACTCCGATGTACGGATATACATAGTTATTGAAAAGAGCAAGCTTACGGTTACTTGCGGCGGCGATCCTGTTACTCTTGTGGAATCGTTGGCTCTCCTCGTTTTCCTTGGCAAACGCCTTAACTACGCGGATACCGCCAAGCACATCCGAAAGCTGAGAATTCATGCGTCTTACCCCCGAATAATGATGGGTATGAAGCTTACGGGATACTGAATATGTACGGCGAAGTACAAAATAAAACACGGGAATAGTGCTCAATGAAAGCAACGCCAACAGAGGGTTCATTATAAACAGAATAACACAGAGGACCACTACCTGAACTATATTTATAAGAAAATACGGAATTCCGTCACAGAAAAAGCCGTAGATAGTGTTGGAGTCATCGTTCACCTGTGTCATAAGACCGCCGGTCTGTCTTCCGTTAAAGAAGCTCAGAGACAAGCGTTCTATAGCACCGAATATGGTATTTTTTAAATCGTATACCACCTTTGTTGCTATCTTTGTGGATATATAACCGTTGATCATATCTGCAAACACAGACAAGAGCTTCGTAGCAATAATAATGCCCAAAGCTAACAGTATCTGACCGTAAAGACTGCCGCTTTCGTCAAGGATCTTATCATAGAAAAAGCCGTTGGAAAAGTACGGAATAAGAATACTTGTACCTGTAAGAAACACAAGCGAAATCAACAGAATAAGCATTTCCATCTTGTATTTTAAAAGAAATACGCCAAATCTTGAAAAGAGCTTTCCCTTTTCCATACATTTGGGACAAACCTTGCGGTTTTTGTCGGGATAACGCATTCCGCATTTTGGACAACAATTATTCTTGGGGTCATCCTCACTGTCTATCTCAAAATCTGGCGAAACAATATCACCTTTTTTGATCTTGCCAAAGTATTTTACAAAGAGATTGCAGTTTCCCTTACAAAAATTAGTCATTGCAGAAAGGAAGATATACTCTCCGTCTGAGGTTTTAGCGGTAAGTCTTGCGCTGGAGAGAAGTTCCTCTACTTTCAGGGACTCTATGCTATCTATACTGTAGCCTGCAAATGATTTTTCCTTCCAGAAGGAATCAAGTCCCTTGCCCTTATCCTTTGGCTCAAGGATAACCGTTCCGCTTGTCACATAGAGCATATCCTTGGTAAGAGCAATGTAGGTATCACAGTATATGTGCTCATTATCCATATCGCAATATGCCATAAGGTATATGTTATCTATTCCTTTATCGGTAAAAACCTCGGTAATATATGACGGGATCTTATCAAAGCTTACCACTTTATCCTCCTTTCCCTGTCCTTATAATCGGGACAGTATTTTCTGACAGTATCGTAAAATCTTTTAGAATGGTTATGCTCAATTATGTGAGCGAGCTCATGTATGACCACATAATCGATTATGTCATTATCATACATCATTACCCTGTAGGAAAAGCAAATACCGTTATCAGCAGAACAGCTGCCCAACCTCTTCTTTGCAGATGTTATCTTTACAGATTTAACATCTACACCCATTATATCCGAAAAATAATCGACCTTAAGTGGCAATATTTCCTTTGCCATGAGTTTAAGGTCGGCTATCTCTTGTAATGTAGGCTCTTTGGGTCTGTTTGCCAATCTCTGCTTTCTGAGCTCTGTGTGCTTTATGATCCACTCTCTGTGGTCATAAACAAATTTGTCGATATCCCTTTGCTTCATATACAAAGGTGCTCTGACAATGACCTCAAGCTCGGGTGATATCTCAATTGAAATACTCTTTCTTTTAGAACGGATCAGTCTATAGGACATTATTTAGAATAACACTTATCAAGGAACTTATCATTGTTGACGATAAATCTCTCGTGCTTACACTCACCTACAAGCTCTCTTTGGTCATATGCCTTGATATCAAATACCAATCTTCTGCGATCGATCTCTGTAAGCTCACACTCACACTTAACAGTCATTCCTACGGGAGTTGCGGCAATATGCTTAAGCTCAACCTTTGTACCAACGGTTGACTGACCATCCTCAAGATAAGGCAGAACACACTCTGCGGCACAAAGCTCCATTAAGGTCAAAAGAGCCGGCGTGGAAAACACCCTAAGACTACCACTACCTACAGCGGCTGCAGTATTATTTTCATCACAGATAACTTCTTTTGTATTTTTAAGTCCAAGCTCTAACATAATATCCTCCAAAAATTGTATTATTAACATTATATCATATTATTTTAATCATTACAAGAGTTAATTTGCATTGACTGTAAAGACAGGTATGTGTTATAATAATAGTATGGATATAATGTATTTTAAAGAGCTTGACTCTACAAACAAATATGCAAAGGTATTGGCAAAGGACGGTGCACCCGAGTTTACCGTTATAATTGCCGATAAGCAAACGGGCGGCTACGGCCGTATGGGAAGAAGCTTTTGCTCCCCCGATTCAAGCGGTCTGTATATGAGTATTATCCTGCGCCCGGATATTGAAGTGCAAAAATGTCTGTATATCACCACGGCGGCGGCGGTTGCCGTATCTGAGGCTATAGAAGAAACAGCCAATATCAAAACAGGCATCAAATGGGTAAACGATATATTTATCGGTAACAAAAAGGTTTGCGGAATACTGACAGAAGCAGGCTTTACCGAGGGCGGCAGGCTTGATTATGCAATACTGGGTATCGGTGTAAACATATATACTCCAGAGGGCGGATTTCCTCCTGATATCAAGGATATAGCGGGAAGTATCTACGGTTCTCCCAAAGATATAAATGTCCGCAACGCTTTAGCCGAGAGCATCATAAAGCATTTTGAGGTCTATTACGGCAACCTTTTATCAAAGCCTCATCTGCCGTCATATAAGCAAAGAAGCATTGTCATTGGCAAGAACATTAAGGTTGTACACGCCAACGGTAGTTACCCTGCCTATGCTCTTGATATAGACAACGAATTCAGACTTACAGTCAAGGATCAAAACAACATCATCACCGCTCTTGACAGCGGTGAAATATCAATAAGGATGTGAATATATGAAAAGAATCATCTTAATGATCTTATCCCTTACCCTCATATTGAGCTTAAGTGCATGCAGTATGCTTGATGAAATTACGGCCGGTAATAATAATACCCAAAGTGTTCAGGATAATCCTGCTGTTACAGACAGCATTGAGGATACATCAGATACCGCATATCCGGATTTTACGGTCTATGACTATTCGGGCAACGCGGTTTCACTTTCCGACAAGCTGGGCGATGGCAAGCCTGTTGTATTCAATTACTGGACCACCTGGTGTCCCTACTGCCTTGAAGAAATGCCGGACTTTGAGGAGGTATATAAGGAATACGGTGACAGAGTAACATTTATGATAATAGATGTCAACGGTGGTGGCAACGATACCATCCCCGAGGCAAAGTCTTATATCGATGAGAAGGGCTACACATTCCCTGTATACTACGACACCAACCTGTCGGCAACATATGCGTATAATGTAAGCGCATTTCCTACTACAGGAATTGTGGATGCAAAGGGTAACATATACTACTGCCAGGCAGGTATGCTAAATAAAGACAAGCTCATCACAATGATTGAAGATATACTGAAATGAGGATGCAAAATGCATCCTCATATTTAATATTATTCGGTTCTCAACGCAACCACAGGATCCTTCTTTGCAGCACTTCTTGAGGGGATGATACCCGAGATAAGGGTAAGCGCAACGCTTATCACCACAAGGATTATTGCCGCAGCCAAGGGCAGCTGAGCCTTAAGATTTGCAATATCGGTCAGCGCAAAGAGAATTGCGTTTATAGGTATGCAGAGAAGTGCTGTTATCACAACACCAAAGACACCTGATATAAAGCCTACTATCATCGTTTCGGCATTGAACATTCTTGCAACATTACGCTTTGAAGCACCAATAGCTCTGAGAATACCGATCTCCTTTGTTCTCTCCTGTACCGATATGAGTGTAATTACACCTATCATAATGGAAGAAACTATAAGTGAAATAGCAACAAAGGCAATAAGAACATAGGTTATGGCATCGATGATCAGTGTGATTGAGCTCATCAGAATTCCTATATAGTCGGTATATTTGATCCGATAAGCCTCATCAACAGTATTGTTATAGGCTTCTATAGCATCGGTTATTATATCCTTATTTTCAAAGGAAGAAGCATAAATATTGATGGCAGAGGGTCTATCAAGATCAAGATAACCCATCTTAACAAGATTATCCTCATAGGTAGTCTCGGAGAAGGTGATTATCTCATCATAATATCTGCCAAACTGCTCATCGGTATAGGTCTCAAGCTCTGCGGTAAGAGCCATAAGCAGCTGCTCGGCGGGAACTGATGCCATCTGAGCAACCACACCCTGTGCATACTGAAGCTTGATCTGCTCCTCCATGATCATCGCAAATGTCTTGTTGAGTTCCTCGTCGGTCATAGAAGCAAGATAATCTGTAATTTCCTTTTGAGAAACACTCACCTGAGAGGACATGCCCTCTATAAGCTGTGCTTCAATGTCCTCACGGGTCATGGAGGAAAGAATACCGTTTATCTGCTCCTGTACAAATTCAGGCTCGGGAATAGACTTTATTGCAATATAAGTCTGCGCCTTTTCTGCATCACCTAAGGTATCGAGATAAGCAAGGAATTCGGTCTTCTTTTCAGCATCGGTCATTTCACCGTTTTCGGGCTTAAAGGGCAGACCTGTAAGTATATCTGTATCGGGTGAATCTAACTGAGCATTTATAACATCGGCATCCTTTGCCTGTTCTATTACAAACTCGGTAAGTGCGTGTGTATATCCGATACTGCCCTTAAGCATAGGCGAAGAGCACTCTTCATTGGGGCGGATTATACCGGTAACCTTAAGAGAAAGTGTACTGTCAGCGCTGTTATAAAGGTAGCGGAGCCCCGCATCGGTATCGCGAAGATCGTTATAGGTGCCCGTTGTCTCATCATAGGTATAACAGGATGAATTGAGAATAGTCTTGTACTCCCGTTCACATATCTCTTCATAGCTCCAGCTCTGAGAGAGATTTTCGATATGCTCGCCCTTCATTGTGGCATCTATCATCTTATCCATACGCTCCTGTGGTATAAGACCGAGAGCATAGAGAGATACATCGTCAAGCTCGTTGTTTCTGTCAAGAACTATAACTATTTCATCGTAATCATTAGGCCAGTCGCCATATACAAGGTCATACTGGTTAAACAGCAGATCATTGACAGCAGAGCCGTCCTTGCCGGGCAGAAGCTCCTGCCAGATGTTTGAAGAGCTCATAGTACTCATAGATGCAAGACTGCTGTTACCCATCATAGATTCCATAGCATTTACATCCATACCGATATACTCGCTCATGATCTTTGCCATAAAATCCTCTGTATCGGTGTGGATTATTTCACCCTCAACATTTTCGGTATATATGAGCATATCAAGGTCATAGGAATACTGAACTCCGTTAACAGCCTCATTGAGCTTACTGTCCTCATCCTCAAGCTCTGAAAGAAGATACTCATTAAAGCTGAAAAGGTCATTTTCGGTCTCTTCAAGAGCGTTCATAGCATTTACTATGTCAACAACCGCCTCTTTTTTGTATACCTTATCCTTATCGTGAGCAGAGGACTCTGCGGATACATTCATAAATGTCTCCATAATAGTGCCCAGCTCCATAGTAGAAGCCTCAAGGGTAAGGGGATAAGAGGAAAGGGTCTCCTCCTGTATAGAATTGATATACGCCGTAGTACCCTGTGACACAGACAGAATAAGCGCAATGCCTATGATACCTATAGAGCCGGCAAAGGAGGTAAGTATGGTTCTTCCCTTCTTTGTAAACAGGTTTTTGAGGGAAAGCTTAAAGGATGTAACTAAGGACATAGAGGGCATCTTTTCCTTCTTAGGCTTTTGGTTTGTAACAAAAGCAGCCTTTTCCTCATCGCTCAGGGGATTGGTATCAGATGTGATACAACCGTCAAGCATACGGATAATTCGGGTTGAATATTCCTCTGCAATATCGGGGTTATGGGTAACCATAATGATAAGACGGTCCTTGGATATTTCCTTTAAGATCTCCATAACCTGCTTACTGGTCTCGGTATCAAGAGCACCTGTAGGCTCATCGGCAAGGATAATATCGGGATCGTTTACCAATGCCCTTGCAATTGCAACTCTCTGCATCTGTCCGCCCGACATCTGATTGGGGCGCTTTTTCAACTGGTCTCCCAGACCAACCTTACAGAGGGCTTCCTTTGCCCTTTTTCTGCGTTCTGCCTTTGAAACACCGGACAAGGTCAATGCCAGCTCAACATTGGAAAGAACACTCTGATGGGGGATGAGGTTATAGCTCTGGAACACAAATCCTATCTTATGATTACGGTAGCAGTCCCAATTTCTGTCCTTATAGTTCTTGGTGGATACACCGTCAATTATAAGGTCACCTCTTGTATATTGGTCAAGACCGCCGATGATATTGAGCAATGTTGTCTTGCCACAGCCTGACGGTCCGAGAATAGATACAAAATCGTTGCGTCTGAACTGCAGATCGATCCCGCGAAGAGCCATAACGGTTTCATCGCCGGATGTATAGTTTTTTACGATACCTTTTAACTCAAGCATTTTTATCACCTTTCTTTAAGTTAAAATCTGAAATAATATATGTATACTCAAACCGAAATACGGCTTAAATAGCTTTTAAAGCTCTCGACAGCCTCAACGCAAAAGCTGTCCACAAGCTCGGGCGGAAAGTCGGGAGATGATGTTGTCTCACCCGAACGGTCTCTGTCGCGGTTAAAGCAGATATAGCTCTTTATCTTTTCGGACGGAAACAGCGAAAGTGAAGCATATTTCTCCTCAGGTGCTTCACTCATTTTTTGCCAAAGCTTCTTTGACCAATCCGCATTTTTGTAAATATGTGTACCTATAAGTCTTATCTGATGACGGTAATCGTGAAACCAGTCTTCACCCTTATAATTAAGTTTGTGCATTGCCATAGGCCCTCTGTCCCACAGCATATCCACATACAGATGCAAAAGCACACCAAGCTCATAAGGATCGCTGAGATCAAGTGTACGGGCAAACTCGGTCAATTTTTCTTCCCTGTCATCTGCATATATTCTGAAATGGCTTTTGTCCTTTATTTCACGGATATCCATACAGTCGGGAGCCTCGTTGCCTATGTAAAAAGCAATATCGGCATCTTTATCATATAATCTTGCACACACAAGGTGCATCATAGCGCAAGGCATCGCAGCTCCCCCTATTTGTAAAAGATATCCATATCCTCACCATCCCGCCAGGGGCCAAAGGCCTCGTTTACGGGATCAAGAAATATAGGCATATATTTGTCAAAATTCTCTGCCTGAGGCATTTTGGCTACCTCCTCAGGAGTAGTCCAAAAAACTCTTCCCTCCTCGGTAGAGCTGATAAGTTCGCCCGAATAGACCGATGTTCTGTAGCAGAAAACTATGTATCTGTCCGAGGTATCCTTATTGCACCAATGTATAACACCGCAGGATTCAAGCTCAGCAATATCGAGCCCTGTTTCCTCTTTTATCTCTCTGATAGCCGAATCAACAAAGCTTTCACCCGGCTCTACATGTCCACCGGGAAAGGTAACACCCTTCCAATACTTAATACGCTCCTGAACAAGGATCTTACCTGTGTCCCTGTCATAAACCATAACCATATTGGTTAATTCAATTTCAGGCATAGCTACCTCCAACAAATAATGATATCACCCAATCAACAAAAAGACAAAATATCCCTCAACAGAATTGAGGGATATAAGAAAATCAGTCAAGATAATAATGACCCAAGGCATCCGCAGCCATAATTGCGGCATAAACGCTGTCAGCGGTAACCTTAAAGGGCATATTGTGTATAGTCTCACCCTCAACAGATGCAGCCTCTGCGACTGCTCTGATCTTCTCCTCGGTAACATCCTCTATACCAAGCTCACCAAGAGTAACAGGCAAGCCTGCTTCGATACAGAACAGAATAACCTCTTCAAGCTCAGGGGCGTTTTCCATAACAAGCTGAGTGATAGTACCAAAGGCAACCTTTTCACCGTGGTACATATGATGACATTCGGGCAGTACGGTAAAGCCGTTGTGAATTGCGTGGGCTCCTGCAAGACCGCCACTCTCAAAGCCTATACCCGAAAGAAGGGTATTTGCCTCAATAACATTGTTTACAGCAGGAGTGCAGACATTTCTTTCAAGAGCAAGCTTGGCATCTATACCGTTGTCGATAAGAGTCTCATAGCAGAGCTTTGCCAAAGCCATAGCAGCATTTGTAACAGTACCGCCTGCACAGGTGCCGGAGCCTGAAGCCGCGGTTGCTCTTGCTTCAAAATAGGTAGCAAGGGCGTCACCCATACCGGATACGGTAAGTCTTGCGGGTGACTTTGCGATAACATTGGTATCCATAAGAACGAGGTTGGGGTTAGCGGGTAAGAAAAGATATTTTTCAAACACACCGTCATCTGTGTAGATAACAGAAAGCGCACTGCAGGGAGCATCGGTTGAAGCGATTGTAGGAACGATAACCACGGGAAGCTCACAGTAGTAAGCCACAGCCTTAGCGGTATCAAGTATCTTACCGCCGCCGATACCGATTATAACATCGCTACCCTTTTCTGCAACGACCTTCTTAAGTCTCTCTATTTCATTCATCGAGCATTCACCGTTAAAAAAGTCAAAGGCAATGCTTGTATTGTCAAAGCTATCCTCGATCTCTTTACCGGTTCTCTTGTAACCTGACTCGCTTATAAGAGCAAGAGCGCTCTTGCCGAGCTTAGAAACATATTCACCTAATTTATTAATTTCACCTGCGCCCTGTACGTATTTGGAAGGGCTGATAAGAATACTTGCCATAAAATTCCTCCGTATAAATTATATACATTAATATTGTACACAAGTAATAATAACTATTCAATAATAAATTGTTAATGCTTTAAAAACCATTCTATGAGTTCGTTTGATGAATAAACGATATCCCAGCAGTTATGGTAGACTCCCGGATAAATAGTAAGCTCGGCCTTACCGCCTGCACGGTTGATGGATGCAACCATAGAGAGGCTGTCATGGGGATCAACAGAGGTATCCCTTGCACCGTGATAAACGCGGCAAGGAAGATCCTTTAGAACCTCAGTATACCAAGGTATGCCGCTTCCGCATATAGGTGCTATCGCCGCAAAGCGGGAGGGCTCTGCCTGTGCCATAAGATATGTACCCGTTCCGCCCATACTGATGCCGGTAAGATAGACCTTATCAACAGGCAGAGTATCGCAAATATAGTCAAGGAACTTATGTAGCGACTCCACATAGTTGCCCCAGTACTTTCCCTTTGGACACTGCGGAGAAATAAATATAAATGGATATTCCCTTCCATCCTCAGTATGATATTTCATATATCCGTGCTTTGCTAAAACATCAAGGTCATCTCCTCTTTCACCTGCACCATGGAGGAAGAAAACAAGGGGATATTTTTTGTTTTTGTCGAAATTCTTTGGCAAATAGCGAATATATCCGAAGCTCTGATAATGCTCGGACTCATAAAAATGCTTGGTATACATCAGTTTTTCTCCTTTGAGGGAATTAAAAATATAAATATCAGTGAGCTGATAAGCAGTAAATAAGGATAAAACAGTAACGGCATAATATCAAATGCGGATATCTTACCGCCGAGCTCGGTTACAGCGGATATAGCAACAAGCATCTGCGCACCGTAAGGAATTATCGCTTGAAAAACACATGAGAATGTATCAAGTATAGATGCTGACTTTTTAGGTGAAATATCGTAATCCTCAGCAATGTCCTTTGCAATCGGGTTGGCCATAACTATAGCCACGGTGTTGTTAGCCGTAGCAATATCAAGCATACCAACTAAAAGACCCATTCCTATCTGTCCGCCTTTTTTACCCTTGAAAACCTTTTTGATTGCAAAAAGAAGTGCATCGAAGCCGCCAAACTCCCTGATAAGAGCGCAGATAGCGGACACAAGTATGGTTACAATTATAGTCTCAAACATCCCTGCAGCACCCGAACCCATATTTCCAAGAAGATCGGTTGCCGCAACACCGCCTGTTATAAGCATAATAACAGAGCCCGAAGCTATACCGATCATAAGAACGATAAATACATTGATACCTATTATACCACCTATAAGAACAAGAAGATAAGGAATTATCTGTATAAGGTTATAGTCCTTTGATATCTCACCTGCTATCTCTGTATTAAAGGACATAACAAGAATAATAACCACCGAAATAACAGCTGCCGGGAGTGCTATGAAGAAATTAGCCTTGAACTTGTCCTTCATCCTGCATCCCTGACCGTTACAGGCGGCAATTGTTGTATCAGAAATAAAGGAGAGGTTGTCTCCAAACATTGAACCACCGACAACGGTTGCAACACAAAGAGCAAGATCGAACCCTGAAGCATTTGAGAGTGCAACGGCTATGGGAGTTATAAGAGTAATAGTACCAACAGAGGTACCCATAGCCAAAGAAACAAAGCAAGCTACCACGAACAAAACAGCAACCGCATATCTCGGAGGTATGACGGACAGCATAAAATAAGCAACGCTTTCGGCTGATTCTCTTCCCACAACACCTACAAATATTCCTGCTGTAAGGAATATAAGGATCATTGTAATAATATCTTTATCACCAACACCCTGTCCCATTATCACCAGCTTACGATCAAAGGACAAATACTTGTTCTGTACACAGGCAACCAAAAGTGCGCAAAGAAACGCAACAACTATGGGGATGTTATAGAACCCCATCTCTATCTTCAAAATATATTCAAATACTATTCCAAGCCCTAAATAGAGCACCAAAAATACACCTATAGGTAAAAGGGCTATCTTTCTGCCTTTGTTCATATATCACCTCAATGAAGCAGTCCTTTCGGACTGCTTCATATCAAATCTCTTTCTGTAATTCAAGCAAGGTATCGACCATTATATGTCCTGTGTCCTCAGACATATTTACATAACGGTCAAGGGTAACCTCATAGCCGCCCTCGGCAAATGCATGCCTGGGTGCGATATATCCGTAACAGCCGTTGGCAAGCTCAACATTGACATTCTTATCAAATTCGGATGCGTTCTTGATATCAAAGTTAAGCTCGGCAAACATCTCACCGGGAGCACCGTTGAAGATAATATCGCCTACACGGATGACCTGAAGCTCCACATTCTCGTTAAGAATGGGATTCTCACGGAGATTGACCATACACTTGGCATAGGAGCGTTCCATAAGCTCGTTATCACCCGTGGAGGGCTTTTCAAAGCCGTCCTCCTCCTGGACCTCAAGCTTCTTTATATCTCCCGCAAGGTAAGCCTTGCCCCACTCATACTGTTCGTCGGTAGGCTGACGGCGGTCTATGACCTTTACCTTTGATGCTACAGCCAATTTTTTAACATCCTCACAGAGTATGTTTTTATAAACACCCAAAACATCGGCGGCAAGAATGCGTCCGCACTTAATATGTCCGTTCTTACCAAAGTTATGACCACCGCGGTAATCGATATGTGTAATATCACCGCAGAAGCCGTTTAAGAACATTGATACAACACCCTCGCCAAGCTCCTTCTTTATACAACGGGAAAGCTCACCGGGATAATCAGCCGAAAATGCTGTTCCGCCTATCATATCAAGGTGGTTTGCAAAGCAGGTTATAACTGCAATTGTGTTACAGTCAACATCGTCTATTCTTATAACATTGAATTCGGGGTCAACAGGACCTGCTTCCTTTACATTTGCAGGATTACAGATACCCGGCCAGGTGTGAGCCTGTCCGTCTGTCTGCCAAAAGCGGCGGTTGAAGGCAAGCTCGTGCTCCTCGCCTCTGCCGTAGCCGATATGGCACTCTTTTCTGTGCTTGTACGCAACATAGGCACAGTCTGCAGCTCTGTGACAGGTTATCCTGATCTGCTCGTCATCAACTATACTGAACTCATCGTTATGCTCCATAGGCTGGCCTGTGTGGGTGTGAGTTGCTGTAACCATAAGATTGGTTCCCTTCACGCCTGTGAGCTCTTCAAAGCGGTCACGCACAAGCTTGACCATCAACGCATTAACATGGAGAATATCAAGGGCAACAAAGCCTGTGACTACCTCTCCGTTATCAAAGATAACCGCCTTTGCATACAGCTCATCAAGAACATCGTCAGCATATCTGAACATAAAATATCCGGGAAGAGTTGTACCCATAGGGGGTGTTATTTGTACTTCATAAGCACCGCAAAGCATATAAATTCTCCTTATCTCAAATTATTGAATCCTTCGCTTAAGCAGTAGCGAAGATCTGTTAGGTCAAGCTTGGGAGAATCACAGTTTACAAAATGATCTCTGATGTCTATGAAAGCCTGACGCATTATCGAATGGTTACGAAGATATACATAAGAGTTTGCCTTTATACGGGTATCTTCGACCGTTGCCATAAAGTCCTCGTGGAGCTTAATGAGAAGCTCTAACTTTTCTATAACGGTATCACGGTCAAGTGTACCGCCGTTGTAGCCGTCGGATAACTCCACCATAGTCTTATACTCGGTGGCATAGGTATAATAATGCTTTGCTATAGCATACCATACACGGCCAAAATCGCTGTCGTAGTTATAGAAGAACTTAAGTACCTTCTTTGTTCTCTCTATAACCGAGTCAAAGTAGGACATATACTTGTCCTTTTCGGCAAAGATCTTCTTATATGCTCCGCCGGGAAAGTTACGGGGGTACTCCTCATCGGGTGTAACATATGTAAACCAATAATACTCAAGGCTGTTCATAAGATTTACCTCGGTATCGTTTACTGTAAGCGAAGCCATTATATCAAGATATTTTTTTGCCTTGTCGGGATTTTCAGGGAAGCGCTTAGCCGCATAGCGGGATAAGAATGCATCGTAATCCTCAACGGTATCAACATTCCAGCAAAGCTCAGCCTGATACATAAAGGGTCTGTCAAAGCAATACTCAAAGGAGGAATAGGACTCTATTCCCTCAAAGCCGTGCTTCTTGGCCAGCTTTGCGTGAGCATAGATATTATTGTTGTATTCCATGGGAATCACCCAGTGATAGTAGCCTGTAAAGGGCTTACCGATAGAACGGAACAAGCCGTTTATCTCTCTGCGCTGGAATACATCCTCTTCCTTAGTGTAAGACCACCAGTCAAGAACTACAACATCATAGATATCCTCGTCCTTTAACTGCTTTACAAGATCCTCGTTTACTATATCAAAGATCTCAAAGAGCATATCGTGATAGATATAGATATGCTTCATACCCTTTGATTTAAGATACTTGCATACACGGATGATGAACTTCATCATAAGCTGAGTACGGTCCATATTACGGCATTTTTCGCACTTACAGTAGGGCTCAAATTTACCGAAGATATCATCAAGATCCTCACCGTACCAGGCATAGACCTCGTCAAGACCTATCTCAATAGCATCAAGTCCGTTAGGAGCCATATATTTGTCTATGATCTCATCATAGATCTTAAACATATATTCAAAAACAGCCTCATCAGAAACACAGAAGCCGTGCTTTGTGGGATTGCCGTTTTCATCCCTTGCGGAAAGCTCGGGATGAAGTCTGGGAATAAGAGTATTATGGCCAAAGCTGTTGAAAAGTGGCTTAATAGTGATGTTTCTTGACTGTGCATATTTTATTAGGTCATTAAAATAGTCCTCCACGAACATTGTGGGAAGAACATCCTCTTTTACTATAAGCTTATCCTTCTTAGGTGACCAATATCTAATATCACGGGGAGTTTTAAGCTCGGGGTGACACTCAAGGGGCAGATAAAGAAACTCTGAAAGTCTCATATCATACTGAACACACCAGCAGCCGTAAACACCTATTGTGAGCTGATTATACTTCATTGAAGCAAGGTAGTCTATTGCCTTCTTATAATCCTTTAAGGTCATAAAGTCAGAGCCGTAGCGGTTTTCAAGAAGCAGGCCTCTGTCATAGAAATCCGGCCAGTCCTCTATTTCGACTACAGGCAAAGTATTATCGGCATAGATAGCCTTTAAGGTTACAACACCGTAGAATATACCCGCATCGTCATTGGCTGTAATAACAGCCTTATTTTCATTTACAGAGAGGGTATAGCTCTCAGCCTTGCCCTCGCATACGGTATCCTTTACAAGCTCAACCTCGAACTCTCCCTCGCCGAATACATTCAAATATTCGATTGCTGTCTTATACACAACAGAATCGGATGTATAGCCCGTAACCTTAATACCGTCAATCTTTACTTCCCCATCCTTCTGTTCAAGCTTTTTGGGACAGGGCATCAAATAATCCTTAACTAATCTCATAATACAATACAATGGAGATTTCCGTACTTTTGTACGGAAATCATCCATAATTCCTCATTCCTAATTCCTAACTCCTAATTACTCAACAGAAACAAAGCTCTTTGTTTCTGTTGAAGTATATGCCGCCATAGCAACCTTCTGTACATGGATAGCATCCTCCAGCGGAACAGTAAGAGCTGTACCGTTGATGATAGAGTTACCGAAAGACTCGATCTCCTTTGTGTACATATTACCAAGCTCAGCCTCCACCTTGAATGCACCGTCGGTGGTTCTGTTCTGAGCCGCATTGTAGCCCTCGTCAGCACCGGATATAACAGCCTTTACCTCACCTGCTTCGATCTGGGAAACAGTACCCTCACAGAGGATAGAGCCCTTTGTGCCGTAGAACTCAAGACGGCAGAATGCCGCTTCGTCGGGAATATTGAAGTGACTGTCAACATAAGCAACTGCACCGTTATCAAGTCTGATAAGGATGTTAGAGGAGTCGTCAACATTGTAGGAGAAGGTACGGGTAGAATTGAAGCCGCAGGTCTCAACAGTCTTTGCACCTGTTATGTATTCGATAAGGTCGATACAGTGAACACCCATATCCATAAGTGCACCGCCGCCGGACTTGGACTTATCCTGTCTCCATGCGCCCTCAATTTCGGGATACCAGCAGGTAAGCTGACCGCGGGCAGAAACGATGTTACCGATATCACCGTTAGCGATCATTTCCTTTACCTTCTGATGGTAGCCGTGGTATCTCATCATAAAGCCGGAGGCAATAAGAGCACCTGCTTCCTTTGCAGCCGCAAGGATATCCTCACCGTCCTCAATAGTCATAGCCGCAGGCTTTTCAAGAAGGATATGCTTACCGGCCTTTGCAGCTGCTATAGCCTGCTCCTTGTGACATACAACGGGAGAAGCAATATAAACAGCCTCGATCTCCTCATTTGCAAGAAGAGCCTCATAGCTGTCATATGCAACCTTTGCATTATACTTTTCACGGAGCTTTTCTGCCAGCTCCATATTTATTTCCATAACTGCCACAAGCTCTGCATTGTCAGCCAGCATCATACCGGGAAGAGTACGTCTGTCAGCAATACCGCCTGCACCAATTACACCCCATTTGATCTTTCTCATAATTAATACCTCATTTACATAAAACAAGGGCAAGGAAAAATATTCAATTTTTCCTTGTCCTTGTTGATATTTTTATTACTTATAATGCTTTGCGAGCGCTGCCTTAAAGCCCTCGATACACTTCTCAATGTGGATAGGCTCCCAGGAGGGATGCAGGAAGAGACATACGGTCTTGGAACGCAGATCGTGAGCTACAGGACAGCTTGCTGCCTTGTAGTTAACGCTTGCCGCATCGGTGTACTCTGTGGAATTGAAGGGGAAGTTTACAGAACCGAATCCGATGTTTTCGCTGTAAGCCTTTTCAAGATAAGCCTCAGGCCACTGAATACCGTAGCAGGGGATCTTCATAGCGCCAAGCTCCTTGATGATAGCGGGAGCATCACAGTCAAGCGCATCAAGGTCAAGAACCATAGGATACCACCAGTAGGAGTTCTTTCTGTCAGCATCGTTATAAGGAAGCTTCTTAACACCCTTGAGACCGTCAAATGCCTTGTCGTACATAGCAGCATACTCAAATCTTCTTGCAAGATTCCAGGAGTCAAAACGCTTCATCTCGTTGATACCGATGATAGACTGGATCTCAGTCATACGGTAGTTAAAGCCAACTCTTCTGTGAATATAGGGGAGCTTTTCCTCGAGAGCAAGCATATTCATTCTCTGACGAACATCATAGCCATGGTCACGGAAGGAACGGCATTCCCAACCGATATCCTCGTTCATGGTAAGAACCATACCGCCCTCACCGCCTGTTGTGAAATGCTTGGACTGACAGAAGGAGAAGCAACCAACATCACCGATGGTACCTGCCTTTTTACCCTTGAACTCACCGCCGATACACTGAGCAACATCCTCGATTACATAGAGATTATGCTTCTTTGCGATCTCAAGGATGGGATCCATATCTGCAACAACACCGTAAAGGTGAACAACAACAATACCCTTTGTTCTCTTGGTAATGAGCTTCTCGATGGAAGCGGGATCTATGGTATGATCCTCTGTTACATCAGCGAACACAGGGATAGCACCTGCCTGAACTACTGCAAAGGAGGAAGCGATAAATGAATAGGAAGGAACGATAACCTCATCGCCGGGGCCGATACCCAGAGCGGAGATACCGATATGAAGTGCAGCAGTACCGTTGGTACAGGAGATAGCCATAGTAGCACCTGCCCATTCTCTGAACTGCTCCTCAAACTCAAGACCCTTCTTACCTGTCCAGTAGTTTACCTTACCGTTAACGATAGGCTCCTGGATGTCGGTGAGAGTTTCGGGTGCGAACTGAGGCCACATGGGAAAACCGATCTCCTCAATACCTGCGCCGTTCATTACAATTTCTTTTTCTGCCATGATATATATTTCCTTTCAAACAATAATTTTTATACTAAACACAACTATTATATAATATAGTTATACTTTTTGCAATGGGAAATCCTAATTTTTTACTATTTTTTATCGAAGTAGCTGTGGATTATATCCTCTGCGGTAAGCTTTGCGCTTTGTCTCAGGGTTCTTCCCTTTTCCCCAAGGACAAAATCATCATCTATGGCATGAACAATATACCTCTTTTTATCAAACACCGGATATGCTCTGAGCTTATCATAGAGACACAGAGCTGCTCCGCCGTTACGAATACCCTCCTCAAGGAAAACAACCGTGTCACAAGTATCTGGCAGAGTATCCGCCAAGGCAGCCGCAATATCACCGTATGGCTTAAGCTTTTCAAGGAGCAGGGTTCCGCATTTTATACCTTTTTCAGCAAACAGCTTCTCTGCCCTGAGAGTCTCCGAGGCAATGCCGCCGTATGTTATAATAACACAGGATATATCCTCGTTTTTGTCAAAGTCAGAACGGATATATGGAGCAAATGCGTGTCCATTTGAATAGAAGTTGTCTTTTATATCTGCATTTTCACCGCCCTTGGGATAGCGTATAGCACAGGGTAATGCCCTTTCGTAGGCAAGATCTATAGCTCTTCCAAGAGACTCGTATGTAACCGGTGTATATATTTCAAGCCCCGGTACCCCCGACAAGAAGGATACATCAAATATACCGTGATGGGTAGCTCCGTCACCTTCATTTAAGCCTGTACGGTCTATACAGAGGGTAACAGGCAGGCTCTGCAGAGCAACATCGTGAATTATGTTGTCATATGCTCTCTGTAAAAAGCTGGAATAGCAGGCAAAGAAAGGGCGCATACCATTAGCTGCAAGCCCAGCCGCAAAGGTAGCCGCGTGCTCCTCGGCAATGCCTACATCGTAAAAACGGTCACGATGATTATACTTGAGCACCTCCATACCTGTTCCGTGAGGCATAGCGGCAGTGATTCCGCAGATATCATCACACACCTCTGCCTTTTCTGAAAGAATCCTGCCAAGATTAGCCGAAAAGCCTTCGACCTCGGGCTTAAGACCGCCTTTGGGAACCATATGATAATGCTGAGGCATCTCCTCCGACTCCTTGAAGCCCTTTCCCTTTTTAGTTACCATATGAATAACAGTAGAACGCTCAAGACTCTTTGCAACCGAGATCACATCGGATACAGCAGAATAATCGTTTCCGTCCACGGGACCCATATAATAAAGTCCAAGGTGTTCAAAATAGTTGCTCTTATATATTGCGTTTTTAAGTGCCTGCTTGGTATCGCGTATCAGATTTGCCGCACCCTTACCAACAAGCGGTATCTTATCAAGAACACCGTGGGTCGCGTTCTTTACCTTAAAGTAACGCTTAGAGTTACGCATTTTTGAAAGATGTGTTGCAAAGCCACCTTTATTACGGGATATGGACATCTCGTTTTCATTGAGGATGATGATAAGACGCAGATCCTCACGGCAGTTATTTATAGCCTCGTGTATCATACCGCCGGTAAATGCACCGTCACCAAGCACAACAACGGTATATGCGTCGCTTCCCTGTCTTGCATCGCTTTCGGCAAAGCCGAGAGCCGCAGACAGCGAGGTGCTGGAATGACCCGCTCCAAAGCAATCATGCTCACTCTCCGAGCGCTTGGTAAAGCCGGAAAGACCTCCCGGGATACGAAGCTCATCAAAATTATTTCTACCCGTCAACAGCTTATGAACATAGCTCTGATGTCCTACATCAAATATAATATGATCCTTAGGTGTATCAAAAAGTCGGTGAATAGCAAGGGTCATCTCTACAACACCAAGGTTTGAAGCCAGATGTCCGCCGGTCTTATTTACATTTTCCCATAAAAAGCTGCGTATTTCACGGGCAAGCATCGGCATTTCTTCTTCTCTCATTGCCTTGAGATCCGAGACCGACTTAATTTTGTTTAATCTACTATGTTCAGTCATTTTTTCTCCTTACCGACTTAAAGCCTCCAAAAAGCATCAAAAGCACAGCACCCGCTACCACACACAGGGCGATAAAGATACCGCAATGCATAAAGAATTCAGAGGGCAGGATCAATATAACCTCATCATATCTGGGGTCAAAGATCCAGTCCATATTGTCAAACAAGAGCTTATGGAATATTACAAAGGCACGCTCAAAATCAACAGCAATGCCTATACCGGTAACAGTAGGCAAAACCAATGTAAGTATACCTGCAAGCCTATAGGTAAATTTATCCCTGTAGAATACAGCCATAAGGCTTACAAAAACAAAGGATACCGCACCCCACAGGTAGAGCCGGTTAAAAATCACCTTACATTCCTCAAAGTGAAATGCTCCCGACTCGGAATATGCCATAGACGGAAGATGAAATTCACCTCCGCTAAAGGGAGAAAGATATTCCATCATCGCATGATAGTTTTCAAGTATTGTATCCCTTGAAAAGCCTGAATTTGCGGGAATATCAAGCACCTCAATGTCGATGTAATATATGAAATTTGTCAGATGAATGATTCCAAGCCCCATAGCTATACTGAGTATAAGCATAGCCAATGCCAAAGGCAGGGCGATCAAAATTTTCTTAATCATATTTTTATTATAGCACATAATTTTAAATTTTGCAAATATTGTTTGCAATAATACAAAAGAGTATTTCCGAAAAACCGAAAATACTCTTAATTTCTTTTATCATATTGGCAAAAACAGAAGTGCAATATTAAAGTAAAGAAGCACTGCACAGGCATCGACGATGGTTGTAATAAGAGGGGATGCCATAATTGCAGGGTCTAATTTAAGAATCTTTGCAAGCATAGGCAGAACAGCACCTAATATCTTTGCAAGCACGACAACACCGATGATTGTAAGACCCACAACAAGAGAGACTGTCCATATATTATAGCCTGCATAAGCAGGATCGTTACGGTACATAAGCTCATACATGATCCAGGTACGCAGTGCATTTACTACTGCCAATACAATACCGACAAACAGACCTATACGAAGCTCCTTGAAGAACACCTTGAAGAAATCCTTAAGCTTGATTTCATCGGTAGCAAGACCGCGAACTATCATTGCAGAGGACTGTGAGCCCGAGTTACCGCCTGTACCCATTATCATAGGAATGAAGGATACAAGAAGAGCACTCATAGCCTTTTCGTAGCTTGTGATTATCATTGCCGTAAAGGTCGAGGATAAAAGCAGAATAACAAGCCATAGAATACGGTTTTTTGAATGTCCCCACACCGAGGTCTTGAAATAATCCTCGTCGCTGGGTGTTACCGCAGCCATGATGGCGATGTCCTCTTCTATCTCCTCGGTCAGTACATCGATCGCGTCGTCAATGGTGACGATACCCACAAGTCTGTCCTCATTATCAACAACGGGAATTGCAAGGAAGTCGTATTTGTCAATGGTCTTTGCAACCTCTTCCTTATCGTCATGGGTATGAACATAGATAACATCGGGATCCATTATCTCCCCGATCGTTGTTTCATATTTATTGAGTAAAAGATCCTTTACCGATACTATACCAATTATTCTTCTTCTGGAATCTGTTACATAACAGGTATAAATAGTCTCTTTGTCAGGTGCGGTCTTTCTAAGATGCGAAAAAGCCTGCTTGACCGTCATATCCTGCTTGAGATCTACAAACTCTACAGTCATAATGCTACCTGCCGAATCCTCGGGATAGCTTAAGAGCTCGTTTATCTGCCTGCGCTTTTCTGATGATGCTACACGGAGAATTCGCTTAACAAGGGAAGCAGGCATCTCCTCGATCATATCTACGGTATCGTCGAGAAACATTTCCTCAAGAACCTCACCGAGCTCGCTGTCGCTGAACACCTTGATAAGCAGCTCCTGCATATCCGGATCCATCTCGGCAAAAACCTCTGATGCAAGCTCCTTTGGCAAAATACGGTAGATTCTGGGAACAACATCCATATCTGCTTCCTCAAGAAGCAGTGCTATATCCTGAGCTTCCATTGTCGCAAGAAGCTCACGTAACTGAGGATACTTCTTCTCGCGAAGAAGCTCCAGAGCCTTTTCGTACATAATTAATTCCTCCTTTATAATTTGTATAGGAGGTGAATGTCAATTCAGGTGCTCAAAATGAACACCGACATATATTAACACTCGCCCACCGGGTTTATTATGGCTACTACTGCCCGTGTCCACTTTTTTCACTCCTTTGTCAATTATTTTATATACTTATTCGATAACGATAGATTCCCAGGGTCTCATACGGAATGTATCGGTAACCCTCTTCCTGTCATGGCTTGTTATAAGGAACTTACCGCCCTTTACGGGGTTGTCAATACTGATGCGCTTGTCTGAATAGTTAAGCACAACATAAACATCCTTTTCGCCCTTAAGGAATCTGCGGTATACAACTGCGCCGCCCTCGTTCTTTACAAGCTCAAAGTCACCCCTCATAAGAGTCTTGTTGCTCGCACGCATCTTAAAGAGTCGGCTGAAATAGCCGTATACACCATCCTCTGCCTCAAGCTCGTTCTTGGCATTGACCTCTTTATAGAAGTCGTTGAGCTTGATCCAGGGCTTACCTGTGGTAAAGCCGCCATTCTCGGAGTCATCCCAAGCCATGGGAACTCTTCCGCAGTCACGGCTGTCAAGGGAGAATCTTCTGAGGGTCTCCTCAACACCAAACTTCTTTATAAGAATATCCTGGTTGTTCTGAGACTCAATATCAATACTCTCATCAAGGGTATGGAATACGGGGTTGATATTACCGAGCTCCTGTCCTTCGTAAATGAAGGGTGTTCCCTGCATACAGTATGTAAGGGTTGCAAGAAGCTTAGCAGACTCACGTCTGTATTTCTTAGAGCCGAAACGGTCTATAGATCTGGGCTGGTCGTGGTTCTCTATACAAAGAGCGTTCCAACCCTTACCGTTAAGACCTGCCTGCCACTTTGCCATGGTTGCAACGAACTTATGGGGATCAAACTCTGCGGGATAGAAGCGCAGACCCTTTTCTCTTCCCTCTCTCATATGCTCAAACTGGAATGCAAGAGTAAGCTCCTCGCGCTCGGGTGCTGTAAGCATAAGGGAAGCCTCGGGCGGAAGATCCCAAACCTCGCCTACGGTAAATGCATTGTGAGGACCAAAGCATCTTTCGTGGAGCTCGTGTAAGAACTCATGGAGTCTGGGTCCGTCACCCGGATGCTCTGCTTCAAAGTCCTTGGATATCATATTGATAACATCACAGCGGAAGCCGTCAACACCACGGTCGAACCAACGGTTGATCATATTTGCTATCTCGTCACGAACCTTGGGGTTTTCCCAATCAAGGTCGGGCTGATAGTGGAAGCCTACATGGAGATAGTACTGACCACTCTTTTCATCATATATCCAGGCAGAGCCGCCTATGGCATCGCCGCCCCATTTATTTGGAGGTCCGCCGTTTACGGGGTCCTTCCAGATATAGTAATCACGGTAGGGTGCATCCTTACCCTGAATTGCGCTCTTGAACCACTCGTGCTCGTCAGAGGTGTGGTTTACAACAAGGTCCATAAGAAGGCGGATACCTCTCTTATGCATCTCGTCAAGCATCTCCTCAAAGTCCTCCATTGTACCAAACTTGGGGTCAACATTGTCAAAGTCGGATATATCGTATCCGTTATCCTTGTCGGGTGTAGGATAGCAGGGCGAGATCCATACGGTGTTTACACCCAGCTCCTTTAAATAGTCAAGCTTACTAATAATACCGCGGAAATCGCCGATACCGTCACCGTTAGAGTCGCAAAAGCTCTTGGGATATATCTGATAAACAACCGCGTCTTTATACCAATCTTTTTTAGTTTCCATTACTTTTTCCTTACATTTCTCTTTTTTCTTACAGAATAGCCAAAGCTACCCAATTTTTTGCCAATTGCCATATAGTCACCGTGGGAATACGCAATAAGATTGCACTTTTCCATACGGAGCTTACCTTTTTCATCAAGAAGGCTCTCCTCAACATCGACAGCCACAATATCACACAAGAACATATCGTGGGTACCGAGAGGGATTATATCAAAGACCTTACATTCAAGGGCTATGGGGCATTCCTCTATTAGTGGAGTATCCACCTCCGTGCCCTTAAACGGAGTAAAACCGCAATGTTGGAACTTATCCATATCCCTTCCGCTACGGACACCGCAGAGGTCAACAGAGCGGGTCATAGCAGCGGTTGGCAGATTCACCACAAGCTCACGGCTTTCCTTTATAAGCTCATAGGAATATCTCTCAGGGCGGATGGATACATAAAGCCTCGGGGGCTGTGAATTGATTATACCGGTCCAGCCTACCGTAAACACATTGGGCTTTTCTACCGTACCGCTTGATACAAGTACACAGGGTACGGGAGAAAGCTGAGCCGAGCCCTTCCAGCTCTGCTTAGCCATTCTGTGCCTCCGACTTTTCCTCGTCCATCTTGCGTAAGAACTTGTAGCACTTCTTTGCTTCCATAATACCGTTGGGAACAAGACCCTCGCTTTCAACGATGATGGGGAGATCAAGCTCAAGAGCCATATTTACACAGTCCTTGACAGGTGCCTTACCCTCGCCTAAGGGTCTACCCTCTCTGCGATCGGTAAGACCGTCCTTGATGTGAAGCAGCTCTATACGGTCTATATTTTCCTTAACAAAGGCTACGGGGTCAAGTCCTGCATAGAACACCCAGAAGGTGTCGACCTCAAAAAGGACATTGGTTTCATTCTTTAATACCTCAAAGGGTACGGTGCCATCCTTGTTGGGCTTGAACTCATCCTCGTGGTTATGGTAATGAAGCTTCATACCCTCGGCCTCAAACTTAGGCTGGTACTCGTTTATGATCTCAACAAGCCTGTAAAGACCCTCATTGTGACGGATATGATAGGCGGGAATAACTATGTTTGTATTGCCAAGTGCCTTGTGGAACTTGACAACGCCGTCAAAATCGGCTACAATATCATCTGCGCTTACATGGGCACCGATAACTGTCATATCCCATTTTTCAAGCAGAGCCTTGAGCTCATCTGCGGTTTTACCCGCAGTGCTTGCAAATTCGACAAATTTATATTTGAACTCGTTAAGTCTTGAAAAGCAGTAATCAAAGTCCTCATTAAAATCTCTGACACTGTACAGCTGCAATCCGTATTCCATTGCAAAATACCTCGTTTAATCTTTAGATTAACTTTCATTATATATTATTCTTTCCCTGTTTTCAAGGGGAAAAATATTTTTTTTGAAAATTTATAAAACCCCTTGACAAGTAGGATAGGGTGTGGTATACTTTACCGGTAAATGAAGCAGAACTTCCGTTCTCACCCCGTAACCGAAACAAAGCGTGGGTCAATAACACTTCTTCCCTGTGGGAGGATACTGTTTGTGCGGAAAGTTTGCTTTCGCACATTTTTTTATTTTATCTGGGGGTGCTTTCCTATAAAAAACAACAATAACTCAAAGGAGCTTCTCATCAACGAAAAGATCAATTTCGATGGCTCCAAGGAAGTTCGTATCATCGGTGCCGACAACGAACAGCTCGGCCTTGTATCCTTTAACAGAGCACTTGACATGGCAGATGAAGCCGGTCTGGATCTGGTACTTATAGCAGCGCAGGCAGAACCGCCTGTATGCCGTATTATGGATTACGGTAAATACCGCTACGAGCGCGACAAGCGCGAAAAGGATGCCAAGAAAAAGCAGCAGGTTGTCGAGATCAAGGAAATTCAGCTTTCCGTTCGCATTGATACAAACGACTTTAACACCAAAGTAAACCGTGCAAGAGGCTTTCTTACCCGCGGTGACAAGGTAAAGGTTGTTGTTAGATTTAAGGGTCGTCAGATGACACATCAGGAAATAGGTCAGGAATTGCTCGCTCGGTTCTCTGCCGCTTGCGAGGATGTTTGTATAGTTGACAAGCAGCCTAAGCTTGAGGGTCGTTTCCTCTCTATGTTCTTAGCACCTCAGACCACAAAAACCACTAAACAGTAAATAATTGAAAGGAGTTTCTCACCATGGGAAAGATCAAAACACATAAGGCTACTGCCAAAAGATTTAAGTTTACAGCTACCGGTAAGGTAAAGATGAACCACACTGACCGTCGTCATAAGCTCGGTCTCAAGGCTTCTAAGCGTAAGATGCACCTCAGAAAGGCTGGCTACCTCAGCGAGTCTATGGCACCCGCTATCAAGAAGCTTATGCCCTACGCATAAAAACAAACATCGAATTTCAGTTTAACGGAGGATTTATAAAATGGCAAGAGTTAAAGGCGCTATGATGACGCGCAAGAGAAGAAATAAAGTTTTAAAGCTCGCAAAGGGTTACTGGGGTGCTAAGTCCAAGCACTTCAAGATGGCTAAGCAGCAGGTACTCAAGAGCGGTAACTACGCTTTTGCAGGCAGAAAGATGAAGAAGAGAGACTTCCGTTCTCTCTGGATCACCCGTATCTCTGCTCAGGCAAAGGTTAACGGCATCAACTATTCTCAGTTTATGCACGGTCTCAAGAAGGCTGGTATCGACCTCAACAGAAAGATGCTTGCTGAGCTTGCAGTATCCGACAAGGAAGCTTTTGCTGCTCTCGTTGAGCAGGCTAAGGCTGCATTATAATTAACACAAATATCCCACAGGCGTACGCGCCTGTGGGATTTCGTCGTTTTAAAGGTATGGAATATATTACTTCAAGAAACAACAGAACCATAATCGAAGCAGCTAAATTAAAGGATAGAAAATACCGTGAGCTTACAGGACTGTATTGCTTTGAGGGACGTAAGCTTTTTGAAGAGGCTCTGACAAGCGGTACACCCATTGTAAAGGTTTTTGCACGGGAAAATTATTCCGAAACCGTCAAAAATCTTCTTGACAGAACAGATGCTTCAATATATACTGTAACCGAAAGTGTATATGCAAAGCTCACCGAGGACAAGGCACCTGACGGTATCTTTGCGGTTGCCAAAATACCCACGGAGCCGGCATGTATAAAGGGCAGCTGCTTTATCCTTTCCGAAGTCAGGGATCCCGGAAACATAGGCACCTGTATCCGTTCCGCCAGAGCGTTTGGTATAGATACACTCATTCTCCATAGCTGTGCGGATATATATAACCCCAAGGTCATCCGCTCAACCATGGGAGCGTTTTTTCGACAGAATATGCTGATCTGTGAGGATATAATCTCAACTATCGATACACTTACAAATATGGGCTACAGAGTTCTTCCCACAACACTTTCAGACAACAGTCTCTCTCTGTCGAACACAAAGATCAATCAAAAGACGGTTTTTATCGTCGGAAACGAAGGACACGGCATATCACAGCAGGTCACCGAACATTGCAAGACTTCGGTCATTATCCCGATGCAGGGAGACACAGAGTCGCTTAATGCATCTGTCGCGGCATCTGTACTGATGTGGGAAATATCAAAATGCAAAATATGAACAATAACATCTATTGGATATGGCTTTCTCTTGTTGCAGGCGCTGCTTCAACCCTTCCACGCAAACTGATCACCCACTTTGATGGGGATATAAAAGCGATATATGAAGCAGACGATACGGCATATAAAGCTGCTAATGTATCTCCCAAAAAACTCTTTAGTATGAGGGATAAATCTCTTGATACGGCAGAATCTATCATTGAATGGTGTCATGCCAAAAGAGTCAAGATACTCACCTATGACGACAGCGGCTATCCCCAAAGGCTTAAATCTCTTACAGATTGGCCGCCCGTGCTCTATTACATCGGTGAGCTCTACGATATTGACAGCTCACTTTGTGTTGCCGGAGTAGGAACAAGAAGCATGACAAAATACGGTCATGATACCGCCTATTCCCTGTCCTATGACCTTGCTCGTAGCGGTGCGGTTATAGTTTCGGGTCTGGCTACAGGTATAGATACTGTCTGTCACCGTGCAGCTCTTGATGCCGGCGGCAGGACTATTGCTGTTTTGGGAACCAGGATAGATAAGGTATATCCCGCCGAAAACCGGGATATCATGAGAGAGATAGCAAGAAAAGCCCTGCTTATCACCGAGTATCATCCGTTCCATGATACAAAGGCAATAAACTTCCCCAAAAGGAACCGTATAATATCAGGTCTTTGTCAGGCGACTGCAGTATTTGAGGCAAATGGCAAAAGCGGTTCTCTTATAACCGCCGAGTATGCAATTAAGCAAGGCAGACGGGTCTTTGCTTTGCCCGGCAAGATAGGCGAACAGGGCTCAATAGGTACTAACGATCTGATAAAGGACGGGAGTACTATGATAACAAAGGCATCCGATATTCTTGATGAATATAAGGATATGTACCCTCTTGATATCAAAAATGACAGAATTTTTGATTATTCACCAAAGAAAATTAACAGGGATTCCTACGGTAAAAAGCAAGCCGATAAGATCATCCCTTTGACAGACAGTCTGCAAAAAGAAATTTACGGAATGCTCGATACAGACATTCCCGTTTCTGCCGAGCAGCTGTCCCTTCCCGGTGTGAGCTACAGCGAAATTATAACTGCCCTAACCATGCTTGAGCTGTCAGGGTATGTTGTATCCCATCCCGGTAATGCATACACAAAGAAATAACGAAAGGAAAAATAATGTCAAATCTGGTAATTGTGGAGTCACCCTCCAAGGCAAGTACTATAAAGGGATATCTTGGCTCAGGCTATAAGGTCGTAGCCTCCAAGGGTCATGTAAGAGATCTTCCCAAAAGCACACTTGGAGTAGACATAGATAATAATTTTGATGCCCGTTACATCAACATAAGAGGTAAGGGCGACCTCATAAAAGAGCTTAAAAAAGAAGCTAAAAAGGCAAACAAAGTATTCCTCGCAACCGACCCTGACCGCGAGGGAGAAGCTATATCCTGGCATCTTGCTAATGCCCTTGAGTTAGATTCCTCAAAGGCAAAGAGAATAACCTTTAACGAGGTTACCAAATCCGCTATCAAATCCGCAATCAAATCGCCCCGTGATATAGATATGGATCTTGTAAACTCTCAGCAGGCAAGACGAATCCTTGACCGTATCGTAGGCTATAAGATAAGTCCGATTCTTTGGAAGTCTATTAAGAGCGGTCTCTCGGCAGGGCGCGTACAGTCTGTTGCTACCCGTATCATAGTAGAACGGGAGGAAGAGATCAGAGCCTTTACCCCCGAAGAATACTGGACAATAGAGGCTTTGCTTGAAGCCGAGGACAACAAGAGCTTTAAGGCTAAGTTCTACGGCGAAAACGGCAAAAAGCAGGAGCTTAAAAACGAAGCAGATGCCCGCGCTGTTCTTGATGTAATAGATGGTAAGCCCTTTGTAGTAGACACCGTCAAGAAGGCTGTAAGAACAAAGAATCCTCTCCCCCCCTTCATCACTTCAACAATGCAGCAGGAAGCCGCAAGAAAGCTGGGATTCCAGATACAGAGAATAATGAAGGTGGCTCAGGAGCTTTATGAGGGTATAAACATCGGATCAAAGAACGGCGGTGTACAGGGTCTTATTACCTATATGCGTACCGACTCCCTGCGTATTTCCGCAGATGCACAGGCTGCCGCAAAGGACTATGTTATCAGCAGCTACGGTGAAAGCTATTATCCCTCCACCCCCAGAGTTTATAAGACCAAGGGTAATGCACAGGATGCACACGAGGCTATCAGACCCTCAAAGGTCACCCTGACCCCCGATTCTATCCGTAAATATCTTACCCCCGACCAGTATAAGCTCTACAGACTTATCTGGAGCCGATTTGTTGCAAGTCAGATGGAAAGTGCAACCTTTGACACCGTAAATGCAACTATCGTAGCATCGGGTAAGGAATTCCACGCCTCCGGATCTGTTATCAAATTCCCCGGTTATCTTACCATTTATCAGGAAAATGACAGCGACAAGGATTCCAATGCACTTCCCGAGCTTACAGAGGGTCAGATGCTTTCTGCTCTTGAGGTAAAGCCCGAGCAGCATTTCACCGAGCCTCCCGCAAGATACACAGAGGCTTCGCTTATCAAATTCCTTGAGGAAATGGGTATCGGCCGACCCAGTACCTATTCTCCCATTATTACAACAATCATCCAGAGAAACTATGTAAAGCGTCAGGCAAAGGTGCTTATGCCCACTCCTTTGGGTGAGGTTACCACCAAGCTGATGAAGGAAAGCTTCCCTGACATTGTAGACTACAAGTTTACAGCATCCCTCGAGGACCGACTTGACTCTATAGAAAGCGGCGAAAACACCCTTTTGGGAGTTCTTTCCGACTTCTACGGACCCTTTGCGACAGAGCTTGAAAAGGCAAATGCAGAAATGGCAAAGATAGAGGTTCCCGCAGAGGAAACCGATATTGTATGTGAGCTTTGCGGCTCAAAAATGATCGTCAAGAACGGCAGATTTGGTAAATTCGCTGCCTGTCCCAACTATCCCGAATGTAAAAACACAAAGGCTTTAGGCAAGGACGGAAAGGTAGTTGAGGCAAAGGAAAAGGAAGAGGCTAAGAAGGCAGGCTTTAAGTGTGAGCTTTGCGGTTCTGAAATGGTTATCAGAAGCGGTCGTTACGGCTCCTTCTATGCCTGCGAAAACTATCCCAAATGTAAAAACACCAAGCGTATAACCAAGGACACAGGTATTGCCTGTCCCGAATGCGGCGCTAAAATAGTAACAAAGAACGGACGCAACAACAGCTTTTTCTACAGCTGTGAAAGATATCCCGAGTGTCAGTTCTCCTCCTGGGATATGCCCACAGGCGACAGATGTCCGGATTGCGGCAAGCCCCTGTTCCGCAAGAAGGGTAAAAATTTGATAGTCTGCAACGACAAGTCCTGCGGTTATAAGAGAGAAGATAATTCAAATGAAGAGAATTAAGGTTATAGGTGCGGGTCTTGCAGGCTGTGAGGCAGCCTGGCAGATCGCAAATATGGGGGTCGCAGTTGAGCTTTATGAAATGAAGCCTCACAAAAAGACCCCTGCCCACAAGGCAGACGGATACGCTGAGCTTGTATGCTCCAACTCCCTTCGCTCAGCTGTATTGACCAATGCAGTAGGACTTCTCAAGGAAGAGTTGAGATTACTGGGTTCGCTTATTATGGAGGCCGCAGATGCTACAGCAGTACCTGCAGGCTCGGCTCTTGCGGTCGACCGCGATGCTTTTTCTGCCTATATTACAGATAAGATTACAAGCCATCCCCTTATAAAGGTAATTGATGAAGAGGTCTCTTCAATTGACACAGATATTCCCACGGTTATAGCCACAGGACCTCTTACATCAGATGCTCTTGCCGAGCATTTAAAGACGCTGCTTTGCGAAAAGGAATTTCATTTCTTTGATGCGGCTGCTCCTATAGTGGATGCATCAACCATAGATTTTGACAAGGCCTTTTATGCTTCAAGGTACGACAAGGGTGAACCCTCCTATATCAACTGTCCTATGACCAAGGAGGAATATGATGCCTTCTATGAGGCACTTATATCTGCCGAGGAGGCTCCGATAAAGGAGTTTGACCGTGAACAACAGGGTGATCTGACTGTATTTGAGGGTTGTATGCCTGTTGAGGTTATGGCTAAGCGCGGATATGATACTCTCCGTTTCGGTCCTATGAAGCCTGTCGGTCTCATAGACAAACGCAAAGGTACCGAGTCTTATGCGGTGGTTCAGCTCAGACAGGAGACCCTTGATAAAACTATGTATAATATCGTAGGCTTCCAGACCCACCTTACATTTGGTGAGCAGAAGCGTGTTTTCCGTATGATCCCGGGTCTTGAAAATGCAGAATTTTTGCGTTACGGTGTTATGCACAGAAATACTTATATCAATTCACCCAAGCTGCTTACCCCCTATTATTCTCTGCGCAAGCATCCCGAGATATATTTTGCGGGACAGATGACAGGTGTTGAGGGTTATGTGGAAAGCACCGCTTCCGGTCTTGTTGCCGGTATAAATGCCGCAAGACAGTGCCTTGGTATGCCCCTGTTCGATTTTCCCGACATCACTGCAACCGGAGCGCTTGCCCACTATGTAAGCGATGAAAATGTAACCCGCTTCCAGCCCATGAATGTAAACTTTGGCATTGTCAGACCTCTCGAAAAACGGGTCAAGGGCGGCAAGGCGGCTAAGAACGAGGCTCTTGCAAACAGAGCCATAGAAAAGATTACCGAAATATCCTCCATGCTTAAAGGAGAAAACAAAAATGAAGATAATTATTGATGTTATGAGCGGTGACAACGCTCCCGAAGAGATAATAAAGGGTGTTTTCCTTGCTCACTCGGAATATCCCGATGTGGAGCTTACCATGACAGGCAACAGATATATCATCGAGGATTACTGCCGCGAGCAGGATCTAGATATAGATGATCCTATGATCACAATAGAGCACTGTGAGTCTGTTATCACAATGGAGGATCAGGCTCTCTCTGTTGTTCGTGAAAAGGCCGATTCCTCTATGGGTAAGGCTCTTAAGATGCTTGCCTCGGGCGAGGGTGATGCTATGGTTTCGGCAGGTAACACAGGAGCTCTCCACGCTGGCTCTACCCTTGTTGTCCGCCGTATAAAGGGCTATGCCCGTTCTGCAATTGCCACCATTCTTCCCTTAGAAAAGCCGCTGCTCCTTATAGATGCAGGCGCAAATACCGAGGTTACAAAGGAACAGCTTGAGCAGTTTGCCATAATGGGCTCCACCTATATGAACAAGCTCTTTGGTATCGAGTCCCCCCGTGTAGGTCTTGCCAACAACGGTACAGAGTCTACCAAGGGTACAAAGCTGCTGCAGGAGACATATGCTCACCTTAGTCAGTGTGACAGGATCAATTTTGTCGGCAATATCGAGGGCAAGCAGATTCCCTTTGCCGAGTGTGATGTTCTGGTCTGCGACGGCTTTACCGGAAATATGATACTCAAGCTTACCGAGGGTCTTGCCAAATTCTTTATGGGCAAGGTCAAGCAGGTGTTTATGAGCACACCTGCCACAAAGGCGGCAGGTGTTGTAATGAAGCCCCATATCAAGACCTTTAAGAAGGAATTTGATGCAAGTGAATACGGCGGTGCACCTCTGCTTGGCATATCAAAGCCTGTTATCAAGGCTCACGGAAGCTCTGATGCAATTGCCATTAAAAACGCTATCAGACAGAGCATAGATTTTGTTGATACAGGTATCATCAAGGAGCTTGCCCGTCAGGTTCAGAAAAAAGAGGAATCCCCCAATGCATGATTATCCCTATCCAATCCCAGAGCTTGAGGTGACCCTTGGTCATACATTTGGCCGTAAGGACATACTTTTAAGCGCTCTTACTCACTCAAGCTACGCAAACGAACAGCGCTCCAAAGGTCTTGATACCCTTGACAATGAGCGCCTTGAGTATTTGGGTGATTCGGTATTACAGCTTGTTGCAAGTGAATTTCTCTATTTTAACTACCTCGATCTTCCCGAGGGTGAAATGTCAAAGATAAGAGCCGCTGCTGTATGCGAAAAGGCTCTGTGTGAGTATGCCTCAAAGATCGAATTAGGCTCGTATATGATGCTGGGTCACGGTGAAGAAAAGGGTGGCGGAAGAAGCCGTCCCTCTATCCTTGCAGATGCCTTTGAGGCTTTGCTTGCGGCAATATTTATCGATGCAGGTATCGATACGGTCAAGCAGTTCCTGCTTCCCTTGATCTCGGTAAAGATCAAGGAGATCGTTGAGACAGGCTCTTCAAAGGACTATAAAACTCTTCTGCAACAGATAGTTCAGCAGGAGCAGGGGGAGATCCTACAATATGTCACCGTTGGTGAATCAGGCCCCTCGCATCTGCGGACCTTTGAGGTAGAGGCAAGACTTAACAGCAATGTTATAGGCAAGGGTACAGGACACTCCAAGCGCGAAGCCGAGCAGATGGCTGCAAAGGAAGCACTCACCCTTTTCGGAAATTTATGAGACATATAAATCTACCAATATTCATACCACATCTTGGATGCCCGAATGACTGCGTTTTTTGTAATCAACGCAAGATCTCGGGCACTATGTGCTTTAATAAAACAGGTGTTAAAAATGAAATTGACACCTTTCTTGATACCGTTGACAGAGATAAGTGCGAAGTACAGTTAGCCTTTTTCGGAGGCAGCTTTACAGGTATTGACCGAGATGATATGCTGTATCTCTTAGGTATTGCAAAGGAATATATCGACCGCGGACTTATATCATCTGTAAGGCTTTCAACAAGGCCTGATTATATTAATGCCGAGATCCTTGATATACTTGCCGCTCACGGTGTCAAAAGCATAGAGCTTGGTATACAGTCTATGTCTGACAAGGTATTATCTGCCTGCAAGCGAGGTCATACTGCGGATATATCAAAACAAGCCTGTAGAATGATAAAAGAACGCGGATTTGAGCTTATCGGTCAAATGATGACAGCTCTTCCCTGTTCCACCCCTGAGGATGAGCTTAATACCGCTCTTAATCTTGTTTCCCTCGGTGTGGACGGTGCAAGAATTTATCCCACAATGGTATTTTCGGGTACAGAGCTTGAGAAGATCTTTAAACAGGGCGACTATGCTCCTCCGACACTTGATGAGCTTATTGAAAGAACTGCAAATGTATTTTCTGTATTTGCAAAGCAAGGTATACCCGTCATCCGTATAGGTCTGCAAGCAAGCGACGGACTTGGCGAAGCTGACGGAATCGTTGCAGGTGCATACGAGGCCGCTATGGGGGAAATGGTAATATCCCGTTATTATATGAATCTGATCATACCTCTGCTTGATCAAATAAAGGATAAAGTAACCGGCAAGGAGCTTATAATATATTGCGCCAAGGGTGAGATTTCAAAGGTAATAGGCCATAAGCAGGCTAACAAAATGAAAATTCTTAGTGAATACAATGTAAAAAAGCTCAAAATCCTTGAAAAAGAAGAACTTATGGTGTATAATATATCGATAGATTATAATTAATATTAAGGTATTTATTATGTTTTGCGAGCTTCATTTTCACACACAGGAAACCAGCAGATGTGCCAAGGTTCCCGCAGCCGAGGGTATTCTGGCATTTTCAAATTACGGCTATGACTGTGTAGTGATAACAGACCATCTTAACAGAAGCTATTACAAGGATTACTATGACGGAACATTAAGCTACAAAGAAGCCACCGACAAATGGCTGAAAGGCTACCGTACAGCTAAAGCGGCCGCAGACAGGCTTGGTGTCAAGGTATTCCTTGCCTGTGAGCTTGATTTTGACGAAGGCATTGCCGACAACGAATATCTTGTCTACGGTATGACCGAGGAGATGTTCTATACGGTCAAGGAGCCCTGGACAATGAATGAGGCGACCTTTAAGGAGTTCGCTGACAGCAACGGACTGTTTGTAGCGCAAGCTCATCCCTTCAGACCCTGGTGTAAGCCCTGTCCTCCGGAGCATATCCACGGAGTTGAGGTTTTTAATTCTCACCCCCGACACGATCAAAGAAATCACCTTGCTATGGAAATGTGGCTCAGCTCTGATCTCATCCCCATATGCGGCTCGGATTACCACGAGGAGGATGCGCTCAGAGGATGCGGTATGGCTTTTGACAGAGACGCCGACAGCATACAGGATATTGTACAGATGCTTCGCAATAAAGAATACAGGCTTGTTATTCCCGGTAAATATACCGACCCGGCACGCAAATAGAATGCACTACACATATGCAGAGCTTCACTGCCATACAAGCGAGGTAAGCGGCTGTGCCGAGGTAAACGCTGTAGATGCTGTACGGCATTTTAAAGAAAGCGGATATGATCTTGTCTGCATAACCAATCACTATAAGCGGTCAATATTCTGGCGGCATTTTGAAATGGGTGCACCCTTTAACGAAACAGTTGAGATATACCTTGATGCGTACAGAAAAGCAAGAGCTGAAGGCGAGCAAATCGGCATCACCGTACTGCTGGGTGCCGAGATAACCTTTGACAGCTGTTACAACGACTATCTTGTATACGGACTGACCGAAAAGGATTTTTATGATAATCCCCGAATGTATGAAATGACCGTGGAGGAGTTTTCCCGATTTGCTAAACAAAAGGGACTGTTCCTTGCGCAGGCTCATCCCTTCCGCAACGAAAAAACCACCCGTACAGATCCCTCGCTTTTAGACGGTTGTGAGGTATACAACTCTTACGAAAACAACAATTCCCTTTCCCTGATCTGGGCGCAGGAAAATCAACTCGTTCCTCTTTGCGGTCAGGATTATCACCACCGGGAGGAAATGAAGGGCAACAAAACCGCGTTCTTTGACGAAGTAAGGGATACAAATTCACTCATTAAACAGCTTAGAAGCAATAATTATAAAATCATTATCAACAATTAACCGAAAGGAGGTCACGGCATGAGATTAAAAACACTTGAGCTTCAGGGCTTTAAGTCCTTTGCTGACAAGACAGTACTTTCTTTTGACCGTGGCGTTACTGCGGTCGTAGGACCTAACGGCAGCGGAAAATCAAATATATCCGATGCAATGCGCTGGGTTCTGGGTGAGATATCCTCAAAGAGCATACGAGGTAAGCGTATGGAGGATGTTATATTCGGCGGTACCGACAACCGCAGACCTATGGGCTATGCCGAGGTTTCTCTTACCATAGACAACACCGACCCCGACAACAAGATGGCAATCGACTATGACGAGGTGACGGTTACCCGCCGTTATTACCGTACAGGCGAAAGCGAATATATGATAAACCGCAAGCCCGTGCGCTTAAAGGATATTACCGAGCTCTTTATGAATACAGGTATAGGCCGCGGCGGTTATTCTATAGTCGGTCAGGGTAAGGCTGCCGAGATCATCTCCCAGAAGAGCGACGAAAGACGAAACATATTTGAAGAGGCTGCCGGTATCGCCAAATACCGTGCAAGAAAGAATGAGGCTGAGCGTAAGCTCGCCGAAACCGATGATAACCTTATCCGTATAAACGACATACTCTCCGAGCTTGAGGGTCGTGTAGGACCCCTTGAGAGGGATGCCGCAAAGGCGAGAAAATACATAGAGCTTTTTGAAGCAAAAAAAGCACTTGATGTTGCGGTATGTATTTTTGACATTTCCGATATCAAGGAAAAATCCAAAAAGCTCCGCTCTGATTTTGAGATAATAAGCCACGAGCTTGAAATTGCGGATGATTCGCTTTCTGCCCTTGAGACCCAGAGCGACAGACTCTACGAGATAACACAGGCTAACAAGCTCCGCTATGAGGAGCTTAACAGGCTTATAAACGAAAGTAATCAGCGCCGCTTTGACTTTGAGTCCTCCGGTAAGGTGCTTGAAAACGATGTAATGCATTTAAATGACGCTATCGCTCAAAGCGAGGCCGAAAAGGAACGCATTTCCAAGAACATAGAAGCCGCAGAAGCTCTTGTTGCTTCCTCGGTTGCTTCAAACGAAGAAAAGAAAAACGAGCTTATGGCTTTAGTAGCCGACTATACAGAAAAGCAGGCAAAGGTCGGCGAATATGAAGCTACTCTTGAAAAGCTCTTTGATGATATCGACAATGTTGATATGGATATCAATCAGCGTAAGGATGAGGTGGTTGCCGCCCGCATAAGCCTCTCTGCCCTTGAAGCATCAGGCAAGTCAAGAGATGACCGCCGCAGTATGCTTAGTGCTGAGCTTGATGAGGTCAACTCATCCATAGAGCTTATTTCTAAAAGAATAAAGCAGGCAGATGAAACTATAGCCTCCTACCGTAAGAATATCGAAGAGGTAGAGGGACAAAAGGGCGAAAGCGATGAGATAATCGATCACGCAAGGGCCGAGATCGAAAGACTGACCCACCGTAAGAACAAGCTTTCCCTTGATATCTCCGCAAAGAATCAGCGCATAGAAAATCTCCGCCGTATGGAGGACCTCTTTGAGGGTTATACAAACAGCGTGCGTTCTGTTATGAATGCCGCAGAAAACGGAAGTCTGCGCGGCATCATCGGACCTCTTTCAAAGATAATTGAGGTTGAGGGTGAATATGCTGTTGCCATAGAAACCGCTCTCGGTGCACAAATTCAGAATCTTGTTTGCGAAAATGAAAAGGACGCAAAGGATGCTATCCGTTACTTAAAGGAGAACAGACGAGGAAGAGCCACATTCTATCCTCTGACCTCTATTAAGCCCCAATATCTGCCTGACAGCTGCAAGCTTGACGGTATGAAGGGTTATCTTGGACTTGCAAGCGAGCTTGTAAAGACCGAGGAGCGTTTCTACGGTGTTATCGATTCCCTGCTGGCAAGAACAGCGGTATTTGATAACCTTGACAATGCAAACATTGCCGCAAAGGCAAACGGCTATAAGCTGCGCTGTGTCACCCTTGACGGTCAGCAGATTAATGCAGGCGGTTCCTTTACAGGCGGTTCTCTTAAGCAGGACAGCGGTATCCTTACCCGTTCTGCCGAGATAGAGTCTATAAACGAGGAGATCAAAAAGGCCGAGACCGATCTCAAAAAGACCGAGGCTGACATTTCAGCTCAGGAAAAGATCATAAGTGACAATCAGGGAGCAAATGACGATATAACCGCCCGCAAGGCATTGTTTTCTTCACTTTGCTCTGCCGAGGAGACCCAGCAAAAGATACTTATGACTCAGCTTTCGGGCGACGAGACAAGAAAGGCCGCTATTGCAGCATCTCTTGAGTCTATAGACCGTGAGCAAAATGACACAGAGCTGTCTATTGTCAAGGGTAAGGAATCCATCCAAGCACTTGAAGCACAGATCACTGAGCTTGACAATAAAATGGCGGAAATGATAGAACGCCGTGAAGCTCTTACCCGTGAACAGAGTGATATCAGCGTCAAGATGAACCTCTGCGGTATTGAAATAGAGAAAAAGAAAAAGGATATAGATCAGGGCGAATATGAAATTTCTATCCGCCGTGATGCCCTTGATGAGCTTATTTCCAAGAGAAACATCGAGGACAACCGTATATCAAGCGCAAAGGAAAAGCTTGATGCCATTGCCGAAAAGATCTCGGGCGGTAAGCAGGAGTCCGAAAAGATCGCAGAGCAGATAGCAATAATGCAGACCGAGATCGCTTCTATATCCGAACAGAATCTCGCAAACGAAGCAAAGGAAACCAAGCTCCGTGAGGAAACTAAGGATCTTACCCACAAGCGAGAGACCCTGTTCCGCGAATACACCAGACTTGAAACCCAATGTGAGTCTGTACAGGACGAGCAGGACAAGCTGGTTGCTCACCTATGGGATGAATATGAGCTTTCCTTCTCCGCTGCCTGCGAGCTTGAATATGAGCCCGTAACAGCATCCACCAGACCCGATGCGGTAAGAGCAAGGAACGAGCTCAGAGGCAAGATAAAGCATTTAGGTCATGTTAATGTAAACGCCATCGAAGAATACGAAGAGGTCAAGACCAGATACGATTTCTTAAAGGTACAGTTTGAGGATCTTACCAAGTCAAAATCCGAGCTTGCAGGAGTTATCTACAAGCTTGAGGGCGAAATGCGTACACAGTTTGTAACCGTTCTTGAGCAGATAAACAAAAACTTCAAGGATGTGTTCCGTGAGCTGTTTGGAGGCGGTACGGCAGAGCTCAAGCTAAGCGATCCCGAAAATGTACTGACCAGCGGTATTGAGATAAATGTTGCACCTCCCGGTAAGATAATCAAAAGTCTTTCCCTTCTTTCCGGTGGTGAGCAGGCGTTTGTATCAATAGCATTGTTCTTTGCGATACTTAAGGTCAATCCTACCCCCTTCTGCGTGCTTGACGAGATAGAGGCCGCACTTGACGAGGTCAATGTAACCCGTTTTGCCCAGTACTGCCAGAAGTATTCAAACAAAACACAATTTATCGTTATTACCCACAGACGAGGAACTATGGAAACCTCTGATACACTTTACGGTGTTACTATGTATGAGCGCGGTGTATCCAAGGTGCTCTCTGTAAATGTAAGCGAAGTAGAACAAAAGATCGGAGTTAAACTGTAATGGGATTTTTTGATAAGCTTAAAGCAGGACTTTTTAAGACAAAGCAGACCGTTTTCAAGCCCCTTAACAATCTTTTCAAGAACCTGAGAAAGGTTGACGAGGAGTTTATGGAGGAGCTTGAGGAGCTGCTTATATGTGCCGATGTCGGCTATGAATCCACAGAAGCAATAATAGATCATCTCAGAGACAAGATCAAGGAAGATAAGCTTAAGGACAGCGATGAGATCCTCAATGCACTTAAGGAGATCATGTGCGAAATGATCGGTGAGGGTGCGCCCCTCAATACCGGCGCAAGCAAGCCTGATGTTATACTTGTTATCGGTGTTAACGGCGTTGGTAAGACGACCTCTATCGCAAAGATCGCCAACAACCTTAAAAAGGACGGCAAAAAGGTAGTTCTTGCCGCAGCCGACACCTTCCGTGCGGCAGCTATAGATCAGCTCCAGATATGGGCAGACCGTGTAGGTGTTGACCTTATCAAGCACACAGAGGGCTCTGATCCCGCAGCAGTAGTATTTGATGCAACAGCAGCAGCCAAGAGCAGAGGTGCAGATGTACTTATCATCGACACCGCAGGCAGACTCCACAACAAAAAGAACCTTATGGACGAGCTTGCCAAGATCTCCCGTGTTCTTGACCGCGAGCTTCCCGATTCTGCCCGTGAGACACTTTTGGTTCTTGACTCTACCACAGGTCAGAACGCAGTTCAGCAGGCAAAGGAATTTAAGAACTCTGCCAACATCACAGGACTTGTTCTCACCAAGCTTGACGGAACCGCCAAGGGCGGTATCGTGTTCTCCATAAAGAACGAGCTTGGCATCCCGGTTAAGTTTATCGGTGTAGGCGAAGCTGTGGACGATATGGAAAAATTCGATAACAGTCAGTTTGTACAGGCATTATTTGAGGAATAGTATGAAGGTAGTATTAGCATCCCGAAACAATCATAAAATTGTTGAAATGCAGGGTCTTCTGTCAAAGCTCTGCGGAGAGGATATTACGGTCTTATCTCTTGACGATATCGGTTTTACAGGTGATATCGAAGAAAACGGTACTACATTTGCAGAAAACGCGCTCATAAAGTGCAGAGCTCCTAAATGTGATCTTCCTGTTATTGCAGACGATTCAGGTCTTATGGTTGATGTTCTTGACGGTGAGCCCGGTGTTTATTCTGCAAGATATGCAGTAGACCATGCAGGTGACGAGCTGGGAGACCACGCCAATAACGAAAAACTCTTAGCTAAGCTGGAGGGCTACAGGCCCGAGGAAAAGACCTCGAGATTTGTTTCTGCCGTTGCCTGTGTTTTCCCTGACGGAAGGCATATTGTCTGTGAGGGTAAATGCGAGGGTATGATCCTCACCGAGTACAGAGGAACCGGCGGCTTTGGTTATGATCCCCTCTTCTATGTACCTCAGATAGGCAAGACCTTTGCCGAAATGACACAGGAAGAAAAGAACTCGGTCAGCCACCGTGCCAATGCAATGAAGCTCTTTGCAGCTGAGTTCAAAAAGGCGATCAATGAAAACTAAGCTTGGAATATACGGTGGCACCTATGCCCCTGTCCACAACGGTCATATCCGTGCCGCAATCGAATTTAAGGATCAGTTTGAGCTTGACAGACTTCTTATCATTCCCACATCCGTTTCTCCTCACAAGGCAATGCCCGCAGGCGATTCTGCACTGCACCGTTATAATATGCTCAAGCTTGCCTTTGAGGGCTATGAGCGAATAGAAGTGTCAGATTATGAGCTTAACAAGGAAGGTAAAAGCTATACTGTAGAGACCTTAAGGCATTTCTCATCTCCCGCCACCGAGCTCTATTTTCTATGCGGAACAGACATGCTTTTAAGCATGCACACCTGGTACAAGGCAGATGAGATAGCCACCCTTGCCACCCTTGTGTATACACGTAGAGAAACCGATACAAGCTTAGATTCAAGGATCGAGCAGCAGATATCCTTTCTGCGCTCCGAGCTGGGGTTCAAAATAAAGGAAATGATAATGGAACCGCTTGAGCTTTCGTCAACAGTTGTCAGAAAAGCCAAGGACCGCTCCTCATATCTGCCCCCGGCGGTTGACCGCTATATAAAAGAAAACAACTTATATGTACAGTAAAATTAAAGAATATTTAAAAAACAACCTTAGCACCAAGCGTTATACACATACCCTTGCGGTTGCAGAGGAGTGTATGTATTATGCCGATATCTTTGATCTGGACAGGCATAGCCGTGATATACTTTATCGTGCTGCCCTCTTCCACGATATAACCAAGGAAAAAACTCCCGACGAGCATATAGAGTTATGTCGGGTTTATAATATAGAGTTTGACAAAGCTTATATTTCTACCCCTGCTTTGTTCCACTCTCTGACCGGCGGTGCTTATGCCCGTTCCCTTTTCCCCGATATTTGTACCGAGGAAGTAATCGAGCTTATTACTACCCACACCACAGGCAGAGAAAATATGACATTGTTACAGAAAATACTTATGATTGCAGATTCGACAGAGCCTACCCGTAAGCACGATGCCTGCATAGAGCTGAGAAATTTCTTCCATGACAATGTTATATCATCAGATCCGAACAGATTGCTTGACCTTACTGTTATAAGATCTATTAACTCTACAGTTGATCATCTTATGAAAACAGGAAAGCCTATTGATATCCAAACGGTCAAAGCAAGAAATTACTTATTGATGAACAGCGAGGCTATAAAATGAGTAAAACAAGAATTCCTAAAAACAAAAAGCATAACAGCGCAAAGCCCCTTATAATTACACTTATTGTTATACTGACCCTTTCGATCATTACATTGGTCGGCGTAACAGCGTTTTCAGCAGGTTTAACATTACCGGGTATCATTAATTATATTTCAGGCCTGTTTATAAACAAGCCTACAGTTCAATCGGTTGCCCCCTGGCAGGAAAATATTGTAGACAGCAACGGTGATTCTCTGTCCACAAGCGGTCGTGAGGATGAATCCTTCAATTTCCTTGTAGTTGGCCGTGATGCAGTTGCTTTGAACACCGATGTTATGATGATCATTAATCTTGATCTAAAAAATGATTCTATGACCATTATGCAGATGCCCCGTGATACCTTTATCACAGTTGACGGTACTCCAAGAAAGCTGAATTCCGTATTCGGAACATTCTATAATTCATCCTCCGAAACAGATACAGACGGAAAGATAGCAGACGGTATGAAGGGTCTTGCACAGACCTTAAGCTCCAATCTTGCAATCAACATAGACTACTACGCATATATGAACCTTGACGGCTTTGGTGCAATAGTAGATGCCATCGGCGGTGTTGATATGTATGTTCCCTACCGTATGTATTATACCGACGAATATCAGAATCCCCCTCTTTATATCGACCTTTATGAGGGTCAGCAGACGCTTGACGGTGATATGGCAGAGCAGTTTGTCCGCTTCCGTTCAAGCTATGTAAACGGCGACTTGGGTCGTCAGGACGCACAGAAGCTGTTTATGACAGCATTTATGGAGTCCTTTAAGAATAAGATATCCATTACAAATGTTGTACCGGTAGTCACAACTATTATGGGCAATCTTGAGCACTCCCTTTCGGTCAACGATGCCGCTTACTTTGTTAAGGAAGCAATGCAGATGGATTTCTCAAACATTACTATGTTTACCGCCCCCAACACCCCCGTTACATACTACGGCGGCTCATATGTGGTAATCCACAGGGCGGCAATGTACAAGGTAGCAAACGAGAGCTTTAATGTATTCAACGAGGATATTCCCGAGAATGTATTTGATGCAGACTTCAATTTTACCATCTTAAACGACTCTACAATTAATGCCGTTTACAACTCTACTGAGGAGTTTGACGGTACTCACAGCGCAGAGGACATCCAGCAGGACGGTCTTGACATAAACCGCGCCTGGTAGCGGGTAGGACCCGCTGCGATAATCGGGTGAAGTAAGCTATAGTTTTTAATCATCACACGAGGGTGATGTAATATAAAACCGATTAAAGTACAACATTTTAAGATAAAAATTTAATGGAGGAAAGAGTTGCAGAACTCTTTCCCACCATAATTCTGCATTTTGCATTCTGCACTCTGCATTTTAAAATATACACTTACGGAGAAGAAAATGAACGAAAAAATTTTATCTCACACCGAGCCCCTTGAGCTTGCAAAGGAAATAGTAAATATCCTTTACAACAAAAAGGCCCACAATATCAAAATGCTCCATGTTAAGGATCAGACAACCATTACCGATTACTTTGTAATCTGTACAGGTAACTCAAACACCCAGATCAAGGCGCTTGCCGACGAGCTGGATATGAAGACCTCCGAAAAAGGTTTACCCCCTACCTCTATGGAAGGCTTCAGCGAGGCTGCATGGATAGTTATGGACTATGCCTCTGTTATAGTTCACATCTTTAACCGTGAAAGCCGCGAATTTTACAATCTTGAAAAACTTTGGAACGACTCTGAGGTCGTAAACATTGATCAGTTTATAAAAAAGGAAGAAGAGACAAATGAGTAAGTTCGACAACAGATATGAGTTTTCTAAAATAGACTCAAAATGGCAGAAGGAATGGGCTGACAAAAAGGCATTTGAAGCTACCACAGACTATTCCAAGCCCAAGTATTTTGCACTGGTTGAGTTCCCCTATCCCTCCGGACAGGGTCTCCACATCGGTCATCCCAGACCCTATACCGCCCTTGACATTGTTTCCCGTAAGAAGAGAATGCAGGGCTACAATGTGCTCTATCCCATCGGCTGGGATGCCTTTGGTCTGCCTACCGAAAACTATGCTATCAAAAATCACATCCATCCTACATTAGTTACCGAGAAAAATGTTGCCCGCTTCAAGAGCCAGCTTCAGGCTCTGGGTCTCAGCTTTGACTGGTCCCGCGAGATCAACACCTCCTCTCCCGAATACTACAAGTGGACACAGTGGATATTCCTCCAGCTCTACAAGCACGGTCTTGCATACAAGAAGGAAATGAATGTTAACTTCTGTACCTCCTGTAAGGTAGTTCTTGCAAACGAAGAGGTTGTCAACGGTGTTTGTGAGCGTTGCGGAAGCGAGGTAGTTCACAAGGTTAAGAGCCAGTGGATGCTTAAGATCACCGAGTATGCACAGAGACTTATAGATGACCTGGCTGACCTCGACTTTATCGAAAGAGTTAAGACCCAGGAGATCAACTGGATCGGCAGAAGTGAAGGCGCTGAGGTTAATTTCAAGTCCTCTGAGGGCGATGAGATCATTGTATATACAACCCGTCCCGACACCCTTTTTGGTGCAACATATATGGTTATTTCTCCCGAGCACACTCTTATCGAAAAGTGGGCTGACAAGCTGACAAACCTCGACGAGATCAAGGAATATCAGAAGGAAGCTGCAAAGAAGAGCGACTTTGAGAGAACAGAGCTCCAGAAGGATAAGACCGGTGTACGCCTTGACGGTGTGACAGCTATAAACCCTGTTAACGGCAAGGAGATACCCATATATATTTCCGACTATGTACTTGCTACCTACGGTACAGGTGCTATTATGGCAGTTCCTGCCCACGATACCCGTGACTGGGAGTTTGCAAAGAAGTTTGAGCTTCCCATCATCGAGGTAGTTGCAGGCGGCGATGTACAGAACGAAGCATTTACCGATGTTGAAAGCGGCAAGATGGTAAACTCCGGTTTCCTTGATGGTCTTGAGGTAGCTGACGCAAAGGTTAAGATAATCGAATGGCTTGAGGCAGAAGGACTTGGTCATAAGAAGATAAACTACAAGCTCCGTGACTGGGTATTCTCTCGTCAGAGATACTGGGGCGAGCCTGTTCCCATGGTTTACTGTGAAAAGTGCGGCTGGGTTCCCCTGCCCGAGGATCAGCTTCCCCTTATGCTACCCGATGTGGATGCATACGAGCCTACAGATACAGGAGAATCTCCTCTCTCCAAGTGTACAGACTGGGTAAACACCACCTGTCCTCATTGCGGCGCACCCGCTAAGCGTGAGACAGACACAATGCCTAACTGGGCGGGCTCTTCATGGTACTTTATGCGTTACTGTGACCCCAACAATACCGAGGCTTGTGCAGCCAAGGAGGCTCTTGACTACTGGATGCCTGTTGACTGGTATAACGGTGGTATGGAGCACGTAACACTTCACCTGCTCTACTCCCGTTTCTGGGCAAAGTTCCTCTATGATATCGGCGTACTATCCTGCAAGGAGCCTTACCTCAAGAGAACCGCACACGGTATGATACTTGGTGCAAACGGCGAAAAGATGTCTAAGTCCAGAGGCAATGTAATCAATCCCGACGATGTAATTGCCGAATACGGTGCAGATACACTCCGTCTCTACGAAATGTTTATCGGCGACTTTGAAAAGTCTGCTCCCTGGTCTACAGAAAGCATCAAGGGCTGTAAGAGATTCCTTGACCGTGTGGCTAACCTCAGAAATATGGTTGACGAGACAAAGACAGGCTACGGTGCTGATCTTGAATCCGCTTTCCATAAGACCATAAAGAAGGTTACCGAGGATATCGACAGTATGAAGTTCAATACCGCTATCGCTGCTATGATGTCCCTGACAAATGATCTCTACAACCGCGGCAATGCTTCGGTAGACGAGCTTAAGACTCTTATTACCCTGCTCAATCCCTTCGCTCCTCACCTTACAGAGGAGATCTGGAGCGAGTTTGGCGGTGAAGGACTTCTCTCTATTGCAAAGTGGCCCGAGTATGACGAGGCAAAGACTGTTGACAACACAGTTGAGATCGCAATTCAGGTCAACGGCAAGGTTAGAGGTACTATGATGATCGCTGTTGATGACGCAAAGGATGCTATAATAGCACAGGCTAAGGAAAACGAGAATGTCAAGTCCTTTATTGACGGCAAGAGCATCGTAAAGGAAATATATGTTCCCGGCAAGCTGGTTAATATTGTAGCTAAATAATTGTTGAAGATTTTCGTCCCATACGGACGAAAATCCTCCTCTATTTTGTATTTTACATTTTGAAATTTGAATTTATTTCAATAAACCTATTGACATAATTTGAAACTTATTGTATAATTGTATGGTAAATTTTAAGATCTCTTTGGACAAGCGAGGGGAGGGTTGAAAATGGCAGAAGTTAAAGTTAAGGATAATGAATCTTTAGACAGCGCTCTTCGTAGATTCAAGAGACAGTGCGCAAGAAGCGGTGTACTCGCAGAGCTCCGTAAGAGAGAGCATTACGAAAAGCCCAGCGTTAAGCGCAAGAAGAAGTCTGAAGCTGCAAGAAAGCGTAAGTACAAGTAAGATCTGAATTTAAAGGGATGCTCCGGCATCCCTTTGATTTTGCAAAATTATAGGTGTATTATGAAAGAAATTATAATTGCAATTTTATCATTGGTTTTTGGTTTTGTCCTTCTGATAAAGGGCGCTGACTACTTTGTTGACGGTGCTTCAAGCATTGCAAAAAAACTGCATATTCCCAGTATTATTATAGGCTTGACTATAGTTGCCTTTGGCACAAGTGCCCCGGAGCTTGCGGTCAGCATTACTGCTGCATTAAAAGAGTCGAATGATATTGCAGTAGGTAATGTAGTTGGATCAAACATTTTTAACACCTTGGTGGTGCTGGGCACAAGTGCCGCAATAACACCCGTTGTTGTACAGAAAAGTATCATCAAACACGATTATCCTATTTCAATATTTATAACTGCACTTCTGGGCATCTTCTGTCTTGATAGAGTATTTGGTAAAGAAAATATGGAAATCAGCCGTATCGACGGTATCATACTTCTTATCTGTTTTGCCGGATTTATGGCATTTATTCTCTGGGAAGGTTTAAAAAATCGCGACAGCTCAGAGAATACTGATGAAAACGGTAAGGCAAAGCCTTTTTGGCTTACCGTAATACTTGGTGTGATTGGTCTTGCTGCTATCATTATAGGCGGTGATCTGACCGTTGAAGGAGCAAAGGATATTGCACAAAAGTTAGGCTTGAGTGATGCACTTATAGGACTTACCGTTGTTGCTCTCGGTACTTCCTTGCCTGAGCTTGTAACATCTATTGTTGCCGCAAGAAAAGGCGAAAGTGATATTGCTGTGGGTAATGTGGTTGGTTCTAACATATTCAACATTCTGTTGATTTTGGGCACCTCAGCTACAATCTTCCCTATGACTGTAAGCACAACCTACATATATGATATTGGAATTTTGCTTGCTATATCGGTGATTTTCTTCATTCCGATAGCTATAAGAAAGCGCGTAGACAGATGGCTTGGTATAATAATGGTTTTGACATACCTGCTTTATACTACATATCTGATATTAAGACAACTGCAAATAATTTAAGGAGACAGCTTTTGCTGTCTCCTTTTTAACATATATGAAATTACTCTATTTCGTGTGATTTGTAAAACTGAATTAACGGGCGTTTTTGGGTGCGGCACCGGGGTTCCCCGAAGCGAGCTCGTCGAGCTTTGGGGGTTCGCGGCACCGGGGTTCCCCGAAGCGAGCTCGTCGAGCTTTAGGGGTTCGCGGCACCTTGCCGCTTTTTATATCATTATCACATAAACAAAGTACATCCTATATCACGGAAATGCTTTATCTTTTCCTCAATCACAGTTTCGGTTACAGCCAGCTTGCTTGCAAGACAAAGCTTGCACAATAGCTCATCCTCGGTTGCAGCTCTGTTTATAAGTCTTTTATAAATTGCCTTCTCGTCCTTGTGCAGCTGTCTGCCGCAGTTATTACATATCGCCATACTGAAGATCAACTATACGGCAACGATAGAGTCTGCAGCCCCAGGGCTCGATCTTTACCTTATGCACTCCGTTATGTACTATCTCCTTCTTCCCTGTCCATATATCGGTCATTTCAAGGGTCTTGCCCGTTGACATATTAAGACCGATACGGTCAAGGGGTGTGGAGAGATTTGCCTCGTCCTCGTAGAAGTTATAAATACCGATGGCAAGCTCACCTGTCGAAAGAAGCTTACAGTATACCGGATTACCCTTAGGATTCCAGCTGCCTATCTGACCAATCTCATAGGGCTGCCAATAGCTTTCCTTATTGATAGCAATAATATCCTTATTAAGCAGGGTCTGCTTAGTATATTCATTTACATTACGGATATCACAGCCTATCATAAGAGGTGAACTCATCTGTGCCCAGAAGGTAAAGTGGCTACGGTACATTTCGTCAGTGGCTCCGCCTACACCCACATTTCCGTCACCGTGCATACCTACAACCAGCATATCAAAGTCAGCATAGGAGGAAGTAGACATATACTTAAGGTCACGGTCTATTACATATGCGTGATCCTTGATGGATGCCGCAGAATCTACGATATCGCCTGTAGAGCGCCACATATGCGCGCCTGTGGTCTTTGCCCATTTGCGGGTCTCCTCTGCACCCCAAGAGCAGGCAGAAAATAGTATATCACGTCCGCAATTTGCAAGAGCCATACCCATACGGCGGTATAGACAGGCGGTGTCAGCACCCTTTGGCTTAAAGCAGAAATCATACTTTAAAAAGTCTACTCCCCATTCTGCGAAGGTCCGGGCATCAACAAACTCATGCTCATAGCTTCCCGGAAAGCCCTCACAGGTAAGCTGTCCCGCACAGGAATAGATACCGAACTTAAGCCCCTTTGAATGAATGTAGTCGCCTACCGCCTTCATTCCGTTGGGAAATTTATTTTTATCGGGGGTCAGTCTGCCGTTTTTGTCACGTGTATCAGCCTGCCAGCAATCGTCAATAACAAGATATTCATAGCCTGCATCAAGATAACCGTCTGCTACCATAATGTCTGCTATTTCCTTTATAAGCTCCTCGTTTATATCGTGACCAAAGGTGTTCCAGGAGTTCCAGCCCATAGGCGGTGTGTTTATTATCATAATTTACCTCATATAAATATATCTTTCCCCGGGCATAAATACATGGTTGGGGATAAATGCTTTTTCATTTTCCATTACATTTGCAAGCTCGCCCATAGGAACAGAGTTTACATCATAGAGATCAAAGTGCATAGGGATAAGAATATCTGCATGCATCTTATGAGCCATTTCAAGAGCCTCTGAGGCATCGAAGTTTCCTTCTATGCCGTGAGCCAGCCTGTACTCATCTCTGCCGTTAATGGCTATCATAGCCACATTACAGTCGGTTATATATTCATCAATAGTGTCATAGGGACACATATCACCCGAATGGAAGAAGGAAATGTCTCCTACACTTACCGTATAGCCAAGCTCCATGAAATTACCGTCAGCATCATAATGAAGCTCCTCGTGGGCTGCAGGTACAGGTAAGACCTTTATATCATCAAGGGTTACCTCTTTACCACCGTAACAGAAAATGATGTTCTTATCATCTATACCGCAACGGTTAAGTGTTCCCTTGGCATTGGGAGGGCAAAAATATTTTGCCTTTTTGTTTGCTTTTGCAAAGGGCGTCAAAGTATCGGGGTCACAGTGATCCTCGTGATCGTGGGATAAAAATACATAATCAACAAATTCAAGCTCCGAGGGATCAATCGGCACCGGATATCTGCGGGCCCACACTATCTCCTCGCTTGAGCATACTCTGTCTACATAGTCGGAAAGATAAGGATCAAAAAGAATATATTTGCCCTTACATTTAATAAGCATTGACTCCTGACCGAGATACCAGATCGCCGCCTGGTCATCGGTAATATTGGTATTTAATATCTGTTCTTTTAAGTTCATAGGAAAACTCCTTAAATTATTAAAGAAATTGTACCACAATTACTCACTTTAGTCAAGTAAAATGCCCGTACATTGTACGGGCATTTGGGGCATTATTTAAAATCAGTAAATGAAATTGCGGGCATACCGTATGCGTTACAGAGGTTGATCTGAATACCCTGGACATTTGATACATGCTGATTGTATCTTACTGCCAGAAGCTCAAAACTGCCTGTGTCGATGGTAATGGTATCCGTGCCTGTGATTATCATACCCTCGTGCTTGGTCCACTGGAGTGTTCCGTTCACGTTGATAAGAACCTCTATACCCTTAACATGACCTGTTTTATCGGTGGTGGTAAGTCCTGCACCAACATAGTCCATCTTGATATATGCCTTGCTTGTACCCTCGTAGATAACCTCACGAAGCACGGGTCCGTGGAGGTCATTGAGATCTCCCATACCGAACTTTCTTGCGGCTACTATCTCAGCCAATCGTGTTGCCTGATGGTGCTTGATATAGGGGTGAGGATTATTAAACCAGGTGGTATCCTTAAAGAGATCGGAGGAGGATACTATATAGCAGTTATCAAGCATTGAAGGTACCATACCTAATTCACCCTTGACCCAGCTTACATCAAGGAATGCCTGCATAGTTCCGTTGAACTGTGAGGGGAACTCCATCATATAAACATCAAAGTCATCGTTGCCGAAATCCTCACGGAAGTATTCCATAAGCTCGGTGAACATATCACGGAAGCTGTAGTAGTCCTTGTCAAAGCGTTCCTTTGCGTTGTACCAGTCAGACTCACCCTGATACCAGATGATACCTGCGATAGAGAAATTGGAGAGGGGTGCGATCATCTGGTTGTATACAAATCTGGTCTTCATTGTGGGATTGATAAGACCCTGGTAACCAAAGTAATATGTACCTGTTGCCTCGTCATAGATCTCGTGACCCCACTTCTCTGCCAGCTCGTTGGGAGCAAAGCAGGCTATGGGAAGACCTGTAGCGTCAAGCTCGATCACACCTACAGGAACCTCGGACTTGTTTGTCATATTGTATGCAAAGAGGTAACCGAGGGCTGAGAACACATCCTTACCCATCTGTTCACGGAAGGTGTACCAGGAGTTTGCAGGCTGCTGATACTTAGAAAGCGCCGCGCCGATCGCGGAGGGCTTTTCCCAGGTTCTGCCGTTGAATACATCGTTGTAAACAAGCTCTGTTCCCTGTGCAAACTCACCTGTCATATTCTGATAATCATAGCTCGATATACGGAAGAAGCGCATATCGCGGTTGTCGTCAAAGTCATACTGAAGCTCACCGCCTCTGCCTACAAGGTTAAGGTCAAAGATCTGTTCGCCCAAGCTGTAAAGAACATTGGACTGACCGATGATGTAGTATACATCACCGATAAGAACGTTCTTAATTACAATATCGCCGTCAGCGGAGGTGATCTTAAGATCCTGGGGCTCGGTGTTGTATGCAAAGGTATAGGGGAAGGTTACCTTCCAGTTACCCTCGGCATCAACAGGAGCGGATGCTCTCTTGCCGTCAAGCTCAACTACAACATCACCGCTGTTTGCATCTGCAAAACCCCATACAGAGAGGGCTTCGTCGCGCTGGAGTATCATATCATCAGAGAATGCTCTTGATACTCTGACATTTGTAGCGGTAGGCTCAGCTACCACTATCTTGGGTATAGCTCTTGTTTCTACCTCACCGCAGAGTGTACAGGTTCGTTCTTCTGTACCTTGCGCTTCCTCGGTTGCGGGAACTGTAACTACCCACTCGCTCCATTCATGTGCGCACTTGGGAAGATCATCCTCTGTAACCTCTATTACATAGAAGCTATAGGACTGGTCGTTATACTGTACCATAAAGCTCCAGCGGCCTGCTGTATCGAGCTTAATGGTAAGGGTTCCGTCTACAACATCGGCTGCCTTGAGATACTTGGAGTCGGGAGCCTTCTTGATATTGTTTGCGGTGGTGT
>JAFYLH010000010.1 GCA_017537175.1 Clostridia bacterium | reverse complement strand
TCGATGTATACACCACTTTTGAATACTTATCAGACTATATTGGGAGATATAGTCATTATATAACAATTGTTCGTTAGACGGTGTGATGATCTGAAAAAATATTTTTTCAACACGGCCGACCGACTTTTTCGACAGTCTGAGCAGGCATAAACGGAATGTTTATGCCTGTTTTACTTATTTTTTCGCTTTGCTTTCTATAATGAAGAAGAAGGGGGAGGTGGGGGAATTGATTATCTTAAACTGAGATATACACAGCTTAAAACGGGATATCTGACTTAGCTTCTCGTGGAGGAGCTGACCCTCCACCGTACCCTCGTCGTGACCGGGGTAAACGGCGATAAGTATTATTCCGTCGTCGTCGAGCAGCTCTATTGCCGCGTCTACTGCTTTCAAGGTGGATTCGCGCAGAGTGGTGATGGACTTGTCACCTCCGGGAAGATAACCCAGGTTGAACATTCCCGCCTTGATCTTTGTGGGGATATGCAGTAGAGCATTTGCGTGGGAATCCTTTATAAGGGTGTAATTGTTGGGTGCGCCCTCACTTTCAAGCAAGCCTCTTGTAGAGTCAAGAGCCTGCTGCTGGATGTCAAAGGCATATACATGCCCCTCCTCGCCCACCGTCTGTGAAAGCCAAAGGGTATCGTGACCGTTGCCCATAGTGAAGTCCGCCACGGTGTCACCGGGCTTGATGTGAGGTGTCATAAACTGCTTGTGAAGTGTCAATAAATCTATCATTTTTCTATTACCTTTCTTATAACGTATCCTGCTATGATAAGTCCTGCCGCAGAGGGAACAAAGGATATTGATGCAGGGGTTCTTGAACATACCTTTACGGGGGGCTCGTCGCTGAATAAAACAGTCAGGTGTTTTATGCCTCTTATTCCAAGCTCCCGGCGCATCACTCTTGCAAGAGGGCAGGTATGAGTCTTTGAAATATCGGCAATTTTTAATCTTTCGGGGTCTAATTTGTTGCCTGTTCCCATAGATGCTATTATGGGGATGTTTTTTTCGGCAGCGTACTGCGCTATAAGCAGCTTTGAGGTCACCGAGTCTATTGCATCAACTATAAAATCGGGATCGGCCTTGTCGATTATTTGTGTTATATTGCTTTCATCGGCAAATATCGATATACATTCCACCACGCAATCGGGATTGATATCGGCAATACGGTCACGGATAGCTTCGGTCTTTAGTTGACCTATAGTTTTGCGTGTAGCGATGATCTGACGGTTGATGTTTGTTTCGTTAACCGTATCGTTATCTACAACATTCAGCCTGCCGACTCCCGCTCTTGCCAGAGCCTCAATGGTATAACCGCCAACACCTCCGCAGCCGAAAACAAGCACAGAAGCGTTTGTCAGCTTTTTCACCGCTTCTTCGCCGATAAGCGAATATTCTCTTTCTAACCAAGTATGATTCATAATATCATTCCTTCTGTAATACTTATGTTATTATACAATATACAATAATAATTTGCAATAGGCAGTTATTTTTATATAATTTATTATTGACAAATTGTATACGGCTTTGGTATAATTAGTCATTATTATATGAACAATTATTCAGGAGGATATAGATATGGCAAATAAGATCAGAGCAGGTATCGTTGGCGCTACAGGTATGGTAGGCCAGCGCTTCATTACCCTTCTTGACAACCACCCCTATTTTGATGTTACCGTTCTTGCGGCAAGCCCCCGCAGTGCAGGCAAGACCTACACCGAGGCAGTTGGCGAGAGATGGAAGCTTGACATTCCTATGCCCGAGTATGTAAAGGATATGGTAGTTATGAACGCCGCTGACGTTGAGGCAGTTTCCGAAAAGTGCGATTTCATCTTCTGCGCAGTTGATATGAAGAAGGACGAGATCAGAGCCCTTGAGGAGGCTTATGCAAAGGCAGAGACACCTGTCGTTTCCAACAACTCCGCTCACCGTCATACTCCCGATGTTCCTATGGTAGTTCCGGAGATCAACGACGAGCATCTTGCCATCATCGAAGCTCAGAAGGCAAGACTCGGCACAAAGAGAGGCTTTATTGCAGTTAAGCCCAACTGCTCTATCCAGAGCTATGTTCCTATGCTTTCCGCATTGGCAGAGTACAAACCCACCAGAGTTGTGGTTTCTACATATCAGGCAATCTCCGGCGCAGGTAAGACCTTTGCCGAGTGGCCCGAAATGATCGACAACATCATTCCCTACATCGGCGGTGAGGAAGAGAAGAGCGAAAAGGAGCCCCTCAAGATCTGGGGTCATATCGAAGGCAACGAGATCGTTGACGCTACCTCTCCCCTTATCACCTGCCAGTGTATCCGTGTTCCCGTTACCAACGGCCACACCGCTACAGTATTTGTAGATTTTGAAAACAAGCCCACAAAGGAGCAGATCCTTGAGGCTTGGGCTAACTATAACGGCAAGCCTCAGGCACTTAAGCTTCCCCACGCTCCCGAAAAGTTCATTACATACTTTGAAGAGGACAACAGACCTCAGGCTAACACCGACCGTGAGATCTACGGCGGTATGGGCGTTACCTGCGGAAGACTGCGTGAGGACACAATGTTTGACTATAAGTTCGTTGGTCTTTCTCACAACACTCTCCGCGGTGCTGCAGGCGGTGCAGTGCTTATCGGTGAGCTTCTCTACGCAGAGGGCTACATTACAGCAAAGTAATATAAAGAGGGATGCTTTGGCATCCCTTTGTTTTGTCTGCAAATAGTAAAAATGCATAACTTTTTCAGAAAATATGACAAAAAACTATTGAAATTGCCCTATAAATATGTTATAATCAAGATGTAATCACAATAGTGGTTGCAAATCCACCAGTAAAGGGGCGTTGAAAATGAACATTAACACATTCGGTAGACAGGTAACTGTAACTCAGGATCTTAAAGACTTGTTCGAAAAGAAATTAAGCAAGCTGGACAAGTTCTTCCACGATGATGCCGATTGCAACATCACTCTGCGTGAGAGAAAGAACGGTAGAAAAGTCTTGGAAGTTACTATTACCTCCGGCGGTACCCTTTTCCGTGCGGAGACCGAAGAAGAGACATTCCAGAACGCTCTTGATAAAGCGGTATCCACAATCGAAAGACAGATCCGTAAAAACAAGACCAGACTGGAAAAGAGACTCCGCAACAATGCTTTTGTACGCGAGGTCGAGTACGAAGAGCCTGTTGAAGAGGAGGCAGAGTTTGACATCAGAACCAAGTCCTTTGCCTTTAAGCCTATGTCACCCGAGGAGGCAATACTTCAGATGAATCTTCTGGGACATGAATTCTTTGTATTTGAAAATGACGAGACCCACAAGGTCAATGTAGTATATAAACGACACGCAGATAAATACGGACTTATAGTTCCGGACTAATATAAAAGCCGCCCATCGGGCGGCTTTTGCGATATAAATCCCTTACGGGATTTGCGATATGCTCTGCGGGGCGCAAAATAGGGATTTATATCATATCGCATCGAACATAGTGAGATATATCGCGTTTATGTAATAAACATATCGCATTTGCCGCAGGCAAATATATCGCAAAAACAAAAACAGGCACCTTTTGGTACCTGTTTTAATTTTGTGGGGTGAGCGATGGGAGTCGAACCCACGGCCTTCAGGGCCACAACCTGACGCTCTAACCAACTGAGCTACGCCCACCATATATTATATAATTTATATTAAGAATGTGGAGTAAGGTCCGGTAATCTATATCCGTTCCCTCTCCCCATTCGGTTTATCAATGGCGTACCCTGGGGGATTCGAACCCTCGACCTACTGCTTAGAAGGCAGTTGCTCTATCCGGCTGAGCTAAGGGTACATCGCCGTCCTGTCGCCTGACAGGCAAGGTGTATTATAACACACTAATTTGAAATTGTCAATAGTTATTTTATATTATTTGACAACTTTTTATTTGGCTTTGAATATTGTATATTGAAATATTTATGTGAATGTGATATAATCAAGAAAATGCTTGGATAGGAGATAATACTATGCCGTCAAAATTTCAAATGGGATTAATAGAAAAAGGCTATTGTGACGAGCGCGGTGCAGGCTTTTGTGCTACCGCTACACAGCTTCCGAGGGGAGAATACGGTCTGGTTGCGCTGTGTGTTAAAGGGAATATTCTTTCGATATACGATGTGGATATCAGAAACAACTTAGGTGAGCTTTTGTATGAAATAGAAATGAAAAAGATTCAAAATTTCAAAAACAAATTCGTGCTTATCGGCAGAACGGTTAAGTTTACTTACTCAGGTAATTTATACTCCTTTACTAATATTGCGGGAGTAAAGGAAGCCTTGAGTGTTATGGAAGAGGAAACAAAAAAGTAATAATAAAAAGCCACACATCAGTGTGACTTTTTTATTTTTGGAGCTAGAGAAGGGATTCGAACCCTCGGCCTATTGATTACGAATCAATTGCGCTACCGGCTGCGCCACTCTAGCAAGCCTATAAATTATATCATCAAAGAATCACTTTGTCAAGCATTTGAAAAATGCTATTGCGTAAAGCTCGGATATGTGATATTATAGATATAACCTTAATATAGGAGAATAAGATGAAGCTTACCGATATATCATACATAAAAGCCCAGATGGAGGAATACTCCGTCAATTTTAAAAAGAAATTCGGACAGAATTTTTTGACCAACGAAAGTGTTGTGCAGCGTATTGCCGACAATGCGGCAGAGGGAGTGCTTGAGATCGGTCCCGGTCTTGGTGTTCTGACCTATGAGCTGTGCAAGAGAGCAAAAAAAGTAGTTGCTGTTGAGATCGATGATACCATCATTCCTCTTCTTACAAAGAATATTTCCGAATTTGACAACATAAAGATAATAAACACCGACGTGATGAAGGTGGATATAAAAAAGCTTGTCGAGGAGGAGTTTGCCGACTGCAAGACAGTCAGCGTATGTGCCAACCTTCCTTATTATATTACCACTCCGGTTATTATGGCTCTGGCAGAATCGGGTGCGCCCTTTGAATCTGTTACCGTGATGATTCAGAAAGAGGTGGTGCAGCGCCTTTGTGCAGCTCCCGGTACGTCAGAGTACGGATCAATTTCCGCATCACTTTCCTATTACGGTAAGTGCAAGAAGCTCTTTGACGTATCCGCAGGCAACTTTATTCCTATGCCTAAGGTGGACTCGGCTGTTATGCGTATCGATTTTCACAAGAAGCCGCCGGTGGACTGTGATCCCAAGATGCTGATGAAGGTCATCAGAGGAGCATTCTCCCAGCGCAGAAAGACCCTTGTCAATTCTCTCGGAAGCGAGTTCTCCCAGTATAACAAGACCCAACTTGCCGAGTTTATAACCTCTATCGGACTTGATGCAACCGTGCGAGGGGAAAAGCTCTCTCTTGAGCAGTTTGCGCAACTTGCTAACGCAATGAGCAATAAATAATTCGGAATGCGGAATGCGGAATTAAAGGAAGCCTTTCGACTTTTGTCGAAAGGCTTTTTATCAAATAGTCACCCTCGGGTGATTTTGATGGCTGAAATTAACTTCATGCGATTGAAGGGTGAAGGGATGTGTTTTGTCTGAATTTTAAAACTCCCCACCCTCGTGTGAGTACAACCATTGTAAATTGAACTAAACGCGAAGTATAGCTCACCGCAGGTGCCTGCTAAATATTTAACAATTTGTAAAAAGGGACGTGTGTTCACATATTAGTATTGCTTTTTGCCGTAAAATAAGGTACAATAAATGCGATTGGACTAAAGCCATCTTTAAGTTTGAAAAATTATGTTAGGAGGATTATCCCTATGACCAATAATAAGCACGTACTTAGCTGGATCGATGAGATGGCAGCTATGACACAGCCCGACAACATTGTTTGGATCGATGGCTCTGAGGAGCAGAGACTTGCTCTTCTTGACCAGGCATTCGAGACCGGCGAAATGATCAAGCTCAATCAGGAGCTTCTTCCCAACTGTTATCTCCACAGAACTGCAATCAATGACGTTGCACGTGTAGAGCACAGAACCTTCATCTGTACTTCCAAGAAGGAAGATGCAGGTAACATCAACAACTGGATGGATCCCCAGGAGTGCTATGACAAGCTCTCCAAGCTTTACAAGGGCTCCATGAAGGGTCAGACCATGTATGTAATTCCTTACTCCATGGGCGTTGTAGGCTCCGACTTTGCTAAGATCGGTGTTGAGCTTACCGACTCTATCTACGTTGTACTCAACATGCTCATCATGACAAGAGCAGGCAAGGAAGTTATCGAAGCTCTCGGTGACTCCGCAGACTTCATCAAGGGTCTCCATGCAAGAGCTGACCTTGACGAAGAGAACAGATATATCGTTCACTTCCCCGAAGACAACACTATCTGGTCCGTAAACTCCGGTTACGGCGGAAACGTTCTTCTCGGTAAGAAGTGCTTCGCACTCAGAATCGCATCCTACCTCGGCAGAAAAGAGGGCTGGATGGCTGAGCATATGCTTATCCTCGGCATCGAGGGTCCCGACGGCGATGTTAAGTACATCTGTGCTGCATTCCCCTCCGCTTGCGGTAAGACCAACCTCGCAATGCTTATTCCCCCCGAAGTTTACGCTAAGAAGGGCTATAAGGTATGGTGCGTAGGCGACGATATCGCATGGCTTAGAGTTGGCAAGGACGGTAGACTCTGGGCAGTTAACCCCGAGAACGGCTTCTTCGGTGTTGCTCCCGGTACTAACATGAAGTCCAACCCCAACGCACTTCTCACTACAAAGAGAGACACCATCTTCACAAACGTTGTACACAACCTTGACAACAACACCGTTTGGTGGGAAGGCCTTGATAAGAATCCTCCCAAGAACGCTATGAACTGGAAGGGCGAGACTTGGGATTGTGAGTCCGGCGAGAAGGGTGCTCATCCCAACTCCAGATTTACCGCTCTTGCTAAGAACTGTCCTTGCATCTCCTCCGAGTTCGATTCTACTGCAGGTGTTCCGATCTCTGCAATCGTATTCGGCGGCCGTCGTGCAAAGACTGCTCCCCTGGTATACCAGTCCAAGAACTGGCAGCACGGTACCTTCGTTGGTTCCATCATGGCTTCCGAGACTACTGCAGCAGCTGCGGGTGCAGTTGGCGTAGTTCGTCGTGACCCCATGGCTATGAGACCCTTCGTTGGTTACGATATGGGTGACTACTTCAAGCACTGGCTTGATATGGGTCACAAGATCCCCAACGCTCCCAAGATCTTCCACGTTAACTGGTTCCGTACCGATGACGAAGGTCATTTCATTTGGCCCGGATTCGGTGATAATATGCGTGTTCTTATGTGGATCCTCGCAAGATGCGAAGGCAAGGTAGACGCAGTTGAGACCGCTATCGGTTTCGTTCCTAAGGCAGAGGATATCAACATCGAGGGTCTCGATATCGATATGGCTACTATCGAAGAGCTTCTCAAGGTTGACGTTGATTCCTGGAAGGAAGACGTCCAGAACATCAAGGAGTTCTACGCTATGATCGGCGAGAGAGTTCCTGCTGAGCTTTACGACGAGCTTGCTGCTCTTGAGGCAAGACTTGGCTAATTAAATAAATTAACGGCTGACTTTATGTCAGCCGTTTTTTTAATGCGGAGTGCGGAATTAAGGAAGCCTTTTGACCAAAACGGTCAAAAGGCTTGATTTTTATTATAACAGTGAAAGGAAGATGTTATTCAAATCATCCCAGCTGCCCTTATTTTCCTCGGGTAAGCTTTTGATGATCTCTTCTATTTCGACAATGGAATTATCAAGGTATTCGTTCAGTTTGTCGATTCGTTTTCCCTCACCTACTTCGGGGGTGTTCATCTTGATGTATAACAGTTCATCAACACAGGGGCGAATTTCATCTTCAAGAAACTCCTCGATCAGATCTGTGAACAGCATTGGAGGGGGTGTTTGCTTTGCAAGAATCCATTTGCAGGCAAGTAGTGGTCTCAGTACATAAAAATACTTTTTCAGACGTACAGTTTCACCTTTGAGATATTCACGGTAGTTGGATTTAGCTGTGCTAAGATAATGGTAAAGACCTGATTTTTTTATAAAGTAACTATCTATAGTATCGGCTATCTTTTTCCAATCATCGGTGGTACGGTATACAATAGGTGAAGCATTCCATTCAAAAAGTGTGGGGTTAGAGTTGTGCAACAATCTTAATGCTTTTTGAATATCCCAACCGTTAATATCGAGGGTGTCATCTAACTGCCATTCTATTACATCTCTTGTTTTTTCTAATTTAAGATAAAACTCGGGTTTTCTTACATAGATGAATCTTACGTCATAATCACTGTCGGGAGAGGCGAATCCCCAGGCACGGCTACCCGATTCTATACAATGCAATATACGGATATTCTCTTTTTCTTCTATTTCTTTAAGCTTTTCAAGTATGATATTACGCATTTTTAATTCCATGTTTCTTGTATCTTAGTTGATTTCATTATATACCGGATCCGTAAATTTTGCAATACGCAAAGACGTAGAAAATTTCTTTTACATTGACAAAGCCGAGGAAAGATTGTATACTTAAATCAGCAAATCATTTATCCGAACAGGAGAAGGATCATGAGCTTAACAAAGAAAAACGCATTTTTATACCTTACGGTGTTCGTGCTGATTTTTTCCATGCTTCTGCCGACGGCAGTGTCTGCCGCATCCCTTCTTGACTCCAAGGGAGCAAAGGGCGAAGACGTCATAGTCAACGTAGGCAGGGATGAAAAAAGCTATAATCTGACCTGGCATTCCAAGGATGCGGGGGCAGAGGGGGTGCAGTGGGCAAAGGCCTCTGATGTGAAGGACGGGAAAATGCCCGCAAGCTGTTTTTATTCTGCCGCTCCAAAGAAAAACGGCGTATGCCGCGCAGTGATCACAGACCTTGAGTCTGATACCGATTATCTCTACCGTGTGGGCAGCGATACCATTGGCTGGTCAAAGCTCTACACGCTTTCTACAGGCAGCTTTGGCGATAACTGCTTCTCCTTTGTTGCTGCAGGCGACCCCCAGATACACTCCGAGTATGAGGTCTATAACTGGGATGTCACACTTAACCACGTTCGCAACTGGTTCGGTGATGATATTGAGTTTATGCTGACCTTAGGCGATCACGTAAATTTCTGCAACAGCCGTTCCGAGTACGAGGGATTTATAAAGCCTGACGTGCTTCGCACTATGCCTATTATGGGTGTCCTTGGCAATCACGATGACGGCGATCCCCTTTACAGCGAATACTTTACCTATACCGACGTTTATCGTGATAGCCTGACCGATGCAGGTGAACAGGGCGGTAACTATTGGGTCGCACATGACGGAGTCCTCTTTATCAATCTCAATCTGAACAACCACGATATCAACCTCCACGTGCCCTATATGGAAAACGTGATCGCAGAGTACACCGCCACCTACGGTGAACCTCTCTGGACCATAGTTTCTTTCCACGACACCTTCTACCCGGGAGGCGAATCTTCTTCAGACTCATTGAAAAGACGTCGTGAGGCATACGGAGTAAAATTCTCGGAAATGGGTGTTGACGCGGTACTTATGGGACACGATCATATCTATACCAGAACCTATATGATCAACGGTGCTACCGTAATCGATGACCCCGAGCTTTACACTCCGGTAGGTGACGATCCCTACGGAAGCTATACCCTCAAGGGCGAAGGAGATATATGTTACATAACGCAAAATCCCGCCGCAGGCATTTCCTTTGATGAAATGAACAAGGGTGAGGTGGACTATGCTGCCTTCTTAAAGCAGGAGTATATCCCCTATATTACCAAGGTGGACGTAACTCCCGATTCTCTTACCTTTACCGTACATCGCGCCACCCCCACAAGTGACGTAAACGACATTGCAGACTTTTTCGTTATCCGCCGTGATACAGAGGAGGACATTGCTGCTCCTACGCTTACCGTACCCGAAAAGGCATATTATTATGCCGGAGAGGATGTGGATCTGCTCTACAACACCCGTGCTTATGACATAAAGTACGGCGACCTCACCGACAAAATCAAGGTAAGCGGCAGCCTTGACCCCACAAGAGAATCTGTTATTACCTACAGCGTTACCGATGCCCAAGGCAACAAAGCCGAAAAGAAGGCAAGCTTTATACCCTACGTTGTTGACGGTCGGGTGGACTCTGACAACCTCTGGACATATCTCGATGACGGAACTCTTGATGATATCTATGTCAACGGAGGGCATGCGTGGGCGCAGGCAGACTTTGATACCACAGGCTGGAAGGAGGCAAAGGGGCCTTTTGGTGCCATCAACGGCGAGCTTGGCGATCATCACGGCATCATCCCCGAAACACTCCTCGGTCAATACTATCCCGTAGGTAGTGACGAGGAAGGAGATAACGTTCCAAACTTCTTCTTCCGTACCTGCTTTGACGTAAAGGATCCTGCAAACATAGAACGCATAGTCCTTGAAATGACTATAGACGATGCGGCAAGCATCTTTATAAACGGAGTTGAGCTTACAACGGTAGGCAGTCAGCTTCCTGAGGGCTTTTACTCAGGCTACTGCGCCGGTGCGCATAAGGGAATTTACATCAAAAACGGTGCATACTACAATATAGTAATAGATGATCCCGAGGTCATTTCTGCACTTAACTTAAAGGAAAGCGGAAATGTTATTGCGGTAGAAATTTATCAGGAGGGATTATATTCAGACGATATACTTTTTGCACTCCACGAAATGACCTTCAGCCATAAGGCTGTAGCAAAGACCCTTCCCTTTGACGATGTAAAGGGGGCACACTGGTACTATGACAGCATTTACAATGCCTATAACAAGGGGCTGTTTGTAGGAACAAGCGAGGACAAGTTCTCACCCAACGGCACAATGACCAGAGCCATGGCCTGGGCGGTGCTTGCAAGAATTGCAGGATCAAGTGCCGACAAGGGGGATGTGCTTTGGTATAGCGAATACCAAGCCTGGGCAATAGAATCGGGAGTGTCTGACGGCACCTATCCCAACCAAAACATCACCCGCGAACAGCTTGTTTCCATGCTCTACAGGATGCAAAGCTCTCCTGAGGCAAACGCAAGCTTTGATTCCTTCAGCGATGCCGCAAAGGTTTCGCCTTGGGCGAAGGATGCAATGGTATGGGCGCTTGAAACAGAGCTTATAGTCGGCAGAGGTGATAAGCTTGCACCCCGTGACAACGCCACCAGAGCCGAGGCCTGTGTTCTGCTTTTAAAATACCTCGAATTAAAATAACGCAAAAAAGAAGGTCGCAAGACCTTCTTTTTAGCATGGTTGAAAAAATCGCATACGTATGGTATAATAAATTTGCTGATAAACTTGAATTTGAAAGTGAGTTTTGTTTATGAAAAAGAAAAAGTTAATTCTTATGGTATTATTTATAGTTGGCATAGTATTAATTGGTATGTGGATGTATTTTAATACAGGTTTAAAAGGATTTGAAAAAGAAGTTTCTAATTTTGCATTACCAGAAAATATTGAAAGAATTGCAATGAAAAGTGGAATAGGTGATTCCGGTGGAAATGGAGATTATTCAACATACCGTGTGGTTTTAGTAGTAAAAACAAAAATGTCAATAAAAGAACTAAATGAAGAATTTGAAAATAGAAATTTGACATTTTCAAGTCATATTGAGAATAGTGATAAACCTATTTGTTATATTACTCATTGTGAAGATAGTGTATTCACATCGGATAGAGAATTTACATTGAATTTTGACGAATTAGAACAAGTTGAAGATTTTAATGACTATTATTTTATAGAGTTTATTAAGTAGAATAGAAGTATAAATTCCAATTTATCTAACAGATAAACAGAAAGCCATTCGGTAACCGGTAACCGAATGGCTATTTTTATTTCTGATTTAGCAATAAACTCTTATATCGTGGGTAACAAGGGAAGCATACGCATCCTCGAGCAGTGCATCTACGTCGAGGTTCTTTTCCTGCGCCTCAACCTTTTCGATCTCGGGCTGAGTTCTGGGGTGCTTGGGAGTAAACACGGTACAGCAATCCTCGTAGGGAAGAATTGATGTTTCATAGGTGTCTATCTTTCTTGCGATGGATACGATATCCTCCTTATCCATACCGATACAGGGACGGAAAACAGGGAGGTCTGTTACCGCATCGGTAACCGCCAGCGCCTTCATTGTCTGGCTTGCCACCTGACCGAGGCTCTCGCCTGTGATAAGAGCGTTACAGTATTTTTCCTTTGCTACTCTTGTAGCAAGCTTCATCATAAAGCGGCGGAGCAGAAGGGTGAAGTAGTCCTCCTCGCAATGCTTTACAAGCTCCTCCTGGATCTTGGTAAGGGAGATGATATGAACTCTCATTCTGCCTGTGTGCTTTGCAACAAGCTCGGCAAGCTCAAGCACCTTTTCTCTTGCTCTCTCGCTTGTGTAGGGGAAGCTCTCAAAGTGAAGAGCCTCAACTATAACGCCGCGCTTTGCTATCATATAGCCTGCAACGGGGCTGTCTATACCGCCCGAAAGGAGCAGAAGTCCCTTGCCGTTGGTGCCGATAGGCATACCGCCTGCACCACGGTGACTACCTGAGTTGATATATGCAAGGTCGTTACGTATCTCAACTCTGACGGTTACGTCGGGGTTATTAACGTTGACCTTGATCTTGCCGCCCATAGCCTCAAGGATGGCACCGCCAACCTCTGCCGAGATCTGGGGAGAGGTAAGGGGGAAACGTTTGTCCGAGCGCTTACCCTCAACCTTGAATGTTCTCTTACCAAAGAGGTGCTGAGGCAGATATTCCTTTGCACACTCACAGATCTTTTCCATATCCTTTTCTACAACTGCGGCACGGGATATGGATGCAAAGCCGAATGCTCTCTTTGCCTCCTCAAATGCGCCGTCCATGTCGCAATCCTCGTTCTGAGGCTCAACGTATACGATAGACTGGTTGTATCTAACCTCAAAGTCACCGAATCTTGCAAGACGCTTACGAAGGTCACGGATGAGGATACCCTCAAACCAGCTCTTGTTTGCACCCTTTAATATAATTTCACCGTATTTACAAAGTATTACTTCTATCATCTTGTCTGTCCGTTTCCGTTTATAAGATATTTTGTGGATGTCATTTCATAAAGTCCCATAGGACCTCTTGCGTGGAGCTTCTGTGTGGAGATTCCTATCTCCGCACCAAGACCGAACACACCGCCGTCGGTGAATCGGGTGGATGCGTTAACGTAAACCGCTGCCGCATCTATCTCACGCTGGAACTTATCCGACAGGGTAAGGCTTGATGTTATGATAGCCTCGCTGTGACCCGTGCCGTAGTGATTGATATGCTCTATCGCTTCGTCTATGTCGGCTACAGCCTTTACTGCAAGGATGTAGTCGTTATATTCTGTTTCGTAGTCCTCTTCTGTTGCGGGAACACAGTCACGAATATACTCCATACACTTGGGACAGCAACGCAGCTCTACGTTGACCGCCTTCATTGCCTCCTCTAGCATAGGGAGAAAGCTCTCAAGTATGCTTTCGTTTACCAACAGAGTCTCCATTGCGTTACAAACAGAGGGTCTCTGTGCCTTTGCGTTTACCGCAACCTTAACAGCCATATCAAAGTCTGCATCAGCTTCAATGTATGTATGACAGTTACCCGCGCCTGTCTCGATACAGGGTATCTTTGAGTTCTGAACAACACTCTGTATCAGACCCTTGGAGCCACGGGGGATAAGCACGTCTACGTACTCTCTCATCTGCATAATCTCGGTGGTGCCCTCACGGGTGATATCGTCTACAAGGGTAATGGCATTCTCGTCAACTCCGTGCTTTTTAAGTACGTCACGCATAATGGCAACCGCACAACGGTTAGAGTTGATAGCCTCCTTACCGCCGCGAAGCAGTACCGCGTTTGAGGTCTTTAAGCAGAGAGCCGCCGCATCGTACGTAACATTGGGTCTTGCCTCAAAGATTATTGCGATAACACCGAGGGGAGCTCTTACCTTCTTTATCTGTAGTCCGTCACGGTTGGTGTATACCTCGCCCTTGCCGATGGGGTCGGGCAGAGCGACTATTTCTCTTACCGCATCCGCTATACCCTTGATGCGCTCGGGTGTGAGCTTCAGGCGGTCCATCATGGTCTTGGGAACACAGTTTTTATCAGCCGCTTCAAGGTCAAGCTCGTTTGCCTTTATAATTTCAGCCTCGTTTGCCTCTATTGCATCTGCAATGTCGAGAAGAATTGCGTTCTTTTCAACCTCGCCCTTTCTTGCAATCGCAGGTGCTGCTTTTTTTGTTGACTTGCATATATCAACTATATAATCATGTATGTTCATAATATTGTTTTAGAAATATAATTTATCCGAAGCTTTTGCTAAAGGCAAAAGCATCCATAACTCCTAATTCCTAACTCCTAACTCCTAATTTATTTTGTTGGTGCGAAATATGTTCCGCGCTTCTTACCCTCGCAAAGATCATATAATATTGCAGGATCGTTGCCGTTTACGATATACATGGGTATACCCGCAGGCATTGTTATCTCTGCTGCGTGGAGCTTGGTGATAAGTCCGCCGGTACCTCTGTTTGTACCCGCACCGCCTGCACAGGCAACTATCTCCTCGGTAAGCTCTGTTACCACGGGGATAAGCATTGCATCGGGATTTGATCTGGGATCTGCGTCATAAAGACCGTCTATGTCGCTTAAAATAACAAGAGAATCGGCAGAGCATATGGTGGCAACCACCGCAGACAGGGTGTCGTTGTCACCGAACTCGATCTCCTCAAAGGACATAGAGTCGTTTTCGTTAACTATGGGGATACAACCCATAGAAAGCAGTCTGTCAAAGGTGTTGTGGGCGTTTTGCTTTACCTTTGGATTGTCTACCTCTTCTTTTGTAATAAGTATCTGACCTATGACCTGACCGAACATAGAAAAATAATGCTCGTACACCCTCATAAGCTCGCTTTGGCCTATAGCGGCCATTGCCTGCTTGCCGGGAGTATCGTCGGGACGGGGCGCGCCTACTCTGCCGCAGCCTGCACTTATAGCACCCGAGGAAACAAGGACTACCTCCTTGCCCATATTTTTAAGATCGGAGAGTACCGTTGCCAGCTTCTCAATTCTTCTTAAATTCAGCTTTCCGTTCTCGTGGGTCAGGGTAGATGAGCCTACCTTAAATACAATTCTCTTTGCTTCTGCTATCGTTTTCATAACTTTATCCTGAAAAAATTAAAATTTTTTATCGAAAGGTCTTTTCATATTGATGAAAATATAATATAATAATTATGTATATTGTAACACGATAAAACAGAATTTACAAGTAGTAAGGAAAAAATATGTTGCCCGAATTACTATCCCCCGCAGGCTCGCCCGAGGCTCTGCGTGCCGCAGTTGCCGCAGGGGCGGATGCGGTCTATATAGGCGGTTCGGCATTTAATGCCCGTATCAACGCCACCAATTTCACAATTGAACAGATCAAAGAGGCAGCAGACTACTGCCACAAGCGGGGAGTACGGCTTCACGTTACGGTAAACATACTTATCCTTGACCGTGAGATGATAGATGCCCTTGAATATATAAAGCAGCTTTATCTCTGCGGAGTTGATGCTCTTATCTGTGCGGATATGGGACTTGCCCGCGAGGTTCACAGGCTTTTTCCCGACCTTGAGCTTCACGGTTCAACACAGATGTCGGGTCATAACCTTGAAGCGGCAAAGCTTATGGCTGATATGGGATTTGCCCGAATGGTGACAGCCCGTGAGATGAGAAGGGATGATATAGCTTATCTCTGCAAGAACTCGCCCATAGATGTCGAAATATTCATTCACGGTGCCATATGTGTCAGCCACTCGGGACAATGCCTTATGTCCTCACTTATAGGCGGTCGCAGCGGTAACCGCGGTCTTTGCGCCCAGCCCTGCCGTATGCAGTATAACGGCGGCTATCCCTTAAGCATCAAGGATATGTGCCTTGCCACACATATTCCCGAAATAATAGATATGGGTGTGCGTTCCCTTAAGATAGAGGGCCGTATGAAGAGTCCCGACTATGTTTACGGCGTTACCCGAATCTACCGCAGACTTCTTGACGAAAAAAGATCGGCTACACCTAATGAGATAAAGGAGCTTGAAGCTCTATTTTCCCGCAGCGGATTTACCGACGGATATTATGCCGGTAAGATCTCAAAGGCCATGAACGGTATACGCAGCGAATCGGACAAGGCCGCCACCTATAAAAGCAGTAAAAAGCAGACCGAGGCAAAGCCGAAGGAAGAAATAGAGCCTTATAACCGAAACTTTGACGGTGAGATAGAGCTCTCCGACTATACAAAGCAAAAGGCGGCTAAATGCCTGTCGGCAAGATTTTATGACCCTAACACTATACCCAAGGACAATCCCTTTGATATAGTTTATCTGCCCCTTGAAAAATACGATCCAAAAAGGGCAAACGGTGTTCTTTTGCCCCCTGTCATATATGATCGCGATAAGGAAAAGGTTTTACAAAAAATAGAACAGCTCGCCCCCGAACATATTATGCTCACCAACATCGGACAACTTGATATTGCAAGACGGAGCGGTGCCCATATACACGGAGATTTCAGACTCAATGCATTTAACGCAAGATCTGCCGCGGCTCTTATAGAGCTGGGAATGGAGGATGTAATACTTTCTCCCGAGCTTACTTTGGCTCAGATAAGGGATATAATAACACAAAAATCGGTTATTATCTACGGCGCACAGCCTCTTATGCTCCTTGAAAAAAGGCTTTTACAAAAAGAGCTTCGCGACCGAAAAAATGCAAGATTCCCCATAGTCACCGAGGGTGGCAGAGATATACTCTTCAATTCACAGGTCACCTATATGCTTGACCGCGAAAAGGAGTTAAAAAACGCATTTATCAATAACCGCCACTTTATCTTTTCTACCGAAACAAGCCAAGAGGTAAAGGCTGTTATTTCGGCATACGAAAAGCATACACCCAAAAATAACGGAATAAGAAGGATACGATGAATAACTTTATTTTAGCCTCAGCCTCACCGAGAAGAAGAGAGCTTTTAGGTGAGCTTGGCATCACACCCAGAGTCTGTCCTACAGATGCAGACGAAACTATAGAAGAAAAGGTCGCACCAAGCCGCTTTGTGGAGATACTTTCAAAGCGCAAGGCAGATGCATATACAGGGGATATCGGTGAGGACGATATACTTATCGCCTCGGATACCGTGGTTGCCCTTGGTGATATTATTTTAGGTAAGCCTGCCGACAGACAGGATGCCTTTGATATGTTAAAAAGCCTTTCCGGCAAGGCACACAGCGTGTTTACCGGTATTACGGTTAAAAGCAAAGAAAAATCGGTTACCACCCACGACGAAACAAAGGTATATTTCAGAGAAATGGGTGATGACGAAATATGGGCTTATGTAGACTCGGGCGATCCCATGGATAAAGCAGGAAGCTACGGGATCCAGGGCGAGGCAGGAAAATTTGTTTCAGCCATAGAGGGAAGCCTTAATAATGTCATTGGCCTTCCCACCGAATTACTTAAAGAAATACTAACAAAAGATTTTAACATAGGAGACTTGAAATGAGCAGAACCTTAGGAATAAATCTCGGAAGTAATATAACCACCGTTTATGAGGGCGGAAAGGGTATAGTTGTCCGCGAGCCAAATGCTGTGGCTGTGGATACATATACCCAGCAGACTCTTGCCATAGGTCAGGAGGCTATCAATGTATATAACAAAACACCGGGTGCTGTGGACCTTATTACCCATATATACCAGGGTAATGTCAGCGACTATGAGAGAATGGCTATGATAGTTGATCTTGCCATCAAAAAGACAGGTATCCGTCGTCCCGAGATCATCTTTGCCTGCCACGGCGGACAGAGCAGATCCGATATCTCTGCCATTGTTGAGATGTTTAATGATGCAGGGGCAAAGGATGTCAAATGCGTTGACCTGCCTACGGTATGTGTTATGGGCTCAGGAGCATCCCTTAATGACCAAAAGGAACTGCTGCTTTGCGATATCGGAGCGGCAAACGCAGAGATAGGTATTGTCAAGGGCTGTGCTACCAAGCTTTCCCGCACCATCCCCTACGGCTGTAACAAGCTGGATCAGGCTATCATTGCCTATGTTAAAAACGAGTATAACGCATCCATTACCGAGCGTATGGCACGGACCATCCGCGAGACTATCGGTTCGGTACACCCCTCCTATTCGGTAGGAAACTATGATTTTGTGGGCATAGACCTGGTAACCGGACTGCCCTGTGACCTGAGCATCAGCTCGACTCAGAGCGTTGAGATAATGAAGCCCTTTGCCGATTATCTCATTGCCAATATTGCCGCACTTATAAAGAAGCTGCCCGAGCCTATATTGAATAATATAAAGGAAAGAGGTATTCTTCTCACAGGCGGCGGTGCTCTTGACGGCGGTATCAAGACTCTTATGGAGGAGACCCTTGAGATACCCGTTCAGATATGCGCAAACTCCACCGAGTGTGCTATAGAGGGTCTTGGTATGATCATCGAAAACCGCAAGGTCTTTGATGTTCTGCTCCGTGATCCCATACCCGAAGGCAATGACTAAGCATCAGCGCGCCAAGGCTATTGTAGAACGCCTTGAGGAGCTATACCCCTCGGCAGAATGTGCACTTGAATATAACGCAGAGCCCTGGAAGCTGCTTGTTATGGGTATACTTTCGGCACAATGCACCGACAAAAGGGTAAATATCGTCTGCGAGGAGATGTTTAAGCATATTCCCACACTTGAAGCTATGGCAGAGGCAGAGGTTGAGACCATTGAGAGCTTTGTCAAGCCCTGCGGACTTTACAAGACCAAGGCTAAGAACATTTCTGCCTGCTGTAGGATGATCATAGAAAAACACAACGCAGAGCTACCCCAAACAATGGAGGAGCTTCTGGAGCTTCCGGGTGTGGGCCGTAAGATAGCAAATCTGCTTTTGGGTGATATCTTCCGGATTCCCTCCATCGTTACAGATACCCATTGTATCCGTCTCTCCGGCCGTATGGGTCTTTGTCCAAAGGGGGAGAAAAATCCTTATAAGGTGGAAAAAGCTCTTATACCCATTATCCCAAAGGACAAGCAGGTTGATTTTTGTCACCGTATGGTTTGGTTTGGCAGGGAATACTGTACTGCAAGGGCGCCGAAGTGTGATAATTGTCCTCTTTCGGATATTTGTAAAAAAGCATTATGAAAATACAAGAATTTAAAAATTATATAGAGTTAAGTGAACTATCCTGTTTCTCTGTCGAAAAGATCTTTGACTGCGGGCAATGCTTTCGCTTTGATCCCGACCCCGAAGGAGGGGTCTCGGGTATTTATCGGGGCAAAAAATACCGCTTTACACAGGAAAGTGATGATACAGTAAGAATACACAACACATCAAAAAGCGATTTTGATCAAAATCTGTTCGGCTTTCTCTCCCTTGACCTTGACTATGATGTGATGAATGATGATATCCGTTACCGCTTCGGGTCGGACAAGACTATAGATGAAGCCATAACGGCAGGCAAGGGAATAAGAATACTCAGGCAGGATGCCTTTGAGACGCTTATCTCATTTATTATCTCACAGAACAACAACATCCCACGTATCAAAAAGCTGGTGGAGGCTCTCTGCCGTGAATGCGGAGAAAAGACCGCAGACGGCTATGCTTTTCCCACTCCCGAGGCCATAGCTGACCTGGGAGTTGACAGGCTCCGCGAGATGAAAACAGGCTTCCGTGCCGCTTACATATATGATGCGGCAACCAAGGTGGCAGAGGGAAGCATTGACCTTGAGGGTTTAAAGGAGCTTGATACCGACACAGCTCTTTGTGAGCTTCAAAAAATCAAGGGCGTAGGACTTAAGGTGGCATCCTGTGTTGCGCTTTTCGGCTTAAATAAATTAGACACCTTCCCGGTGGATGTGTGGATAAAGCGGGTGCTTGAAAAATACTATCCCTTAGGACTTGATATAAACACCTTAGGGGAGTACAGAGGACTTAGCCAACAATATCTTTTCTATTACGAGAGGTACAAAAATGTCTGAAAAAATCTATACCATACCCATAAACGAGGCCTTTGATGCCTCAGGTGAGGATCACAGCTTAGGCTGTCCCTTCTGTGCTCTCTATGAGAGATTTGAATATGATCAGCTCGATATAATCCTCGGTGCCTCCATGATGGAGCCGGATATCCGTATCAAGACTAACGAAAAGGGCTTTTGCCACAAGCATTATGAAAAGATGTTCAATATGAAGAACCGCCTTGGTATGGCGCTTATGCTTGAAAGCCACTTGAACGAGCTCAGAGAGGATATGAAGGGCGGCATTACCGAGATCTTTTCCGGCAAGGGCTCTAAGGCCGTTGGCAGGATAGAAAAATTAGAGGGCAGCTGCTATGTCTGCGAGAGAGTGGAGCATACAATGGAGCGGGTGTTTGTAAATGCGGCTCTTTTGTGGGACGAGGATCCCGACTTTAAAAACAAAATAAAAAAGCAGCCCTACTTCTGTCTTGAGCATTACCGCCGCTTTGTGGAGGCGGGGCAGAAGAGCATACATAAAAAGCGCTTCGGTGATTTTTATGATACAGTCAGTCAGGTGGAAATGGCTTACTTTGACAAGCTGCGCGAGGATGTAAGCTGGTTCTGCAAAAAGTTTGACTACAGATACGAAAACGAGCCCTGGAAGGACTCTAAGGATGCCGTTGAACGGGCAATAAAATTCTTGACAGGAAAGGAATAAGGATATGGTAAAGCAGACTGTTTTGTTAAAGACCCTGATAAATGATTTTAATCTCAAAACCGTGTATATGCCCGAAAGAGAGGTAGTTGTTACCAACGCCAATGTCAACCGTCCGGGACTTCCCCTGACAGGCTTTTTTGAGCATTTTGAGCCCTCCCGTATGCAGATAATCGGCAAATCCGAGTATAACTATCTTATAGAGCTTCCCCTTGAAATGAGACAGAAGAGGCTTCGCCAGTTTATGTGCCGTGAGCCTATTGCCATCGTTTATTCCTCAGATCTTGAGCCCTGTGAGACCATGATAGAGATGGTAAATGAGTTTGACATTCCTCTTTTGCAGACCGAGCGTGCCACAAGTGAGTTTATGGCGGCGCTTATCTCAAAGCTGAGTGTTTACCTTGCTCCCTGTATCACCCGCCACGGTGTGCTTGTAGAGGTATACGGTGAGGGTGTACTTATCTTAGGTGACAGCGGTGTAGGTAAGAGCGAGACCGCAATCGAGCTTGTAAAGAGAGGTCACAGACTTATAGCCGACGATGCGGTAGAGCTTCGCCGTGTGTCCGACCGTACCATCACAGGTACCGCCCCCGAGATAATCCGTCATTATGTGGAGCTCCGTGGTATCGGTGTTATCGATGTAAAGCGCATCTTCGGTATCGGTGCTGTTAAGGATGTCGAAAAGATAGACCTTGTCATCAACCTTGAGACCTGGGTAGAGGGTAAGATGTATGACCGTCTGGGTCTTGAGGAGGAATATACCGACATTATGGGACTGAAGATCGTTTCCAACACCATTCCCGTACATCCCGGACGAAATATGGCAGTAATCATCGAGATCGCCGCCATCAATAACCGTCAGAAGCGTATGGGCTATAATACCGCTCAGGAATTTAACGATAGATTGATGAAGAATATTGGTATGTAAAAAGACTTTCTCGGCGGGGAAGGCAAGAATTTTTATCCGTGAGGTGTGAAATGACAGGAATAATCTGTGCTATGACTATAGAAGCCGAGGGTATCATCTCGGAAATGGAAAATAAGGAACTTACCGTAATAAGCGGTATTGAATATACCGTAGGTAAGCTTTATAATAAGGACGTTGTGGTTGCGGTGTGCGGAGTTGGAAAAGTCTTTGCCGCTGCCTGTGCTCAGACAATGATACTGAAATATCAGCCCGATGAAATAATCAACGTAGGTGTTGCGGGCTCTCTTGTGGCTGACCTTAAGGTCTTTGATGTGGCTGTTGCAACAAGCCTTTGCCAGCACGATATGGACACCTCCGCCATCGGTGACCCCGTAGGTCTTATCTCGGGTGTCAATATGGTCAAGTTCCCCGCAAGCGAGAGGATCAATAACGCTATCATCGACTGCCTTCGTGCAAGCGGTCTTAACTATAAGGAGGGAACCATTGCTTCGGGCGACCTCTTTGTGGCAGAGCGTGAAAAGAAGAATTGGATCAGAGATACCTTTGATGCCGTTGCCTGTGAGATGGAGGGCGGCTCGGTTGCTCAGATCTGCTACATAAACAACGTAGACTTTGCCGTGCTTCGTGCTATCAGCGACGAGGAGGGCGGCGATTACGCAGTCTTTGCCAAGAAGGCGGCAGAGAACTCTGCGATGATAATTAAGGAATACGTAAAGAATAATGCGTAATGCGTAATTAAATGTGAAAATCCGCTACGGCGGATTTTTCTTTTTTTAGTATAGAAAGAAACCTTGACATTATTATCGAAATGTGATATTATACATATGTGAAATTCACATATGTATAATGAGAGGCGACATGGAAAGATATATTGAAGAAAATTTTTCTGAGATCTATACCCATTTCAGAGAATTTCAGGAAAACAAAGAATATGAAGCATATTGGGAAAAATGCATGGAGGCGGTAAAGGATAAAGAGCTGCTGTCGCATATTGTATTCTGCAACGACCTGTTTTGTATACCGCCGGTAAAATCCTTTCTTACCTATTACAAATCTGACTTTATCACCCTGACAGGCAAGGATAATGCAGAATTACCTATATTTGTGAAGAAAAGCATAGGTGCCTTTTGGGGAATGGTATTCAAATTTGGTCTTAAATACAAAAACCAGAAAAGTGTTTCCGTTTCTATGAACGAGTATTTTAAGGTAAAGACCGCAACATATTTTATTAAAGGAGAATAGATAAATGGGGTACACGAGAGAACAAATAATTGAAAAGTGCAGAGCTGCATTCAGCAACAAAAGTACATTTTACAAGGAAGGATTTATCAACTATAGGGGTAAAACAACAGACACGGAAGAGTTTTATACCGAGGTTGTAGCTGAGTTCTTATGTGATAATATAAATGCTTATGTAAGCGGTATAGAATGTATTTCAAGAAAAAACTCTTACAAAACTGAAGGACATGACGGTGTGCATAAAGAGGGTTCCAACCGCGAAGAAGAGATAATAGCAATGCAGATGTTTGTGCAAAGTCGAGACTTGGGTGCTTATGACCATATAGGAAAAATCATAGACTATCAAACACCTTTGAAATCTAAATGTACTGACGAAGCTGGTAAAATAGATCTCTTGTCCCTTGACGGTGAGATCATGCGTATACTTGAACTCAAAAAGCCGGATAGCGAGGAAACAATGCTCCGTTGTGTTTTAGAGGGATTTACCTATATGCAAACCGCCGATACCGAAAAGCTTATATCCGATTTCGGATATGATCCCGAAAAGGTAGTGGTAAAGGCAAGTCCGTTTGTGTTTTACGGTGGCGAGCAGTACAAGGAGATGTGTCAAACGAGACCTTTTTTGAAAAAGCTGATGATGTTACTGGATAGTAAACCTTTTTATATTATAAAAAATAAAAAATACAGAGTAGTGGAGGCATAAAATGAAAATTAATAAAGAAAACCTGATTGCGGGGTTGATCGCAGTAGTGGCATTAGCTGCAATAATATGTGAGGTTATATTTGGCGGTGTTTCAACTGTATCGGTTGCAGCAGCAATAAAAGATATGACCGGAATCATAGTTGATGTTATTGTGTTTGTAGTGGCTTTCAAGGTGTTTATAAAAAGAGAGGACGTCGGTTTCAGAGGTCAGCTTGAAAAGGCTATGGAGGAGATAGAAAACTCGTATGCACCGCTTATCAAAGAACATAAAGCCAAAGATACCAACGAAAAAGATGTATTAAAAAATCAAGAGTATATCAGATATGATCTTGCTAAAAAGGTAAATTCTTTGTTCGGTGAAGAATGTAACGATTATATGCGCTTTTTTGAATTGAAATCTGAATCCCCGGAAGATATAAAGTTTTTTGTGAGAAAGAAATTTTTTGGTGAACCCTTTGAGCCTGAAAGAATAGCAAGTCATATAAAAGGATTTTGTGAAAGAAAATACGGCCAATATAAGGTTACTTATGCTCTTGACAAGGATGGAGCCAATATTACGATTTCTTTCGGTAAAGTTATGGAAACGGCAGAGGATATAAATTCAATAACAGCTATTGTCGATGATGTTTTATTCCTGTTTATTGCAGAGTATAAAAATCAATGAAATTCCACATCCACAGAGGACAAAATCAAATTGGCGGTAATATAATCGAGATATCCACCGACAGGACAAAAATTCTGTTGGATGCAGGTCTTGAGCTTGACGGCGGTGATGATGCACCGTTACCCAAAATTGAAGGGTTGTTTGATTGGGCGGGATATGATGCGGTTTTTGTTTCTCATTATCATAGCGATCATATGGGGCTTATATATAATATTCATAAGGACATACCCGTTTACATAGGAGAGGGAAGCTATAATATCATCAAGGCTTCGGATAACTATAAAAACAAACCGACAATAATGCCGAGAGGTTTTCTGTATAATAAGAAATCCATAACAGTTGGTGATATTACCGTTACGCCATATTTGTGCGACCATTCCGCGTTTGACAGTTATATGTTATTGTGCGAAGCTAACGGCGAGAGAATTTTGTATACCGGTGATTTTCGCTCAAACGGAAGAAAATCATTTGATACCTTACTGAAAGCTTTACCTCGGAACATAGATAAGCTGATATGCGAGGGTACGCTTCTTTCCCGTGAAAATTACGTTGCGGTAACAGAATATGATTTGGAGGAAAAAGCAACGGATATCTTCCGAAAAAACAACGGTCCTGTCTTTGTTTTGCAATCGTCAATGAATATCGACCGTCTTGTAACAATGTACCGCGGGGCTAAAAGGAGCAACCGAATTTTTCTGGAAGACGTTTATGCGGCGGATATCGCATCGGCTGCGGGTAACAGTATACCCAATCCCGATTTCAGCGACGTTTACGCTTTTATAACTTCACCCTCAAAATATCACTTGTTTGAAAAATATAAGCACAAGGTCGGAAAGGAATTTATATCACAAAGCAACTTTGTTATGTGTGTGCGGTGTTCGATGCTCGGATATCTTAAATCTCTTGCTGAAAAAATGTCTTTTAAAAACGGAGTTTTGGTCTATTCTTTTTGGAGCGGATACCGTGAGAGCGAGGATATGAAGAGATTCCTGAATGAATTCGAAAAGATGGGACTTGAGATAGTTACGCTGCATACAAGCGGACATGCTGATGAAGGTGCTATCAAAAGGCTGGTTGAAACGGTTGACCCGAAGGTGGTTGTTCCGGTTCATACAGAGAACGCACGGAGATTTAAAGAAATACTACCTAACGTTACGGTTGAGTTGTAAGAAAAATCCGCTTTGGCGGATTTTTCTTTTATAAATAATGTAAAGTGTACTTGACATTTTGAAAACAATATGCTATATTGTAAATATAAAGCGTACTTTACATAGAGAGGTGACGGTATGGATAATAAAATAAAAGAACTACGTAAGGCAAGATCTGTAACTCAGGATGAGCTGGCTTTTGCCGTGGGAGTTACCCGACAGACGGTGATCTCCCTTGAAAACGGCAGATACAACGCTTCTCTACAGCTTGCGTACAAGATATCAAGGTATTTTGGCAAGACTATCGAGGAAGTATTTATATTTGAGGAGGAGAACTGAGATGGATTTTAAGAAAAGAATGAAGATAAGACTTTGGACCAATATCATATATATCGTACTGGGCGTAGCTATGATAGCTGCGGGATTTATAACCAAAACGGACAATGAGTTCGTTTCCTCCTTTGGTCTTACCCTGACCGTAGTGGGACTGGCGCTTATTAAGAAAAACATCATCACAAGCGAAGAAAAGCTTAAAAGACGTGAGATAGCCGAAAATGATGAGAGAAACATAGCCATCGTTCATAAGGCAAGAAGCTGGGCGTTCAGCTTTTACGTGATATTAGGATGCCTTGCGGTGATAGTTCTATCCCTTTTATCCCTTCAGGATATCGCAAGCTGGATAGGCGTGGGCGTGTTCTCGCTTATTGCGATATATTGGATATGCTATTTTATAGTGAGAAAGAAATATTAAAAATAACCCCGATTCGGGGTTATTTTTATTCTTCTACTGCTGCTTTTCTTGAGGTTATCTTATATATCCTCTCAACATCAAACTTGGGGCGGCGGTCATAGGTGAAAAGTCCGTTCATTTCGGTCTCTATATCATAGAGCTGAGTGTAGCAGAAGGCGGAGATTCCCTTGTTGTCAAGGAGGGCATCGGTCAACAGGCGGTATCTCTCGTAGAACTCCTCTTCTGTCTTTGGAGCATCACCGTAGCCCCAGTCACCCTCGTCTGTTTTGTCGGCATCAAGCACCCATCTTGCTCCGCCGTATTCGGACAGGAAGCAGAGTTTGTTGCTTCTTTCCCATACAGGCTGCTTATAGAGGGTCTCGTGGATGTAGTCGCAGGGCTTGCCCTCGTTTAAGGGTGCGTATCTTTCTTTAAATGAAACGGGATCCTGATTGTAGTCATGGCAGTCAAGCATATCGTAACAGCCCTCAACATGATGGAAGCCGGAAACTCCGATGAAGAGCCTTGTGGGGTCGTATGCCTTGGTTATTTCATAGAGATGTCGGATAAGCTCCACGTCTACATTGTGTCCTGTTTCGTTCATGGGACACCAGCCGATTATTGCGGGGTGGTTGTAGTCACGCAGGACCTCGTTAAACCATTCGGACGCCATATTCTGATAGGATATTGCACCGTTGCCTGTGCCAAGTCCCCAGTTGGGATACTCTCCCCATACAAGATAGCCCAAACGGTCGCAGTGATAGAGGAATCTCTCCTCAAAGACCTTCATATGAAGTCTTGCTCCGTTAAAGCCCAAAGCCTTTGCGTTGATGATATCTCTATAGAGATCCTCGTCGGTGGGTGCGGTGTAAACTCCGTCGGGATAGAAGCCCTGATCGAGCACAAGTCTCTGGAACACAGGCTTTCCGTTAAGGTAGGTTACTCCATTACGCAGAGCGATATCACGGAGTCCGAAATAGCTTGTGACCCTATCCTCACCTAAAGTAAATTCGATATCATAGAGGTTGGGGTTTTCGGTGTCCCAAAGATGCTTTTCCGAAAGGGGCAGAGTAAAGGAGATATGATCCCAGGGGATATGCTTCTTTGCCTCTGCCATTATTTTATCCTTAAAGCTTGCTTTTACAAAAAGGTCAAGTCCTTCGGCGTTTTCGGTTCGGATGTCAATATTTATCTCCCCCTCGGCTGCGTTGGGGGTCATTTTAATACTCTTGATATGAGCCTTTGGCTTGTTCTCCAGCCACACCGTTTGCCATATTCCGGTAGTACGAGTGTACATGGTTCCGCTGGGATAGTAGTCCATAGACTGCTTGCCGCTGGGAGTATCGTCACTTCTTTCATCGTCAAAGGCGGCTACGGTAACTCTGTTTTTGCCTTCCTTTATATAAGGAGTTATATCAATAGAGAATGACACCATTCCGCCACGGTTAAAGCCTGCCTTCTCGCCGTTAACATACACCATAGTGTAATAGTCGCAGGCACCGATATTTATAAAGGTCTTGCTTGCGTTGTCAAGCCAGCCGCAGGGCAGATCAAACTCACGTGTATACCAAACACCGAAGAGAAAATCGGTGTGCTCAATGCCTGACAGCTTTGACTGGGGACAGAAGGGAACGTTTATCTTCATTTCAAAGCTTTCTTCTTTGAAAAATTCCCGTTCCAATCCCGAGCGTGAGTTGTCTATTCTGAAATCCCACTCGCCGTTGAGATTAAGCCATCTGTCACGGACAAGGGTAGGACGGGGGTATTCGGTTCTTTTGATATCTGACATAATAACCTCGTTATATTTGTTCATTTTATAACATTATATAATATTCGGGGTTAAAAATCAACACCTCAAAAGGGTGTTGACAAACCCATATATTTGTGTTACACTAAACTAAATATTGAAATGCTTTGACGGTATATCCAGTAGGGTCATATCATTCACAAGAGAGGGTAGGTCACAGGCTGCAAGCCTGCCCGACACTGTTATGACACCGAATTTCGCATACCTGAGCTGCCCGCAGGAAATGGCGGGATGTGTAGTTCGCATTAAGAACTCTCAAGTGGTAAACGGAATTTATCCGTTTGCAAATTAGGTGGTACCGCGGTCATTCGTCCTATGCTATGCATAGGGCGTTTTTATATTTAAAAACAAACTCATTATATATTTGGAGGACAATATGTTAGAACAGAAGATCGCTGACATACGTGCACAGCTTGACGCTGATATTGCTGCGGCAAAGGATCCCGCTGCAATCGAGGCGATAAGAGTACAGTATCTCGGTAAAAAGGGTCTTGTGACAGACCTTATGAAGGAGCTTAAGGACGTTCCTAACGACCAAAAGAAGGAATACGGTCAGAAGATCAACGTTATCAAAAAGGAAGCGGAGGACAAGATCAAGGAGGCTATCGCTGCTATTGCAAAGGCGGCTGAAGAGGCTCTTGTTAACTCTGCCGAGCAGTATGATATCACTATGCCCACCGACTTTTCGGGTGAGGGCTCTTACCACCCCATCACCCTCGTTCAGCGCGAGGTTGAGGCGGTATTCGCTTCCATGGGATTTACCATCGAGGACTATCTTGAAATAGTTGACGACTACAAGTGCTTTGAGGCTCTCAATATCCCCAAGCACCACCCCGCAAGAGATATGCAGGACACCTACTATCTCGACAACGGTCAGCTTCTCAAGACCCATACATCCGCAGCTCAGAACGCTATTATGCGTAAGTACGGCGCACCCCTGCGTGCGGTGTTCCCCGGACGCTGCTTCCGTAACGAAAGTATTGACGCCTGCCACGAGAACACCTTCTTCCAGATGGAGGGTATGATGATAGACGAGAACATCTCTATCTCCAACCTTATCTACTTTATGAAGACAATGCTCTCCGAGGTATTTAAGCAGGATATCAAGGTAAGACTCCGTCCCGGATTTTTCCCCTTCGTGGAGCCCGGCTTTGAGCTTGATATAAGCTGTCTTATCTGCGGTGGCGAGGGCTGTCCCTCCTGTAAGAATTCGGGCTGGCTTGAGCTCTGTCCCTGCGGTATGATCCATCCTAACGTGCTTAAGGCCGGCGGTATCGATACCGACAAGTACACAGGCTTTGCGTTTGGTCTGGGTCTTACAAGACTTGCAATGATGCGCTACGGTGTCAAGGATATCCGTGATCTTAACAGCGGTAATCTCAAGGTCCTTGACCAGTTTAAGAATATATAAGGAGGTAGAGAATAATGTTACTGTCAATGAATTGGATCAAGGATTTCGTAGATCTTGACGGTCTTGACCTTGATGAGCTTATCCACCGTTTCACCCTCTCTACCGCCGAGGTAGAGGACATAATCCACAAGGGCGAGGATATCGAAGGCGTCGTTGTGGCAAAGATCCTTTCTGTAGAAAATCACCCCGACTCAAAGAAGCTTCACCTTCTTAAGGTCGATACCGGCGACAAGGTATGGGACGTTGTTTGCGGCGCTCCCAACGTTCGCGAGGGTATGCTTACCGCTTTTGCTAAGGAAGGCGGCAAGGCAGGCGGAATGACAATGGAGGTACGTAAGGTAGGCGGTTATATGTCCTACGGTATGTGCTGCTCTGAGGTTGAGCTTGGTATCTCTGCCGACAACTCCGGCATAATGGACATCAAGGAGGACGTGGCTCTGGGTACCTCTGTCAAGGAGCTTTATCCCATCGATGACGTTATCTTTGAGGTAGACAACAAGTCCCTCACCAACCGTCCCGACCTCTGGGGTCACTATGGTATCGCAAGAGAGTTTGCGGCTCTGGCTGACAGACCTCTTAAGCCCCACGTGCTTCACGATACCAAGCAGTACGATGAACTGGATGCGGTTTCTATCGACATTAAGGATACAGAAAACGCATACAGATATTCCTCCATCAAGGTGGAGAACATCACCGTTAACCGCAGCCCCATGGAGATGCGTATCCGTCTCTTCTACTGCGGCAGCCGTGCTATCAACTTCTTAGCCGACCTTACAAACTACATCATGCTTGAATTAGGTCAGCCCATGCACGCATTCGATAAGAGAAGAGTTGATAAGATCGAGGTTCAGAGATTTTCCGAGGAATTTAAGTTCACCACCCTTGACGAGGTGGAGAGAACTATTGATCCCACAATGCTTATGATCACCTCCGACAACAAGCCTGTGGCTGTTGCAGGTGTAATGGGCGGTCTTGATTCCTCTATTTTTGATGATACCGAGACCCTGCTTCTCGAGTCTGCTACCTTCAACGGTGTTTCTATCCGTAAGACCTCTACAAAGTTAGGTCTTCGTACCGATGCAAGTGCAAGATACGAAAAGATGCTTGACCCCGAGATCACCGTTACCGCAATCGAGAGATTTTTACAGCTCTTGTTCTCGGTAGACCCCAACGCCAAGGTAGTTTCCCGTCTTACCGACAGCTACCCCACAAAGTATGATAGAATCAAGCTTGACTTTGACAAGAGATACGTTGACCGCTATACCGGTATCGATATCACAAACGAGCGTATAGTTAAGACCCTTACCTCCCTCGGCTTTGAGGTAACTCAGGACGGTGACAACTTCTCTGTTATCGTTCCTTCCTGGAGAGCTACAAAGGATGTAACCATCCCTGCCGATATCATCGAAGAGATCACCCGTATCTACGGCTACGATAACTTCAAGATCGAGACCACCAAGGCAGCGCTTTATCCTGTAGAGGAGTCCGCAGGCCGTAACAACGACAATCAGGCAAAGGATATTCTTGTTAAGAAGTTTAAGCTCCATGAGGTTCACTCTTACATCTGGTGTGACTCCAAGAAGTTTGATAACCTGGGTATGGACCTTGAGGACAACGTAAGAGTTATCAACGCGATGACCGTTGAGCATACCGTGCTTCGTAACTCCATGATCCCCACCCTTGTGTGCATGGCTCACGAAAACCGCGGTTATGCGCCTACCTTCGGTCTCTTTGAAATAGGCCGTGTGGTTAAGGGCAAGCGTGACAACGGTGAGGCAAACGAGCGCAAGACTCTCGGTATCCTTCTCTTCTCACAGACCGAGAGTGAAAAGGATCTCTTCTTCAAGCTCCGTGATATGTTTATGCACCTCTGTGCAGATATCAAGCACAAGAGCTTTACCTTTGAGAACATCGCTCCCGCCCATAACTGGCAGCACCCCAAGAACACCGTTGCTATCAGCCTCGACGGCAAGAAGATCGGTGAGATGGCAGCTTGTCATCCTACCGTTGCAGGCAAGACCGCAAAGAAGTGCGCTATGGTCTTCGGTGAGATAGATATGGACGACTTTGCAGAGAATGTAAAGGACAAGCTCAGCTACGTTGAACCCAGCAAATATCCTTCTATGGATATCGACCTTTCCTTCGTTATAGGCGCAGACACCAAGTACAGCGACATCGCTTCCGCTTGGGTGGGCGCAGGCTACGATTACCTCACAGGTGCTTCTGTTGTTGATACCTATGACGACGGCAATGTGAAGAGTATAAGTGTTCGTCTTTACTTCTCTTCAAACGATAAGACCCTTGCAAGAACCGATATCCAGCCTACGGTTGACGATATCATTGCAAAGCTTGCCACAAAGGGAATTAATCTTAAGGCTTAATTTTAATTTATAAAAAGGAGAAAACAAAAATGAAAAAGTTAATTGCACTTACCCTTGCAGTTATGATGCTTGCATCTCTTGCTTCCTGCGGACTGACTGATACCGTCAACGAGGCTGTTAATGATGCAGTCAACGATGCCGTAAACGATGTTGTCAACGAAGTAACTGAGCAGGTAAACAAGGACATCTCCCGCGGTGTTATTGTGGGTGATGTTTATACCAGCGATTTTTCGGGTATTACATTTACCAAGCCCTCCGACTGGGTATATTCTACCGATGAGGAGCTTGCACAGCTTATTAACACAAGCCTTGACAACCTCAATGCTACCGACCTTGCAAAGACACTTACCGAGCTCGGAAGTGTATATGACATGATGGTTACCGATACATACAGCGGTACAAATGTTATTGTTGCATACGAGAATTTTTCGGTTACCAATGCAGGCAAGACTATGACCGAGTCCGAATACCTTGAAGCACTTAAGACCGGTCTTTCTGCACAGACAGGTATGGGTTATGAATTTGTTTCTGAAGAGACAGTATATCTCTCCGGCAACAGCTACCTCAAGGGTACATTTTCTGTGGATGCAAGCGGTGTGTCTCTTACTCAGGTATACTATCTGCGTGACATCGACGGTATAATGAACTCTATAATCGTTACTCCCGTAAACGGATACTACGATACCGATATCGAAGCAATGTTTTCACAATAAAAAGGCTGACTGCGGTCAGCCTTTTTATTGTGTTTATATATAAAAAATTCTTGACTTTATAAGCAGTATATGTTATAATGACCAAGGATATAATAGTTATGAAAGGAACCAGCTGACTGCAGAGGATTTGGTTCCTTTTTTGCATATTTGTAAGTAAATAAGTTATGATGATATAAAGGAGATCCCCATATGGAAATTCAACTTGGCGAGCTTATTGATCAGATCAAAAAGGACGGCGTTGAGGCGGCAGAGCTTGAAGCGGCGGCCATCCTTGACAATGCAAAAAAAGAGGCGGAGGGCATCATAGCAGATGCTGAAGCAAAGGCGGATAAAATGATTGCCGATGCCAAGGCCGAAAATGAAAGAATGCTGAGTTCAAGCGAGGATGCCATAAAGCAGGCAGGCCGTAATCTGCTTATCTCCTTCAGAGAGAGCGTTGCAAGAGAGCTTCGCGCAGTTACCGAGTTTAAGGTTGGCGAGGTGTATTCCTCAGAGCAGCTTGCGTCTCTTGTTGTAAATACGGTTGAGGCGTGGGCAAAAAAGCCTGATACCGAGGAGCTTACACTCATATTGAATACAGAGGATCTTAAGGCCCTTGAGGACTCGCTTCTTGCAGCTCTAAAGGACAGAATGCTTGAGGGTATTACCCTTAAGGCAAATGACAATTTTGACGGCGGCTTCCGTATTGCGGTAAATGATACGGGCGCTTATTACGATTATTCTACCGAGGCTGTGGTGGACATGCTTTCCGGATACCTCAGCCCTAAGGTCACATCCCTTTTAAAAGAGGCACAGTAAATATGGCAGAGTATTATCTTATCTCTCAGCTGCCTTCTCTTGACGGTCCGGGAGAGAACGCCCCCTTGCCCATCACCACAGCGCGCTTTGAGGAGCTGTGCGAGCGATTTTTGGGCAAAAGGGCTTTTGATGAAATGCAAAGGCTCACTCTGTTGCCAAAAAGAGAGGCTGAGAGTGAGGGAGGCGGCTTTGTTGATTCCTGGCTTTCGGCCGAGCGTTTGCTTCGTCTCTGTCTTGCCAAGGTAAGGGCAGAGCGCATGAAAAGAAGCTTTGATACGGGAAACACCGTATTGCCCCCCGAGTATCTTAAGGCGGCACTTGCTGCCTGTGAGAACCAAAACCCCATGGAGGCAGAAAAATATCTTAATGCCTTTCGCCTTGATATCCTTGAGGCAATGAGACCCTCTGACAGCTTTTCAAAGGAATATGTCTTTTATTATGCCATCAAGCTTAAGCTGCTTGAACGCATAAGGGGCTTTGATGGGGTCTTGGGCGAGACGGCATACAAAAACATTTACGGCTCTGTGCTTGACCGAGCCGATACGGAGGTTTAAAATGACCCAAAATACAGGAAAGGTCGTAGGCGTAAACGGAAACCTTTTGTCGGTAAAATTTGACGGCAGTGTTTCCATGAATGAAATATGCTTTGTAAAGGTGGATGACACCGCACTTAAAAGCGAGGTCATCCGTATAAGGGGTAATATTGCCCAGATACAGGTATACGAAATGACAGACGGCATAAAATACGGCGATGAGGTAGAGTTTACCGGTGATATGCTTTCTGCCGAGCTTGGCCCCGGACTTTTGGGTCAGGTTTATGACGGATTGCAGAATCCTCTGCCGGTTTTGGCACAGCAGGCAGGCTGGTTTTTAGAGCGCGGCATCTATGCCGACGGACTTGACCACGAAAAGAAGTGGGAGTTCACACCTACCGCAAAGCCGGGGGATGTGCTCCGCGCAGGCGAATATATCGGCACAGTTCCCGAGGGACCCTTTACCCATAAGATATTTGTCCCCTTTTATCTGCTTGGCAGATACACCCTTAAATCCATAAAGGAAAAGGGAATGTATACGGTAAAAGAGCCTGTTGCCGTGATCACCGACGAGCGAGGCCGTGATATAGATATCTCCATGTCCTTTAAGTGGCCCGTAAAGCGTGCGGTAAGATGCTACAGCGAGAGACTTGCCCCTGTGGAGACAATGGAGACCAAGATCCGTCTTATCGACTCATTTTTCCCTGTGGCAAAGGGCGGTACCTACTGTACTCCCGGTCCCTTTGGTGCAGGTAAGACCGTATTACAGCACACCACATCCCGAAACGCGGATGTTGATATAGTTATTATCGCAGCCTGCGGTGAACGAGCGGGCGAGGTGGTTGAGACCATAACCGAGTTCCCCGAGCTTACCGACCCCAGAACAGGCCGTTCTCTTATGGAACGCACCATAATCATATGCAATACATCCTCTATGCCTGTTGCCTCCCGTGAGGCATCGGTATATACCTCGGTGACTCTTGCCGAGTATTACCGCCAGATGGGACTTAATGTTCTTCTGCTTGCCGACTCTACCTCCCGTTGGGCTCAGGCACTCCGTGAGATGTCGGGCAGACTGGAGGAGATCCCCGGTGAGGAGGCATTCCCCGCATATCTTGAGTCCTATATTGCGGCGTTTTATGAAAGAGCGGGTTATGTCAGACTGCCCGACGGCAGTACAGGCTCGGTTACCATAGGCGGTACCGTTTCTCCCGCAGGCGGTAACTTTGAAGAGCCTGTTACACAGGCTACCTTAAAGGTCGTGGGTGCCTTCCACGGTCTTTCCCGCGAGCGCTCGGATGCAAGAAAGTATCCTGCAATCGACCCCGCCATCTCCTGGTCAAAGTATAAGACTGTAATAGATGCCGACAAATCAAGCTATTGTAAGGATATCCTTCACAAGGGAATGGATGTTGCCTCTATGATGAAGGTTATAGGTGAGGAGGGAACTACCCTTGAGGACTATATCCTCTATCTTAAATCCGAAATGCTCGATTCGGTATACCTGCAGCAGAACTCCTTTGACTCCACCGACTCAAATTGCTTTGCCGACAGACAGAGATATGTTACCGACAAGCTTATTACTGTTTTGGGCAGCGATTATGAAATAACAAACAAGGATGACGCAAGAATTTTCTTTAACCGTATGCGTCAGAGATTTATAGACTGGAACTACAAGGCCTTTGAGAGTGAAGATTTTAAAAAGGCAGAGGCAGAGATCGATATGCTCTACAGCGACGGCAAGGGCGTGTTGACAGGCGCGGCACAGATCTTATTAAAGGACGGTAGATGAGAATGAATAAAGTTTATAACCGAATAGAATCCATCGTAGGTAATGTCATTACCGTCAGAGCCGCCGATGTGCGCTATAAGGAGCTGGCGCAGATCACTACCCGCTTCGGAAGATCCCTTGCACAGGTAAACAAGATCGACGGTGATATTGTATCCCTGCAGGTGTTTGCAGGCGGTCAGGGTATATCCACGGGCGACGAGGTTCGCTTTTTAGGCAGAGATATGCGAGTTTCCTTTGGCGATGAGCTGCTTGGCCGTATATTCAACGGTTCGGGCGAGCCCCGTGACAAGGGCCCTGTGCTTACCGAAAATATGACCTCTATCGGAGGCCCCTCGGTCAACCCCACCAAGCGTATTCTTGCCAACCGAATGCTCAGAACAAATATCCCTATGATAGATATGTTCAATACCCTGGTGGTGTCCCAAAAGCTGCCTATCTTTTCTATCTCGGGCGAGCCCTACAATCAGCTTCTTGCCCGTATTGCAATGCAGGCTCAGGCTGATGTTATCGTCCTTGGCGGTATGGGACTTAAGTATGACGATTTTCTCTATTTTAAAGAAGAGCTGTCAAAGGGCGGAGCATTAAGTAAGACCGTAATGTTTATCCATACGGCATCAGACCCCACCGTTGAATGTATGATGATCCCGGATATGGTTCTGGCAGTAGCCGAGCAGTTTGCCCTGCAGGACAAGGATGTGCTTGTGCTTCTTACCGATATGACAAACTATGCCGATGCAATGAAGGAGATAGCCATCACGCAGGAGCAGGTTCCCTCTAACCGAGGCTACCCGGGTGACCTCTATTCTCAGCTTGCCGCCCGTTACGAAAAGGCGGTGGATTTTGCAAACTCCGGCTCGGTCACCGTTCTTGCGGTTACTACAATGCCGGGTGACGATGTTACCCATCCCGTTCCCGACAATACGGGATATATCACCGAGGGACAGTATTATCTCAAGGGCGGACGCATAGAGCCCTTTGGATCTCTTTCAAGACTTAAGCAGAATGTAAACGGCAAAACAAGAAAGGATCACCGCGCTCTTATGGATGCAATGATCCGTATGTATTCCTCATATAAGGAGACCCTTGAAAAGAAGAATATGGGCTTTGCCATGAGCCGTTGGGATAATAAGCTCTTAAAGTACGGCGGACTTTTTGAAAGCGAGCTTATGGATCTGTCAGTAAACCTTACTCTGGAGGAGGCTCTTGATACAGGCTGGCAGATCCTGGCCGAGTGCTTTGAAAAGGACGAGACAGGTATCAAGTCCGACCTTACTGACGAATTCTGGCCTGAAAATTAAGGAGGGCTATAGATTTGGCAAAAATCAAGCTTACAAAAAACGAGTTGAAGGTACAAAAGGATGCCCTTAAAATGTACCAGCGATATTTGCCTACCCTGATACTGAAAAAGCAGCAGCTCCAGACCGAGATACGCGGTATTGCGCAAAGAGCCATGGCTGTAAGAAAGCAAAGGCAAGAGCTGGAAAATGGCTTTGGCGACTGGATAGCCGTTTTCAGCGAAAAGGATGCCTTTCCCGAGGGGATAGTGAGTGTCAAAAACATCCGCAAGGGAAAAGGAAATATTGCGGGAGTTGACATACCCACCTATGAGGGTGCCGACTTTTCAAGAGGCGAATATGACCTCTATATGACCCCTCTGTGGGTGGATATAGCCGCAGACCATATGGAAAAGGCAATATCCCTTGACCTTGAGGCACAGGTGCTTGACGAGCAGGTAAGACTGCTTGAAAAGGAGCTTGTTGCCACCTCTCAGCGGGTAAATCTTTTTGAAAAGGTCAAGATCCCCGAAACAAAGGCAAATATCAAAAAAATATCTGTGTATATGGCGGACCAGCAGGTCAGCGCCGTTGTACGCTCTAAAATTTCAAAACGCAAAATAGCTCTCCGTGATGCAGAGGGAGAAGGGCAGGTGCTTGAGCTATGATACTGCCTATGAAAAAGATATCTCTGATAACCACAGGAGATCAAAAGGAAAATACACTAAAAAAGCTCCGTAAGCTGGGTATGGTGCATATCGCCATAACCGAGGGCTCGGGAGATAAGCTTGCAGGGCTGGGAGAGGATATGACCCTGCTGGAAAATGCCCTGTTTACCTTAGGCAAGACCAAGGGTACAGAGCAAAAGGAGATAAGCCTTGCAGGGGCTATGGAGATATCCCGTGAGATAAAGGCCGTCTCTGAGGAAAAGATGCTCTTACGCAATGAGCAGCTTTCACTCAATACCGAGCTTGACCGTTTAAAGAGCTGGGGTGAGATCGACCCTGCGGCTATAGCGGAGCTAAAGGAGAAGGGAACAGAGCTTTACTTTTATGAAATGCCGCTTGGCGAGTATAAGGCTCTTTTGGATGAGATAGAAACGACAGTTATCTGCCGTGACAAAAAAACCGTAAGGTTTATTGTGCGTAACCAAAATGATATCGACATTCCCGTTCTTTTGGAATACAGGCTTAAGCTTCCCTCAATGTCCACCTCCCAAATGAGACAAAGAATCAAGGAGCTGTGTGAGGCCGAGGCAGAAGCAGACAAAAGACTTAGTGCATACCGCTGTTATGCCGAGGGTATAAAAAAAGCGGTAAAGGCACTGGAAAAGGATATAGAGCTTGAGACCTATACCACGGGTATGGAGAGCGAGGATCTGTCAACAGACACAAGGCAGATATCGGTAGCCTATTTCAAGGGATATATCGAGGCAGACAATATAGAGGCACTTAAGGATGCCGCAAGAGAAAGCTCCTGGGGACTGCTTGTAGAGGATCCTACCCCCGAGGACGATGTTCCCACCAAGCTTAAAAACAATAAGCTTGTCAGTCTTATATACCCTCTTACCGATTTTCTGGGTACGGTGCCGGGATACTTTGAGTATGATATCTCGGGCTGGTTCTTAGGCTTTATACTGATATTCTTTGGTATAATCTTTGGTGACGGCGGATACGGACTTATAATTCTGGCAGTCGCTGTTGCTCTGATAATAAGATCGGTCATTGCAAAAAAGCCGATAGCTCCCGCATTTTTGCTTGTGGGACTCTTTGGACTGTCCACCATACTGTGGGGAACGCTGACCTGTACCTGGTTCGGCCTTTCTCCCGAACAGCTGCCCTCCTGGCTTAAGGCCGTGTCGGTGCCGCTTATATCAAATGTATATGCGGACAAGCTGTGGCAGCTGCCCTGGTGCGGTGAGGGCGTGGGACTTACCACGGCTCAGAACCTGCAGATCTTCTGCTTTACACTTGCTCTGATACAGCTTAACGCGGCACATTTTATGGGTGCGGTAAGGAACAGAAGATCGCTTAAATGCATCGGAGATATAGGCTCTGCGCTTCAGCTTTTGGGTATATATTATTTGGTACTCAGCCTTGTGGTAAACGCAGAGGTGTTCAGCTTTGGACTGGTTATAGGCGGTGTGCCGGTAGGCACGGTTGCCATAGTCCTTATAGCTGTGGGCTTTGTAATGAGCTTTGTGTTTTCCAACTACGAGGGCAGTATCATTAAGGCTATACTCGCCAGCCTCACCAATATAGTATCGGTGCTTTTAGGTGTGGTAAATCTGTTCTCGGATATCGTTTCATATATCCGTCTTTGGGCGGTTGGCCTTGCAGGTGCGGCAATATCCGCAACGGTAAACGAGCTTGCAGGACCGCTTTTCGGACACTTTATGTTTATGATAGTGGCGATAGTTATTTTGGTGTTCGGTCACGGACTTAATATGATACTTAATGTTCTGTCGGTCATCGTTCACGGAATAAGACTTAATACTCTTGAATTTTCCTCCCATCTTGACATGTCATGGAGCGGACACAAGTTTAAACCCTTTGAAGAATAGCGGTCACCTTCCGCTTTCTATATGTTTAATTGATTTTAAGGAGAATAATTATGGATTTAGGATCTTTGGCAACAGCGCTGGCAATGGGTATTGCGGCAATAGGCTCTGCTATCGGTATCGGTATTGCAGGTCAGGCATCTATAGGTGCTTGGAAAAAGTGTTATATGACCAATAAGGCGGCACCCTTTATACTTACAGTTTTTGCAGGTGCGCCCCTTACTCAGACCATCTACGGCTTCCTTCTGATGCAGCAGATGAAGGGCTCCTCCGCTGACCCCATGTTTCTTTTGGGTCTTGGAGTGGCATCCTCTCTGGCGATGGCATTTTCCGCAGTATATCAGGGCAAGGCAGGTGCCGCAGGTGCAGATGCCTTAGCTGAAACAGGCAAGGGCTTCTCACAGTATATTACTGTTGTAGGTCTTTGCGAAACGGTAGCGCTCTTTGCTCTCGTTTTCAGTATGGTTGCGCTGGGATAACATTAATGATATAGATTTGTAAAACAAATCTATGATATATGTTTTACGACATATGATATAGGCTTCGCCTATGATATATTTTCTTCGAAAATATTAAGGAAAAAAATTATCCGTTGCTTTTTTGAGCAACGGATAATTTTATACCATAATATGCCTCGGCATATATCATTTTCTCGTCAGAGAAAATATCATTTTAAGTGTGGGATTTTATCATTTCATTAAGACATTTAAGAGCATCTTTTAAGTTTCCTACTTCGTCTATCAGACCTATATCAACGGCATCTTTTCCATCAAGGATTGTACCTTGGTCGGTTGCCATATCATTGTTTTGGGCAAGGAGAGCTTCAAATTTATCCTTTGTACAGCTTGAGTGACTGACGATAAAATCGGTTATTCTTTCCTGCATTTTTTTAAAATAAGTGTAGGTCTGGGGTGCGCCTACCACAAGGCCTGTTATACGCACGGGATGAACCGTCATTGTGGCAGAGGGGACTATAAAGGATCTGTCTGCCGATACCGCAAGAGGTACACCTATAGAATGTCCTCCGCCTACTACCAAAGATACCGTGGGCTTGCCCATTCCCGCTATCATCTCGGCAAGGGCAAGACCCGCCTCCACGTCTCCGCCTACCGTATTGAGGATAATAAGAACACCCTTTATGTCCTCGTTCTGCTCGGCATCAACGATAAGGGGGATAAGATGCTCATACTTGGTGGATTTTTGGTTTTCGGGAAGCAGATAATGCCCCTCCACCTGACCTATTACTGTTATCGTTTCGATAGAAATTCCGTCTTTTTTAGTGGTAATACTTCCTGTATCCTCAATATTTTCATTTTTTTGCGAATTATTCATTATTTTATCTCACTTTTTCCTTTACTTTTTATTTTAATCATAGTATAATGAAATAAATTGATATTTATACTAAAGGAGATATATTATGGATAATAAGTTTATTGTTGAAACATCTGCCCGCCACGTACATCTGGCAGCAGAGCACATCGAAATTCTCTTTGGCGCAGGCCACGAGCTTACCCACAAAAAGGATCTCAGCCAGCCCGGTCAGTTCGCTTGTGAGGAGAGAGTTACCGTAGTTGGTCCCAAGAAGGAGATCGCCAACGTTATCGTTCTCGGTCCCGCAAGACCTGCAAGCCAGGTAGAGGTTTCTCTTACCGATGCAAGAACCCTCGGCCTCAATCCACCTGTTCGTGAGAGCGGCGACATTGCAGGTACTCCCGGCTGCAAGCTGGTTGGCCCCTGCGGTGAGGTAGAGCTTGACTGCGGCGTTATCGCAGCTAAGCGCCACATACATATGACACCTGCTGATGCAGAAAAGCTGGGTGTTGCTGACAAGGAGATCGTAGGCGTTAAGCTTGACACCGACAGACCTCTTGTGTTCGGCGACGTTGTTGTAAGAGTTAACCCCAACTTTGCTCTCGCAATGCATATCGATACCGACGAGTCTAATGCAGCTTGTGCATTTGGCGCGGTTATGGGCGAGATCGTTAAGTAATCAGACTTAAAAAGGCGGTGTCGAAAGACACCGCCTTTTTGAATGCAGAATGAAGAATGCAGAGTGCAGAATTATTGTTGAAAACCGCTATAACGGTTTTCTCCTAATTCCTAATTAATATTATAAAACCACTTGCAAATTTTCAAATTGTAGTGTACAATTATAATGAGGTGATATAGATGATGAATAACGAAAAAGAAAAAACCATAACCTTTTCACTTAAGGATACCAAGGAGCTTGAGGCCAAGAGCATACTTCTGACCGTTTATCAGGCTCTGCAGGAGAAGGGCTATAATCCTCTCAATCAGATAGTGGGCTATATCCTGTCCGAGGACCCCACCTACATCACCAACCACAAGAACGCCCGCTCGCTTATCTGCCGTATCGACAGAGACGAGCTGATGAACAATCTGGTTAAAAATTATCTCGGACTTAAGTAAATATGACCGTATACGATTTAAGGGCAGGAAGCGAGATCGAAAAAATCGACCTTCCTGTATCAGTCGCGCTCGGTAATTTTGACGGATTGCATATCGGTCACAGAGAGCTTATACGGCAGGCAAAATGCAGCGATATGAAATGCTGCGTTTTTACTTTCCGCCAAAATCCCTTCGGCTCGCCCTATATTATCGATATCGAAGAAAAGCTCAAGCTGCTTTATGATATGGGTGTGGACTATGCGGGTGTTTTTGATTTTTGCGAGATACGGGATATGACCCCCGAGAGCTTTGTTACAGATATCCTTACGGACAGGCTTAACGCATACCGTTGTGTTTGCGGCTTTAATTTCAGATTTGGCAAGGATGCCGGGGGAGATGCCGCAATGCTTAAGTCTCTTATGCTTGAAAGAGGCAGAGAGGTGCTTATAGTTGATGCTGTGGAATATGAGGGCGAGGCAGTCAGCTCCTCCCGTATACGCAGATGTCTGTCATCGGGAGATATTGAGGGAGCAAACGCAATGCTGGGCAGAGCCTATTCGGTAAAATACCGTGTCAGCCACGGCAACAAAATAGGAAGATCGCTTGGCTTTCCCACAGTTAATCAAGCCTTAAAGGAGGGCTCGGTAAGACTGCCCTACGGTGTTTATATCTGCAGCTGTATGGGTCACGCCGCTGTTACCAATTTTGGTGTGCGGCCTACCGTTACCGACAAAAACGAGCCTTATTTTGAGACCTTTATCATCGGATATGAGGGGGATCTGTACGGTGAAGAGATAAGTGTTGATTTTTACCGTATGCTGCGTCCCGAGAAAAAATTTTCTACCTATGAAGAGCTTTCCCGACAGATAGCTCTTGATGTTGAAGCAACAAAGGAATATTTTCAATAATGAAAAAGATAGCATTATTATTGATCATCACCGCTGTATTGGTGTCCTGTCTTCCCTTGGGCAGCTTTGCTCTTGAGGATCCCGAGGTTCTTTATGCCACCAACTGTGCGGTTTATAATATAGAAAACAGCCGCTTCTGCTATGAGATGTACACCGAGGATCAGATCGCTCCCGCGGGTACTGCAAAGATAATGACCGCCATACTTGCCCTTGAATATTATGAGGGACATTATGATGCCGAGATCACGGTAGGTGACGGCTGGCTCAAGGATGTAACAGGCCTTACCGCACAGTTCAAGCGCGGAGAGGTTCTGGTGGCAGAAAAGGTCATTTCGGCACTTATTATAGGCAACGGCAACGATGCCGCATATATTCTTGCATATTCGGTTGCAGGGGATGTTGACAGCTTTGTGGGTATGATGAACCAAAAGGCCGAGGAGCTTGGTATGGCCAACACTCACTATACCAATCCCGCAGGCACCGACCAGGAGGGAATGTATACCTCGGTCGGGGATGTGGTCAAGCTTGCCTGCCATGCCTATACCATAGCAAAATATATCGAGATATCCGACTCTCCCTCTGTTGCCCTAGAGACAACAAACAAGAACAACGGTCGAAATCTCTATAACAGAAACTATTTTATATCCAACTATTACAACACCAAATATCTTACCCGCTCGGTAATGGGTCTCAACGCAGGCTATTCAAGCAAGGCAGGCTGGTGTGTTACCGCTATCGGACGCAGTAACTCCGGACTTACATATGTTGTGGTGGTTATGGGTGCAAGAGATCCCGAGGCGGTATATGACGAAAACGGGAACAAAAAGGAGCAGGAAAAGTTCTTTGTCAGCGGCTATGAGGATGCCCTGATGCTCCTTGACTGGGCATACAAGGGCTTTGGCTACTTCACTCTGGTGGATACCTCTACCACAGTCTGTGAGGTGCCTGTCAAGCTTTCCGGCAATGTGGACCATGTGGTGCTGCTGTCCGAGGAAAAGCTGGTGTCCTTTTTGCCTATGGATACAGATATAGAGTCTGTTGTTACCAAGGAGTATACCCTTAAGCACAAGACTCTTAAGGCTCCCATAAGCAAGGGTCAGGTAGTGGGAGAAATGACGGTATATATCGATGGAGAAGCGGCGGGTACGGTAAACCTTATTGCAAGAAACAATGTGGAACGAACCGGCGGACTTCTCATTCTGGATATAATTCTCAGTGTAGTTACACATCCCGTAACCATAGCCATAGGTGTATTGATACTGCTTATAATAGCGGCATATGTGCTGTGGATGTCGGTGCATATCTCCCGCAAGAGACAGGTAGTAAGGTACAGAAAAAGAAGATAAGGTTTTTACAGGCAGCTGCGATGATGTTTTATCGCAGCTGCCTTTATAAACTTTTATGTATGTATTTATAAACAAACATCGAGCTTTATTGACACTTCAATAAATATTTGGTACAATTTATCCTTGAATGACTATAAATACAAAGGAGTATTTTATGAAAATGACCAAAAGGATAATTGCCCTTTTGACGGTATTGGCTATGCTTATACCTATGATGGCAGTTATCTCTACTGCAAGCGGTAGCTATACCGTTGCCTTTAATGCTAACACAGGCGTTGGCGGTCCCGGTGCGGTTACTACCACCGGTACACTTACCATTCCTTCAGCTGTTCCCACCAAAGACGGTATGATTTTCCGCGGTTGGGCAACAACTGCAGAAAATGCGGCTAAGGGTATCATTGCATACAGCTATGATGCCAAGTACGGCGGATCCTCCAAGATCACCGTTAACTGCGATACTATGCTTTTTGCGGCTTGGGCATACACCGTTAACCTCCATAGAGGTAACGAGGGTGCGGGTACAGGTGTTGTTACAAAATACAAGTTCCCTGCCGCAGACCTTGAGCTTCCCGTAAAGAAGTCGGCAGTTAAGAGTCAGCTCGGTATGTATCCCAAGAACAGCGACCAGCGCGTGTTTATCGAGTGGAATACAGAGCAGGACTCCACCACCTCCAAGGGTATAGGAGAAACCTACCGTGAGGTATATAATGTTAACGCAAACGCTACACTCTATGCTATCTGGGGCTACCGTATTCAGTATAATGCAGACGGCGGTACATTCCCCAAGACCGGTGACGATATCTTTTTAAAGTACGTTTGCGGATATGACGACAACAACTATCAGAATCCCAAGACCCTGTACGGCAACTTTGATCTCCCCGAGGGTTCAAACAAGCCTGTAAAGTCAGGATGCAGACTTTATACCATGTCGGACGGCAGAGTTTTCTACGGACTTCTTCGCTCGGATATGAGCTTCTTTACTACCGAAACTGCCAAGCAGAATCTTACCATTCCCCCCACAGGCGGCAAGCTCCCTTGGAGCGCTTTCCATACCACCACCTGTGAATACGGCGATACCGCCATCGAGTTTTACGCAATTTGGGAGCCCTCTGTAACATACAAGGCTAACGGCGGTGTAGGCGAGGACGTGGTCGAGTATATCGAGTGGGACTGGGATGCTCTCCATGTATATAACAGCTATTATGTCAAGGGCGAGATCTTCACAAAGGAGGGTGCTACCCTTACAGGCTGGAACACTAAGCCCGACGGCTCCGGCAAGAGCTATTCTATAGGTAAGAATATCGGCGGTGACAGAGGAAATTCTGATCCCGTTGTCCTTTATGCACAGTGGACAGACAAGGTCTACGTTGACGTAATCGAAAAGTATGCGGTAAAGTACGATGCCAACGGTGGTACTCCTACTCCTGCTGCACAGACCAAGACCGAGGATGTCGATCTTAAGCTTACCACTGACATTCCCAAGAGAACAGGCTATATCTTTGAGGGATGGTCTGAAAACAAGAACGCAGATGTCCCCACATACCTTGCAGGCTCTGTTTATACCAAGAACAAGGGCGTTACCCTCTATGCGGTATGGGAGGAAATGGCAAAGCATACCTACAATACCGTATACGATCCCGCACCTACCTGTACAAGCGACGGTGTGGCATACCATACCTGTATCCAGTGCGGCTTCAATTACGTTGAGGGTCTTATGGCTCTGCCCCACGCGTACGGTCAGTGGGCGGACGACGGCCGCGGTCACAGCACCAGAGCTTGTGCCGACTGCGGTTATACCGATACCAAGAATAACGAATATACCGTTACATATATGAATATGGCTGACGGTGAGTTCGGCAAAAATACTCCTACAACACATACATTCGGCACAGAGACCAAGCTGGTTGATCCTACAAGAGCAGGCTACACCTTCGGCGGCTGGTATCTTGAAAACGGAACCAAGGTAACCACCCTTAAGGCAAATGCATATCTTGGCAACATCACTCTTTACGCAAAGTGGAATGCCAACAGCTATAAGATCACATATAAGGATTATAACAACGCGACCCTTTCCGGCACTCTCGGCAAGGACACACCCACAACCCATGCTTACGGCTCTGTAACCGAGCTTGTTCCCGCCGAAAAGAAGGGCTACAGCTTTGTCGGCTGGTATACAGACAAGGCTTGCACAAAGCTTGTGACCGAGATCGCAGCAGACGCATATACCGCGGCATTTACCCTCTACGCAAAGTGGGAGGTATGCAGCTATGATATTGAGTATTATGATCTGGGCGGTTATGACTTCTCGGGTACATACGGCAAGAGCACTCCCGTAAGCTATACCTATACCGCAAAGACAACTCTTGTCAACCCCACAAAGACAGGCTACACCTTTGGCGGCTGGTACACCGAGGCAGGAGCCAAGGTTACCACCCTTGCGGCAAAGGCATTTACAGATACTATCCGTCTTTACGCAAGATGGAATCCCATAAGCTACACTATTACCTATAAGGATCAGAACAACGCATCCTTTACAGGCAAGCTTCCCACAGGCTATGCTGCCAAGCACACCTATGATGTTGACACCGTTCTGCCTGTACCTACAAGAGCGGGCTACACATTTATGGGCTGGCACAGCGACAAGGCTTGTACCAAGGCTATAGACACTATTACGGCTTGCAGCATCAGGTCTAATATAACCGTTTATGCAAAGTGGCAGGTAAATCCCCGCAGTATCAACTATTACGATATGGGCGGCGAGGCTTTCTCGGGAACATTCTCAAAGACTGCACCCACAGAATATAAGTATTCTGCGGCAGTGACCCTTATCAATCCCACAAAGACAGGCTACACCTTTGGCGGCTGGTATCTTGAAAACGGCACCAAGGTGACAAGCCTTGCAAAGGGTAAGTACACAGAGGATATCGACCTCTATGCAAAGTGGACTGCAAACACCTATACCATCACCTACAAGGATCAGAACAACGCATCCTTTACAGGCAAGCTTCCCACAGGCTATGCTATCAAGCATACTTATGACGTTGTCACAGTTCTTCCCATACCCACCAAGACAGGCTATACCTTTATCGGCTGGTATACCGATAAGGCTTGCACCAAGGCAATTGACACAATCGAAGCTTGCAGCATTACCGCAAACGTAACAGTATATGCAAAGTGGGAGGTAAATCCCTGCGTTATCCGTTACTACGATATGGGCGGCGATACCTTCAGCGGCGAGTTTGCAAAGGAAGCTCCCACAGAATATAAGTATTCTGCGGCAGTGACCCTTATCAATCCCACAAAGACAGGCTACACCTTTGGCGGCTGGTATCTTGAAAACGGTACCAAGGTGACAAGCCTTGCAAAGGGTAAGTACACAGAGGATATCGACCTTTACGCAAAGTGGACTGCAAACAAGTACAGCATTACTTATAAGGACTACAACAACGCATCCTTCTCGGGCAAGCTTGCTACAGGTTATCCCACCAAGCATACTTATGACGTTGCCACAGTTCTTCCCATACCCACCAAGACAGGCTATACCTTTATCGGCTGGTATACCGATAAGGCTTGCACCAAGGCAATTGACACAATCGAAGCTTGCAGCATTACCGCAAACATAACAGTATATGCAAAGTGGGAGGTAAATACCTACAATATCATATACTTAAACTCCCTTACACAGGACTTTGTTCTGCCCGCAAAGGCACCCAATACATATACCTATACCAAGGCAGTTACTCTTGTAAATCCCACCATGGAGGGTTACACCTTCCTCGGCTGGTATACAGAGGCAGGTAAAAAGGTAACAAGCCTTTCGGCAAAGACCTATACCGACGATATAGTCCTCACTGCAAAGTGGAAGGAAAAATAATTATAAAACCACCCTTTTGAAGGGTGGTTTTATTGACATATGTACTAAAATACTGTATTATGTATATATAAAGATATTGTGAGGTAAATTATGAGATACCGTTTTATGAGATTTCCCGAAGGTGTGGGAAAGGCAGTTACCTTCAGCTATGACGACGGCTCCAAGCATGATGTGAGATTGGCTGAGATATTCAATAAGCATAATTTAAAATGCACCTTTAACCTTAACGGTGAGGCTCTGCGTGCCGACTGGGATTACTGTATGACTACAGAACAGACAATGGCGATTTTAGCTGCGGGCCACGAGATCGCAGTTCACGGTCTTGAGCACCGCGCTCCCGGAACTCTGCGTGCAATTGAGGGTATAAAGGAGACCCTTGACTGCCGCCGTGAGCTTGAAAAAAGATACGGACATATTATCCGAGGTATGGCTTATCCCGACGGGGGTATCAGCGGCTTTTGCAACGGTGCAAGCAGAGAAGAAGTATATTCTTATCTCCGTGCTCTTGATATCGCTTATGCAAGAAGCCTTGATGAGGGAAACTTTAACATCACACTTCCCGAGGACTGGTATGACTGGCATCCCACCGCACACCACTCAAGCGACAAGATGGAAAATTACATCAACGCATTCCTTGATATAGACCGCTCACCAAAGGGACATCCCACCTCGGATGCAGTACCCCTTGTGTTCTATATTTGGGGACACTCGGCTGAATTTTCTTATGATGACAGCTGGGACCGTATGGAATATATCTGCGGCCGTCTTGCGGGAGAAAAGGATATATGGTACGCCACCAATATGGAGATATATGAGTATACCAAGGCGTATGAATCCCTTGTATGGAACGCAGAGGGCGATATGGTATATAACCCCACACTTATTGATATATGGTTCGATGTTGACGGTAAGCTGTTTGAAGTAAAAAGCGGACAGACATTGACATTGTGCTGAAAATGTAGTACCATATAATTGAGTACAATACAGGAGAAATATTATGATTAAAGAAAGATATAACCGTTGGTGCGCTCTTGCCACAGGCGATGAGGACCTTGTACGCGAATTAAAGGAAATGGAAGGCAACGAGGAGGCTATCTCTGAGGCTTTTTATCAGGATCTTGAGTTCGGCACGGGCGGTCTTCGCGGAGTTATAGGCGCAGGCAGCAACAGACTTAATATATATACAGTAGGCAAGGCTACACAGGGTCTTGCGGCATATGTAAACTCGGTAACAGACAAGGGCAGTGTGGCTATCGCTTATGACAGCCGTATCAAGTCAGACGTTTTTGCCCGCCACTCGGCAGCTATTCTTGCGGCAAACGGCATTAAGGTATACATCTATCCCGAGCTTATGCCCACCCCTATGCTTTCCTTTGCGGTAAGATATTATAAGTGTGACGCGGGTATCGTGCTGACTGCCAGCCACAACCCCGCAAAGTATAACGGCTACAAGGCCTACGGTCCCGACGGCTGTCAGCTCTGCCTTGAGGCGGCAGAATACGTGCTGTCCATAATGAACAAGGTTGACGAGTTTGACGGTGTCAAGACCTGCGATTTTGATACTGCACTTGCAGAGGGTAAGATCGAATATATCACCGAGGATGCAATCGATGCATATCTTTGTGAGGTTGCCGGTCAGAGAGTATCAGAAGAAATTGATATGTCGGGTCTCAAGGTCATCTATACACCCCTTCACGGCTCAGGCAACAAGCCTGTGCGTGCCATACTTGACCGTATAGGTGTAAGCGGCGTAACCGTAGTTCCCGAGCAGGAGCTGCCTGACGGTAACTTCCCCACAGCACCCTATCCCAACCCCGAGATAAGACAGGCATTTGAGTGTGCTCTTAAGCTTGCCGACGAGGTCAAGCCTGACATTCTTCTTGCCACCGACCCCGACTGTGACCGTGTAGGTATTGCAGTCAATCTTGACGGAGAGTTCAGACTCTTTACAGGTAACGAGGTTGGTACACTTCTGCTTGACTATATCCTCAAGCGCAGAACCGAAAAGGGAACACTCCCCAAGGATCCCGTTGCGGTAAAGACAATAGTAACCTCCGATCTTACAAAGAAGATCGCCGACGAATACGGAGTACAGCTTATCGATGTTCTCACCGGCTTTAAGTTTATCGGTGAGCAGATCGCCATTCTTGAAGAAAAGGGGGAGGCAGACCGCTATATCTTCGGCTTTGAGGAAAGCTACGGCTACCTTGCGGGAAGCTATGTAAGAGACAAGGACGCGGTGGTTGCATCCATGCTTATCTGCGAGATGACCGCATACTATAAGACCCTTGGTCTTACACTTATGGATGTGCTCCTTGAGCTGTATAAGAAGCACGGCTGCTATGTATGCTCACAGAAGAGCTTTACCTGCGAGGGTCAGAGCGGTATGCAGCATATAAAGGATATTATGACTCGTCTCCGCACAGGCGGATACCGTGATATCGACGGTATGGCCATTGCCTGTATGAAGGACTACGGCGAGAGCATTTCCACCGATATGATTACAGGAGAAAAGACTAAAATAGATCTTCCTTCCTCCAATGTTATAGGCTTCCACCTGACTGACGGCAGCTCTGTTATTGTCCGTCCCTCGGGTACAGAGCCTAAGATCAAGATGTATCTCAGTGCTGTCGGCGTTGATAAGGAATCGGCAGAAACACTTCTTGCCCGACTTGAATCTGCCGGAACTGAGCTTTTGGGATTTTAATCAAGAGAGGTCAGAAATATGAAAAAAATAATATCAATGATCCTTGCGGTACTGATATTGACTGCCCTTCTTTGCGCCTGCAGTACCGATACAGGTGACGGATTTGATTACAAGAGCGGTTACGAAAAGCTCAGTCAGACTCTTATAGAGCAGGAATATGTTATAGAAGAGCTGAAAAATTCTTCGGCAAACAGATTTCCCGAGGGTACGGTATGCGTATGCTTTGGCGACTCGGTGCTGGGTAAGCCCAAGGATCCTGCCGATTATGCCAGCGTGATCGCCGAAAAAACAGGGCTTGAAACGGTCAATGCGGGTATCGGCGGAGCAAGCATTGCGCAGAATCCCAATCAGGCGTACGATGCGTTTTCGCTTTACAGACTTGTGGATGCTATAGTGTCGCAGGACTGGACTCTTCAGGATCAGAATATTGCGTCTATAGAGTTTGCCAGCGCAGCCACCCGTTACGAGGCGCTCAAGGCGGTGGATTGGTCAAAGGTAAGTATTGTTACCATAGGTATGGGACTTAACGATATACAGAACGGCTATGCTATCGACAATGCAGAAAATGCAAGAGATACCGCAACCGTAAAGGGTGCATTGCGCTATTCCATAGAAAAGCTTGTCAAGGCATATCCCAATCTTGAAATTATGGTGCTGACTCCTACCTACAGATATATGATCAATGCAGACAAGGGCTGTAACGAGCTCACATACAACGGCAACACATATACCCAGTATATCGATGCAGTGATCAGTGTTGCAAAGGAGTACAACCTTCCCTATGTGGATCTGTACAGAAATATGGGTGTTAGTTCTATAAATTATAAGTGTTTTTATCTTGAAGGCGAAGGAACTCACTTCAACAATAAGGGTAATGAAAAAATAGGCAAAATGGTTGCCAACCAGCTGCTTCTTTACTTTAAATAATACCAAATCCCCACGATATTTCGTGGGGATTTTCCATATGTTGGTGTTGATTTTTGTAAAAAAGTATGATATAATAAACTGATTGATTATAACTATTTGAAGGGAAGCGGAAAAATGAGTCTTTTTAAGGATAAGATCTTGCTTATAACAGGAGGTACAGGCTCCTTTGGAAATGCGGTGCTTAACAGATTTTTAGAGACAGACATTGCCGAGATAAGGATTTTTTCCAGAGACGAAAAAAAGCAGGATGATATGCGCCACGAGTTTCAGGCAAGGATGCCTGAGGCGGCGGGCAAGATAAAGTTCTTTATAGGAGATGTGCGTGATTACAACAGCGTAAAGAATGCAATGTACGGTGTTGACTATATCTTCCACGCGGCGGCTCTCAAGCAGGTGCCCTCCTGCGAGTTTTTCCCTATTGAGGCTGTCAAGACCAATGTGCTGGGTACCGAAAATGTTCTCAACGCGGCAATAAGCGAGGGTGTAGGCTCTGTAATATGCCTTTCCACCGACAAGGCAGCTTATCCCGTTAACGCTATGGGTACCTCCAAGGCTATGATGGAAAAGGTAGTGGTAGCAAAGGCAAGAACAGTCTCCCCCGACAAGACCAAGATCTGCTGTACAAGATACGGCAATGTTATGTGCAGCCGCGGCTCTGTTATTCCTCTCTGGATCGAGCAGATCAAGGCGGGTCAGCCTATCACCATAACCGAGCCCAATATGACAAGATTCATTATGTCTCTTGACGAGGCAGTTGACCTTGTTCTCTTTGCGTTTGAAAACGGTGTCAGCGGTGACATCCTTGTTCAGAAGGCTCCTGCGTGTACTATTGAGACCCTTGCAAAGGCAGTATGCGAGCTCTTTGATCCTAAGACCGAGATAAAGGTTATAGGTATCCGCCACGGCGAAAAGATGTACGAAACACTCCTTACAAACGAGGAATGTGCAAACGCCCTTGACCTTGGGGACTTCTACCGTGTTCCCTGTGACAAGCGCGATCTTAACTATGATAAATATTTCAAGGACGGAGACAAGGAGCGCAATCCTTTGACCGAGTTTAACTCCAACAACACCGAGCTTCTGGACGTTGAGGGTGTTAAGGAAAAATTATTATCACTTCAGTATATCCGTGACGAGATAGAGGCCTGGGAAAACAGATGAAGATATTAGTTACCGGAGCTAAGGGCTTTGTGGGCAGAAATCTCTGTCACGCTCTTAAGAATATCCGTGACCAAAAGGACCGTACCCATCCCGGACTTAAGATAGATGAAATATATGAGTACGATTTAGATTCAACCGAAAGTGAGCTTTCGGAATATTGTGCTCAGGCGGATTTTGTATTCAATCTTGCAGGTGTCAACAGACCCAAGGACCCCTCCGAGTTTATGCAGGGTAACTGCAGCTTTATAGAAAAGCTCTGCAATACATTGAAGAAGAAGGGCAATAGATGTCCCCTTATGATATCAAGCTCGGTGCAGGCTACCCTTGAGGGTAGATATGATACCGAGTACGGCAGGTCTAAGCTTGCAGGCGAGGAATACGTTTTCTCCTACGGTGAAAACGAGGGTGTCAAGGTGCTTGTCTACCGATTCCCCAATCTCTTCGGTAAGTGGTGCAGACCCAACTACAATTCTGCGGTGGCGACCTTTTGTAACAACATTGCAAATGATCTTCCCATAACCGTAAATGATCCTAAAGTTGTGCTTGAGCTTCTCTATATAGACGATCTTTGTGACGAGATGATAGCGGCACTTGAAGAAAAAGAGCATCGCGGTGAAAAATTCTGCTATGTTCCCACGACACACCGTGTTACTTTAGGTGAAATTGTAGAGCTGCTTGAATCATTTAAAGCACAGCCCGAAACACTTGTGATCCCCGAGATAGCTAAAGGCTCCTTTGCAAAGAAGCTTTATTCGACCTATCTTTCTTATCTGCCTGAGAAAAAAACTTCTTTCCCTTTAAAGATGAACTGTGACGATCGCGGCAGCTTTACCGAGCTTTTGCGTACCGTATCGGGTGGACAGGTAAGTGTAAACATATCAAAGCCGGGTGTTACCAAGGGTCAGCATTGGCATAACACCAAGTGGGAGTTCTTTATTGTTGTGTCGGGCAGGGCTCTTATACAGCAGAGAAAAATAGATACCGATGAGGTACTTAACTTTGAGGTATCCGGAGATAAGATCGAAGCGGTACATATGCTTCCCGGATATACCCATAACATTATAAATTTAAGCGATACCGATGACCTTATAACGGTAATGTGGGCAAACGAAGCCTTTGACCCCGCAAAGCCGGATACATTTTTTGAGGCGGTGGAATGATGGAGATTAGAACAGATTATTCTGATATAAAATTCAAGGATGACGGCAGATTAAAGCTGCTTATCATCGTAGGCACCCGACCCGAGATAATCCGTCTCGGCGCGGTTATCAAAAAGTGCAGAAAATATTTCGACTGCATCCTTGCCCATACCGGACAGAACTATGACTATAACCTTAACGGAATTTTCTTCCGTGATCTGGGACTTGACGATCCCGAGGTATATATGGATGCGGTGGGCGACGATTTGGGTGCTACTGTAGGCAATATTATCAACTGCTCCTATAAGCTGATGGTAGAGACCAAGCCTGATGCAATGCTCATTTTGGGTGACACAAACTCCTGTCTTTCGGCTATCGCAGCAAAGAGACTCCATATACCCATCTTCCATATGGAGGCGGGCAACCGCTGTAAGGATGAATGTCTGCCCGAGGAGACCAACCGCCGTATAGTTGATATTATTTCGGATGTCAATTTAGCATACTCAGAGCACGCAAGACGCTATCTTGCAGACTGCGGTCTGCCTAAGGAGCGGACCTATGTTACAGGCTCGCCTATGGCAGAGGTGCTCTCGGACAACCTTGACAAGATCGAGGCAAGCGATGTTCATGCTCGTCTGGGCCTTGAAAAGGGTAAGTACATTCTTCTCTCGGCTCACCGCGAGGAGAATATAGACACCGAAAAGAACTTTTTAAGTCTTTTCAATGCAATTAATGCTATTGCGCAAAAATACGATATGCCCATCCTCTATTCCTGCCACCCCAGAAGTGCAAAGCGCCTTGAGGCAAGCGGATTTGAGCTGGACAGCCGTGTTATTCGTCAGCAGCCCTTGGGCTTCCACGATTACAACTGTCTGCAGATGAATGCATATGCAGTTATCTCTGACAGCGGAACTCTGCCCGAGGAAAGCTCATACTTTACCTCTATAGGTAAGCCCTTCCCGGCGGTGTGCATCCGTACCTCCACCGAGAGACCCGAGGCTCTTGACAAGGCGTGCTTTGTCCTTGCGGGCATCAACGAAAAGAGCCTTGTACAGGCGGTGCATACAGCTATCACAATGAACGACACAGGTGACTACGGAATCCCCGTTCCCGATTATATCGATACAAATGTCAGCACAAAGGTGGTCAAGATAATACAGAGCTACACCGACATTGTTGACCGTATGGTTTGGAGAAAGGACAAATAATGGAGCTTGTGGATCTTCATAACCACGCCCTTTATGCCTGCGACGACGGCCCAAAGAGCGAAAAGGATATGCAGAGCCTTATCGATGCCATCTACAAGGATAGTATCAGGCATCTTTGCCTGACCCCCCATTATCATCCCGGATATTTTGGCGAAAACTCAGAAAGGGCGGACAGGTCCTTTGAAAAGCTTTCCCGATATGCAGCAGAAAAATATCCCGATCTCAAGCTCTACCGCGGCAACGAGCTTCGCTATGACCGCGGCTGTGTGGAGTGGATAAAATCGGGCAGGTGTCATGCTATAAATGACACAAACTATGTCCTTGTTGATTTTTCCCACAGCGCAGAGGGGGATGAAATAGTCAAGGGTACAAACAGTATCCTCAGTGCCGGCTATATTCCCGTGCTTGCCCATGTAGAAAGATACCGTAAGGTGGCAAAGGATATGGATTTTGTAAGAGAGCTTCGCGAAAACGGAGTTGTGATACAGGTAGATGCCCAGAGCATCTTAGGTGTGTTCGGCTTTGGCTCAAAGCGCTGCTGCAAGAGGATGCTTGCCTTAGGTCTTGTGGATCTGGTGGCAACCGATGCCCACGGCTCGGTCATAAGGCCTCCGTCGATAAGCGACAGCTACAAATATATCGAAAAGCACTTCGGTCACAGATATGCCGAGGCGGTCTGTATCCATAATCCTTATGCCATATTGCAGAATAGACAGCCGGGAAAGGAATAACAATGGAAAATACACAGACTAAAAAAAGAAGCAAGGCAGGACCGATCCTGATTGCGGTAACGATACTTTTGGTTGTTGCTTTGGTCGGAGCCGTGGTGATTATGGGATTTTTGGGATTTCAGATATACGATTATGTTACCTATGTCCCCGAGTACAGCTCTACCGCTACTCTTTATGTACTTAAGCAGAACGAAGATGCTGACGTAGACCAAGACCACGATTCGGTAGAGGTTGTAATAAACGACTGTAAACATCTGTTTTGCAGCCACAGCGTGCTTTGCACAGTTATAGAAGATCTTGATCTTGATATGTCATACGATGAGTTGCGTAAACATGTATCCATCGCTATTATCGATAAGACCTATATCTTTACAGTAACAGTACGAGCAGATACTCCCGAAAAAGCAAAGCGTATAGTGGATAAGGTCTGTGAGGTAGGCATTGACAAGATTACAGAGGCTACGGGCTTTGAGCAGGTATACTTCTTTGAATACGGTATTCTTAATACCTCTCCCTGTAATACAGGCTTCAACATATTCAGATTTTTGGGATTTTAAGAATTAAATAAATTTTTTACAATATATCACCGTTCTATTTTGAACAACGAAAGGATAACAAGGTATGGAAAAAGGAAAATCATTTATCAGAGAGATCACCTTTAGTGATCTGTGGAGGATCTTTCTCCAGAGACTCTGGCTGATGCTGTTGGTTATGGTGGTGGTAACCGGCTCGGTTATAGCATATGACAAGATCACATATGTTCCCCAGTACAGCTCAACAGCTACACTCTACATACTCAAGCAGACAAACGAGACCAACCAGAATCAGTACTACAGCCAGGATTATGAGGACTTTACCCTTGCTCTTAAGGTAGTAAACGACTGTAACCAGCTTCTCAAGAGCCACAGTGTTCTTGATACGGTTATTGACGAGCTTGACCTCAATATGTCCTACGGTGCGCTTCGCGGCAGTATATCCACCTCTAACCCCGAGGAGACCCGAATCCTTACTGTAACGGCACGGGCGGATACTCCTGAAAACGCAAAGCGTATAGTAGATAAGGTCTGCGATGTGGGTGTTGATAAGATAACACAGGCAATGGGCTTCAAGCAGGTCAATCTGTATGAATACGGTATTCTTACCACCTCTCCCTCCAACACTCCCTCAAAAATGTCGTATGCAATTCTCGGCGGTGGATCTATGGCAGCGGTTTATGCAATCTTTTTCCTTATCTATCTTTTTGACGACAGACTTAAGACGGATGAGGAGATTGAGCGAGCTCTTGAGCTTACCGTTATCGGTGATATTCCCAATGCAGATGAGCACAAGACTCGTAAGTACGGCTACTATAAGTACGGTAAAAAATACGGTTACCGCAGGTATTCCCGTTATAGCAGATACGGTTACGGTAAGTATGGTGCATACGGCTACGGACAGGGTCCCGAGGAGCCTGTTGAGGAGATAGCCCTTGACGGAACACAAACCATCCGTAAGCCTGTAAAGGAAAAGAAAAACAAAAAAACAAACAAAAAGGAGGATAATAAATAATGGAAAACATTTCATTGAAGCTTCCGGGCGCAAATGACTTTTTTACACAGGAAGCATATAAGGTCCTCCGTACCAACATTCAGTTCTGCGGACCGGAAATCAAGGTTATTACCATTACAAGCTGTAATGAAAACGAAGGTAAGACAACCGTTGCTCTTCATCTGGCAAAGAGCTTTGCAGAGCTTGGAAAGAAGGTACTGCTCATAGACGCAGATATGCGTAAATCGGTTATGGCAGGCCGTAACACAACAGCTAAGAACACCAAGGGACTCAGCGAGGTCCTTACGGGTATGAATAAGCTGGAGGAATGTCTCTATGACACCCAGTATTCCAAGCTGAACATCCTTTTCTCCGGACAGTATCCTCCCAACCCGGTTGAGCTTGTCAGCGGAAAACACTTCCGCAAGCTTATAGAAGAAGCAAGAGCAGTTTATGATTATGTAATCATCGATACTCCTCCCTTGGGCAGAGTTATTGATGCTGCGGTTATGGCTGCTATTGCCGACGGAACCATCCTTCTTATGGGCGGCACCCGTGTGCGTGCAAAGCAGGCAAAGGAGGTAGTTGCACAGCTTAAGCTGAGTAACTGTAAGATTCTTGGCGTTGTGCGCAACAACACCAGCAAGAATGGTAAGGGCTATTACTATTCCAAGTACGGTTACGGCAAGAAATACGGCTACGGTAAAAAGTACGGCTACGGACAGTACGGCGGATACGGACCAAAGGCAGGTAAATAAAACAAAAGGGCGATTCTTCGCCCTTTTGTTTTATATAAGGTGTAATAATACAAATTTGTCAAATATAAATTCTTGATTTTTTGAATTATCTGTGTTAAAATGATATCGTCAAAGTGAAGACAATATTTTTTACATAAAGGAGATTAAATTATGAAAAAATGGAAATGTACAATATGCGGTCAGATAGTTGAAGGTGATGCGGCTCCCGCAGCTTGCCCCCTTTGCAAGCAGCCTGCAGAGAAGTTCGTAGAGCTCGTTGACAACGGCGAGATGGTATGGGCTTGTGAGCACGAGGTTGGCGTAGGCAAGGCTGAGGGTGTTCCTCAGGAGATCATTGACGGCCTCAGAGCTAACTTTGAGGGCGAGTGCACCGAGGTTGGTATGTACCTTGCTATGGCAAGAGTTGCACACCGTGAGGGTTATCCCGAGATCGGTCTCTACTGGGAAAAGGCAGCATATGAAGAAGCAGAGCACGCAGCTAAGTTTGCAGAGCTTCTCGGTGAGGTAGTTACCACCTCCACCAAGAAGAATCTTGAGATGAGAGTTGAAGCAGAGTGCGGCGCAACCGAGGGTAAGTTTGAGCTTGCAAAGATGGCAAAGATGAACAACCTCGACGCTATCCACGATACCGTACATGAAATGGCTCGCGACGAAGCTCGTCACGGCAAGGCTTTCGCAGGTCTTCTTAAGAGATATTTTAACTAAGCGGCAAGTTGCCGCTGCCATAATCGCATGAAGTCAGCGGTAACAAATCACCCGAGGATTTAGTTATCTGAAAACTTAGGAGAAACAATATGGAAAACGTAATTATTTGTAATTGCAAGCAGGTTAAGTACAACGATATCGTAGCGGCTCTTCACTGTGAAAAGAAGTTTGACGACGTTCTTGATGCCTTCAAGGAGGTACAGTCTATCACCAACTGCTCCACAGGCTGCGGCGGCTGTTATCAGAAGGTGCTTGATATCATTTCGGCTGAAATGATGGGCTAAGCGGGTACGACCTGCGGCGATAATCGGGTATCTTACAATCATTGACTGTATGTGCAGTGCCCGATGTGCAGAAAATCAATACTTACTGAATCAGAGAACAGATACTTGTATCTGTTCTCTTGTTTTTTGTGCAGGTATGTGATATAATAGTCAAAAGTGAAAAGGTGGATGTTATGAAAAATATATTGATCGTAGTTGATATGCAAAAGGACTTTGTTGACGGTGCTCTTGGCTCTGCCGAGGCAGTTGCCATAGTTGACAATGTTGTAAACAAGATAGAAGCCTTTGAGGGTGATATTATTGTCACATATGACACCCATTCCGAGAGCTATATGGAAACTCAGGAGGGCAAAAACCTTCCCGTACCTCATTGCATCAAGGGTACTGACGGCTGGGAGCTTGACTCTAAGGTTCAAGCCGCTCTTGATAACAGAGAATATAAGGCTATCGAGAAGCCTACCTTTGGCTCCACCGAGCTTGTTGAGTATATCAAAGCATCCTATGATCAGGCAGATATTGCAATAGAGCTTATCGGCCTTTGCACCGATATCTGTGTTGTATCCAATGCTCTTTTGATCAAGGCCAACTTCCTTGAAGCAGAGGTCGGTGTAGATGCATCCTGCTGTGCAGGAGTTACTCCCGACAGCCACAATGCGGCACTTACCACAATGAAGATGTGTCAGATAAACGTAACAGAATAGGAGAAGATAAAAATGTTTAATGCAGAAAAGGTAAAAAACGAATGTGTAGCGTGGATACGCGACTTCTTTGAAAAGAACGGTCCCGGCTGTAATGCCGTTGTAGGCATTTCGGGCGGCAAGGACAGCTCTGTTGCGGCGGCTCTCTGTGTTGAGGCTCTCGGCAAGGACAGAGTTATAGGTGTGCTTATGCCCAAGGGCGAGCAGCACGATATAGACAAGGCATTTATGCTTGTAAACCACCTTGGCATCAAGCATTATGTTATCAACGTAAAGGATGCGGTGGATGCTATAATAAACAATCTGCCCGATGATATCGAGATAACTCCCCAGACCATACAGAACATCCCTCCCAGAGTGAGAATGTCCACCCTCTATGCCGTATCCCAGAGCGTTAACGGCAGAGTGTGCAATACCTGTAACCTCTCCGAGGACTGGGTAGGCTACTCCACACGTTACGGTGACTCTGTAGGCGATTTTTCTCCCATGTCCTTTATTACGGTTGCCGAGGTCAAGGAGATAGGCAGACTGCTCGGGCTTCCCGATGAGCTTGTGGATAAGGTTCCCATCGACGGTCTCTGCGGCAAGACAGATGAAGAGAATCTCGGCTTTACCTATGCGGTGCTTGACAGATATATCAGAACAGGGGAGATCGACGATCCCGTAACCAAGGAGAATATCGACCGCAGACACAAGGCTAATCTCTTTAAGCTGGAGTTCATGCCTTGCTTCAAGCCCGAAATTTGACAAACGCCTGAGGGTTTGTTATAATTACAGTATAAAAATTTCCATGGAGGAAACTAAAATGAAAAATATTATTCGCAGATTGACAGTTTTGGTTCTGTCGCTTCTTATGATGACGGGTGCGATCGTTCCGTCTTTTGCGGTAGACACTCTGCCTGCTCCCGGTGGTTTATGGGATATAAAGCCCGGTACCTGGTATTATGATGCAGTCAAGTATGTTTCAGAGAGAGGTTTGATGCTGGGAACAGGATATAACCTTTTCAGCCCTCATATGAACTTCACCCGTGCTATGACAGTACAGGTGCTGTCTCAGCTTTCGGATGATGATCTGACCCTTTACACCGACACCGATTTTCCCGATGTTCCGGACGGTGCTTGGTTTGAGACCGCAGTTTCCTGGGCGGTGGACAAGGGCATAGTTGCAGGTATCGACGGTAAGTTCAAGCCTAACGACAATGTTACCCGTGAGCAGCTTGCCCGTATGATACATCAGTTTGCGGTAAAGTATAATATAACCAATAAATTCCCCGCAGGCCCTAATACCGCTGACGGCTTTGCAGATGCAAAAAAAATAGGCGCATGGGCGGTCGAGGATGTAGAATGGGCTGTATATAACGGTGTTATTACAGGTGTAGGCAATGATAAGCTTGACCCCAAGGGTACTGCAACAAGAGCCCAGGCGGCACAGCTTTTCTATACACTTCACTTTATGAAGACCGACTCTGTTCTTCCCCCCGACACCAAGGATTTTGATGCTATCGAAACAAAAGAATCCGACGCTATCCAGATCTTCTGCTGGGGTGACAGTATGACCGCAGGCGGTTATCCCGAGGAGCTTCGTGACTACGCATTTGCACAGGGCTACGGAACAAGAGATTTTAAGGTATATAACTACGGTGCAGGCGGTGATACCGCAGAGCATGTTGCAATGAAGCACGGCTCTATGCCTATGTACGTTGCACCCTTCAAGATCCCCGCAGACAAGACCCCCGTAAGAATCTATCTCTATGACGAAAATTATGAGCTGGTAGTGTCTCTTGCCGATCTTGGCACCAAGGGTCTTTCTCCCGTTACCATCGCAGGTCAGAAGGGTCAGATATCTCACAAGTATGATGAGGACGATAACGATATGTACTTCTTTACCCGTCAGGGCAGCGGTACATTTGAAGAGGTAAATGTTGACCGTCTTACCCGCGTTGTTACCAACGGTATGACTATGCCCGACAAGGATGACTTCCACGTTATCTTTACAGGCCCCAGCAATGAATATGACTATGATGAAGCTGATAAGCTTATTGCTACACAGCAGCGTATGATCGACTATATCGGCACCGATAACTATATCATCATCAGCCTTACCAGCCTTTATTATATGCCTCAGATCTGGGAGTTCAACGAGGATCTTGCCGAGTACTACGGCGAGCACTTCCTTGATTTCAGAACCTATGCCATCGAGCACGGTCTCGAGGATGCTCACGCACAGGGTCTTATCGACCTTGATGCAAGAGACGAGGAAACAAAGCAGAAGGATGAGGAAAACATCGCCAAGGGTGAGATTCCTTACTCTATGCTCTCTGACTACGAGCACGGCAACCACATCTACAACACCCTCCTCGGTCAGCAGGTTTATAAGAAGCTGGTTGAGCTTGGATATATTGAAGCAACAAAATAATGCAAAATTAATGAAGAAAGCAGGCGTAAGCCTGCTTTCGTTTTTATTAAATAAATTTCACATAAATTCCTTCCTTCTTTGAGAAGGTTGAAAAAGGAACGGTCTTCATTATATCACCCTTAAGCTCACTTTCGGGAATATATTCCTGATTTATATGATCTGTATACTGCCATCTTTTACGGGAATGTGGGTCTACAGACCTTATCTCTCCATCTGCAAATTCTATATAAAGTCTGTCGCTTTCTGCCGACAGGCTTTTTACTTTTCGCTCATAAGCTATAGTCCCTGTAAAGTCCCACAGACCGCCGTCATATTCCCACAAAAAATCCTTTTGAGTTGCAACATAGTAACGGTCAAGATAAGGATGCCTGTATACCGCTGTAGGAGCATCATCCTCGCCTACAAGAATTTCTCCCTTTTGAGGAATATAATATCTGCCCTCGGGAGGAGTATTTTCGTTTAAGTCAAGAACTGCATCCTCGATAAGCTTCTTGTCGTTGTTATGATCAAGGGTGTATACGGTCAGCTTACCGTTATTTATGTCAACAAATCGGGTATTACAGCTTTCGTCCCTTGTACAGCAGGTCATAACTCCGCAGGATATGTGCATTACCCCCTCGCGGTAGGTAATAGCTGTATCATAATCATGCCCCATATGCAGATGTGCCGAGCACCAGGCCTTTATCTGCGGAAATTCCTTGGTGAGTGCCTGCCAGCGTTCCGGCTTAAAGGTCTGTTCGAGATATGTGTCGGTTGCCGAGGTGTGAAGGGGTCTGTCGCAACGGATCCCCGCTCCTGCCATATGGGCGTGGGTTACAAGCAGGGTAGGCATACCCTCATGCTTTTTAAGCTGTTCTCTTGCCCATTCATACTGCCGGTCGCTTACATATACCGCGTGTATTGTGCGAAGTCCCTCAAGGGGCTGCCGTTCTATTGTAACACACAATATAAGCACACCGTCAACCACGGTTGCGCTGTAAGGCTCCTTGCCGAAAACCTCTCTGAAGGTGGAGACAGGGTCGTAGTCATACATATACTCGGAGTTGTATTCAACATCGTGATTTCCCATAATAGCCTGCCGGGGACAGCCTATAAGATCAACATGATGCTTTGTTTCCTCCAGCCCCTCGACACTTCTCATTTTAGAACCGCCAAAGTCCCCCATAACTATGGCAAGGTCGGGTTTATGCATAGATACCTGCCGCATTTTATATTCAAGATTTTCTATTTCTGCCTTCCAGTATTGCAGGTCTCCTATAAACGCGATTCTCATATAGCTTCTCCTGAAATTATTTATATAATTATACACTTATTTGCGGTGATTTTCAATATTTCAAGGAAAAAATTAGGGGGTGGTACCCTTTTGAATGACGAAATTAAAATGTATAATTGAAGAAAAAAGGAGGCAAAATATGAATCTTTACTTTAAAATAAAAGAACAAAAATTAAAAAGAGTTGATACAAAGACTGTTGCGGAAAATTCCAAGAATTATTTATCTGCCGTCTTTGAGTTCGATGATTGCTGGGAAGGAGTTTCAAAAAAAGCTGTTTTCAGCTGCAGAGGAAAAAGCTACTGCCAATTACTGTCCGAAAACATATGCACGGTACCCTGGGAGGTAATAGCAGCAGATGGATTTTATGTATCTCTTATCGGTATTGACGGTGACGAAAACCTGCGTATTACGACATCGAGAGTTAAGGTCAATGTAGTAAAAGGCCCCGAGCTTGAGGTTGAAAATTCATCTGAAGCTACACTTACCGAGCTGGAACAGCTGATGGCGATAGCAGAATCGGTCAGGGCCGATGCTGATAGCGGCTTGTTTAACGGCAGGGACGGCGCTCCCGGCGCAAAGGGTGACAAGGGCGATAAGGGTGATACCGGTGAAAAAGGCGAAAAAGGCGACCCCGGTGAAGACGGTCCTAAAGGAGATACCGGTGAAAAAGGTGACAAAGGAGATACCGGTGAAAAAGGTGCTGACGGAGCTGTAGGTGCTACAGGTCCTCAAGGTCCCAAAGGCGACAAGGGTGATAAAGGAGATCCCGGTGCTGACGGTGCTATCGGTCCGCAGGGACCACAAGGTGAGCAGGGAATCCAAGGTCCCAAAGGAGATAAAGGTGACAAAGGAGATACCGGTGAAAAAGGTGCTGATGGAGCTGTAGGTGCTACAGGTCCTCAAGGTCCCAAAGGCGACAAGGGTGACACAGGACCGCAGGGACCTAAAGGTGAAACCGGAGACACTGGCCCTCGTGGTTTGACAGGTCTTTCTGGTAGTGACGGATCAGATGGTAAATCCGCTTACCAAAGCTACATAGACCTGGGCGGTACACTTACCGAGAGCGAATGGCTTGCAGCTCTCAAGGGTAAGGACGGCAAGGACGGTACTGTACAGATAAAACCTTTGTTTGCCGCTTCGGTTGAGTGGCTACGTGAGAATGGTGACACATCATGTTTATATATCTTACCCGATAACAAGGTGTATAAATATTCTTTAAAGGAAAGTACACAGGCATATACTAACCTGTTGCCCGAAGGTGACACAACAACAAGACATTCAAGCGACGCTACCGTATCTGCTTCGGCTATTAAAGAGGGCTATTTTGCGGGATATAGATTAAGTACTACAAACGGCGAAATAAAAGCAGATAGCTTGCAGAACACAACTGGCTTTATACCGGTTACCTACGGCAAAAACATATATATTAAGGGTGCAGCAGAATCAACATCAACGAGTACCCAAGCAATCGGCTTTTATGACTCAAACCATAATTATATAGGTGCAAATTCAAACGCTGCAAAACACGGTTACGTAACGGTGAGTGGAGATGTCAAGACCATTAACACATCTACGTTTACACTTTCAAACAGTGCATCTCTTACTAATTGTGCTTATTTCCGTTTAGGTACAGGTTCTTTAGACGGTGCGATTATCGTTGTTGCAGACACAGAACCGAGTTGGAATGCAGGCTCTGAGGGTGGTCAGGATTGGTATTTTACAGGTAATAGTTTTGTTTATTCAAACTATGATGATGAAATCGACGAGATCAAAGATAGGCTTGATGCTATTGCCCCGGTTGTTGGTGATATTGACACTGAGTATCTGCGAAATTGGGAAAATGCTATTTATGACGGCAATGTTCCTACATTTGAAACCGAAGCAGTAAAGCCCGATAAGAGCGATATATCAGAGCGAACACCTAATAACATATACGCTCTGTATGATGATCTTATGGCAAGATATCCTGATTACATTACAAAGACAGACCTCGGTTTCTGCTCGGATAATATTCATCATCTGTACAGATATGATATTCAAGCTCCCGAAACATATCACACTGGTTCATTGTACAGCGAGAAGAAACCGAAAGCATTCCTAATGTCGGGCATTCACAACGAATATATAGCCGTTTATGGATTGTACTACGGCATAGAGGAATTGGTTACTAATCCCGATTTAAGACCTCTGTTAAGGAATGTGCATTTGATTGTATTACCTTGTGCAAATCCTTATGCTATGGTTCAGAGCAATAACACTATATACCTTAACGCTAACGATGTAGAGATACACCGAAACTTTGAGGTAGGGTTTGTCGATTACAAGACATTTAAAGATGACGGTGTGACTGTTAAGCAGTACAGCGGTGCAGAAGCTCTCAGCGAGCCTGAGTCAATAGCCATCGACAATATTATGAAAACCAACACCGATATGGCTTTTGTATTATCAGCTCACTCTTTCAGCTCAAGAACTGATAACCGTGTTATGTGGTGTTCGGCAGGAACTAAATATACCTGTAATCTTGCTTGTAGAGTTATAGGCAAAATGTCCGACTCTTGGAGTAAGAGATTTGGTGACGAGTTAGCAGATCAAGAGAGCTACGGATATGTAAGCGTATCGGGTACAGGTGGTTCAGAATACCGTCAAGCGGCTAAATACGGAATACAGGGCTTTAATATGGAGGTATCAAGCGATTTCGTGGCTTCAACAAACACCGAGTATAAGAAGGCTTATTCCTCTTTTGGTATATCGAGATACGCAGAGGTTTACGCAAATGTGCTTTTGACTGCCTTTGGCGTTTACGACTATAAAGATAAGGACAAGTATGTTAAGTATATCAAGGAGGAAAACACCAATGGATAAGATGACTCTTTCCTTCTTTGTGGCGGAGCTTATCGCACTTATGGGTATGATGGCACCTATTTGGGTGAACAATCATAAAATAAAAAAGGGACAGCTTTGCCAGCTGAGAAGTGAAATGCTGCGTATCTATTACCACAACCGCGAAAAAGAAGAGATACGGCAGTACGAATACGAAAATTTTGTACTTCTGTACGAAGCATACAAAACACTTAAGGGAAATTCCTTTGTAGACCGTATCTACAAGGAAGTTCAGACCTGGGACATTGTTACATAAGGAGGTAAAAATGCTTAAAAATATTGCAAATTTAATTAAGGTAAAGACTATAGTTACCTTTGCGGTGGTTACGGTGTTTGCGGTGCTTAGTCTGAAGGGACAGATATCCCCGGATAATGTGATGATAATCACATCCTCGGTGATAGCCTTCTACTTTGGCACCCAGCACGAAAAGAAGGAGGGTTGATATGGAGATAATACAGAGACTTGTATCTGCCGATAAGTACGGTATAAAATGTCCCTATTCCATGACACCAAAGGGTATATGCGTACACAATACGGCAAACGATGCCTCTGCCGAAAACGAGATAGCCTATATGACAGGTAACAACGACTACACATCCTATCACTATGCCATAGATGACAGGCAGATCATACAGGCTATCCCCGAGAACCGTAACGGCTTTCACGCAGGAGACGGAGCAACAGGTGAGGGTAACCGAAATTATATCGGTATCGAGATATGCTATTCAAAATCGGGCGGAGAGCGGTTTATACAGGCAGAAAAAAATACCGCCGTATTCATTGCATCAAAGCTTAAGGAATACGGCTGGGATATATCCAAAGTTAAAAAGCATCAGGATTTCTCGGGTAAATACTGTCCCCACCGTACCCTTGATATGGGCTGGCAGAGATTTCTTGATATGATAAGGGCAGAGCTGTCAAAGGAGGATGATGAATTGACAAGAGAAGAGGTACAGGCAATGATAGATGCCTCAAAGGAAAGGGTCTATCATTATTGGGATGAGCTTCCCGACTGGGCGCAGGCTCCCATTAAAGCACTTTACGGTAAGGGATACTTTTACGGTGCCGCACCCGACGACCTTGACCTTAGCTATGGTACAATGCGTACCCTCGTAGTGCTTGCAAGAGCGCTTAAGGCGGAAGGGAAGATAGAATATTAAAAAAGGATGCGTGAGCATCCTTTTGATATTCAGTAACTTTTATACACCCCCGCTGCAATGCACGAAACAGCATACAGCAAGCAAAATAAACGATTTGTAAAATTGTGCCGATTTTGAATAATTTCATTGACTGTACTCCTTCAGAGCTTTGAAGCTTGTGTAATAATTATACTACAAACCCGAAATAAAATCAAGGCGAAACTTGGAACATTAAAGCTAAATTGCTTCGCAGCTAAATTATTTCTTACGAAATAGCTAAATTGTACTTCGTACAGCTAAATTAAATTCGGCCATAGCGTGCGGAGCACATTTAGCTCCGTGAGGAATTTAGCTGAGCTGTGCTCAATTTAGCTCGGCGAAGCCGAATTTAGCTGCACCACGAAAAAAGGATGTCTCGAAAGACATCCTTTTTCGTGGTGCGAGAAACGGGACTTGAACCCGTACGGTGTGAACCACACGCCCCTCAAACGTGCGCGTCTGCCAGTTCCGCCACTCTCGCATATTTAGTTGCACTCTTGCGGTGCGAGTGTTAGTATAACACAACAAAATACATTTGTCAACCCTTTTTTGCAGAAAAAATAAAGTTTTTTCACAGAAGATTCATTGACTTTGTTTTTTTGTTGTGATAGTATATCAAGGTCAATTGATTATATCCAAAGGAGATGGATTTTTTTGAAGGAATTTTATCTTAAGCCGAAGCTCTTTTCGGCAATGAAGGGCTATACCGGTTCTCAATTTGTAAAGGATATTGTTGCGGGTATCATAGTTGCCATTATCGCTCTGCCCCTTTCCATAGCTCTTGCAAGTGCTTCCGGTGTTGAACCTGTACGCGGTATCTATACTGCGGTATTCGCAGGCTTTATCGTTTCGTTTTTAGGCGGCAGCCGTATACAGATAGCAGGTCCTACCGCTGCATTTGCCACCATGGTTGCAGGCATAGTGTTAAACGAAGAAAAGGGCATGCAGGGACTTATAATTGCCACTATCATTGCAGGTGTTATGCTTGTAATAATGGGTGTGTGCAGGCTTGGCGGTCTTATTAAGCTTATGCCCCATACCATAACGGTAGGCTTTACCTCGGGTATTGCCGTAACCATACTTGTGGGACAGATCAAGGACTTTATCGGTCTTCAGTATGCCGAGGGTATCAAGCCTATTGAGGCTATAGAAAAGATCGAGGCTAACATAGATGCCATAGGCACATTTACCTGGCAGGCGTTGGTTGTAGGTGCTGTATGCCTTGCCATACTTATTATCTACCCCAAGCTTGAAAAGCGTGTTCCCCCTTCACTTATTGCTGTTGTAGTGGGTACACTTATAGTTAAGTTTGTTCCCGGCTTCGGTGATGTAGCTACCATAGGCGAAATATCCAAGGGATTCCCTAAGTTTGTTCTTGGCGATTATGATTTCAGCTTTAATAATATATTGGCGGCTATTCCCGACGGCTTTACCATTGCGTTACTTGCGGCTATAGAATCGCTGCTCTCCTGCGTGGTGGCTGACGGTATGATAAGCTCAAAGCATAACCCCAATGCCGAGCTTGTTGCACAGGGTCTGGGTAATGTTGCTTCTGTTATGTTTGGTGGTATCCCCGCGACCGGTGCTATTGCAAGAACCGCGGCAAACGCAAAGAACGGCGGCAGAACTCCTATATCGGGTATGGTGCATGCTATTGTGCTTCTCCTTGTGCTTGTCTGCCTTACCCCCCTGGCGCAGGGAATTCCCATGCCTGCTATAGCTGCTATCCTCTTTATGGTTGCCTACAATATGAGCGAGTGGAAAAAGTTCCGTGATATCATAAAGAAAAGATGCTGGACAGATATCATAGTACTCCTGGTTACCTTTGTACTTACCGTTGTGTTTGACCTTGTTGTGGCTATCGGTGTAGGTCTTGGAATAGCAATTATCTTTGCTCTGGCAAAAAAGTTATTCAACAAAAAGAAAGCATAACCCCCAAAAAAGATTTTCGTACCAAGCGAAAATCTTTTTTTATTTACATATATCTATTGTAATTTTCGGGTTTTTTTGATAAAATATACTTAATTATGTTCACTTGGCGGTATATGAGATGAGTAAGGGACTTAAAAAGGGAGATATTGTTATAATAAGCGGTGTTCTGCTGCTTGCTCTTACAGTATTTCTTGCCTTTCTTATCCCATATTTTACCCGTGAAGCGGCTATGCTTGAAATAAGCTGTAACGGCGAAAAAACCGCCTGTTCTCTTGACCGTGACAAAGAGCTTACCCTTGAATCCAATGGCTATACCTTAAGCATCTGTATAAAGAACGGCTATGCTTATGTAGAAAGCTCTGACTGTCCGGACAGGACCTGTGTCCATACAGGCAAAATAAACCGATGCGGTCAGCTTATAGCCTGTGTTCCCTCGGGAGTGACACTTCGTATCACAGGAGAGGAGGAGGGCTATGATTTCGTCGCGGGTTAAGCGCCTTACTCTTGATGCAATGCTGTTGGGCGTTGCGCTTATGCTCTCTTATCTTGAGGCTGTTCTTCCCCTGTCTCTGGCTATTGCTTTACCGGGAGCCAAGCTCGGACTCTGCAATGTGGCAATAATGCTTTGCTTTTATGCCGTGTCCCCTGTGGATGCCCTTGGGGTGAGCCTCACCCGTATTGTCCTGACAACTCTTTTGTTCGGCAATGTAAGCTCCTTTACCTTTTCGCTTTTCGGCGGACTTCTTGCCTATGGGGGAATGTGGCTGGGCAAGCTTCTATGGGGCAGGGTCAGCTATTACGGTATTTCGGTGCTTTGTGCATCTCTTCACAATATCGGACAGTGTATTGCAGGTGCAATACTGCTTTGCGGTATTTCTGTTTTTTCATATCTTCCGTTGCTTCTTTTGTTTTCGGTCATATTCGGACTTATTACGGCAGCGGTCATTACACCGATAATGAGGTTATTTAAAAATGCGTAGATCAATTGTTTTACTGCTTTGTGTGCTTTTGCTGTTTACTGCCTGCAGCAGCGGCGGCAGCGGCTATTATACCCGTGAAATATACTGTATGAACACGGTCATCACCATCAATGTTGCGGATAATGTCAAAAACATCGAGGGTATCTGTAACAATGTGGTGTACTATATCTATGAGGCGGAGAGCAGACTTTCCGCTACGGTGTCCGACAGCGCCGTAAGCCGTTTTAATTCTGCCGGTGCAGAGTATGAGGCAGAGGGTGATTTTCTTGCGGTTATGGAGTATGCCATCGACATTTCCCAAAAGACCCAGGGTGCCTATGATCCCACGGTGCTTTCTCTTACCAGGCTCTGGAATATAACAGAGGGCGGATATCTGCCCTCGGAAAACGAGATAAATATGGCACTTTTCAATGTGGATTACAGCGCACTTTCCATCAATGGTAATACTATCACAAAGAGCTCTGCGGTCTGCGTGGATCTTGGAGGTATTGCCAAGGGCTATACTCTGGGCAAGGTGGTTTCTACACTTTCCGAAAAGACCCCCTACGGTATGGTCTCCTTTGGAGGCAATGTAGGTGTATGGGGTCAGAAGCCTGCGGGCGGACTCTGGGAAATAGGAATAAAGGATCCCTTTGACGCTGAGGGCGTTGTGGGTAAGATAATTACCGATTCGGGATTTGTATCGGTATCCGGAGACTATGAAAGGTATTTTGAGGTCTCGGGTAAAAAATATCACCATATATTTGATCCAAAGACAGGCTACCCTGCAGACAACGGTCTTCACAGCGTGGCAGTTTATACAAAGGATGCCGCTTTGGGAGATGCCCTTTCAACGGCTCTGTTTGTAATGGGATATGATAAGGCTATGGAGCTTTACAACAGCGGAATATACGATTTTGAAGCCCTGTTCGTCACAGATGATGATATACTTATGACCAAGGGCATGGAGGAAATGTTTACCTATGAGAATTGATGCTCACGAAATAGACAGACAGTATGTCTGTATGTCGCAGATAAAGAGTATTATCGGCGAGGGCAAAAAGGCATATATATTGACCTTTGGCTGTCAGCAGAACGAGGCGGACAGCGAAAGACTCGGCGGTATGGCGCAGGAGATGGGCTATACTATAACCCATAAAATAGAAGAAGCCGATCTTATAGTTATAAACACCTGTGCTATCCGTGAGCACGCAGAGAAAAAGGCCCTGTCTATCACGGGCCAGTGTAAGCACTTAAAGACAAAGAATCCCTCTCTTGTTATCGCTATGTGCGGCTGTATGGTCACACAGGAGCATCGTGCCGACTCCATCAAGCACAGCTATCCCTATGTTGATATAGTTTTTGACACCTCTATGGTTTACCGCTTCCCCGAGATACTTCTTGCAAGGCTTTCGGGAGCAAAGAGACAGTTTATGCTTGATATCGGCTGTGAGGGTCATATAGCAGAGGGACTTCCCGTACACCGCGAAAGCTCTTTCAAGGCCTGGGTAAGCATTATGTACGGTTGTAATAACTTCTGTACCTACTGTATCGTTCCTTATGTACGCGGCAGAGAGAGAAGCCGTAAAAAGGAGCATATCTTAGCCGAGGTAAAACAATTAGCCGATCGTGGCTACAAGGAGATAACCCTCCTCGGTCAGAATGTAAACTCCTACGGCAAGGACTTAAACGAGGAATACGATTTTGCCGATCTTCTTACCGATATCTGTAAGATAGAGGGTGACTTTATCGTAAGATTTATGACCAGCCACCCTAAGGACGCCACCCACAAGCTTATTGACACTATGGCCCGTGAGCCTAAGATCGCAAAGCATTTTCACCTTCCCCTGCAGGCCGGCAACGACCGTGTGCTTAAGCGGATGAACCGCCACTATGACAAGGCAAGATACTTAAGCCTTGTTGACTATATGAGAGAAAAGATGCCTGATATCGGACTTACCACCGATATTATAGTGGGCTTCCCCACCGAGACCGAGGAGGAGTTTGAGGATACCCTTGATGTTCTCGCAAGAGTAGGCTTTGACAATATATATTCATTCATTTACTCTGCCCGCAAGGGAACACCTGCATACTCTATGGAGGGTCATATTCCTTATGAGGAGCAGTCTGCGCGCTTTACCCGTATGCTGGAGCTTCAGAGTCAGATCTCGGTTGACCGTAACCGAGGATATGAGGGCAAGCCTACCCGCGTGCTTGTAGAGGGCAGAAGCAAGACAGACGAAACAAAGCTTACAGGCAGAAACGAAAAGAACCGCCTTGTCCATTTTGAAGGCCCCGACAGCCTTATCGGACAGTTTGCGGACATTATGATAACAAAAGCAGAAACCTACGCTCTCTTTGGAGAATTGATGGAGGATTAAACTATGACACCTATGATGCAGCAATACCTTGCTGTAAAAGAGGGATATAAGGACGCCATACTTATGTATCGTCTGGGAGACTTTTATGAGATGTTCTTTGAGGATGCAAAGACTGTCTCCCGCGAGCTTGAGCTGACCCTTACAGGCAGAGACTGCGGTGAGGCGGAAAGAGCTCCTATGTGCGGTGTGCCTTATCACGCGGCAGAAAACTATATAGGCAGACTGGTTGCCAAGGGCTACAAGGTGGTAGTCTGCGAGCAGACCGAGGATCCTGCAACTGCAAAGGGTCTTGTGCGCCGTGAGGTTACCCGTATAGTTACCCCCGGTACGGTTATCGGTCAGAATATTCCAAGTGAGACAAAGAACAATTACCTTTGTTCTGTCTGTGTTCTCCACGGTGAGATAGCAGTAGCCTTTGCCGATGTTTCTACAGGCGATATGGCGGTAACAAAGTTCTCGGGTGCCGATTGTGTTACCCGTCTTATAAATGAAATAGCAACCTACAGCCCCTCTGAGGCGCTGATGAACATAAAGAGATACGATATCCCCGACCTTTCTGTTTTTCTTGATCAGAGGCTCAATGCCTTTGTTACCGATATGGCACAGGAGCGCTTTGAGATATCAAGGGTCAAGGGAACTGTTGAGAGATGCTTTAAGGACGGTGATCTTGAAGCACTTCGCTCGGATGCTCTTCTTTGTGCTGCGGTAGGTGCCTTGGTGGACTATATCTGCGAGACACAGAAAACAGATATATCCTATATCAAGGAGATAAATATATATCAGAGCGGACAGTATCTCGAAATGGATGCCAACACCCGCCGTAACCTTGAGCTTACCGAAACCATGCGCTCAAAGGAAAAGAGAGGCAGTCTTTTGGGTGTTCTTGACAAGACCTTTACCTCTCCCGGTGCAAGACTGCTTCGCAAATGGGTAGAGCTTCCTTTAGTCAACACTAATCAGATAGTAATGCGCCAGTCGGCTGTCGAGGAGCTTTACTGCAATATGATGCTCCGTGACGAGCTTGGCGAGCTGCTTCGCGGTATACTTGACCTTGAAAGACTGATGTCTAAGATCGTTTACGGCTCGGCAAACGGCCGTGACCTTCGCGCTATAGCCTCAACCGTTGCGGCTATCCCCAAGATAAAGGAGCTTCTCTCTGATGCCAAGAGCGATGAGATAAATAATATATACAATCAGCTTGATGAGTTATCCGATATCTACGGACTTATTGAGCGTGCAATAGTCGACGAGCCTCCCTTTACGGTCCGTGAGGGCGGAATGATAAAGGCAGGCTACAATGCCGAGGTAGACAGACTTAATTCCATAAAGTCTAACGGCAGTAATTATATAAAAGAAATAGAACAGCGTGAGAAGGATGCTACAGGCATTCCCAAGCTTAAGATAGGCTATAACAGGGTATTCGGATACTATATAGAGATATCAAAATCCTATGTATCTCAGGCTCCCGAAACCTATATGCGCAAGCAAACTCTCACCAACTGTGAGAGATATATAACCGAGGAGCTAAAGGAGCTTGAAAGCTCTATTCTCGGAGCCTCCGACAAATTAGCGGCTCTTGAATATCAGCTCTTTACAGAGGTATGTCAGTATATCCAGCGCACAGAGAATGTCAAGCGCATACAGACAACAGCTGCTGCTCTTGCCACCCTTGATGTATATCTGAGCCTTGCCATTGTTGCGGCGCAGAACAATTATATTCGTCCCGAGGTGGACTACAGCGACATTATCAGCATAAAAGAGGGCAGACACCCTGTTGTTGAGCGCTTTACCCGTGACGGGTATTTTGTGCCGAACGACACTATGCTTGACACCGCCCACAACCGTATGATACTCATAACAGGTCCCAATATGGCGGGTAAGTCTACATTTATGCGTCAGGTTGCACTTATCACACTTATGGCGCAGATAGGCTCATTTGTGCCTGCATCTGACGCCCGCATCGGTGTCTGTGACAAGATATTCACCCGTGTGGGTGCTTCTGACGATCTTGCCTCGGGCAACTCCACCTTTATGCTTGAAATGAACGAGGTGGCTTATATCTTAAAGAACGCCACCAAGCGAAGCCTTATTATCTATGACGAGATAGGCAGAGGCACATCTACCTATGACGGTATGAGTATAGCAAGAGCGGTGGTAGAGTATACCGCCTCCAAAAAGATAATGGCAAAGACCCTTTTTGCGACCCACTATCACGAGCTTACCGCCCTTGAGGGTGAGGTAGAGGGTGTTCGTAACTACAACATCGCCGCAAAGAAGAAGGGGGATGACATCACCTTCCTTCGTAAGATAGTCCGCGGTGCTACCGACGAAAGCTACGGTATAGAGGTTGCAAAGTTAGCGGGTGTTCCTTCACCTGTTATCAAGAGGGCAAAAGAGGTACTTATCAATATAGAAACAGAAAATAAACGCATCCCCGTTGCAAAGGAGGAGGAAGAGGGAACCAACCTTACCTTTGAGGACTTTGCAAGGGATGAGGCGATACATAAGCTTAAAAACACAGATCTCAACATCTTGACCCCTCTTGATGCGTTGAATCTGATAGCTGACTTAAAAAAGATTTTAGGATAAATAAAATATGGGAATAATCAATACGCTTGATTTCAAGGTGGCAAACCTTATTGCCGCAGGCGAGGTCGTAGACAGACCCGCTTCTGCCGTAAAGGAGCTTCTTGAAAATGCTATTGATGCAGGGGCAAAGAACATCACCGTTGAATTAAAGCGCGGCGGTGTGTCCTTTATCCGTATCACCGACGACGGCTGCGGTATGAGGGAGGAGGATGTGCCTGTCTGCATCAAGCGACACGCAACAAGTAAAATAAAATATGCCTCCGACCTTGACGGTATCGTGACCTTGGGCTTCCGCGGAGAGGCACTTGCGGCTATAGCCTCGGTGTCAAGGCTTCGTATTATGACCCGACCTCATGATGAGGATATGGGCACGATACTTGAGGCTGTAGGCGGTGAAAATGTTACTGTTACCCGTGCAGGCTGTCAGGTGGGTACTACCGTAATTATAGAAGAATTATTTGCCAATGTTCCCGCAAGACGAAAGTTCTTAAAAAGAGATGTAAGCGAGGGTATGGCCTGCTGTGCGGTGGTAGAAAAGATAGCACTTTCCCACCCCGAGATATCCTTCCGACTTATAACCGATGGGCAGATGCGGTATATGACCGACGGCAAGGGAGACCTCTATGCTACAATTTATGCAGTTTTAGGAAGAGAGTTTGCCGCAAAGCTTATCCGTGTAGAAAGCCTTATGGAGGGTGTTTCGGTCTACGGCTTTATAGGTCAGCCTGACAATGTCAGAGCAAACCGCAACTTCCAGAACTATTTTATCAACGGCAGATATGTTAAGAGCCGCACCTGTATGTCCGCCACCGAGCAGGCATACGAGTCCTTTATACCGGGAGAAAAATTCCCCTGCTGTGTACTGAATATCAGCATACACCCTGCCTTTGTAGATGTAAATGTTCATCCCACAAAGCTTGAGGTCAAGTTCTCGGACGACAAAAAGATCTTTGATGCGGTATACTGTGCGGTAAGAAATGCTCTTGAAAATTCGGTAAGACGGCCTCAGATGAAGATAGAGCCAAGCTCTGTAAGCTATGATGATATTAAGCTCAAAAATGCCTTTGTGCCCATATATGACCGTGCCGAAACGGTACTGTCCCAAAAGCCCGAGCAGAGGATATTCTTTGAAGAGGAGGGCGAAAAGGAACCTACACCGCCTGTTTCTACAAAGATAGAAATAGTAGAAAGCGATCCCGAGCCTGTTATTGAAGAAAAAGAGGAAGAGGTCCCCTTCGTAATGACAGAGCCCGAACCCGAGTCTATAACAGAAATAAAGCATACACAAACTCCGGTACACCGTACCATCGAGGAAAAAAAGATCCCCTATTACAAGATAATAGGCGAGGCATTTAACTCCTATGTTATGGTGGAGCTTGAGGATAAGATGCTTATGATAGACAAGCACGCCGCCCACGAGCGCATTATATTTGAAAATATGAAGCGCAATATGCAAAAGGGAGAAAGCTCCCAGCAGATGCTTATGTTCCCTATGAACATTATGCTTACTCCCGAGGAATATGCGGCGGTATGCGAGCACGAAAACGAGATAAAGGCAATAGGCTATGAATATACCGCCGAGGGCTATGTTTTATCCGTTGCGGGTATACCCTCAGACCTTACCGAGGAGGCGGCAAAGGAGCTTTTAGAGGTCCTTGCAAGACAGCTTTCCTTAGGTATAGGTAAGACCGAGGTGACACGAAATTCCTTTATGGAGCGAGCCTTATATCAGGCATCCTGCAAGGCGGCAATAAAGGCGGGAAGAATAGAGGACAGCGGCCATATCAAGTGGATATGTGATAACCTGTTAGCACTTCCCGATATCAAGTTCTGCCCTCACGGCAGACCTGTAGCCATAGAGCTGACAAAAAAAGAAATGGAAAGATCATTTAAGAGGACATAGATTATGGGAAAATTTACACTTTTAACACAGGAGGGCAGAGCCAGAAGAGGTCAGTTTGAGACCCCCCACGGCACTATCCAGACCCCTGTTTTTATGAATGTAGGTACATCTGCCGCAATAAAGGGTGGTGTTTCTACAATGGATCTCCGTGAGATCAACTGTCAGGTAGAGCTTTCTAACACCTACCATCTGCACATCCGTCCCGGTGACGGTCTTATCCGTGACCTTGGCGGAATACACAAGTTCTTTAACTGGGACAAGCCTGTGCTTACCGACAGCGGCGGATTTCAGGTTTATTCTCTTGCTAAATTGCGCCGTATCAAGGAGGAGGGTGTTTACTTTGCCTCCCATATGGACGGTAAGAAGATATTTATGGGTCCCGAGGAAAGTATGCAGATACAGTCTAACCTTGCTTCTACCATCGCTATGGCATTTGACGAGTGCATCGAGAATCCCGCACCCTATAACTATGTAAGAGATTCGACCCACCGTACCACCCGTTGGCTCAAGCGCTGTAAGGCAGAGATGGACAGACTCAATTCTCTTCCCGGTACTATAAACAAAGAGCAAATGCTCTTTGGTATCAATCAGGGCGGAACATATGAGGATCTGCGTATCGCTCATATGCAGGAGATAGCCCAGCTTGACCTTGACGGCTACGCTATAGGCGGTCTTGCAGTTGGCGAGGAGGCAGAGGAAATGTACCGTATCATTGATGCGGTTGAGCCTCATATGCCAAAGGACAAGCCCAGATACCTTATGGGTGTAGGTACTCCCTGTAACATCCTTGAGGCAGTTTACCGCGGTGTAGACTTCTTTGACTGTGTTATGCCCAGCCGTAATGCCCGTCACGGAAATCTCTTTACCTGGAAGGGTAAGATCAATGTAATGAACGAAAAGTACCTTCTTGACGATACCCCCATCGACCCCGACTGTCAGTGTCCCGCCTGCCGTAATTACTCCAAGGCTTATATCCGTCACCTCTTTAAGGCAAGAGAGGTGCTGGGACCCCGTCTCTGTGTGCTTCATAACCTTTATTTCTACAACGAGCTTATGCAGAAGATAAGAGATGCTCTTGACGGCGGATATTATACCTCATTCTATAATAAATATATTAATATCTTAGGAGAAAAGATATAATGCTGTACGGACTTCGACCCGACTATACCAGGGTCAATGACTATGTGATCGAAATGCTCAGCCATGTGGGTCTGACCAGCTGTACCTATGCGGCAGGCGGCAGACTCCGCTTTGCTTCAAGCTCCCCTGTGATCAAGGTCAAAATAACCTTGGGCAGCTGTGTACCCCTTGGTCCTATGAGCATTATAGGTGCCGCAGGCTGTGATGTGTATATTGACGGTGAATTTATAGGTGCATACGGCCCCTCGGACTTTGGTGTGCTTGAATATGAGTTCAGCTTTGAAAATAAGGGAGAACAGATACAGATAAACCTCCCCATTGCTTCAAAGGTGCTTGACACCAAGGTAGAGTGTGACGATATCCGTCCCGCAAGAGATTATACAATCAAAAAGCCTGTGGTGTTCTACGGCTCGTCCATTACCAACGGCATTGCGGCAAGCCGTCCCGGTATGACCTATCCCGCCATACTCTCCCGCCGTCTTGACTGCGATTATTACAACTTTGGTATGGCAGGCTCTTGCCGAGGCGAGGTAAGATATGCCGAATATATCTGCGAAAATCACGATATGTCAATGCTCCTAATAGGCTATGACCACAACGCACTTAATGTAGAGGAGCTTGAGGAAAGACACGAGAGGTTTTTTAAAACCGTAAGAAAATATCACCCCGAGCTTCCCGTGCTCATTATGTCAAAGCCCGATCTTTTAAACGATCATGTCAACAACTCCCTTCGCCGTGATGTAATATACCGTACCTACTCAAACGCCCAGCGCGAGGGAGATATGAATGTATACTTCCTTGACGGAGCCTGGATGTATAATAAGCCCATACCCCAAATGACCGCAGACGGACTTCATCCCACCGACGCGACCTTTGAGAGATTTGCAGACATACTTGAGCCTATAATCAGAAGACTTATAATTACAGATTAAGGAGCTTCTTAAGATGAAAAAGATAATATGTCTTATATTTGCCCTGCTTTTCTGCCTTTGTGCATGCACAGCTCAGACCCCTGCTCCCAATGTAAGCGATAATACAGGGGATGATACTTCCTTTACCATCTCCGGCTTTGATAATGCCGTACCTGTAGAAACTCAGCCTACAGAGGAAGAAAAACAGCCTGAGGTCACAAGACTTTCCTTTGCTGCAGTCGGTGACAATATCATATATCAGGCAGGCTTTACCGATGCCCGTAACCGTGCAAATGAAGAGTATCCCGAATATAACTTTACCCCCATATACGAAAATATCCTGCCCGCAATACAGGCAGCCGACATTGCCTATATCAATCAGGAGACCCTTATGGCGGGAGCAGAATACGGCTACACCGATTATCCCTGCTTTAACTCTCCTCAGCATCTTGGTCATCAGCTTGAGGAAATGGGCTTTGATATAGTCAATATTGCAAACAACCATATGCTTGATATGACCACCAAGGGACTTCTTGATACAATAGAGTTCTGGCGCACAAAGAATGTTACTCTCCTGGGCGGTTATGAAAACGAGGAAGTATATAACAAGCCTGTAGTGGTAGAAAAGAACGGAATATCCATGGTATTTTTGTCCTATACATATTCTGCCAACGGCTTTCAGCCCTCGCCCAACTATGATGTAGTTGTTCCCTTTATTGACGAGGATAAGATAGTTGAGGATATCCGCCGTGTAAAGAATGCAGGTGATACCCTTATCGTGTCGGTTCATTGGGGCAACGAAAATCAGTTTGAACCCACAGCCGAGCAGAGAGCACTTGCACAGCTGATGTGCGACGAGGGTGTTGATGTTATTATCGGTACACATCCCCACGTGATCCAGCCTGTAGAGTGGATCGAATCAGCTAACGGCAACAAGACCCTTTGTATCTATTCCTTAGGTGATCTTGTGGCGGTTATGATGAAGGCATCAAATATGCTGGGCGGTCTTTGTACCTTTGATATTGTCAAGACAGGGGATGAGATAACCATAGAAAATGTGGTTTTCAATCCCGTAGTTCACCACTTTGGCCCCAGCTACTATAACGGCAAGATGTACTATCTCTCCGACTTTACTCCCGAGCTTGCTTCTACCTTTGCAAAGGTATACGGCATCAATGCCACCAAGGAAAGTCTGAGCGATATAGTGCGTGATGTTATAGATGCAGAATTTTTACCCGAGGAGTTCAGATGATGAATATACAGGAATCGGGACAGATGTACCTTGAAACTATACTGGTGCTCTCCCGCGAAAAGGCAAATGTCCGTTCAATAGATGTGGTCAATCACACAGGCTATTCAAAGCCAAGTGTCAGCCGCGCCATGGGAATACTTAAAAACGGCGGTATGATAAGCATTGACCCCGACGGCTATATCCACTTAACCGACGAGGGACAAAGGGTAGCAGAGGAGGTCTACGCCCGCCACACAATACTGGCAAAGGCGCTTATGCTTGTAGGTGTATCCAAGGAAACAGCCGAGGAGGATGCCTGCCGAATCGAGCATTATATTTCATCCGAAACGGTGGAATGTCTTAAAAGGTTTATAGAAAATAAATAAGGAACTGCGTTGCAGTTCCTTATTTGTTTTAATGCAGAGTGCAGAATGCAGAATGCAGAATTAAGGAAGATATCCGTGCGGATGCACGGATATCCGTTAAATTAGTACCCATGGTCTACGTGTATCCACTCGCCGCCGTCTGTTCTGACAAGTATCCACATCCAGTTTGAGTAGATATTGCCTTTGTTTAAGGAGCCTATGGGACAGCTTTGGTCAACGTAGAAGGAGGAGAGAAGCACCAGAGCTTCATCGGCATCATTTCTGTCAGCCCAATCCTGATATTCCTTTGACTTTTCATCCCCCGCATAATATATTTCGTTCAGAACGCATCCCTGCCAGCCTGCCTCAAAATCCTTTTCTATCACGGCTGCGGCGGATAAAATATCATCCTCGGTATAGATATCCGACTCGGTATTAACTTGGTTTTCAACCGTTGTGATCTCTATAACGTCACTTTCAAGACCTAATCTTTCTTGGAGTTCTTTTGTTATAGTTACGTGTACGGTAGTTCCTGCCGGAACATCCTTCAGATGATATTCATAGGCGCTGACCGTGGTTCCGTCCCTGCCCGTTTCGGTGTAGGGATAGTCTATATCAACTATGGCTTTATTTATAGGTGTGGAGAGAAAAGCACCGTCGGTTCTTTTATTTGCAACATCGTCGCTTATGGTTTCGATCAATGATATCAGTATAACACTGCCACAGGTGTTGACCTTGTTTTCAGTTACTAACTTTGAATTTACATGTAGAGTATAAACAACTCCGTCTATAATCTCTACATCCAAGATCGCATCATAGCTTGCATCTATATTAACCGCTGTTTTAAAAACTGCACCGTCAGGCAGACACACCTCGGGTTGGGCATTCGTACCGTACTTGTACTTAGGCAATTCCGAGGAATTTCCGGCATCAAAGACCAATTTGCCAAGCTCTCTGTCATTTATTATAAAGGTATATACCTTGTCGCTGTCATCCTCACGCAGCACCAGCTTGTTGCCCTCACGGGTGTATTTACCCATACACAGATTGCTTGATAAATAGGAATAGGAAAACTGAAAGTTTTCCTTTCCCCAGAGGACCAGGGATGCGGATTTAAGTGCAGACTCTCCGTCGCTGTAATAATAAACTACGCTTGTTAACTGCTGTGTTGCCTTGTTTTCAAGCTCTGCCCACATCTCGTCCATATCGACAGAGTCACGGGCTTTTAGTGCCGCTTCGGGAAAATCCTTTTCAAAGCCCTTTTCCTTTGAATAATATTCGGTACAAATATATTCTCCGTTCTCAAGCTCAAAGGTCAGCATTACGGGAGCAGCACCGCCGCTTATAAGCTCTATATCTCCGGTATCATCGTTCTGTGTATATTCACCGTATAGGGTCATAAGATAAATATACATCTTGCCGTCTCTGCCCTCGGTGAGAAGCTCACGGTAAGTGCAAACCCCCACATCTCCCTTGAGATAAGCATCCTTGTTGTGCTCAAGGATACAATTTTCTATATTGTTATATGATATAGGATCGTCAGCTTTGGTGACTTGCGGCAGATAATTCCCCTCAAAAATATCAATTACAGCTTCAGGATTTATAACTCTGTAAGTATAGGTGGGTTTTACTCCGTCATCTATCCAGAGCTGTGTGCAATCAGCATTGAAGTATATAGAGGTTATGGATGTACCGTCCTGATTGTAATGCAGATATATTCTGCGGATTTTGTCCCGATCCTCACTTCGACTTTGTGAAATTTCAGAGGCAGATATCTCTATTTCAAAAAGTCTGTTTTTTATCAGTTCCACCTGGGTATCGTTGGTGCTCAAATATATCAGCGCATCATCGTTTATCTCTATATGATCTATATTATCGTAAATATTTATAAAAACTCTACCTTCTTCTAATTCGTATAGTTTTATATTATTATCGACCGGATCTGTCAAAAAGCATACGCTTACAACAATACATACTATAAGAGCCGCTATTATTATCCAAAACGCAGGCTTTTTGTAGTTCATTACATTCTTTATACGCTGCTTTACTCCCACCTCGCCAAAGGCAAGGGGACACCCTGCAACGTTTATGCGTCTTACACTCAGATCAAGCAGAGCCTTTGAGTATTCCTGCTTTTGGGTATGCTCCATACGGCCTATGACCCTTTCGTCGCAGGCAAGCTCTATATCACGGCAGAGAAGAATATATGCCACCCACATAAGAGGGTTAAACCAATACACCGACAAAAGTACAAATGCTATCGGCTTTATAAGATGGTCACAGCGCTTTAGATGCGCCCTTTCGTGAGCCACAACATGGTCTATATCCTCCTTTGATATCTTAAAGGGCAGATATATCCTCGGCCTTATAACGCCTAAAATAAAGGGAGAGGACACCCTTTCGCTCTGATAGATGTTACCCTCGTGCTTTACTGCAGCTCTTACCTTTACCCTTAAGGCGATGTAGCTTATAAGGGTATAGAGAAGCATTAAGCCTATACCTATTACCCATACCCACGCCGCAATAAATGTCCAGATCTGCAGAGGATTTGCCGAGTCCCCGGGATTGGGAGCAAAGCTGCTTGTAATTATAGGATTGACCATCGAGTTTACCGCATCAATGCCGGTATTTACCGTGGGCTCTGCCTGATATACAATATTCGGGTCAACGGTGGTCTTGGCCGGTATAAGGCTGAATATACTCTCTATAGAAAAGGGAAGAACCAGCCTTATTCCCACCACCGCCCACAAAAGACAGCTTATCCACTTGGGTGCTTTTTTAAGTAATAATCTCAGGATAACTACCGCCAGAACTATCCAGCCCGCGGTTATGCTTATATTTAGAAAGCTTAAAAAGATATTTTCCATTATTCACCTATCAGCCTTCTGATCTCCTCGATCTCCTTATCATTGAGCTGCTTTCTCTTGGTAAACGCCGCAATAAATGCGGGCAGAGAGCCTTCAAACTTCTTTTCGATAAGCTCGTCAATTTCGGATATCTGTGCCTCTTCCTTTGATACAAGGGAGGTAACTATTGTCTTTTCGTTCTTGATTACACCCCGTTCACTCAGCCTCTTTATGACCGTGTAGGTAGTGGTCTTAGACCAGCCTAATTTTTCGTTGCAAAGCTCTGACAAAGCCCTTGAGGAAATGGGCTCGTTTTCCCAGAGTATGAGACAAAAACGGTATTCGCTTTCAAAGATTTTTGGTACGGACATGATCTTCACCTCGCTATTCTAATCTGTTAGTATAGATATTCTAACACATTAGAATGAATTTGTCAAGAGGGGAATACAGTTAGGAGTTAGGAGTTAGGAGTTAGGAGTTAGGAGTTAGGAGTTAGGAGTTAAGGAAGCTTTTCGTTTTATACGAAAAGCTTCGGATTAATTATATAATTTGTTTTTTTGTTATGTTGTATTAATGCAATATTTGATAATTAATTGTTTCTTAATTATATGATTAATTAGAAGAAAACCGCTTTGGCGGTTTTCAACCATAACTCCTAACTCCTCCCTCCTAACTCCTAACTAAAATATGGTGTTCTATAGTTTTAGTAACAAAACCTTCATTCCGCCATAAACTAATAACAGAGCACCCCGAAAGGGGCTGCCGATAACTTGGAGGATAAAATAATGAACTGCCTTTGCAATATTTTTGAAGACGGAAATATCTGGGTATGGATCATCATACTTCTCGTGCTCTCTGCACTCTGCAACAGCGGCTGCGGTTGCGGCTACAATAACGGTTGCGGCAATACCTATTCAGGCGACCGCTGCTGCCACTAAACCAAAAGCATCATAGGGAGTTTTCCCTATGATGCTTTTGTAATGAATAATGAATAATTGTGGTTGAAAACCGCCTTGGCGGTTTTCTTCCTTCAATTGCGAATTGAGAATTAAGAATTGAGAATTAAAATAAACGCCCTTGCGGGCGTTTATTTTATATATTATTGTCGTACTTATAATGATTGTCCTTACAGAACTGCTCAGCTACAGAGCCTGCCTCAACATGGAATGTGATGCTGTTGCTCTTTTCAAATGCGCCTGCATCAATGTAGGTAACAGATGCGGGGATAACTACATCGATAAGCTTAGCACAGTCGGTAAAGGAGTTCATTGCGATGGTGGTACAGCCGTCATTGATAACCAGCTTGGTAAGCTTCTTCTTACCGTTGAACGCACCGGAGATACACTTGGTTTTTGCGGGAACGGTCATTTCGGGCTCGTTTAAGTTGCACTTAACAAGGATACTGTCTGCAAGGAAGTTATAATCCTCTGCAAGATCAACAAACCACTTAACCTCGCCAAACACATCAGCGCCTACAAATGTAAGACCTGTACCGCCTGTAACGGTTGCGATCTCCTTACACTTAAGGAAAGCGCCGTTGCCCAGATACTCAACAGATGCGGGAATATCAAGAGCTGTTACAAGGTGGAGATACTCAAAGGCGTTGTCGCCGATCTTCTTTACATTCTGACCCAGGGAGAACTCAACGATGTCGTTGTTCTCATAGAATGCATAGTTACCGATCTCGATAACAGAATCGGGAATGTTAAGAACGGTGACATGTCTGATGCGGTAGAATGCCTCGTCACAAACCTTAAGAGTGGTGGAGGGGATATTGTACTCGGTTACATTTTCACAGAGCTTGAAGGCTGCTGTACCGATGGACTGAACACCCTCGGGAAGAGTAACCTTGGTGAGTGCAGCATTTTCGAGGAATGCCTCTGCACCTACAAATCTGATGCCGTCGGGAACTGTAACCTCTGCGTCAGAGCCTGTGTAGGAGAGAAGGATATCATCTGCAAATGTAACAAAGCTGCCGTCGGTCTCGGTAAAGAGAACATTTTCAAATGCGTCCTTACCCAGCTCCATAACTGTTTCGGAAAGTGTAACATTCAAAAGACCGTATGCATTGGAGCAAGCCTCTGACTCGATGTACTTAAGACCGCTTACTGTGGTAAATGCGTGGAGATTGGACTGGGGGATAGCACCGTCAGCTACAGATACAACAGCCTTGCCGTCGATCTCTGCGGGAACAACGATGTTCTGACCCTCACCCTTGTAGAGTGTGATCTTGATACCGCCGTCAACCTCTTCAAACTCACAGTTGTCAGCGGAAAGAACCTCAGCCTTAAGACCTGCTTCGGGAGTGGGAACGATACCTACCGCAACATAGTCATTGAACATATCGGTTGCGCTGTAGTCGGTCATGTCTGCGATGTAGCCTGCAATGGTAGCGATCTCCTTTGCGCTGACACCTGTGTCAAGAACATAGATATCCTGAGTCTTTGTAACAGGGTAGGAACGGTTCATTACCTCAATTTCTCTCTCAGAGGCAGCATCTGCATCCTTTAAGGTATAGAAGGATTCAAAGGTCTTCTTAAGGCTCTCGTCAGAGGAGATCTTGGAAAAGATCTTCTTCTCATAGCTGTCCTTAGTCAGCATACGGGGAGCAAGAGGCTGAGCCTCAACGGTTTCCTTGATGGAAAGGTCGTTTACGATAACGGTAACAAAGCCGCTTTCGTCACTTGCGCTAAACGCACCGATAGAAAGAACTGCGCCGTCCTCGTTCTTTTCGTCGTAAACGCTTACAACAACGGGAGTACAGCCTGCCTCGGTAACCTTGGCACAAGCATCCTCAAGGGACATATCAACCTTGGTAAGGTCGATGGTTGCTTTGGTAGAACCGCCGCCGCAGGACGCCAGAACAAACAGCGCTGCTGCACAGAGCATCAAAGCAATAAGTATTCTTGTCTTTTTCATTTTTTATCTCCTTTCACTTATGTGAAAAAAATTTTTTTACTTTAAGGGATCGCTATAACGGGATTTCCCGAACCTCAACCTCGTGTGATTTAAAGCAATTTATGCTGTCTTCACGCGATTGTGGGTGCAGGCACTGCCTGCTTAATATGCCTTTCCCCAATAAACCAGCTTATGCGCAGGCTTACCGCATACGATACATCTGTCGCCTACAGGCTCCTCGTCAAAGGGCATACAGCGGCTGGAGACATCGGCTAATTCCTTAAGCTTCATTTCGCACTCAAGGTCACCGCACCACATAGCCTTCTTAAAGCCGGGCTTTTCCTTTGCGCTTTCGATAAATGCATCAAGGTCTGCGGGAGTCTCGGTCATAGCCTCGCGGCGGGCAAGAGCATCGTTATAAAGACCCTGTGCCAGCTCGTCTAAGAGCTCTGCAACCTTGCTTTCAAGCTCGTCAAGGGATACAAAGTACTTCTGACGGTTGTCACGGCGTACAAGCACGCACTGGTTACTCTCGATATCACGGGGACCGATCTCAAGACGGAGGGGAACACCCTTCATCTCATATTCAGAGAACTTCCATCCGGGGCTCTTGTCACTTGCATCTATCTTACATCTGAAGGTCTTGTTGAGTCTCTGTTGGATCTCGGTTGCCTTCTCTACAACGCCCTCCTTGTGCATCTGCACGGGGATGACCATTACCTGGATGGGAGCGATTGCGGGAGGAAGCACCAGACCGTTGTTGTCGCCGTGTGCCATAATGATAGCACCGATCATACGGGTAGAAACACCCCAGGAGGTCTGATAGCAGGGCTTAAGCTTGTTATCCTTATCAAGATACTGAATGCCGAATGCCTCTGCAAAGCCTGAGCCGAAGTTATGGGATGTACCGCCCTGCAGTGCCTTACCGTCATGCATAAGAGCCTCAACGGTGTAGGTAGCCTTTGCACCTGCAAACTTCTCTTTGTCGGTCTTCTGACCCTTGATCACGGGGATGCAGAGATCCTTTTCGTAGAAGTCGGCGTAGATGTTGAGCATCTGTACTGTTTCTGCCTCTGCCTCTTCTGCGGTGGCGTGCATGGTATGACCCTCCTGCCAGAGGAACTCACGGCTGCGGAGGAAGGGACGGGTTGTCTTTTCCCATCTTACAACGCTGCACCACTGGTTATAGAGCTTGGGCAGGTCGCGGTAGGACTTGATGATGTTGGCATAATGCTCACAGAAAAGGGTCTCGGAGGTAGGTCTTACACAGAGTCTTTCCTGGAGCTTTTCGCTGCCGCCGTGGGTTACCCAGGCAACCTCGGGAGCAAAGCCCGCAACATGATCCTTTTCCTTGTTCAAAAGGCTCTCGGGAATGAACATAGGCATGCATACATTCTCGTGGCCTGTTTCCTTAAAGCGGGCATCCATGATGCGCTGGATGTTTTCCCAGATAGCATAGCCGTAGGGACGGATGATCATACAGCCCTTAACAGAGGAATAATCTATAAGGTCAGCCTTTTTGACTATATCTGTATACCACTGGGCAAAATCCTCATCCATAGAGGTTATTTCTTCAACTAATTTCTTATCGTTTGCCATTTTTAAAAAAATCCTTTTACAAATATTAATGTTAAATTATATTATATACCAATCAGCTGTTTATGTCAACCGACATAAGCCACTTTTGAACCCTTTTCTTTCGCTTTTTGTCATAAACTCCCCAGCTTATGCCAAAAGCGATGAAGCCTGCAACACTGGTTATGATACCAAGCACAAACAGGTTGGGCAGATAAATCATTTCAACTGTATGCTCTCCGGGGGTTATGCTTACTGCCAGCATAGAGTCTGCGGTTTTTATAAGCTCGGCTCTTTTGCCGTCAATTTTTACGCGCCAGCCCTCGTCATAGGGTATGGTGGTAAAGAGCATATCATCGCCCTGGGATACGGTTATATTACCCTTTATTTTGGTGTCAGAATGCGCTGTAACATTAAGGGGACTGTCCGCCAAAGCGGTCATGGTCTCGGTATAGAGCTCCTTGTCAAGGTAATAGAAGTAATTTGTGGCGTTGTTGAGGATATACACATAGTTTTCGGTAAGAGTAAGGGTAACAAAGAGGGTAGTGCCCTTGCTGTAGCTGCCTAACTCTACTATACGCTTGGTCTCGTTAGCAAAATATGTGCCCTTTGAGTAGGAGTTTACCGTGAGGTCGCACTCCACAGGCTTGTCGGTGGGGATGTACATATATATGACATCATCGTTTACCGCGGTGATCTTAAAGGTGATCCGCGCCTTGTCAGAGGTGTTATCTACAGTATACTTGATATGACTGTCCACAAAGGAATTGGAAAGATTGTCGGTAGTGGTGTCCTCTATGGGTATCTCCTTAAAGAGGGGTACCGCCTCGGGGGCGCTTGTCATTGCGGCAACCATAGTATTCATTCGTTCAAAGGGAGTTTTAAAGGAATCAAACTTAACATCCTTAATGCCCGAGCTTACACCGTATGCTATAGGCAGGGCATAGGGATTGAGGTAAGCGGTAAGCTTGTTTGCCTCATCCTCCTCTACTATCTCAAATAAATCGCTGTCAAGCTCTTTATCCGAGATGATATATTTGATACCTAAAAGTGAATCGGATACAGGAGTTCCGCCAAGATATTTTGACCAATGGGAGCGGGAGGCATAGCCCATCCGATCAAGGAACTCTATCTGCGCCTCGTTAAGTGTAGAGGTAGAGTTTGACAGACCCTTCATATTGAGGGTAAAGTTGTCGTTGGTCTTACGGTGGACTGTCTTTTCCATACGGTAGAAGCCGTCATCCTGTGACTGTACGCTTTCTACTATAGGTCTGAAGCGGTTCATAAAATCGTTATAGGAGGCTCTTGAGCTGATGTATACATCCTCATCAAGAGCGTTGGTGTTAAGCAGTCCTCCACAGAACATTTCTACCATTATAACAACGCAGAGTATCAGCACACCGCCTCTTTCAAGGTAGCCGTATCTTATTGCGTGAAGGGTCAGAAGCAGAACTACACAGCAGGCAAAGGTGCCTACCACCGCCTCTGTATCAAAATGCTCAAAGCCGATGCTCTTTATGATAAAGGATATAAGCACCACCACACAGGTAACCACGGTAACTATGCGGAAGCTTATCTTTTCAAGCTCGCAAAGCACGCGGTGGGAGAAGATAAGCGCAAGGAATATAAATATAAAGCTGTAGCGGTAGTTGAGCCAGTTGGGATGCTGGAAGCCGTGCCATACGATATCGATTGTGGATACCGAGAAGGAAATACAAAATACCGTAAGCAGTATTCCCGCTGATATCTTCTTACGGGCGCTGAAGCGCTTGGAGAAGAAATATACCGGCAGCAGTATCAGCATAAGGGTTCCGCAGTATACAAAGGGCAGACCCGAGGGCTCTACCGTGTCGTATGAGCCTATAAAGAACTTGGATATCAGATCAAGGGGATTAAAGGTGAGACTGGGGTAATAGCTGGGATCGGTAAAGGTGGTCTTACCAAAGGTAAGAGAATAGTAGGCAGGCATAAGCACCCAGGAGGACATTGCTCCGGCAATAAGGGATGCACCGCCTACACGCAGTATGGATTTGGGGAGATGATGCTCCTCGTAGTAGAAGTTATTTTCGTTGTTTTCGCCGTAGGCGATATAGTAGTATATCGAGTAGATAAGCACATAGATGCATATCATAAAGCCGATGTAATAGTTTGCCGTCAAAGTCAGGGTCAGTATGATGACAAACATCTTAAAGCGGTGCTTTGATATAAGGCTTTCAAGGCCATAGGTAAGCAGAGGCAGATATACAAGAGCATCTATCCACATAGTATTGTGCGCCTGAACCACCGCATAGGAGGACAGGGCATACATGGTGGAGATAACTACCGTCTTTACGCGGTCGCCCTTACCTGTACGGTCAAGGTAGAATGCCATTGTCGCACCCGAAAGACCTGTCTTTAAGAGTATCATGGTAATAAGACCCTCTGTCATAAAGTTATCCGGGAACAGACAGGGGATAAGGGCAAAGGGGCTGGCTACATAGTAGGCAAAAATGCCCATAAACTCTCCGCCCATGGCTCTTGACCAGGTGTAGAAGAGGCTGCCGCCCTCAAGGACCTTGTGCTTGAGAGCTTCAAAATAATATACATACTGACCGTTAAGGTCAAGCACCAGTATAGACCTCTCGCCAAAGGGCCATACGCCTATACAGGCGTGGATCGCCGCCATAAGGAGCAGAGGTATAAGAAATGCCGCAAATAAATAGGGAATATCCTTTTTAATATCAAGCTTTTTCATTGTTTACCGCCTTTATGTTTTTTTCCAGCTTTTCGCGGGGGATGGTCATATCTCTGCCGCAGAGGGTACATTGGACCCTTATATCCGAGCCTGTACGCAGTACCTTAAGGGTATCTGCACCGCAGGGGTGATTCTTTTTCATTGTGAGGATGTCACCCACATTGAACTTTATTATATCCATTTTTCACCTTTAGAAAATATTATGAAAACATTATACCACCAAACTGTGAACTAATAAAGATTATTTACAAAAAAATATAAAAATAAGCTGTCATTTATTTGACTTAATTAATATACTATGATATAATATACTAATATAATGCGATAATAGTATCCTTTGGGAGGTGAGGCGGTGATAATATTGGGTATCGACCCGGGTATAGCCATAGTGGGCTACGGGTTAATAGATTACTCAAAGGGAAAATTCCATGTGCTGGACTACGGCGCTATCACCACCCCCGCACATACTCCCCCCGAGGACAGACTGGCGACTATTTATGCGGATATGAACACCCTCATAAAAAACTACCGCCCAGAGGAAATGGCAATAGAGGAGCTGTTTTTCAACTCTAACCAAAAGACCGCAATACAGGTTGCCGAGGCAAGAGGAGTTATTCTTCTTGCGGCACGCAACAACAATGTCCGTATAAACGAATATACTCCCCTGCAGGTCAAGCAGGCGGTGGTTGGCTACGGCAGAGCCGAAAAGCAGCAGGTGCAGACTATGGTCACCACCCTTTTGGGATTACCCAAGATCCCAAAGCCGGACGATACGGCGGATGCGCTGGCGATAGCGGTATGCAATGCCCATACAGGCGGAAGCAGGCTGAAGGATTTTTACAACCTTTAGGGTTGCAAAAATAATGCGGAATGCGGCCTGAGGCAAAGCCTCTTGGCACTTCCTCCGGTCGGAGTGCGGAGTGCGGAATTAAGGACGATTTTTGTTCCTTTTGGGAACAAAAATCCACATTTAATTGAGAATTGAGAATTGAGAATTGAGAATTGGAAAGGTAAATTATGTTATACCATTTAAACGGAGAATTAGTGCTCTGCGATATGACCGTTGCGGTCATAGACTGCGCAGGTGTAGGATATAAATTACTGATATCGGGCAATACTCTCGGCAAGATATCGGGCAAGGTGGGAGAAAGGGTCAAGCTCTTTACATATATGAAGGTCAGCGAGGATGCAGTAGATCTCTACGGCTTTGCAGACGAGGACGAGCTTGAGACCTTTAAGCTCTTAATATCGGTATCCGGTGTAGGTGCAAAGTTTGCACTTTCCATACTGTCGCTTATGACACCCTCCCGACTTGCAATGGCAATAGGCGCAGGGGATGCAAAGGCGATAGCCAAGGCGCAGGGCGTAGGCCCAAAGATAGCACAGCGCATAATCCTTGAGCTTAAGGACAAGATGGCAAAGCAGATAACGGTGGACACCGACACAGGCGAGGTCTTTACAGAGGAGCCTGCAGGCAACAATATATCGGATGCAATAGATACTCTTATCGTTCTCGGCTATAAGCGGGGCGAGGCTGCGGCAGCCCTTAAGGGAATAGATGCTTCGCTTCCTTTAGAAGAGGTTATCAGGTTGGCACTCAAAAAGATGGCAAAGTGATACCTTATGTAGGGAATGCATTTATGCATTCCGCTTAACACATTACACAAACTAACAGAGATGGAATTATGATAGAAAAAAACAAAGATTTTGATCTTGATATCGACTACGAAAACAGAATAATGTCCTCCTCGGAGGTAGCCGAGGATCGGGACAGCGAGGAGATCTCCCTTCGTCCCCAGACCTTTGACGAATATGTGGGTCAGGCAAAGGCAAAGGAAAATTTAAAGGTCTACATATCCGCCGCCAAGATGCGTAAGGATGCCCTTGACCATGTACTGCTCTACGGCCCTCCCGGTCTTGGTAAGACAACCCTATCCTGCATTATGGCAAACGAGCTGGGTGTTAATCTCCGTATAACCTCAGGTCCTGCTATAGAAAAGGCGGGAGACCTTGCGGCACTTTTGACCAACTTAAATGAAAATGACATATTATTTATAGATGAGATACACCGTCTCAACCGTTCGGTAGAGGAGATACTTTATCCCGCAATGGAGGACTACTGCCTTGATATTATCGTGGGCAAGGGCCCTTCGGCACGCAGTATCCGTATGCCTCTTGCCAAGTTTACGCTTGTGGGTGCAACCACTCGTGCGGGACAGCTTTCCACTCCCCTCCATGACCGTTTCGGTATAATTTCAAAGCTTGAGCTCTACTCAAACGAGGAGCTTGCAAGCATTGTAAAGAGAAGTGCGGGGATACTCAATATGCCCATAGACGATGAGGGCGCACTTGAGATAGCCTCCCGTTCAAGAGGCACGCCCCGTATAGCCAACAGACTTTTAAAGAGAGTCCGCGACTTTGCCCAGTTCTTGGGTAAGGAGCGCATCGACCGTGAGGCGGCTGCTTACGCCCTTGACCGTCTTGAGATAGACCCCCTGGGACTTGATAACGTTGACAGGCGTATGCTTGAGACGATCATCAAGATCTACAACGGCGGTCCCGTGGGACTTGACACCCTTGCCGCAACGGTAGGCGAGGAGGCAATAACCATAGAGGATGTCTACGAGCCTTATCTTATGCAGATAGGATTTTTAAGCCGTACACCCAGAGGCCGTATGGTAACAAGACTTGCTTACGAGCATTTAAAGATACCCTTTAAGGGTTCAAATGAGCAGGTCGGAATGTTTAGTGAGGAAAATTAATGATCTACGCAGATAAATGGAATGACTATGAGCTTCTTGACTGCTCTGACGGTGAGAAGCTGGAAAGATGGGGTAAGTATACCCTTGTGCGCCCCGACCCTCAGGTAATATGGAAGGGCGAAAAAAAGCATCCCCTGTGGAAAAAGCCCGATGCATCCTACCGCCGTTCCCGTAAGGGCGGCGGAGCCTGGAACGAAAACAGACTTCCCGAGGAATGGACTATAGAATACAAATCCCTTGACCTTAAGTTCAAGATAAAGCCCACAGGCTTTAAGCATACCGGACTTTTCCCCGAGCAGGCGGCAAACTGGGAGTGGTTTACCCCCATTATTAAGAACGCAGGCAGACCCGTTAAGGTGCTTAACCTCTTTGCCTATACAGGCGGTGCCACCGTTGCTGCGGCAAAGGCGGGCGCAAGCGTTGTTCATGTAGATGCCTCTAAGGGTATGGTTGCCTGGGCAAAGGAAAACGCGGCATTGTCGGGACTTAGTGATCATCCCATCAGATATATAGTTGACGACTGCAAGAAGTTTGTTGAAAGAGAAATTCGCCGCGGCAACTTCTATGACGGAATCATTATGGATCCCCCCAGCTACGGCAGAGGTCCCAACGGCGAGGTATGGAAGCTTGAGGAATCTATAGATGATCTTGTAAAGCTCACCGCAAAGGTGCTGGCTCCGGACGCGCTTTTCTTCCTGCTTAACTCCTATACCACAGGACTTTCGGCAAGCACTATGGGATATGTAGTTGATCTGGCATTAGCAGACACACACAAGGGCAAAACTCATTCGGATGAAATAGGACTTCCCGTAACGAGAACCGGGGGAGCACTTCCTTGCGGAGCGGCTTCCCGTTGGCAAGCAAAATAGTTAGGAGTTATGAGTTAGGAGTGAGGAGTTAAGGAAGAAAACCGCCAAAGCGGTTTTCGACCTCAATTATTCATTATTGCGACAACTTGCCTTTGGCAAGTTCCTTGCATAATTCCACCGGCCGTATCAAAGATACGGGGTGTCATTGATCATTAACTGCAAATTTGATATAGTAAAAGCGTTTACACAAAATGAGCAAATTTATTGAAATAAAAAACCTTAATTTTTCCTATAAGGGTGACGAGGGCGAGTCTATTCCCGTGTTACACGATATCAATTTAGATATCGCAAAGGGAGAGTTCGTAACTATCCTCGGGCGTAACGGCTCGGGTAAATCCACCCTTGCAAAGATCATAAATATGATCCTTACCCCCGATTCGGGTGAGGTCATTATCGATGGTAAGAACATAGCCGTGGAGCTTAGCGACAAGGAGCTTATGGCGGTAAGACGCCGTGTGGGTATGGTGTTTCAGAACCCCGACAATCAGCTTGTTGCCACCATAGTTGAGGAGGATATAGCCTTTGGCCCCGAGAACTTAGGTATCCCCTCTGCCGAGATAAGACAAAGGGTAGACGATGCTCTTGAAACCGTGGGTATGACTGAGTTTGCCCGTCACAGTCCTCACCAGCTCTCAGGCGGACAGAAGCAGCGAATTGCCATTGCGGGAATTATTGCAATGCTGCCCGAATGTATTATATTTGACGAATCCACCGCAATGCTTGATCCCAAGGGACGGCAGGAGGTAATGGATACCATAGAAAAGCTTAACCGCGAAAAGGGGATAACCGTAATCGCCATAACCCATAATATGGAGGAGGCCGTACGGGGGGACCGTATAGTTGTTATAGACAACGGACATATAGTCAAGCAGGGGAAGCCCACGGAGGTCTTTGCCGATCCCTATGAGCTGTGGGATCTTGGCTTGGCTGTTCCCCAGGTTACAGAATTGTTTGATATGTTAAGATGCCTTGGAGCAGATCTGCCCGAGAGCATAATTACAGAGGAAGAAGGAGCCCGTGTGTTGGCTCGTTTACTGAAGAATAAATGACAAAAATTGAGCTTAAAGGAGTAAGCTACCTTTACGGGGGCAAAACTCCATTTGAAAAGAAAGCATTGAATAATATCAATGCCTGTATAGAGGCGGGCAGTATCACAGGCCTTATCGGACATACAGGCTCGGGCAAATCTACCCTTGTTCAGCTGCTCAACGGACTGTTGCGCCCTATGGAGGGTCAGGTGCTCCTTGACGGCCGTGACATATGGGAAAAGCGGGCAAGGATGAGAGATCTTCGCTTTAAGGTGGGGCTGGTGTTTCAGTATCCCGAGTACCAGCTCTTTGAGGAGACGGTAGAAAAGGATATTGCCTTTGGGCCCAAAAATATGGGACTGTCAGATGAGGAGATACGGCACCGTGTAGCGGACGCCGCAAAATTCTGCGGTCTTGATCAAAGGCTTTTAAAAAAGTCGCCCTTTGAGCTGTCCGGCGGTCAGAAAAGAAGGGTAGCCATAGCGGGAGTTATGGCAATGACACCCGAGGTGCTTATACTTGACGAGCCTGCGGCAGGTCTTGACCCTCAGGGCCGCTCGGATATCTTTGGCGGAATATGCGAGTACCGCCGCAAGACAGGTGCTACCGTTATCATAGTCAGCCACTCTATGGAGGACATCGCCCGTTACTGTGACCGCGTGCTTGTTATGTCAAAGGGTCAGGTCTGGGCAGAGGGTAGCTGTGATGAGATCTTCAACCGTGCTGACGAGCTTGAGGCAATAGGTCTTGACATCCCTCAGATAGCACGCTTTGTGCGTATGCTTAAGGCAGAGGGAGTAGACTTAGGTGATAACCTGTACACCGTAGGCGAGGTCTACAGAGCGCTTATTCCTTATTTCAAGGGAGGTGACGGCGGTGCTTCGTGATATCACATTAGGTCAGTATTTTCCGGGCAACTCGGTTTTTCACCGTACAGACCCCCGTATGAAGATAGTTCTTACCGCTCTTTATATAGCCGCGGTATTTTTGGCTGACAGCTGGTGGTCATACCTTGTTATGGTTATGGGTGCCGTGCTTATCATCCTCTTCTCCCGTATTCCCTTAAGGATAGTGATAAGCGGCTTTAAGGCTGTTATGCTTATCATAGTTTTTACCGCAATACTCAATATCTTCTGGACCTCGGGCGACAATGAGCCCCTGTGGTCCTTCTGGAAGATAAGGATATATACCGAGGGACTTGAGCACGCAGGCAAGATGGTTCTGCGGCTTGCCTGTCTCTTAATGGGAACAAATGTGCTTGTATCCTACACCACATCCCCCATTGCGCTGACAGACGGAATAGAAAGGCTCTTTGCTCCCCTTAAGCTGATAAAGCTCCCGGTGCACGAGTTTGCAATGATGATGACTATAGCTCTGCGCTTCATACCCACCCTCATAGAGGAAACGGACAAGATAATGAATGCCCAGAAGGCAAGAGGAGCAGACTTTACCGAGGGAAATCTCGTCCGCAGAGTCAAGGCTCTCATACCCATACTTATTCCGCTGTTTGTTTCCGCATTTATGCGTGCGGGTGAGCTTGCTACAGCTATGGAGTGCCGTTGCTATAACGGCGGCGAGGGCAGAACCAGAATGACAGTTTTAAAAACAAGATTTACCGACTGGCTGATGCTTATTATATTTATTGCCTACGGTGTGGGGATAGTACTAATTAGGAATTAAGAATTAAGAATTGAGAATTGGTAAGGGTGTTGATATGAAAAATATAAAACTGAATATTTCCTATATCGGCACAGCTTACTGCGGCTGGCAGGTCCAGCCCAATGCCGTGTCTGTTCAGCAGAGGGTACAGGATGCAATAGAAAAGACCTTTGGCAAGAGATATCCTCTTACAGGCTGCAGCCGTACAGACTCGGGTGTTCACGCAAGGTCATTTATCTGTACAGTTGCCCTTGACGGCAGCGCCAACAGTATCCCCTGTGACCGCATACCCCTTGTGATGAACAGATATCTTCCCGATGATATTGCGGTAAGACAGGCAGAGGAGGCAGCCGAGGATTTTCATCCCAGATATTCCTGCCTTGGCAAGGCATATGAATATACCTTTTATGACAGCGCCGTAAGAGATCCCTTTTTACATGGCAGGGTAGCCCATATTCTTCCCCGTCTTGACGAGGCGGCTATGAATGATGCCGCAAGGGAGATCATAGGCAAGCAGGATTTCAGAGCCTTTATGGCAAGCGGCTCAAAAATAGAGGATACGGTGCGTACCGTACAGCAATGCCGTGTGAGCCGTCAGGGTGACGAGGTCAAAATATATATATCAGCCGACGGATTTTTGTATAATATGGTGCGTATAATTGCAGGTACACTTGCCGAGGTCGGTCACGGCAAGCGTACAAGAGCCGATATCAGAGCGGCTATAGACTCAAAGGACCGAAAAAACTCAGGACAGACAGCACCCCCCGAGGGTCTGTGTCTGTATGAGGTATTTTATGCAAAGGAGGAAGAGGCATATGAAGAATAAAGGTACACGGGATATAGAAGTAAACCGGGTACGGGAGCTTGAGGTCACCCCCGAGACCCCTGTAAACGAATATTATATTGATGTTGCAAACAAGTTCAAGACAGCAAAGTTCATTTCCATCATACTGCTGGTGGTATTTATACTTTTTATGATATCGGTGTTCAGAAGCGATGTCACATTAGAAAACTTCAAATATCTTGTCAGATTCTTTTCCTCTGCAAATACTGTATACTCGGGTGACTATGAGAGCATATATTATGACACCACAGGTGTAATTGATGTGGATATGTTCAACTCCGACTTTGTTACCGTAAAGAGCGACAGTATAGATCTTTATGATATGAACGGCAGTAATGTGGCAAGCTATGAGATCAATCAGGTCTCTCCCACCGTGGTCACCAAGGGAAAATATATGCTGGTCTACGATCTTGGCGGTCAGAACGCAAGGCTGTTTAACAACTTCTCTCTTTTGACTACCCAGAGCTATGATTATCCCATTTCCTGTGCGGCAATTTCGGGTGACGGTATGTATGCCATAGTTACCGAAAGCCTGGAGTATCAGTCGGTTATACACCTGTATGACCATAACTTCAATCTTGTTTCAAAGATGTACAAGGACAAATATATTACCGATATCCGTATAGATTCACAGGGTAAAAGACTTGTATGTACCGCCGTGATAGCAAAGGACGGCGACTTTGTATCCGAGGTTGTGACCTATGCGCCCTATACCGACAAGGAGGAAAGCTCAACCGTTTTTCAGGGCAGCTTTGCTGTAAGCTGCGGCTTCTTCTCGGACGGCGGATACGCAGTTCTGACCGACGGGGCATTAGTCTTCTTTGATAGGAATAACAAGACTGCCGTCGAACATCCATTAGGCAACACAGTACCCACAAACTGTCTTATAATGGACAATTATGCGGTGCTTTGCTATAACGAAAACATCGTAGGCTCCCAGACCCATGTCAGCATTTTTGACACCAAGGGTGAAATAATACTGGACACCTCGGTTTCGGACAAGATACTTGATACGGCATTCTTTATGGAGGATCTGTATCTGCTTACCGACGGCAAGCTGAATTTTATAAATATGAAAACAGGGGAGCAGATGAGCTGTAATATCGAAAGCTCCGCAACCTCTGTACACCTCTCCGACAAAAACAGCGTGGTAATCGGCTATTCAAATATGGCACAGCCCTATAAGACAGCGGAGCTGTTTTCGGGGGAGGATGAAAAATGAGTATAGCGATCGATGTTATTTTGATCGGTATAGTCCTCATACTTGCATTTATCGGCTATAAAAGAGGCTTTGTTTCTGCGGTGATGAAGCTGGCGGCATTTGTGCTGGCGCAGGTGGGTGCTTATTTTCTCTATCCTGTTCCCGCAGACATTATGTATAAGCATCTGTTTTTACCTAAGATCAGCTCGATCATAGAAAACGCTATCCGTACCGAGTGCGGGGGCAAAAGCCTTGCCGAGCTTTTTGAGGGACAAAACGATATATTTTTCGGTATACTTGACAGGTTTTCGACTGTCGAAAGGGTCGAGGAATTTTATAACACCGCATTGGAAAAAAGTATTTCGGCAATAAGTGCATTTATGGCAGAGCCTATTGCACGGGGAATATCCGATGTGCTGGCATTTCTTGCAGTATTTGTTGTCCTGCTTGTGCTTCTTATCCTCCTTGGCCGTCTTATCGATCGTTTATGCGATCTGCCCGTATTAAAGACAGCCAACGCAGCCTTGGGATCTGCCCTTGGTGCTGTGAGCGGACTTGCTCTGGTATGGGTCATCGCGGCGGTGCTGGGAACGGCAATGCCTCTTCTCGGCTCTGCATTTCCCGAGCTTTTCGGGTCATTTACGGTAGAGGAAACTATCGTTCTTAAGCTTTTATACAGCTTTAATCCGCTAACAATATTCAACTTATTATAAATTACAGTAAAGGAAATACCTATGCAATTATGTTCAAGATGCCATAAGAGAATGGCAGTAGTATTTATATCCCATATAGTTGACGGCAATCAGGTCAACGAGGGGATCTGCATCAAGTGTGCAAAGGAGCTGGGAATAGCTCCGGTCAACGATATCATCAGCAAGATGGGTATCGGCGAGGAAGAGCTTGAAAGAATGGAAATGGAAATGGAGGATATGATGAGCGAGGGTGAAGAGGGGGCAGAGTCCACCGAGGTCACCGACAGCCGTACACCTCCCATCGATTTCAGAAAGATATTCGGCGGTATGATGCCTCCCGGAGGTGTGCCTAACGGCGGTCAGGTTCCTCCCAAGGGTGCTCCCGGGCAAAAGGGGCCTAAGGGGAAGCAGCAGCCCAAGGGTCCCGAAAAGAAGTTCCTTGGTATGTACTGTATGGATCTTACCGACAGAGCAAGACAGGGCAAGCTTGATAATATTATAGGAAGAGACAGAGAGCTGTCCCGTCTTACACAGATACTCTGCCGCCGTCAGAAGAACAATCCCTGTCTTATAGGCGAGCCCGGTGTGGGTAAGACCGCTATAGCCGAGGCTCTGGCACAGAGAATTGTGTCGGGTCAGGTTCCTTATAAGCTTAAGGAAAAGGAAGTACACCTTGTAGATATGACCGCCCTTGTGGCAGGTACACAGTTCAGAGGTCAGTTTGAGTCCCGTATGAAGGGACTTATAAACGAGGTCAAGGCACTTGGCAATATCATCCTTGTTATAGACGAGGTTCATTCTATCGTGGGTGCAGGAGATTCTGAGGGCTCTATGAATGCCGCAAATATCCTAAAGCCCGCTCTCTCCCGCGGTGAGGTTCAGATCATAGGTGCCACCACCCTTGCGGAATACAGAAAGTATATCGAAAAGGATTCGGCACTTGAGAGAAGATTCCAGCCTATCATAGTTGAGGAGCCCTCAAAGGATGATACGGTACAGATACTTTTGGGTATCAAGAGCTACTACGAAAAATTCCACCGCATCAAGATAACAAACGAGATAGTGCGCAGAAGTGTACATCTCTCCGAGAGATATATTACCGAAAGATATCTGCCCGACAAGGCTATAGACCTGCTTGACGAGGCGGCGGCTTATGTGGCGCTTCAGCATCCTGTTATCGGAAGATACGAGGAGCTGACCGCTTCTGTTGCCAAGGCTAAAAAGCGCCGCGAGGAGCTTGAGGCAGAGACCGAAAAGCTCACCGACGACAAAAAGCGCGAGGAAAACTATAAGCTTATAGCAGATCTGCGTGTCAGAGAGCTCAGCGATACAAACGAAATGAACGCCATTGCCGACGAGGCGCGAGGTGTTACCATGACCACCGAGGATCTTGCTCATGTTATCGAGGTATGGACAGGTATTCCCGCCTCCTCTGTAACCGAGCACGAATACGGCCGTATAGACAGACTTGCCGACAGACTTAAGTCCCGCATTGTAGGTCAGGACGAGGCCGTGGATGCGGTTGCCCGTGCGGTAAAGCGCTCAAGAGCGGGTATCTCTTACAAGCGTAAGCCTGTATCCTTTATCTTTGCAGGACCTACAGGTGTGGGTAAGACCGAGCTTGTAAAGACCCTTGCAAACGATCTCTTTGACTCCCCCGAGACACTTATCCGTCTTGATATGTCCGAGTTTATGGAAAAGCACAGTGTTTCCCGTATTATCGGCTCTCCTCCCGGATATGTGGGCTACGATGAGGCAGGTCAGCTTACCGAAAAGATCAGACGCAAGCCCTATTCGGTGGTTCTGTTTGACGAGATCGAGAAGGCGCATCCCGATGTGCTCAATGTTCTTCTCCAGATACTTGACGACGGCCGCATTACCGATGCACAGGGCAGGGTGGTAAGCTTTGAGAACGCAATAGTCGTTATGACCACCAACGCAGGCAGTAACATCAACACCAATGCCGCAGGCTTCTCGGGCAACTTTGATGACAGAAACAGCGACAAGACCCACAAGGCTCTCTCCGAGTTTTTGCGTCCCGAGTTTATTAACCGTGTGGATGCGGTTATCACCTTCCGTTCCCTTGACGAAAAGGACTTTGTATCTATTGCCCGTATTATGCTTAATGACCTTGCGGGAGTTCTTACCGATAAGGGAATCGAGACCACCTACACCGATGCGGCGGCAGATTTTGTGGCGCAAAAATCTTACTCCCGTAAGTACGGCGCCCGCAATATGAGAAGATTTATAGAAACCGAGATAGAGGATAAGCTTGCCGACAGGATAATATCCTCTTACGATACCGACATTACCTCTGTGCTTATAGATAAGCCTGAGGATTCCGAAGAGCTTAGTGTGATTTGCAGATAAATGGCTGAAAAATGGTATAATCTTACCCCGGTGCAGATAGCGGCAAGACTGTCTACAGACCTTGCTTCGGGACTTAGTCCCAAGCAGGCACAGGCCCGCCTGCGCCGAGAGGGTAAAAATACGATCTACAGGACAGAGAGTCCCCGTCCCTCTGACCTTATATGGGATGTGCTCCGCGACCCCTGTGCATATATGCTCATAGCGGCGGCCATTCTTGCCTGGATATTTAATATTAAGGTAGGCGCACCCCTTATAATCCTGCTTGTGGTACTCAACTCCCTGTTTGTACTGTTCACATATATCAGGGCACGCAATGCCATAGCCCGCTCTGAAGAAAAGAGCATACCTACGGCTACGGTAATAAGGGGCGGAAAGCAGTATCTTATACGGCAGGACAGACTTTGCCGCGGAGATATTATAATCCTTACCCCGGGAGATGTTGTGCCGGCAGATGCCAGACTTATAGAGGCATACCGCCTTCAGGTGCTTGAGACCACTCTTTCGGGAGAAAAGGTTAAGAAGAGTAAAAGCGCACAGATAATATATGCAAACAACCTCTCACCCGAAAAGCAGGCAGATATGGTGTTTGCTGGTACGGTGGTGCTCTCGGGCGAGGCAAGAGCGCTGGTATGTGAGATAGGCGAGGATACACTTAAGGCTGTCTTTAAGAATGAAGAACAGCATAAGAGCAAAGCCGAGGATGTTCCGCCCTATCTTGTTTCGCTTAAAAAATACTGCTCGGTATGGAGCCTTATAATGCTGGTAATGGTGTTCTGCCTTACTCTTGTGGATTTCATTTTAGGCTTTGGCAGCGGCAGTATATTCAATATATTTATCACGGGACTGTCTATTGCCACGGCGGCAATGTGTGAGTATTATCTTGTATTCGGATATATCATAGTGGGCTATTCGCTCTTTGATGTTACCGGCCGAGATGCAAAGAAAAACATGGGAGCTGTTATAAAAAGCATTGGCTCCACAGACAGATTGACAGGCATAACCACCCTTATAGTGCCTAAAGAGGGCGCATTTACCGCAGGCAGAATAAAGCTGAAAAAGCTGTATTGCGATTCTGTGCTTTATGCTCCGGATGAAAGAAATCTCCACCATAACTGTCAGGCTCTTATCAGCGCGGCATTTGACTCTACAACCTATCCCTTAAGGGATTACGAAAAGACCTATAACCGCTTTAAGGCAAGAGAGGCAAGTGTAGAGGAAAACTGTATCTATACGCTTGCTATGCAGAGCTCTGTTTTTGACGGACCTGTATATATGGCATCCCACATTATGACAGATCACAGGGTGGAGGGTGAGATCACCCGCACAAGACTTGAGGTCAACGGCAGAAGCCGCATATGTATCCGCGGCAAGGCAGAGGATATTCTTCCTCTCTGCTCCTATTACCGTGCAAGCGAAAAGGTAAAGGATATAAAGAACGAAAAGAACAGGGTAAGATCAATTATAGACGACCTGTATTCAAAGGGTCTGTATGCTCTGTGCATTGCAACCAAAAACACCGACAGCATATCGGATACAAGGGGCTTTATCTTTGAGGGCTTTATTGCATTCAATCAGCCTCGGCTGGGCGGTGTAAAGGAAAATATCAACCGTATCCGTGAAGCGGACATCAAGGTGATAATGCTTTCAGAGGATTCGGGTAACCGCGATTATGCAAGATCGGTGGGAATTATAGGCACCGACGAGGAGATAATGACCTCGGTCGGCTTTGATGCCTTAGCAGATAATGAGCTCACAAGCTACACCCTGTATGAGGGACTCAGTATAGCTCAGAAGAGACAGCTCATATTCCGTCTTCAGAAGTCGGGCGAGAGTGTAGGTTATTTCGGCTGTGATCTTGAGGATATGCTTCCTGTACGGGAGGCGGATGTTGGATTTTCCTCGGGTATCACTCTTCATAGAGGTAACTCCACTCTTTCGGTGGGCTCTGAGAACGCTCCTGTTTACATAAGCTCCCGTGAGGAAAAGGGTACGGGAAGTGAGGCTTTAAAGGAGGCGTGCGATGTTATCGTTTCTCCTGCCGAGGGCAATATAGGAGGCTTTAACGCAATTACAGACTCTATTGCCAGGGCAAGAAGAGCCTTCGGATCTCTTCACCGTGCGGTAAGATATCTCATTATTTCTCAGAGCGCAAGACTTTTTATATTCCTCTATTCCGCAATGCTGCCAATAAAGGCAATACCCTTCTGCGGTGAGGACATACTTACTCCGGTCCAGCTTCTTTTGCTGGGACTGGTATTTGACCTTGGTGCGGTGATAGCATTTGCATCAAAATCCTCCAAGGGCATTATTGCAAAACGGCAGACCAGAGACAAGCTTACAGGCAATATGCTCTTTGGTATAATATGGGGAGCTATAGCACTTTTGCCCTCTGTCATAGCCGTTCTTTGCGGAATGGATATGACAGGCAAGGCAATGTCAGCCACCGTATTTTACGGATTTATACTGTCAAGCTTTATTTGTGCATTAGAGGCTCTCAATCGCCGCTCTGTTTTCAAAAAGGGATATATTTCTCCCCTGAGGGCGATCATCGGTATACTGATAATGGCGGCATTTATAGCTTTATCGGCATTGACAGGTCTGTTTGACGGCTGTATGCTGACCCTGCCTCAGTGGGGAATCATGCTTATTCAGCCTGTAGTGGTGCTGGGTATGTTTGAGTTCTATAAATTACTGAAAGGAAGAAAAAATGACAGAGATAAGGAAGCTGACAAAGAAGGACAGCGCTGACTTTCTGCGTATGGCAAAGGAGTTTTATTCCGGTCCCGGGGTACTCCATGAGGTTGACCCCGCGGTCATACAGCGCACTCTTGACGAGATGCTCTCGGACAGTCCTTTTTTAGAAGGCTATATATTTGAAAAGGAAGGAAAGGTTGTCGGCTATGCCGAGCTTTCGTTCTCCTTTTCTCCCGAGGTGGGCGGAAGATATATCTTCATTGAGGAGATATTTGTGGACGAGCCCTACCGCGGACAGGGTATAGGACATGAATTCCTTGACTATTGTGTTTCGCTTGTAAAGGGTGAAACACGGCGCCTGCGACTTGAAGCGACCCGTTCAAACGAAAAGGCCATAGCACTTTACCGCAGCTACGGCTTTGAAGAACTCGATTATATGCAGATGGTGATAGACAGACCATGAATATTATGAAAAAAACAGTAATTATACTTCTTATACTGGCAATGCTCCCCCTAGGGGTCTTTGCCGCCTTTGAAAATACCCATGTCAATACAGGAAACGGTGTTGATGATATCTTAGCTGTAGCCTTCACTCAGGAGGGCTATATGGAGGGCAGTCTTGAGGGAACTGTACAGGGCAGTAACGACTGTACCAAGTACGGTGAGTGGTACGGACTTAACTACCACGCGTGGTGCGCTATGTTCGTGTCCTGGTGTGCAGATCAGGCGGGCATTCCCACCACCGTTATACCCAAGCACGCAAGCTGTGACGAGGGTATGAACTGGTTTATAAACAGGGGTAAGTTTCAGTTTGCTCCCTATTACGGCGGTACATATGAGCCCAAGAGGGGAGACATAGTATACTTCGGTGCGGCATACAACAGCGGAAACGGCTATGACTCTACCCATGTGGGAATAGTGTATATGGTAGACGATACCCGTATACATGTTATTGAGGGTAACAGCTCCAAGAAGGTACAGACCGTATCCTATAAAAAGGATATTGCCTATGTTCTCGGTTATGGTGTTCCCGACTATAGCGGAGAATCCGCAAAGCGCGAGCCGGGTGTATATATAACTACCGCATCCTCATTAAATGTCCGTTCCGAGCCTACCAAGTCCTCTGCTTCTCTCGGTCAGCTTGCCTACGGAAGTGAGGTTGAGGTTACCGAGGTAGCAAACGAGATATGGGGCAAGATAGCTTATAACGGCAAGACCGGCTGGATATCCCTTGACTACTGTACTATGGGATATACCGTAAAATACAACACCAACGGTGGCAGCAACGCCCCCCAGACTCAGATAAAATCCATCTATGCAGATCTTGTCATCACCTCCTCAAAGCCTGCACGCACAGGCTATACCTTTACAGGCTGGAGTACCTCGGCCGACGGTGAGGTGGTATACAAGGCAGGGGACAGATATACCGAGAACAAGTCTATAGTTCTCTATGCACAGTGGAAGGTAAACACCTATACCGTTACTCTTGATGCCAACGGCGGCACTCCCGCTACAGCCACCCTTACAAAGGAGCACGGCAAAGCTCTTTCACTTGAGGGCTCTGTGCCCGTCCTTGACGGATACAAGCTGGTGGGTTGGAGCAGTACAAAGAACGGCGAGCCGGAGTATACCTCTGTATATGACGGCAACAAGGATATTACACTTTATGCGGTATGGGAAAGAGACCGCGATGTATTTACCGTTACATACAATGCCAACGGCGGCGAAAATCCTCCTGCGGCAGAAAAGTTTACCGAGGGAATGTCGATCACAATTACCGACAAGGCTCCTGTCAGACAGGGATATACCTTTGAGGGCTGGGCGTACTCCGGCAATGTCAAGTGGGCAAGTGTTTTTGCAGGAGATGTATATAACAAAAACGCATCTCTTACCCTGTATGCGGTATGGTCAAAAGAGACACCGGATCTTACTCTTATCCCGGGCGAGGGCGGAAGAATACAGAAGTATATGTCAGATGACACTCTGGGTGTGCGTATACTTGCCGACAGTAAGAACAGTATCTCCTATATATCGATAGACGATAAGCCTATAGGTATCCCGGGAGATCTGAGCGAGTATGTTATTGAGCTTGACACAGGCAAGCATACCGTAACGGCAGAGTTTACCTATAACGGCGGATTGTGGATCAATCCCTTCAGCGATGTCATAAGCAAAGCCTGGTACTATGATGCCATAGAATATTGCTATCTCAATAATATTATGACAGGTGTGGATGCAACTCACTTTGCACCCAACGCCACAGTTACAAGAGCGCAGTTTGTTACGCTCCTGGGCAGACTCCACGGAGCTGCGGGAATAACAGGGGATCTGCCCTTTAGCGATGTGTCATCCTCTCATTATTATTACGAATATCTTATATGGGCATATAACAGTAAGATAATATCCGGCACATCAGAGGACAAGTTTTCTCCCAATGCACCCATCACCAGAGAGCAGCTTTGCGTGATACTTTATAATTACGAAAAGTATAAGGGTACACATGGCAACTTTAACGATAAGTCGCTTGTAGACTTTTCGGATAATCAAAGCATCTCCTCCTGGGCAAGAGAGGCTATGGCGTGGGCTGTGTATTCCAAGGTCATTTCGGGAAGCGACGGTAAGCTTTTGCCCCGCAATTACGCAACAAGAGCCCAAGCGGCTGTGATAATAAAGAACCACACTTCCTGAGTGTGGTTTTTTATTATCAACTATGGCGACAGCCATATCATAACAAAAGCCGTAGGCTTTTTCATAACGAAAACCAAAGGTTTTCTCATAACGCTTGCCAACGGCAAGCTCATAACTTATAACTGAAAAAGCATCCCGAAGGATGCTTTTTTTGCTGGGATAGCAGGACAGATACGCTTCGCGTATCGCACCCTCGCCTGACGGCTCACGCATCCGTGCTAAAAACAGTCCACCGGACTGTTTTCTTAACGCCCGGACCTTCTCAAGGTTCGAGCCCTGCTGCCAATAAAAAAAGATGCCGAAGCATCTTTTTTATTGGCTGGGATAGCAGGACTCGAACCTACAAAGCAAGAGTCAAAGTCTTGTGTGTTGCCGTTACACCATATCCCAATATTCGGTTCGCGGAATAATTGTTAAACAAAGATAACTTCATTCGGTTATCCCTGCGGTCGTGGACCGCCCGTTACACCATATCCCAATATTCAAATTTATTACCGTAGTATTATAACATACAGTATTTTGAATGTCAAGATTTTATGCTCTAAACCTGAGATAAAATACGATTTAAAGCTACCTCTTTCAGTTATGAGTTATGATTGCCTTTGGCGAGCGTTATAGATCCGGCTTTACCTGATGTTATGAGAAAACCTGCGGTTTTCGTTTTTATCCCTCGGCACTTATGTGTTTTCAAAGCATATTATGAAAATGAAGGGAGGGAAGAAAATGAATAAGATCTGTACCATTTTACTCATTATTGCCGCCGCTGTTATAAGCGGGGTTGCAGCCGGCTTACTTGCGGGCTTTGGATTGCTGGGAAATTATTTTGCTGCAGTATTGTTTATGCTGATACTGTCGGCAATTATATTTATCGGTTATGCTCTGCTCAGATGCTTCTGCTGCACATCAAGACTGCCGTTGCTTCTGTCGGGTGTTTCGGTGCTTGTAAACACTCTGGCTCTGGGGCTTGTGAGCGGATTTCTTGTTGATGTTGCCGTGGCGATCGGATTTATATTCGCTATAGCCTTTGCGGTGTTTGCGGCAGCTATTGTTGCAGTTATCGTAAGCAGATAACAAAAAATCAGAGAGGTCAAACCTCTCTGATTTCCTTTAATTTCTCAATCAACTTATCTATATTTTCTTCCTTGGTCGCCCAGGAGGTGCAGAAGCGCACAAGCACTCTGCCGTCGGGTAAAAGCCCCATGTTTTCAAAGCTGAAATCCTCGCTTAACAGCTCAACCTGCTTACCTGTCAACTTTACAAACTGCTGATTTGTAGGGGAATCTCCGTCAAACTCATAGCCAAGAGCTGTTATATCCGCCTTGAGCTTTTCTGCCATATTCATAGCATGCTCTGATATCTCAAAATAGAGACCGTCACGGAACATCTCGTAGAACTGAACACCCAGCAGTCTGCCCTTTGCAAGCATTCCGCCCTTTTGCTTTATTACACAGCGGAAATCCTCTTTAAGCGCGGGATTTGTTATAACAAGACATTCACCGAACAAAAGTCCGACCTTTGTTCCGCCGATATAGAACACATCCGTAAGAGCGGTTATGGCAGGGATATCAAGATCGTTGCGCTTACACGCAAGACCGTAGCCCAGTCTTGCACCGTCAAGGAAGAGATAAAGCCCGTTTCTGCGGCAGGACTCACTTATCTCTGTAAGCTCTGCCTTAGAATATATAGTTCCTGTTTCGGTGGGGTTGGAGATATACACCATCTTGGGCTGAACAACATGCTCCCAGGCTTCATCCGCGCGGTATCTCTCAACATAATGATCGATATCACAAGCCTTGATCTTACCGTTCTCGGTGGGGAGCGCAATGACCTTATGGCCTGTAGCCTCTATTGCTCCTGTTTCGTGACAGTTGATATGTCCTGTCTCGGCAGACAGAACTCCCTGATGAGCCCGCAGCGCTGAGGATATAACGGTGAGATTGGTCTGAGTTCCGCCTACAAGAAAGTGAACATCAATGCTGTTATCATTACACACCTTCTTTACGGCATCCCTTGCCATATCGCAGTATTCGTCACAGCCGTATCCTACGGTCTGCTCAAGATTGGTTTTTGTAAGAGCCTCGAGGATGCGGGGATGTGCGCCCTCAAGATAATCACAGTTAAAACGGATCATTTTAAATCTCCTTAATACAGAAACATAGCAGAGGTAGCATATTCAGCCTTAACAACATACTCGGCAAAACGCTCGATTATAGCTGCAGCTTCCTTTCGCTGTGCGGTCTTGCGGGGCAAAACATTGCCCAGGTTGTCGCCGGAGACAACGCCGCGGTCGTTGGCCCAGGATAAGGCTGTGTATGCCCAGCTTGCAACCTCGTTTACATCATTGAACTGAGGAAGTGCGTCCTCTCTGATGTCAAGGTTGTATTCACGGTATTTGCAGAAGTTATAGAGCATAGTTACGAGCTCCTGACGGGTAATGGACTTGCCTACACCAAAGGTAGTCTCGCTCAAACCGCTGGTAACACCTGTAAGGTGAGCCCAGCCTACTGCATTTTCGTACCAGGAGCCCTTAACCACATCGGTATAGGGGATATCCTCGGTAAAATCAAACTCAGAATTGTTTGAGAGATTAAAGAGTATCTTTACAAACATTTCGCGGGTAAGGGTAGCGTCCGCATCAAAGAGACGGTAGCCTGTGCCGTCCATATACTTATGCTGTGCACAGTAACGGATAGACTCGGAATACCACTGCTTTGCCTTTACATCGTCAAACTCGCCTACATTGTTTTCAACAGACTTGTTGTAGCTATCTACATATTCTCCGCACTCGGTACACCACAGCTCAACCTTGCCTGCATCATAGATATAAGGCTCGGTTATGACTCTGTGCTCAAGGGAGTGCTTTGTCATATTGAGGGTAAAGCCGTAGCAGGGAATATTGATGCTGGAGGACTCAGAACCGGGTCTGCCGTCAGGCTGCCACTCTGCAACAGCCGCATAACGGCTCCAGGTGTCAACCTCGCCTGCTTCCTTATCGTAGAAACGGTCGTGGTAAACTGCCTGCGCATAAACGGTGTAGTCGCCTGCCGCAAGCATTTCCTTTGAATATGTAACAGGCTCTCTTGTGGCACAGGTCTCTACATCCTCGATAACAACATCCCAGGGGATATATGCCTCAAGCCTCCAGCCATTTTCGGTAACGGTCGCTGCAACCTCAACCTTTTCGGTAATGTCAAGGCCGTTACGCTTGATCTGACGGTACATTTTTGCAGTACCGTCCTCAAACAGACCTACACAGTACCAGGGGCTGTAGCTACTGTTACCTGTATAGCCTGCGTTGTACCACATACGCTCTACATCAAAGGCAAGAACAAAAACATCACCGTTGTAGCCGTAGCTGTAGTCGATATCGTCCGAGCCTGTAGAGTATACAAAGCTGTTAAGACCGTCGGTGGGTGTGCCGTCAATATAGGTTGCGTGCACATCCTCTACAATGTCTGCCGCATAGTAGAGACCCTCCTCGGAGTATGCAAAGTACATAACTCCCTCGGTGGTCTGGGGGGCGGTGGACCAGCAGTTACTCATAGACATTGTGTTGATATAGAGGGGAGCTGACCAGCCCTCTGCCATATCGATCTCGGCATCAACTGTGGGTGTAGCCTTGCCTACGGTGATCTCCTGCTCGCGCTGGGTCTTTGCGGATGCAGTAACAGCAAAGACGGAAAGTATACTTGCGATGATAAGTATTATAGAAAGAATCTTTTTCATAATGGGTCTCCTGAAATTTAGGGTAAAATCGGCAAAGCCCCAAAAGACTTTGCCGATGAAGTAAACTGTTGTAAGAATGTAAAATGCAAAATTCAAAATGCAAAATCGAGGTCGAAAACCGCTTCGGCGGTTTTCTTCATTTAATTCCGCATTGCGACAGTTTGCGTTCCGCAAACTCCTTGCATAATTCCACCAACCGTATCAAAGATACGGGGTGTCATGGATCCGCACTCCGACCGGAGGGAGTGCCAAGAGGCTTTGCCTCAGGCCGCATTCCGAATTAATTTACGCCAAGCGTAAATTAAAGTGCGCTTACGATATTCTCTGTATCCTTTGCAATAACCAGCTCTTCGTTTGTGGGGATAAGGTATACGGCAACCTTGGAGTTGTCTGTAGAGAGCTTAACGATGTTGGACTGGTGGTGAGCAGCAGCATTTACCTCGTAGTCCATCTCGATGCCGAAGTATTCCATATTACGGCAAACTCTTTCACGAAGCTCGGTGTTGTTCTCACCCATACCTGCGGTGAATACGATAGCATCAAGACCGTTCATAGCAGCGGTGTAGGAACCGATGTACTTCTGGATCTGGTAAGCAAGGATGTTTGCAGCAAGCTCTGCACGGTGGTTGCCCTCAAGGATAGCAGCCTCGATGTCACGGCTGTCAGAGGAGATACCGGATACGCCGAGGAAGCCGCACTTCTTGTTCATAAAGTCGCTCATCTCGTCGGGAGTAAAGCCTTCCTTGTTCATAATGAAGGTAACAACTGCGGGGTCCATATCGCCGCAACGGGTACCCATCTCAACACCTGCAAGGGGAGTAAAGCCCATAGAGGTATCAACAACCTTGCCGTCCTTAACAGCAGCGATAGAGGAACCGTTACCGATGTGGCAGGTTACAATCTTTGTACCCTCTACCTTTCCGAGGATCTTACACATCTCACCGGAAACAAAACGGTGGGAGGTACCGTGGAAGCCGTAACGACGGATATCGTACTTTTCGTACATTTCGTAGGGGATAGCATAGTGATATGCCTTTTCGGGCATTGTGGAATGGAATGCTGTGTCAAATACCAGAACCTGAGGAACGCCGGGCATAGCATCCATACAGCCCTTGATACCCATAAGGTGAGCCTTGGTGTGGAGAGGAGCAAGGTCGATACACTGCTCAAGCTTTTCAACAACACCGTCGGTGATAAGGGTGGACTCGGAGAAGTAAGCACCGCCGTGGACTATTCTGTGACCAACAGCCTGGATCTCGCTCATATCCTTGATGCAGCCGATCTTTTCGTCGGTAAGGGTCTCAACAAGGATCTTTGTAGCAACAGAGTGGTTCTCCATTGCAACCTCGCGAACGGTCTTTGTACCGTCAGCCTGCTTGTGCTCGATCTTACTGCCTTCGATACCGATACGCTCGCAAAGGCCCTTAGCCATTACATTACCGGTCTCTGTATCAAAAAGCTGATACTTAAGTGAAGAGCTTCCGGCATTTACAACCAAAACATTCATTTTTGTAACCTCCAAAAATTTATCTACTTGTATTTTTTTGATTTATTTAGTATAATAAGCATTATACAATATATATAATGTAAATTCAAGGGAGTTCACGAATAATTTATATTTAAAAAAATGAAGATCTGTGCTGTAATTACCGAATACAATCCGTTCCACAACGGACATCTGAAACAAATCGAATATATAAGGGAGCATCTGCCGGACACCGCCATAGTTGCAATAATGAGCGGCAACATAGTTCAGCGGGGAGAGCTTGCCGTGCTTGACAAATACACAAGGGCGCACTGCGCCGTTTTGTGCGGAGCGGATGCGGTGCTTGAGCTACCCTATCCCTGGTGCGGCGGCTCTGCAGGATACTTTGCACGGGGTGCCGTTGATATAGCCAAGGGTATAGGCGCAGACTATCTTTGCTTTGGGTCTGAGTCGGGAGACATAGAGGAGCTTAAGTCTGCGGCAGAGCGCATAAGCAGCAAGGAATATACCGAGCACCTTGATTCTCTTGTAAAGGAAGAGCAGGACACCTCATATATATCTCTTTCCCGCAGGGCATACAGAGAGCTCTATGGCTGCGATATTCCCGACGGGGCAAACAACACTCTTGCAATAGAATATCTCAAAAATACAGGGGACATTATCCCCGTAACCTACAAGCGCACCTTCCCCTCATCTGCTACCGCCGCAAGGGAGTATTACCGAAACGGTCTGGCGGATGATTTCAAAAGCACCGTGCCCTCCGAGGTGCTTGATCTGTATGAAAGTAATACTCCCATATCCAACGACTGTATAGGGGATATAGTTCTTTGGAGGCTCTGCAACGCAACAAAGGAGGAGCTCTGCGGTTATGCCGATATAGATATGGGTATAGCATCAAGGCTCATATCCTCCGCCCTTGAATCAGACACCTATGATACACTTATGGAAAAGGCGGCATCGAAAAAATATACCAATTCCAGACTGAGACGATGTGTTCTGAACATACTGTTAGGTACGACTAAGGACAGACTTGAAGAGATTCCCGCATATACCACTCTCCTTGCCGCAAACCAAACAGGCTGTAAGGCGGTAAAGCAGATCAAAAAGCAGGGAAGCATTACGGTCATCACCAAGCCTGCCGATCACGACGGTGTCGAGGCTCAGTTTGAGTTCTCAAGCAAAGCCGATAAGCTGTTTTTGATTGCAAAAGGGCTTCCTGTATCAAAAATTTTCAAAAATAAGCCTGTAATTTTGTGAATAATCTTTCCAAAAATTATTGATTTTTTGTTAATAGTGTGGTAAAATAACATCAGAGAATAATCTGTAAAAGGGAGGTTCACATATGAACAAGATAATTACTATAAGCCGTCATTACGGCAGCGGAGGCAGAGAGATCGGAGATAAGCTGGCTAAGCGCTTGGGTATCCCTTTTTATGATCACGCTCTTATAGAGATGGCGGCTAAGGAAAGCGGATTTTCAGAAAAATATTTTGAGGATCCCGAAAAGAACGCAACCAACTCATTTCTTTATTCCATCGTTCGCGGAATGCAGTATCAGTACCGCAATGCTACACCCTGGAGCCTTGAGGAGACGGTATATACCACACAGTCCGAGATCATCCGTAAGATAGCTGATCAGGGTCCCTGTGTTATCATAGGTCGCTGTGCCGACTATATCCTTTCTGACTATGACAATGTTGTCAAGGTGTTTGTTCACGCAGATATGGATTTCCGTATTGAGCGTGCCATCAAGATCGACAATATCGATCCCAAGGAAGCAAAGGAGCATGTCCGCAAAAAGGATAAGCGCCGTATAAACTATTACAACTATCACTCGGACACCAAGTGGGGAGATGCGCTTAACTATCACCTCTGTCTTGATTCCAGCGTATGCGGAATAGACAATGCGGTGGATATCATTGCAAAATTTATAGGCGAATAAAATTTATTAAATAAAAAGATAATGAAGGTTTTAATTTTAAAACCTTCATTATCCTTATATTTGGAGTGCGTATGTTTACAGAAAAAGTAAAAGAAATAGTATCAAAGGTAAATGACCTTAGAAAAACCAAGGACAACACCCTTCCCGACAACTCATATTTTCTTGATGACGGAAGTGTGCTCTGCTATCCCCGTAAATACGGTGACAGCCGTTATCCCTATCAGACCGACGGCCTTGTGCTCTTTGCCCATACCAACGGCTATATTGATGTAACCGAGGGTATGTTCAATGTTTTCAGACAGGCTCACTACAACGAGGACACCGTTATCGCTTTCTTTGGAGGTCTTAAGAGAGAGGACTCTTATATGCCCGTATCCATAACAGGTGCGGCACAGGTATACGGCGACAGCTTTAACCGTTATACCGTATTTACTCCCACCGCCGTTTATTACATAACCGAGGCAGAGGATATAATCTTTGCGGTAAGAGCCTATGTGGACTCCGACAAGCACCTGCGCTTTACTATGGGCGCATACAATGAGGGCGACCAAAAGGAAATATACCTCACCTCCTTCTTTGAGCCAATGCTGCGCTATATTGCCGCAGAGGGCTTCTTTAACCGTATGACCAAGTACGGCAAGCGCTTTGGCAACGGCAGCTATATCCACAAGAGCCTTAATATGTGTATGGACTGTCTGTCTGTACGCACCAAGGTCACAGGCACACCTACAAGGGAATACCACACCACCTCCAAGGGTGATTTTATAGGCTACAAGGGCAGATGCCTTTCCAATGCCGAATCTCTTAAAAAGGGCTGCTTTGAAAGATGTGTTTCAAACACCAATACCGCCGAGCTTCCCATTACCTCGGATATGCTCTACTTTGATCTTGCAAACGGAGAGAGTGCAAGGGTAGACTATGAGATGCTGGTTACCGACAAGGAGCTTAACGCAGAGCTGTTCAGCATATCTGCCATAGATACAAAGGGAGCAGACCAGGCACTTTCGGAAATGGCGGCAAAGGAGCCTAAGATCTATGACAATCTCAAGCTCAGCTTTGAGGGCTGGGACGAGGAGCGCATCGGCTCCGGGGTTATCAACCGTTTCCTTGAATATGTAAAGCGTCAGGTAAGCCTCTGCGCCCTTGGCAAGAACTATGCAGGCAATATGCTTGGTATCCGTGATGTATTCCAGCAGCTGGAGTCAAGCCTTATGTGGGATCCCAAGGCATCCCGCGCTCAGATAGTAAAGGTTATGAACTATATGCTTGACGACGGCAGAGCTCCAAGACAGATATCCTTCCCCACAGCCGAAAAGCCCATACCCGACTTTGACCTTAGACCCTATATCGACCAGGGACCCTGGATAATCGAGACCATATATTCTTATCTTGCATTCACCGGGGATTACTCTATCCTTGACGAGGAATGTACCTATTATCATACAGACTCCACCTTCGGAGCGCTGTCCTTAAGCGAGATAAAGAGCAGTATCCTTGAGCATATGATAGATATTACAAACTATCTTGTTTCAAAGATAGATACCGAGACCTTCTGTCTGAGAGCCCTGTGGGGTGACTGGAACGATGCCCTTGACGGCCTTGGACACACAAAGGACGAGGGCAAGGAGTTCGGCTCGGGTGTCAGCGTTATGGCAACGGCACAGCTTTACTCTGCACTTAACAAGATGATAGATATCCTTGAAGGCAGAGAGGGAATGAATGATACCGTTCTCACCTACACCGAGATAGCACAGAAGCTGGCAAAGGGCTACAGAGACAACGCCATCACCGAGGAAAACGGTGTCAAGAGAGTTCTCCACGGCTGGGGCGACAAAAAGGAATACTATGTAGGCAGCTACAACGACTATGATAATAAGAGCCGTATATCCTTAACCGCTCACGCCTTTGCGGCAATTTCAGGTCTTACCGATAAATACCCCGAGCTTAAGGAGGATATAATTGCAAATATTCTTTCGCTTGATTCAAAGTACGGTCTTCTTACCTTTGACGAGGCCTTTGCCGAGATAGACCCCCGCGTAGGCCGTATCTCCACCATTACTCCCGGTACATACGAGAACAATGCGGCTTATGCTCACGCCTCCACCTTCGGTATTATGGCGCTGTTTATTATGGGTCGCTCAAAGGAGGCCTGGGAGCAGCTTGAAAAGACTATGGTCATTACCCATAACAATCCCACCATGACAACCTTTGTTATGCCTAACTCCTACTGCTACAGCGAGGAATACTCTATTGACGGTGTTTCCATGGGTGACTGGTACACGGGCAGCGGCACGGTGCTTTTAAAGGAGCTTGTAAAATACGGCTTCGGTATTCAGCCCACACTTGAGATGCTATATATCAAGCCGCCTAAGTACTTCCCCTGCGAAAAGGCGGAGCTTGAAATAAAGATAGACGGCAAGCAGCTCTGCTTTGAAATTCAGGGCAAGGGCGAAAAGGACCGCCGCGTATACTTTGACGGCGAGGATATCTGCTGGGACGACGGCTCTTGTGCTTTTGACAAACAGCATCTGCAGGACGGAATGAGGTTTGTAATTAAATAACAATGCTGAATTTATTAACAGAGGCGATCGTAAGGTGATAGGTTATATCATTCCAAATGATTGAAAATAAAACAGCAATCATAATTAAAGCTAATCCCCCTGCCGATTATTCGGCAGGGGAATTTTATTTTGAATATACAGTTGACCTTTTGGAACAATAGTGCTATAATATCAAAAGTTTTGTTTTTAGGAGTTTTACAATGAAGCAGAAAAGAAGCAGCTTTACAGGCAAAATAGGCTTTGTACTGGCGGCGGCAGGCTCGGCTGTAGGCTTGGGTAACATATGGCGTTTTCCCTACCTTGCGGCAAAGTACGGCGGCGGTATATTCCTTTTGGTATATGTTATCCTTGCTCTGACCTTTGGCTTTGCACTTATGTGTGCCGAGATCGCCCTTGGCAGACGGACAGGCAGAAGTGCCATAGCGGCATTTGGATATCTTAACAAAAAATGGTCCTTTGTGGGCTGGATAGGGGCTCTTGTTCCCGTGCTTATCCTTCCTTACTATTCGGTCATAGGCGGATGGATCATCAAATATATCGGTGTTTATGTTACGGGACAAGGCGGGGCAGCAGCAGGAGAGGAGTTCTTCGGTAACTTCATTTCCCATCCCTATGAGCCTATAATCTGGTTCTGTGCGTTTATCGGACTTACTGCACTTGTGGTGCTTTTGGGCGTTGACAAGGGTATTGAAAAAATGTCCAAGGTAATGATGCCTGTGCTTGTTGTACTTAGCGTGTGTATTGCGGCATTTGTTGTTACCCGTCCCGGAGCTCTTGAGGGTGTCAAGTACTATATTATGCCCGACTTTTCCAAGTTCTCGGTAACCACGGTGCTTGCGGCTATGGGTCAGCTGTTCTATTCAATGTCGCTGGCAATGGGTATTATGATAACCTACGGCTCATATATGAAAAAGGAGATCAACCTCGAAAAGTCTGTCAAGCAGATAGAGGTGTTTGACACAGGTATAGCATTTCTTGCGGGACTTATGATAGTTCCTGCGGTGTTCAGCTTCTCGGGCGGTGATGAAGAAGCACTCAATAAGGGTGCGGGTCTTATGTTTGAGACCCTGCCCCGTGTATTTGACTCTATGCCCGGCGGAGATATAATCGGTGCCGCATTCTTTATTATGGTATTTTTTGCGGCAATCACCTCCTCCATCTCCCTTATGGAAACGGTGGTGTCCATCATCCGCGACAAGACAGGTCTTGGCAGAAAATCTGCCTGCGGTATAGTTCTGGCGGCAAGTGTTCTGCTGGGCTTGCCCTCGGCCCTGGGCTACGGAGTGCTGGGCAATATCAAGATAGTATCCAACGGCGAAAAGCTCTATTTCCTTGAGATGTTTGACTTTGTAAGTAACTCTGTCATTATGCCCATAGTTGCCCTCTTGACTTGTATCTTTGTGGGATATATCATCAAGCCCAAGACTATGGTAAACGAGATCGAGGCACAGGGCGCGACCTTCAAGCGTAAAAAACTCTTTACCGTTATGATAAAGTATATTGCACCCGTATGCATAGTGCTGATACTTATCAGCTCCGTGCTTGATGTGCTTGGAATAGTTAAGATATAAAAAAGACACCCTCGGGTGTCTTTTTCTCGTTTTGCTTGCAAAACATATCGAGTCCCGTAAGGGACATATCGAGTTCGTCGTAAGACGAACATATCGAGCTTACGAAGCAAGCATATCGACTATTCTTCTTCTTCTAAATTTTCTAAAGCAACGCGCACAGCTTCTACTACAAATGCGGTAAAAGTACATTCCTTACCTTGTATTGCGTTTTCAACTTTTTCTATGATATCATTGGGAAATCTTATGGATTTGTTTGTCGTTAGGGGAGTTGACGGAATTTTAAATTTTTTCATACTTACCTCCACAGTACCGCTGTTGATACAATTGTAATACATATTGTGCTACAAATAACCATTGCAAATGCATTACAAATGTGCTACAATTAACGATAGGAGGTGCTATTATGAACTGTGAAAACGAATACTGTATATATAACAGAAAAAATAAATGTGTATTGGATAGTATATCACTTGACATTCAAGGCAAGTGTATAGAATGTATTTATGTAGACATTCCTGCCGATCAGCTGGAAAAACTAAAGGAAGAGCAGATTATATAATAAAACACCCCGAGAGACCTCGGGGTGTTTTGCGATATATACTCACTTTGTTCGTATGTGATATGTTTGCTATACAAACGCGATATGTCTCACTTCGTTCAACGCGATATGATATAAATCCCCCGCGCCCCACAGGGCATATCGCATCCGAAGGATATATCGCTCCCCTTGGGGAATATCGCAAATCCCATAAGGGATTTATATCGCGTCTTGATGCAAGGCATCAAGACCTGTGCCGATCCAAATAATCCTGCAATATTATCTGCGCCGAAAGAGTATCAACAACATCTTTGCGCTTTTTACCGTGGGTGCCTGTGGCATCAAGATAGGTGTGTGCCACCATAGTGGAGCATCTTTCGTCAAACAGCTCTACCGGCAGGTCTGTCTTTTCTCTTAAAAAGTCTGCAAACAAATGAGCCTTTTCGCTGCGCGGTCCTCTTGTGCCGTTCATGTTCACGGGATCGCCTATTACTATCTTGCCCGCATTGTTTTTTACTGCGTGTTCTATAACTATGTCACAGAGCTCGTGCATCCCCTTTGCCTTGACCGTACCTATTCCGTTTGCCATCATACCAAGGGCATCCGAAATTGCAAGTCCCGTACGCACATCTCCGTAATCCACCGCCAATATCTTAATGTAAGCCATATCCTCTTGCCTCAAGCACTCCTTCTATTACCTCGTCACAAAACGCCTTTACATCCTCACAGACCTCGGTCTTGTTTTTCTCGTTAAAAAGCTCGTGACGGCAGTCATCGTATAATTTGTATTTCAAAAAATTAAGCTCGCAGTCATTGAGAGCGTCAAACACCTCGTCAACACCCTTGCCGTAGCCGCCTACAGGGTCGTCGCGTCCGCTTATAATGAATACGGGAAGCCAGAGGGGAACATTTTTCGCCCACTCCTCGCTTGAAACATATTTAAGCAGATTAAAAAGATTTTTATATGCGCTTACCGTAAAGGTAAATCCGCAATAGTCATCATCGGCATAAGCCTTTCTTACCGCCTCGTCACGGCTGAGCCAGGATAGCTCATCCTTTTCGCTCTTAAAGAGCTTGTTGTAGCCGGAGAAGGATATATCCTTTATCAGCTTGCTTCTGTACCTTGGACCCTTGAGCCTTTCTATGACCGAGCAGAGCAAAAGTCCGCCGCCCAGAGCCTTGTTACTGCCTGCAGTTCCGCAGATGATACAGCCGTCTATACTGTCTGCATATCTTGTGATATAATCCCGCACAATAAATGAACCCATAGAATGACCCAGCAGTATATAGGGCAGGGTGCGGTAGCGTTTTCTTACTATATCGTTTAATTGCTTCAGATCATCGGCAAGGCATCTCCAGTTGTCAGAGCCAAAATAGCCCAAGTCCTCTGCAGCCACACTCTTGCCGTGACCCATATGGTCATTTCCGCACACAACAAAGCCGCAGTCTGTAAAATATTTTATGGTATCCTCGTACCTGTCAAAATACTCGCACATACCGTGGGATATCTGTATTATACCCTTGGCGTTACCCTCGGGCAGACAGATGCGGTAGGTTATATTGCTTGTGCCGTTTGAGGACAAAAAGCTTCCTGTTTTTTCTTTCATATTTTTATTTTGAGAGCTCTTTGCTCTGCAAATTCCTTTATATCGTTGTGGCAGGGAACCGAATTGAACGAGCCCTGTCTTGTAACCGTAATTGCACCTGCTATGTTGGCATATTCACAGGCGCGCTTGATATCTCCCGAGCGCAGGTATTCCACCGCAAGAGCCGCGGTAAACACATCTCCGGCAGAGGTTGTATCAACAGCCTTTACCTTATGGGGAGTAATAATATCGTGATAGAGCCCGTCATAAAAGAACACGCCTCTATCCCCCAATTTGAGGATATAATACTTAGCCTTGACAAGCTTTGCCAGAGCCATACACGCCTTAAGACAGTTTTCCTTACCCACAGGTCTGATGCCGGTATATGTATAGGTCTCCTCCTCGTTTGGGGAGAATATCTCTACGGCACCAAGAGCACTTAAGGGGAAATCCTTTGATGCGGGGCCTGCATCCACAATTACGGGAACATCGGTGCTTCGGGCATACTTTACGGTATCTATGACCGTATTTTCTTCTATTTCAAACTGGACCAAAAGTGCATCCGGGCAGCATTCCATAGCATAGGCGGTATCGTCATAGCTCAGGCAGCGGTTGGCTCCCGGATATGTAACTATACGGTTTGCGCCGTCCTTTTCTACCATTACAAGGGCAAGACCTGTGCGCTCCTCGGGGGCTTCGGTGATATAGTCGATATTGATGCCCGCATCGCGGAACATATCCATAAGCCTGTCGGCATAGTCATCGCGGCCAAGCTTGGCACAAAAAACCGATTCTCCGCCCAAACGGCTGACCGCAAAGGCAGAGTTTGCGCCCTTGCCTCCGGGGGTGATAGAGTATCCGTAATTCGATTTAAGAGTCTGACCCGCCGAGGGAATATACGGCATATTGGCGGTCAGGTCAATGTTGGCGCTGCTTACTGTAAGTATTCTCGGTCTTGGAACCTTGTTCATCTGTATCCCCCCAATAGATATAATATATATAAATATTATCATATGTAGGATTTAAAATCAATAGTTCATAAAAAGTTTGCTTGAAATACAGGGGTGAATGTAATATAATTGACTTTAAAGAGGTGATTTTTATGAAGATTAAGTATTTAGTTGTACTTTTGACTTTGGCAGTTATGCTGCTTTCGGGCTGTGCCAATAATACTACCGATGCTGCCGTGCCCGACGGTATGAAGCTTTTTTCAAACGAGCATACCGACTATACCGCATATATTCCCTCTCTTTGGGAGCAGGATGTATCGACAGCTTTTCTCAGCGCCCGTGTGCCTACCTCCAACTCAAATATAAGCATTACAACCATAACTCTCGGTGCCGAGGATCCCAAGACACTTGAGGATTATTGGAAAAAATATGAGGAAGAGTTTAAGTCCACCCTTGGTGATATGGAATATATAGGCAAGCATCCCCAGACCTTCAAGCTTTCGGGGGAGGATGCCCACAAGTATGTATACACCGCTACCGTTACAGGTGAAGAGTATCAGTTTATGCAGGTTGTATGTATCCGTAATAACAATGCATATGTTATCACCTTTACATCCACAGTCGAGGATTACGAGGAGTATTCCGAGGATGTGGATCAGATAATCAGCAACTTCTCATTCAACAAATAATGGAGCTCTATTTTGACAACTCCGCCACCACTAAGCCCTATGACTCTGTCATAGAGGTAATGTCCCGTGCTATGAGGGAGTATTGGGGTAACCCCTCCTCACTTCATACCAAGGGCTACGAGGCGGAAAAAAAGCTGACCGAGGCAAGAAAAGTTATACTTGACTCGCTTAACATCCGCGACACTCACTCTGAGATATTTTTCACCTCAGGGGGAACAGAGGCGGACAACCTTGCTCTTATGGGCACAATGCGTGCCAAGGCAAGAAATAAGGGTAAAAAGCTCATAACCACCAAAAGTGAGCACCCCGCTATACTCAATACCGCAAAGCAGCTTGAGGCAGAGGGCTTTGAGGTGGTATATCTGTCCTGCCGCGGCGGCAGGGTGGATATAAACGAATATATGGCGGCTCTTGACAAGAATACGGTTATGGTCAGCATTATGACCGTTAACAATGAAACAGGCGCGGTATACGATCTCAAAAAGCTGTTCACTATGGCAAAAGCTGTATCCCCCGATATAGTTACCCATACCGATGCGGTCCAGGCATATATGAAGCTGCGTCTTTCTCCCGAGGCAATGAAGTGCGATATGATGACCCTTTCGGGTCACAAGATCCACGGTCCAAAGGGCATAGGTGCCTTGTATGTATCGGCTGAGTGTATGAAAAAGCGTACTCTCTCCCCCCATACCTTTGGCGGCGGACAGGAAAAGGGATTTCGCAGCGGTACAGAGAATCTTCCCGCAATTCTCGGCTTTGCCGAGGCGGCAAGGGCGGGTGTCTATCCTTCGTCGGTGGGCAAGTTAAGGGAATATATACTTAAAAGCCTCCCCGCAGAGATAAGACCCAACATTCCGGCAACAGCCGCACCCCATATTCTTAATGTTACCCTCCCGGGAATAAAGAGTGAAACTATGCTCCACTTCCTTTCCTCCAAGGGTATATATGTTTCCAGCGGCTCTGCCTGCTCCTCAAACTCGGGACACGCAAATTATGTCCTGCCCGACTTCGGCCTTACCGATAAAGAGGCAGACAGCTCAATACGCCTGAGCCTTGATGCGTCCCTTACAGTCGATGATGCAAATATACTCATCAATGCATTGCAGGAGGGTCTTGATACCCTTGTAAGAAGCTCTAAATAACAAAAACTTCCGTTAAAAAACGGAAGTTTTTTGTTACCTTCAATTTCCGACAGTATTGTACAAGGAATATATGGTAAAATACTGGAAAAAATTAGGAGATTGATATAGTGAGCGTCAATACGGTATATAATATCAGCCTGTGCTGTATTCTTGTCATATTCTTTTTTATGTCCTGGTTTCTGGGCAGTATGCTCTATGCCAGGGAGGACACCCTGCCACCTGTGACCGAGGAAAGCGAGACCGGGTTCAGTATAGGAGCAAATAATATGCAAAAGCGTCCCGAGGCCCTGGAGACCGTCTTTGAACCCAGAGAGACCGAGGTTTGCAGCTATACCGACAGCGCCTATTATTATGATATTCCCTTAGATGATGAAAAGCAGGCATATGTCTTTGACATCTGCAAGGAATATGATGTCCCCTGTGAGCTTGTGTTTGCCGTAATGGGGGCAGAAAGCACTTATACCGAGGACAGGATATCGGATAACGGTGACTACGGTATTATGCAGATAAATCAGATAAACCATCAAAAGCTCATCGAGGAGCTGGGTGTCAGCGATTTTCTTGATTACAAGCAGAATGTCCTGTGCGGAATATATATGCTGTCCGACTATTACCACCGCTATACCGATTTTAATAAGATAGCAATGTGCTACCGCTACGGAGAAAACGCTGCAAAGGAAATGTGGGAAAAGGGGATATACTCTACCGACTACACACGGCAGATAGTGCGGACAATAGCTACACTTACCTATAGATAAAAGCCTTGCAATGCAAGGCTTTTTTTAACTAATTAAGTTCCTAACTCAAAGTATCCTTCTCACCATTCCCGCCAGCTTGTTTAATTCTGCTTCACAAACAGCCTTATCGGGCGAAATATCCCTGTACCGTATATCCTCAAAGACGGGAGTTGCCCTTTCAAGCTCGGGCTTTCGTGCGGCAAGGAGCTTTGCGGTCAGTACTCTTGGGGTATCCGAGGCCTTTATGCCGTATTTATGACCTCTTATAAGCTTGGTATATACCGAGTATGCGTAGGTATATTTTTCTTCAAGAGTTGACAGCTCCTTCAGGGCAGCATCAAAGCCTTGTCGGGTCAGCACCTCTGCTGCTTTGTATTCGCGGTATTCCACCACGCAGTCTATATCCACCTCGGTGTCCACATAGCTTTCTGTTGCGCTGACCTTTATCCTGCCCTCAAAAAGCTGCAAAAGAGCCTCAAAAAACTCGGAAATACTTGAGAACAAAAGGATCAGCAAGGCAAAAAACCTTTTAAGCAGGTGCTTGCGGTAGAGCCACCAAAGCACAAATACCGCAAATGCTACCGTAACTACTATCATAGCCACATTCATTATTCCCGCCATACCCGACTCATCTCTTACATAGAAGAGCTTTGCCCAGAAGCCGTCGGCGGCAACACCCTCACCGCTTACTATCGGCTCCTCGGGTACTACCTCATCATCCTCTTGGACCGAGCTCTCGGGGTCAATGGGGGTTATTTTGGGCTGTATTATGCCTACTGCCAATATGATAAGGCACAGGATAAGCACTGCTACAATAAGGGTCAGAGCATAGTGCTTTAAGGTCAGCTTGAGATTATATGATCTGAAATTATTTGAGGGAACACGGAACTTGGATGCCGAAAGTGACTCCTCAATGCAGCCTAAATTACTTACCGTAAAGAATATTCCTATAAACAGGGTAAAGCACAGGGTTATGGGTACAAGGGATACACCAAATACCACCGAAACTATAAATCCCGCAAGCCATAGCGCACCGTAGCCGTATACCCACTCGGTACGGATAAGGGTGTGATAGGGAAAGAACCACACTAAAGCACCCAATATCATCATAGCCGCCGAAAGTATGGGCGGGATATAAAGAGAAAGATCGTAAATGTCAATAGAGCTCTGTGTCAGCACACAGTAGTAGCGGTAGAGTATTGCCAGAGGTATGGCGCACAGTATACAAAGGACTATGGGAATGATGCAGGCGGACAGAGCCACATATTTTACATCACCGTCAAAATGCGAGTCCCTGCGCTTATATCGGGTAACGGTTCCTACAATGCTTTGGATCATATATCCGAGACCAACGAACAAAATCGGCCCGAATGACGAGAAGATAAGGTCAAATATATCCCCATCCCCCGCACCGGTAAAGGCATACAAAAAAGAAGAAAGTATAAGCATAATACCAAATACCGAAAGCAGCTTTGCGGTTTTGGCAAATCTTTTGTTTGTATTCATTTACTCTCCTCCTTTTGCTTTTGACCAAAGGTCAAATATTTTATTTATAAGTCTTATAAAATACCTTAAGCTCCTTTGGCAGCTCGGGCATGCTTCTGAGGGTGGAGGTGGCAAATATGATAACCTCTACTCCCAGCGCCATCATCCTTAAGGCAAAGTCGGTTATGGTTTCGTCAATATATGAGGTAATAAGCACAAGATTTTTGCAGGTGGGATCCTTTTCGTTTTCAAAAAGCAGCTCACCTAACATATCCTCTATACGGCAGGACAGCTTCATCTCTATTGCCGCAAGCATACGAAGCATCTCTAAATTGTCCGAGCTTGCCGAAAAATATCCCGAAACAAAATAATCCCTGTCGTCGTTTTCGCTTGTGGTATTACATATCATTCTTACCGGAATGTTCTCGCAAAGAGCCCGCTCAAACACCGAAGCGCATACCGAAACACCCAGCTCCACCTGCTCACGGGACTCGGGAGTATCTCCCACATCCTCTCTGCCTCTGGACTGGAGGTTAAAGACTATATCAAAGGAATTTTGCTCGGTGTATTCGTTTATATCCACCATTGGATAATGCATACGGGCGGTGGCCTTCTGATTAATACGGCGCATCGGGTCTCCCGGACGGTACTCACGGCTTCCCGCATAGAGTATGGGATCGGTTATAAGCGAAAAATCGGTGGTCCTTTCTCCCATAGGGTCGCTTACCGGAATAAAATATTCCTCAAGATCTATGGCTCGGGGTAACACCGTCAGGGTGTTTTCCTCTTCCTTTGGAGCATCGTAAAATGCCGATAGCTTGTTTGTGCCAAAAATGTCGTTTACCACCATACGGGCTTCTCCCAGATGATATATACCCCTGCGGCTTGCCCGTATACGCCATCTTCGCTCAACGGCAGCTTGGGGCTTTAAGACAAACAGGCTTTCTACATTATGCATATGGGAGACGGTAGTCATATCTCCGTTTTTATTATACAGACAAAAATCAAGTCCGTCGGGAAGGCATACATCCACCCTTACATTGGGCAGCGGCATGCTTTTGCCGTTGCCTATGGTCTCATAGAGGTAGATATCATCCCCCTCTATGACCTCGTGGCGGTCGGTATGCACCTTGTATACTATGTTGTTAAGTGCCCTTTTGCGGAAATATGCCGCTCTGATCAAAAAGAGAAGTATGGCACCTATTGCTAAAATTATAAACGGCATTATTCTATGGGAGCAGGTACTGTATCGAGCACGGAAGTAATAAGAGCCTCGTTTGACTCTACCACCGAAAGACTTCTGCCCTGACTTGATATGATACGGTGGGCAAGGCAGGGAACAGCCACAGCCTTGACATCGTCCGGGAGTACATAATCTCTGCCGCGCATTGCGGCATATGCCTGAGACAGTCTCATAAGTGCAAGAGTACCTCTGGGGCTGACACCCAGACGGATACGCCTGTCCTGTCTTGTGGCATTTGATATAGCCACCATATAACCTGCCACCGCGTCACTTACCTTGACCTGAGGTATAAGCCTCTGCGCCTCTGAAATATCCTTGGCATTACATACAGGTCTTATAGCTGACAGCAGATCTGTCTTGCCGTGTCCTCTTAAGATATTAAGCTCACTTTCGTTGTCGGGATAGCCTAAGGACAGCTTGATCATAAATCTGTCTGTCTGAGCCTCGGGCAGAGGGAATGTACCCTTGGTCTCTATGGGGTTCTGTGTTGCTATTACAAGGAAGGGAGCGGCAAGTGCATAGGTGGAATTACCCACAGTTACCTGCTTTTCCTGCATTGCCTCAAGCAGAGCCGACTGGGTTCGGGGTGTGGCGCGGTTTATCTCGTCGGCTATGATTATATTTGAGAATATCGGGCCGCGGTGGAAGGTAAATTCCTGGGTCTTCATATTAAAGAAGTCTATACCCGTAATATCCGCAGGCAGAAGGTCGGGGGTAAACTGTATACGCTTGACATCTCCGCCTATAGATGCGGCAAGTGCCCTTGCAAGGGTGGTCTTGCCCGTGCCGGGTACATCCTCCAAAAGTATATGTCCTGCGGCAAGCAGGGTACAGATGACCATATCTGTCTCAGCTGACTTGCCCATAAGGACAGAGGTTATATTATTCTTAAGCAATGAGGCTAATTCTGCAATTTTCATACAAGTTCTCCTAAGTGATATTACATTTATTTTAGCATATTATAACAATATTTGCAATAATAAAAATAAATTATGAATTAAGTCTTGACAAACAGTAAATGGGATCGTATAATTATTCGTATGTAATTGAATAAAAAACGAAAGTTGAGGATATATAATGGACAAGAAAGATATCAAAAAAGTAGTATTAGCCTACTCCGGAGGTCTTGATACCTCTATCATTATTCCGTGGCTCAAGGAAAACTACAACAACTGTGAGGTTATCGCAGTTTCCGGTGACGTAGGTCAGGGTACCGAGCTTGACGGTCTTGAAGAAAAGGCTATCAAGACAGGTGCTTCTAAGCTCTACATCGAGAACCTTGAAAAGGAATTTGTAGAGGATTACATCTTCCCCACCATGCAGGCAGGTGCAGTTTACGAAAAGGACTATCTCCTCGGTACATCCTTTGCTAGACCCTGTATAGCAAAGCGTATCGTTGAGATCGCAATAGCAGAGGGTGCTGACGCTATCTGTCACGGCTGTACAGGTAAGGGTAACGACCAGGTTCGTTTTGAGCTTACCATCAAGGCTTTCGCTCCCGATATGGCTATCATCGCTCCCTGGCGTGAGTGGGATATCAAGTCCCGTGAAGAGGAGATCGAGTATGCCGAGGCACACGACATTCCCCTTAAGATAAACCGTGAGACCAACTACTCCAAGGACAAGAACCTCTGGCATCTTTCCCACGAGGGTCTGGATCTTGAGGATCCCGCAAACGAGCCTCTTTACAACAAGCCAGGCTTTCTTGAAATGGGTGTATCTCCCGAGATGGCTCCCGACAAGCCCACATATGTTAAGATCAGCTTCGAAAAGGGTGTTCCCGTAGCAATCGATGATGTTAAGATGGATTCGGTATCCCTTGTTAAGAAGCTCAACGAGCTTGGCGGTGCTAACGGTATCGGTCTTGCTGATCTTGTTGAAAACCGTCTCGTTGGTATGAAGAGCCGCGGTGTATACGAAACTCCCGGCGGTACTATCCTTTACAGAGCTCATCAGGTTCTTGAGACCATCACTCTTGACCGCGATACCCAGCATTATAAGGAAATGCTTGCAGTCAAGTTTGCTGACCTTGTTTACAACGGTCAGTGGTTCACACCTCTTCGCGAGGCTCTTACCGCATTTGTTGACAAGACCCAGGAGACTGTTACAGGTGATGTTACCCTTAAGCTCTACAAGGGCAACATGATCAATGCAGGTGTTACATCTCCCTACACTCTCTACAGCGAGGAGATCGCTACATTTGATGAGGACGATGTTTACGATCAGTCTGATGCAGGCGGATTTATCAACCTCTTCGGTCTTCCCATCAAGGTTAAGGCTCAGAGCAATCAGAGAAACAAGTAATCTAAAAGCCATCGGTAACGATGGCTTTTTAAATTAGAAATTAGGAGTTAGGAGTTAGGAATTAAGGAAGAAAACCGCTTTGGCGGTTTTCTTTATAAACTATTGATTTATCCATTGAAATATGGTATTCTGTTATATATTGATCATTATATGGAGAAAGCTATGGAAAAAATGTGGGCAGGCCGCTTTGCAAAAGAGCTTGATGTAGCGGCAAACGATTTTAACTCATCAATAAGATTTGACTCTAAGATGTACCGTGAGGATATCACAGGCTCTATGGCACACGCGGCTATGCTTGGTGCCAAGGGCATTATCCCCAAGGAGTCAAGCGAAAAGATAATAGAAACATTAGGCTATATTTTGGCTGACATAGACGACGGAAAGCTTGAGTTCGATATGAATGCCGAGGACATACATATGTTCATTGAGGCGGAGCTGACCAAGCGTATAGGGGACATCGGCAAGCAGCTTCATACCGCGCGCAGCCGTAACGATCAGGTCGCACTTGATCTCAAAATGTATATGAAGACCCGTACCGACGAGGTTATAGAGCTTACCCGCAATCTTATGTCGGCGCTTCTTGAGATCGCAAAGGAGCATAAGGCTACAATTATGCCCGGCTACACTCACCTTCAGAGGGCGCAGCCTGTAACCTTGGGTCACCATATGATGGCTTATGCTATGATGTTCAGCCGTGATATCAAGAGATTACAGAACGCAAAGAGCCTTATGAACACATCTCCTCTCGGATGTTGTGCTCTTGCAGGTACTACCTACGATACAGACCGTGATATGGTGGCAGCCGAGCTTGGCTTTGACGGTGTTGCTTTAAACAGCCTTGACGGTGTAAGCGACCGTGACTACTGTGTTGAGCTTACTGCGTGCTTCTCGATCATTATGATGCACCTTTCCCGCCTTTGCGAGGAGATAATTATGTGGTCAAGCTGGGAATTTAAGTTTATCGACCTTGATGACAGCTATTCCACAGGCAGCTCCATCATGCCCCAGAAGAAGAACCCCGATATGGCAGAGCTTATAAGAGGCAAGACAGGCCGTGTTTACGGTGATCTTATGGGCATACTTACCGTGCTTAAGGGTATTCCCCTTGCATACAACAAGGATATGCAGGAGGATAAGGAGGGCATATTTGATGCAGTTGAAACTGTTTCTGCCTGTCTTTCTATTGCAACCCCCATGCTTGCAACAATGAAGGTAAACAAAGAGAATATGTACCGTGCCGCAGGCGGTGGATTCATCAACGCCACCGACTGTGCCGACTATCTGGTTAAGAAGGGAATGCCCTTCCGTACAGCTTACAAGATAGTGGGACAGAGCGTTGCTATGTGTATCGAAAATCACACCACTCTTGAAGAGCTTCCCTTAGAAAAGTATAAGGAAATGAGCGAGCTTTTCGAGGAGGATATCTACGAGGCGATAAACCTTGAAACCTGCGTAAACAAGCGTATCTCTAAGGGCGGAACCTGCGTGGCATCAGTTGAAGCACAGATAGAATATATTGAGAACCTCCTCAAGCATTAAAAAACAAACCCGATGGTTTTAACCATCGGGTTTTCGTTATTATATGCTCATAATTGCTATATTTCCGGTCATGATTATAAACCAGAGTATATAAAAAACAAAAACAAGAACAAGACTGAACAAAGCGCTTATTACATTAAATATGCTCAATATAAGACCTACAATTCCCAATATAGATCCGGTACGGGCACAGGCAGGGAGATTACCCTTTAGGTCTTTATAGGATTTACTGAGATACAAGGCGATAGCACCGGCTATTATACCCCATATACTGTTATTGAAAAACAAAGAAAGTATACCGAAAATGAGTATATTACTCTGCTTTTTGTTATCCTCCTCCTCGGTTATGGCTGTATCGAGTACAGGCTCTGTATTATATACAGTGGCATTGCAAAAGGGGCAGGACTGAGCATTATCTTCGATAGGTTTTCCGCAGTTGTTACAGAACATAGTTTCACCCTCCTATTATTAAATATTTGTTAACTCCATTTTACGTCAATTTTTTCCTTTTGTCAAGAAGCTTTGACCGATTATTCTTCCACTACAGCCTTTCTCTTGGTAATTTCGGATATCACCTTAGGATCAAACTTGGGACGGCGGTCATAGGTATACAGACCGTTGATCTCCTGCTCGATGTCATAGAGCTGTGTATAGCAGAACGCACCGATGGCCTTGTTGTCAAAGAGGGCATAGCACAGACCCTTGTATCTTTCGATGAATTCCTCCTCGGTCTTGGGAGCGTTACCGTAGCCCCAGTCGCCCTTGTTCTTCTTATCCTCGTCGATTACCCAGCTTGCTCCGCCAAACTCGGAGAGGAAGCAAACCTCGTTTGTGGTGAGCATCTTCTTTTCCCAACGGGTATAGCCGTCAAGTATGGTGACAGCCTCGCCCTTTTCGAGAGGCAGATACTTGTTCTTGAACTCCTCAACATCCTGAGTATAGTCGTGGGTGTCGCACATATCATATGTGCCGGGAACGTGTCCCCAGCCGGATACACCGATAAAGAGACGGTTGGGGTCATAAGCCTTTGTTATATCATAGAGCATTCTGGTGCACTCACGGTCAACCAGATAGCCTGTCTCGTTCATAGGACACCAGCCGATGATGGCAGGATGGTTGTAGTCACGCATTATCATCTCAAACCATTCCTGAGGCAGGCTTGCGCAGATGATCTCGTGATTACAGGTGTCAAGACCCCAGCAGGGGTACTCACCCCATACCATATAGCCGTGACGGTCTGCGTGATAGAAGAAGCGGGGCTCAAAGAACTTCATATGAAGTCTTGCTCCGTTAAAGCCCATCTCAAGACCGCGAAGCACGTCAGCCTCAAGCTCGGCGTCAGAGGGTGCAGTGTAGAGACCGTCGGGATAGAAGCCCTGATCAAGCACCAGTCTCTGGAAGGTAGCCTTACCGTTAATATAGGTTACACCCTTGCGAAGAGCAATGTCACGAAGACCGAAGTAGCTTTCTACCACGTCATCGCCCAAGGTGAACTTGATGTCATAGAGGTTAGGATTCTCTGTATCCCACAAATATCTTTTGTCTTCGGGGATAATAATGCTGAACTGCTCGTTATCCCAGTCGATAACTCTCTCGGTGGTAAGGATATGCTCACCCTTAAAGCTCACCTCAGCCTTAAAGGTCATAAGCTCGGCATTCTTTGTGCTTACCTCAAGACGAAGCTCGCCGTCCTTGGCACAGGGAGTCATCTTAACGTTCTTGATAAATGAAGCGGGAATATTCTCAAGCCACACAGTCTGCCAGATACCTGTGGTACGGGTATAGAAGCACTCGTAGGAGGAGAACTCTGTAGACTGCTTACCGCTGCCGATACGCTTGTCCTTTTCGTCATCGGTTGCGTTAACGGTGATTCTGTTCTCACCCTCGGTGATGAAGTCGGTAATATCAAAGGAAAATGCAGTATAACCGCCGCGGTGCGTGCCAACCTCCTTTGAGTTTATAAATACCTTGGTAAAGTAGTCGCAGGCATCTATATGGAGGATGGTACGTTTGCCGTTTGCCTTCCAGTCAGCGGGGATATTAAAGGAACGGGTATACCATACACCCTTTATAAATTCGGTGATCCCGATACCCGACAGCTTTGACTGGGGGCAGTAGGGAACATTGATCTTGCGGTCATAGTGATCCTTTACCTGATAGCCGAGGTATTCACCGTTGTGAGCATCGTCTATGGTAAAATCCCATACACCGTTTAAGCAGAGCCAGTCCTTACGTACAAACTGGGGGCGGGGATACTCTGTTCTGAAGTTGATTTCCATATTATTATCTCCTTATAAAAATAAAATGTGCGAAGGCACATTTTATTTAGTGAATAATGAATAGTGAATAGTGAATAGAGAATAGTTATGGTCGAAAACTGTTGCATTACTGCAACAGTTTTCTTCCTTCATTCTGCACTCTTAATTCTGCATTCTGCATTCCGAAATCAAGTTTTACTTGATTTCGGGAAGGCTTGCCGCAGCTACAGACTGACCTACACGGCGGCTGTTTTCGTCGGGAATGTGAAGTGTGATCTTCTCGTTAAGCTCGGGGAATTCCTTTGCGAGAACTTCCTTTGCACGGTCAAGAAGGATTACACCGCCCTCACCGGAGGTAACACGGCCCATGATAAGAACGTGCTTTATATCATAGAAAAGAGAGTAGTAAGCGATGGTGTAGCCAAAGTATGCACCGATGGTGTCATAGATCTTTGCGGCTCTTTCGTCACCCTCTGCCATAAGACCCTGAACTACCTTAAGCTTTTCAGCGGGAGAAAGGGACTCCTCAAGCTCGATACCTGCAGCGGGAGCAAGCTTGATAACTGCATCCTGAGAGAAGTACTTAACGCCGCAGCCATAATCTCCTGACCACTCGTCAACCATAGAGTTCTTAGAGTAGTCGCAGGGAACGAATGCAAGCTCGTTGAGCCAGCCTGTAATGTTGCCCTGACCGTCAACGTAACCGCCTGCCTCACTTGTACCCATAGCGATACCGAGAACGTTGTTGTCGTTAAGATCCATAGCACCTGCAAGAGCGGTAACGTCACCGTCGTTTGCTACTTCCAGCGGAACATCGCCAAATTCTTTTGCTACGTTGATGTACATATCCTTACACTTAGCGTCAAACTCTTCCTTAGAAACCTTAAGGAACAGGGAAGCAGCCATAATACGGTTGTCAACGTAAACACCTGCAGAGGAAACACCGATAGCATCAACTCTGGGCATATGCTCAGCCGCAGACTTCATAGCGGAGAGAATACCGTCGTAGTGATAGTCGGGATCGGAGTTTGTCTTGGGGAACCAAACAACCTCTTCGCTGTATACGCTCTTGCCGTCGATAACTGCAGAAACCTTTCTGTCGCTTCCGCCTGCATCAAAGCCGATACGGCAGCCGTCAAGGTGACGGCCGATAGGAGTAGCGGACTCGTTGGTTGCGGGAGCATCAGCGATGTCTCTGTATTCAACTGTAACGGTAGTTTCGTAGATACCGCTCATAAAATCAAAGTCAAATGCACGAGTACCTTCAGCAGAGTAAGCCTCTGTCAGCTTGTCTGCGATGAGCTTTGAGCCAGCGATGATGATCTTGTGACCGCCGCGTACCCAGAGAAGGGACTTAACAAGTCTCTCGATGAACTCGTAGTTCTCGTCGTCATGGCCTGTGCCTTCGGGGTAGATAACTGTCTCAAATGCGGAAACGTAGCCCTTGTTACGCTCGATGCCGATAACGAGCTTTGTACCGCCTGCAGCCTTTGCCCCTTCTGTAAATTCCTTGTACACCAGCATCATGGGTGTAAACTCTTTGTCAAGTATAGCTTCAACCTTAAGCTTCATATCTGATATCTCCTTGGATAATAGTTTTCTTTACGTTAAATTCGCTGTCAGCGATGAACATATCCGCATCCTTGCCAACTGCAATAGAGCCCTTTGTGTCACCCATGCCGATAGAGTTTGCAGGGTTGAGAGAAGCTGCAGCCACAACCTCCCACAGGGGAAGAGTAGTATGCTTAGCCACGTTGTTTACAGCCTCGTTGAGCTTGAGCACGGAGCCTGCAATGGTGCCGTCCTCAAGAAGACACTGGATACCCTTAACAAATATGGGCTGACCGCCGAGAGAGTACTCGCCGTCGGGCATACCGCCTGCACGGGTACAGTCGGTGATGATAACGAACTTGTCACCCTTGCACTTTGCAATAAGCTCAAACAGACCTGTATGGATGTGGAATGTGTCACAGATAAGCTCTGCATAAACGTCGCCTACCATACCTGCACCAACCACACCGGGCTTACGGTGGTGAAGAGCGGTCTGAGCGTTGAAAAGGTGGGTAACGTGATCCGCACCGCACTCAAATGCCTTCATTGCCTGCTCAAAGGTAGCATCGGTATGACCTACCGATACTCTTACGTCAGAGTTTGCTCTGATCTTCTTTATTGCATCATAGCCGCCCTCGGTTTCGGGAGCTATGGTAACAAGCTTGATTATGTCGCTGTTCTTGATAACCCAGTCAGCGTCGGGGTTCTTGATATGCTCCTCTGCCTGAGCGCCCTTCTTAGATGCATTGATAAAGGGACCCTCAGCGTTAACACCTGCAAGGTAAGCACCGTCCCAGGTCTTACTTTCCTCCTGCATGGAACGGACGATGTCAAGAGCAGCCTCGATCTCTTCGATAGAAACGGTCATAGTGGTGGGAAGGAAGGTGGTAACACCGTTCTTTACAACACCCTGTGCCATTTTGCGGATACCCTCGGGCTTGCCGTCGGAGGCATCCTCATTCATATAACCGTGGATATGTACGTCCACAAGACCGGGAGCAACGTAGTTGCCTTCGGCGTCGATCACTTCAGCATCTGCGGGAATGTCACAATCATCCACAATACCGATGATCTTTTCATCATAAAGCACCGCTTTTTCTACGATGCTGTCAGCAAGGATAACCTTGCCGTTCTTGATACACTTCATAGCTTTGTCCTCGTGATAGTGATATTTATAATTAAGAAAATTATATCACTATTAGAAAAATAAAACAACCCATTTCCGACAAAAAATTCAGTTTTTACAATTATAATATAAAGCCTTCCCCAGCGGGGAAGGCGAAATAAAATCAGCCTGCTTTCACAGGCTGATATCATTTTAATTAGAGTTGATATCTCCGCAAGCCCATACTGAAAACTCAACATAACACTCACCATCATCATATTCAGTATAGCTCATAGTGAATTCTGCATCTCCAAATGTTTTTTCGACGGTACCTTTGGACTTATCATATTCTCGTATCCATTCTTTTACTTCTTCTGCATCTATTAAATCAGTATCGAAAAATGATGCACATAATAATAAATAATCGTAATCATAATCATATGTTCTGAATTCCGCAATTTCGATTTCCAATGTGTCATGTGCACTCAAATCATATGATTTCGTATAAGTAGTACTCTCATTGTTTGCACAGTAAACAGACCACTCTTTGTTGATTCTTGATTGTGTAAGGGTATGATCTTCCCACCAATTATATTCTTCTATACTTTTTAATGAAGATTCTATGTTTTGTGCATTTGTTCCGTTAATATAGCCATCATCCATTATTTTGGTATTTAATGTATCTTCGTTGGCTTTGAGTGTGTTACTTTCTATTGAAGTATCACTTTGGGTTTGCTCATTTTTTACATATGTTGTATCATTTGTTTCGTTTCCTGTAACTTTCTCCAATTGTTCTTGATATGCAGAACTAACATCTTCTAAAGTTTTAAAATAGGATTCGCATCCAGTAAAAGAAATACATAATAATGTTGCTGAAATAATTAATATTAACTTTTTCATTTTCATTTCCCCCTTTGTTTTGTAAATTAAGTAAAGTATATCATTAAAGAAAGAATAAAACAACTCTTTTCCCGCAAAAATATTTACTTTTCATAATTAAAGTGTTATAATCATCATAGAAATATAAACTTTGGAGGTTTACATATATGTATTATGTAGGTGTTGACCTTGGCGGTACCAATATCGCCATAGGTATTGTTGACGAGGAGTTCAACATTGTATTAAAGGACAAGGTTCCTACCCTTGCAGGCAGACCCAGCGACGAGATCATCAAGGACATGGCTGATCTTATCAAGTCCCTTGTTGAGCGTACCGGTATCTCCTTTGACGATATCGCATACGTTGGTATCGCTGCTCCCGGTACCGTTGACCCCGCAAACGGCGTGGTTAAGTACTGCAACAACATCAAGATGTTCCACTATCCCATCGCTGAGAAGCTTATGTCTCACATCCCCGTAAAGAAGGTTTACCTCGAGAACGACGCTAACGCTGCAGCTCTGGCTGAGGCAAAGGCAGGCGCAGGTAAGGGCTGTGACGATCTTATCCTTATCACTCTCGGTACAGGTCTTGGCGGCGGTATGGTTATCGGCGGCAAGCTCTACTCCGGCTTTAACTATGCAGGTGCCGAGATCGGTCATATGGCAATCGAGTACGGCGGCAAGCCTTGTACCTGCGGAAGAAAGGGCTGTTGGGAGGCTTATTCCTCTGCTACAGGTCTTATCCGTATGACTAAGGAAAAGCTCATGGAAACCAAGGACACCATCATGTGGGATATGGTAGAGGGCGATATCGAAAAGACCAGCGGCAGAACTGCCTTCAACGCTGCAAAGCAGGGTGACAAGGCAGGCAAAGAGGTTGTTGACATGTACATCAACTACCTTGCATACGGTATGGTTAACATCGTAAACATCTTCCAGCCTCAGGTATTTGCTATCGGCGGCGGTGTTTGCGGCGAGGGCGATTATCTGCTCAACCCCGTAAAGGAGATCGTTGACCGTGATCAGTACGGCACTAACTCTCACGATGACAAGACAGTTATCAAGATCGCTGAGCTTGGTAACGATGCAGGCATCATCGGTGCTGCTTCTCTTGGTTTATAATAATGAATAAATACGACGTAGTAGCCGTGGGTGAGGTGCTTATCGACTTCACCCCCGACGGCGTTTCAAAAAAAGGTATGTCACTCTTTGAGTGCAATCCCGGCGGAGCTGTGGCAAACGTGCTTGCGGCAGTTAACCGCTTTGGCGGTCACACCGCCTTTATCGGCAAGGTAGGCGACGATGCCTTCGGTAACTTCTTATCCGACACTCTCGTTTCCTACGGTATCGATACCAAGGGTCTTTTGTTTGACAAGAAGATCCCCACAACCCTTGCCTTTGTTACCCTTGACGAAAAGGGTGACAGATCCTTCAGCTTCTACCGTAAGCCGGGAGCTGATGTAATGCTCGACTTTGCCGAGGTTGACAAGGCTCAGCTTGAAGCGGCAAAGATATTCCACTTCGGTTCTGTTTCTCTTACCGACGATCCCGCATATACTGCAACAATAGAGGCTGCAAAGTATGCAAAGAGTAAGGGTGCTATCATCAGCTATGACCCCAACTACCGTCCTCTTCTCTGGGACAGCGTGGAACTGGCTGTTGAGCGTATGACCGAGGGTGCTAAAATTGCCGATATCATCAAGGTGTCCGACGAGGAGCTTAAGCTCTTGACCGAAGAGGATGACCTTGATAAGGGTGCGGCAAAGCTCTTCGAGCTTGGAGCTAAGCTGGTATTCATCTCTATGGGTGCCAAGGGCTCTTATTATTGCAATCGCAACGGCTCTAAGTTCATGTATACTTATGATGTTGCAACCGTAGATACCACAGGTGCGGGAGATGCCTTCCTCGGTGCTATCCTTTTCAGATTAAAGGACAAGACACTTTGTGAGATCGCAGAGCTCTCCACCGACGAGCTTGATGATATCCTTGACTTTGCCAACGCTTCAGGCTCTCTTACCACCACAAAGACAGGTGCCGCTCCCTCTATTCCCACCCTTGAGGAGATCGACGTTTGCCGCAAGACAGTAGGTAAGCTTAAATGAGAATACAGGCAGAATGTCTGCACTGTTTACTGCGTCAGGTAACTGACGCAGTTGTCATGACAGGGGCGGACGATAAAACAAAGCACGATATAATGAAAAAGGAGCTGGAGATACTCTCGGATTATGAGAGCTACGCTTCTCCTCCTCATATCGCAGGACCTATGCATAACTGTGTACGTGCTATGAGCGGGTGCCGTGATCCCTATTATAATATAAAGGAAGAGGATATGGCCACAGCCAAAGCCAACTTCCCCTTGGTAGAGGAGTATATCGCTACAAAGGATGATCCGCTGTATTGGGGCATCAAGGCTGCCTGTGCGGGCAACACCCTTGACAGTGCGGCAAACCCCGGCGGCTCCTTTAAGGAATCTATGGCGGCAGAGCTTGACACACCCTACGGCATCTGTGATATCGAGCTTCTGCGTGAAAAGCTCAAAACTGCCAAAAGGGTGCTTATCTTAGCCGACAACTCGGGTGAGACCTACTTTGACGTGCTTATGCTCCGTGCATTGGGTGACGTTGAGATAATCTACGCAGTCCGTGACTGTCCCAGTATAAACGATGCTACTGTTGAGATAGCAGAGCGTTCGGGTATAGCAGAATATGCACGTATCATTTCCAGCGGCTCCACTGCTCCCGGTACCATCCTCTCCGAGGCAAGCAATGAGTTTAAAGCGGCATTTGAAACAGCTGACGTGGTCATATCCAAGGGTCAGGGCAATTATGAGGCTCTTGATGACGCAAACAGGGAAATTTTTTACCTTTTTAAGGTAAAATGCCCTGTAATTTCAAGCCATTTTAAGGTCGAAATGGGAAAATATGTACTTAAAATGAAGTAAATTACAGCGGAGCAAAAATAGGGATTTTCGTATAAAATATACAAATATAAACAGATACACCTCGGTGTATCTGTTTCTTTTTTTGGATGATGTTCACAAAAAACACAGATAAAATGCGAACAAAACGAGTCCGAAATGTTACTAAAATAAAAATAAAATTTGACAAAAGTGTTTGCTTTGTGGTAAAATAGGCGAAGGATTTTGGTCCGCAAATTATTATTTTCTACGGCGATGCCGTAAAGGAAGGAAAACCATGAAACACTTTTTCACACCCGCAAAAAGAATCGTGGCATTAGCGTTGGTCGCAATGATGCTTGTGCCTATGGTTCCTATGACACTGAGTGCTGCCGAAGCGGTAACAGTAGTGGACGACGGTCGAGTAGTTATGGCCGTTGTACCCGATACTACAGCTACCTCTGAATACGGCGTCACCGACACTATCGTTATTGACGAAGACGGCAACAGAGTTCAGACTCCCCGTGAAGCTGCTGCTTCCGAGGCAGGTACTATCATCGACGATGTTGCAGGCTTCCCTGCAGAATATAACAGCTTGGGCGTAACCAATGCTGCCGGCACCAACATTATTACTGAGGTGCAGGACCAGGGTCGTTCCGGTAACTGTTGGGCTTTCGCAGCTATCGCTTGCGCTGAGACTGCTTTTATCCGTAACAATCCCGATGCTACCCACGTAAACTATTCTGAGGCTGCTCTTGCTTACTTCGGCAACAGACCCAGAACTACAGATCCTACCGACCCCATGTGGTGCGACGGTGTTAATGATCCCGATCCCCACAACAGAGGCGGTAACGCTCTTATCGCAGGTTCTGCACTTGCAAGATGGTGCGGTCCTATCCACGAGGCTATGCTTCCTCCCTGTGATTTCTACGGTGCATATTCCTCTTGGGGTATGACAGACGATATGAGATATATCGCTGAGCAGCATATGATCACCGATATCATGATTTATACCAGAAACGCAGCTATGATGAAGTCTGCTATCCAGACCTTCGGTGGCGTATATGCGCTTTATTATCATGACCACGGTATGGTTAAGGATATACCCGGTGCTACTACATACTATCAGAACTACCAGACAGGTATTAACCACGCAGTATACTGTGTAGGTTGGAATGACAACATTCCTCAGTCTGCGTTCAAGACTCCCCCTCCCGGCCCCGGTGCATGGCTTATGAAGAACTCCTGGGATGAGAGCTGGGGTAACGGCGGCGGATATTTCTGGCTGTCCTACTATGACACCTCTCTCTATGATGCATGGATTATGGACTTTGAGGGTATCGACAATGTAGACAATAACTATCAGTATGATGGTGCTTGGGGCGAAGGTTGGTACTACTTCTGGTTCGAAAACGGCTATGAGAGACATACTCTCAAGCAGGCTAACATGTTCCACGCCAAGGGTCACGAGATGCTCAAGCAGGTAGGCGTATGGTCTTACAACGAAGCTGCTACCGCACACATTGAGATCTATACCAACATGACCGATCCTCACAATCCTGACACAGGTAAGCTTCGTGCCACCGTATCCGAGTCCTTCTCAGGTATCGGTTACAGAACTATCAGACTTCCCGAAGCGGTTGAGCTTCTTCCCGGTGAGAGATTTGCAGTAGTTGTTGGTATGCAGACCAACTGCAGCGACCCCTCTTACGGTATGTATGAGTACGATCCCTATGCAAAAGCACTTCCCGGTCAGTCCTACGTTTACGATCCCGAAGACGGTTCTTGGACAATGGACACCTGTAACGCATATATCAAGGCGTTTACCGAGGACGTAGAGGTTGACACCTCCGCTCTTCAGGAGCTTTATGACTCCGCTCTTAAGTATGGCTTCTCTCCCGATGACAATATGTTTATGGCTCAGGCAAGAGACGTTCTTGCACTTGAGGATCCCGGCAAGCAGAGAGTTACCAATGCTTATAAGTTCCTTTACTCCAACTTCTCCGGTACTGTAGGTGTTATCAGCTTTGAGCCTGCAATCGACGGTGCAGAGGATATCCCTGAAATGATTTACGCATCTAAGGGTACATACGTAACACTTCCTACCAATACACCTTCCTTCCCCGGTTGGGCGTTTATCGGCTGGAGTGAAAACGGCTTTACAAACAACGGTTATTACAACCCCGGTCAGACCATCAAGCTTGACCACTCCATGACTCTTAAGGGCGTATGGAGAAAGGGTGACGGTGACGGCGCGTTTACTAACGGCGGCGGTTACTACGCAGTATACTACGATCCCAACGGCGGTGCTTGGGACGGCGAAAACACCAACATCACCAAGTCCGAGTCTCAGTACGGTCTTATGACCTTTGCTACCGAGTTCGTATTCCCCAAGGCAACAGCTACTCTTGACCGCAAGGGCTACAGACTCCAGACAGATAAGGACGATATGACCAAGGTAGAGTTCTGGTCCGGTAACGGTCAGGGCAGACTTACCTACAATGACCCCATCAACAACGGTTACGAGTACGAGATCTACGAGCATCTCTACAAGAACTCCGTATTTATGGTTAACACCGACCGTGTTCCTTACGGTACAAACATCTTTGTTAACGCAGCTTGGGACCCCATCGTTACATATGATATGAACGACGGCACAGGCATTAAGATTCAGGACTTCGTATACATTACCGACGGTAATGAGTACCAGATTCTTGCAACTGCTGACGTTACCAAGTATTCTTCTTCCTCTGAATTCAATCCTGCAAAGGATAACAAGAACACCCTCCGTGCAAACCGTGAAGGCTATAACGGTCTCACCGTTATTCCCGCAAGCGACGGTAAGCCCGTTCTTTACTGGAACACCAGAGCAGACGGTTCCGGTACAAACTATGACGTTGGTGAGATTTATGAGATCACCGAGCCTGTCACACTCTACGCAGTATACGAGAGTGACTTCTCCCACGTACACAACTACGTTGGTAAGATGACAACAATGCCTACCTGTGAGGGTAACGGTATTATGACCTATACATGTTCTTGCGGCGACAGCTACGAGGAAACCGTAGGTGTACTCGGTCATGCTATGGGTGCATGGGTAGTAGTTAAGGAAGCTACCGAGACTGAAGACGGTCTCAGAACCAGCACTTGCCGCCGTGGTTGCGGTCTCGTAGTTGAAGAGATCATCCCCGCATTCGGTGCTCCCGAAACCGGTGTTACAGTATCTGCAGAAGGTCCCAACCTTACAGTTGCAGGTATGGTTGACGTAAAGGATGTATTCATCGCTCTCGGTGATTACAACACCTACGCAGATGTTAAGGCTAACGCAGTTGTTCGTCTCACTCCCGACAAGCTTGCAGGTGCAGAGAGCTACACCTACACACTTAAGGCAGGCGGCTACTACACCGTACTTGTAAGATACAATGACGGTACACAGAAGTTCCTCTACCAGCAGGTTGACGTAACCGAGCCTACCTTCTCTGCAAACGGTCTCCAGCTTACAGTTGGCAACCTTGCAGATGTTAAGGTTATCAGAACCGCATACGGCGAATACACCACAGTATCTCAGATCAAGAAGGCAGAAGGCGCACGCGCGTTCACCGCAAAGAACGATATCAAGGGTGCTGACAGCTACAAGATCCAGTACAGATACAACGGTGTGGTAACAGTTGCAGTACAGTACAACGACGGCTACACCAAGATCTACACATATACTGTAGAGCAGAAGGTTCCTACCTTTGTACAGTCTAACAATGTAGTTACCATCGGTAATATCGACGATCTCTATATCGTAAGATATGCAGCAGGCGAGTGGACCACTTCTTCTCAGATCAAGAAGGCTCCCGGCTCTGTAGCACTTAAGGCTTCCGCAGCTGTTGATGGTGTTATCACAGTTAAGAACCTCAAGGCAGGTACATACACATTCTGTGTACAGTACAACGATGAGTCTTATAACTACTTTGTAATCACAGTAGAATAATCAAAAACAAAAAGAAAGCAGCGGAGCGATCCGCTGCTTTCAACTTTTACTATTCACTATTCACTTAATTTGGGTTTAATATAATAATATTTAGTCAGCAAAATGATAAACTACAGCAAATCAAGTTTTATTATCCCGACCGTTTCTTTAGTGAATAGTGAAAAGTGAACAGTGAAAAGTGAATGATGAAAAAAGGATGTTGCACGCAACATCCTTTATTTTTAATTATCGAATACAGGCTTTGGATAGCTTTTCTTATCCGCAATAACCATGTGCATTATTTCCTCATAGCTGCACCATTCCACACGGTCACCCAGATGCTCGTTTACCCGCTTGGCTATAAGCTCAAGCACATCCATTCCGGTACACAGACCGTTAGAAATAAGGCTCTGCCAATGGGTGATAAAGAGGGGATATCCTCCTGTTTCAAGCACCTTTACTATATCTCCGCCTTTACCGTCGGCGGTAATATATTTGTCGGCAATCGAGCTTATAAACCCATCACTTGTGTCGGTGGTATCGATGGTATCCCATATATAGTCAAAGGTGGTGGCGGGTATTGAAACTACACAACGCTTACCATCGTCATATTCTACCCAGGGCTTGGCATTCGGGGTATTACGAAGTCCTCTGAGGTAATACCAGCAGTTATTTGAACCGTAAACATCATAAACCGCCTGAGATACAGACTGAACGTACTCGTCCTCCACCTCGATACCGAATGACCAGGGAGAGGTGCATCCGTAGGAGGAAAGTCCTGCTTCTTTGAGGATAGAAAACGCCTTTGTAATATAAGGTGCCAACACGGTGCGGTCCTTATCTGCCGCCCATACGCACTCGTTTATGGGTATCATTTCACCTGTAGAAACGTTTACCGCATTATTGTGGGTCAGCATTTCGGGACCTACAGAGAATGCAGGAATAACACGGCTCTTGACGGTGTCGAGCCATTCCTTGAGATCTTCGTCGCTAAAGCCGTCGATACCGTTGACTATGTCACCGCGGTTGCCGGGCATAGGCACAACGCTGAATTTGCCCTTCATTCCGTGCTTTTCGATTATGTCGCAGAAGCGAAAGAGGGTTGAATTGGGGTTATACTCAAGCAAAGGACGCCCGTCCTCGGTCACGGTCTTGTTGTGGTGGGTATAGTAGACCGATATACCCGGTGTGGGGTCGTCGAGGACAAGACAGATTGGTGTTTTTATCATCGTAAATAAATTACTCCATTCCGTGTGATTTAAAAAACTGAACTAACGAGCGCAGTTAGGGTGGAGCACTTGCTCCTTTCGTTGGTTTCTCCTGCGTTGTAGTATGAAATAATTATACCAATCATAACTTAATTTGTCAATCGAGCTACCCAAAACAGCAGTGACAAAAGTCACTGCTGTTTTTAATATATTGATTTTGCCCGGCTGATAATTACTGCCGCTTCTGCTCTGGTACAGAGATCCTTAGGACGGAGCAGACTGTTATTATCACCATTCAAAATAGGTGGTAAATCTGTTTGAACGTGCATATAAGTATCGTCGATAGCTATCCAATTACATGCCAAATAGAATGCAGGAATCGCATAATCCGATATTTCATCCTTATCCTTGAATTTATTCGGTATTTCCTTTGCCCATTCATATTTGACGTAATGATTATGCCACATCTCATAGTTTACGTTGAATATCATAACTACAAGATCCTGTCGTGTTATATAGTTGCCTACTCCGAATTTTGTTTCGGATATACCGGCGGTAAAACCGTTTCGATACATCCATTCTACGGCATCCGCATACCAGCTGTCGGCTTTTACGTCCTTGAAATGGTAGCTGTCATATTTTTCACCATGTCCTTCCCATTTGTACAGTATCATTGCCACCTGTTCTCTTGTAAGGTTTTCGTTAGGTCTGAAGCTGCCGTCGGGGAAACCGTTCATCCATCCATCTGCCCATATAACATAGTGATAATACCAATAGCTTTCCTTAACGTCGGTATATGACGGCGTTGTTTCTGCTGCATTGATGTGCAATGCTAACAGTAAAAATACCGTAAGTATACATATAATTTTTTTCATAGCAAACCTCCTGTTTCGGTTTATATAAATTAAGTACACATTAAACGATGGTTTTACTACATATTAAATACAAAAAAGCACCCATAGGGGTGCTTTTTAATGATATTATCAGTTATTTGACTCAAGACAAAGCTTAAGAAGCTCGTCTACGTGAGCGGTACATACGCACTCGTATGTGTCGGAAGCACCGTAGTAGATCTTAACCTCACCGTCATCCTCGAGGATCATACCGCCGGGGAAGATTGTGTTCTGTCTGAAGCCCTCGTCGGTTTCGTAAGGCATATCGGGAGCAAGCAGAGGCTCTTTGTACATACCGAGGATCTTTGAGGGGTCCTCAAGGTCGAGGAGCATAATACCGCCCATATATCTGTGGGGCCATCTGGGTTCCCAGCCGTTCTTACCCCATTCGGGATTAGACTCAACGCAGTGGAAGGTGGTCAGCCAACCCTTTTCGGTCTTAACGGGAGGAGCTGCGGGACCGATCTTGTCGTTAGAGAAGGGCATCTTGTCGTGACGCTGAATATGCTTGATATCGCCCCAGAACTTAAGGTCGGGGGACTTGGAACACCAGATATCGAAACAGTATGCATCATCAGAGTACATTGCCATAGGTCTTTCAAGACGCATATACATACCGCCGATCTTTTCGGGGAAAAGAACCATATTACGGTTGTTGGGAGCGGACATAGAGAGAACGGTTGCTTTCTCAAAGTTGTCGTCCACCTCAGCGATAACACCCTGGATACCTCTCTTGGAGTCGGAAGCCATACAAAGGTAGGGCTTGCCCTCGATAACGGTTATACGGGGATCATAGAAGCGTCCGATCCAGCCGCCAGACTCAGCCTTGGTTACAGGGCTGTCAAAGAGGTGAGTTGTTCTTACCTGCCAGCCATCGATACCGTTGTCGGATACCGCAACACCGATGGAGGTTGCAGGGAAGTATCTCTGCTTGAGGAATGTTTCCTCGTCGGTGCCGTAGTCGTTACGGAAGACCATTATGTACTTGCCGTTAAACTTGGTTACACCTGCGTTGAATACAAGAGTGGACTCATAGGGCATATCAGCGGGAGTGAGGATAGGTCTCTCCAGCTTTTTTATGCAGGGTGCGCTCTTGCGGATAGGATAAAATACTGCCATTGTTATATCTCCTTTAAATTGTTTTCAAGATGAAAAATGCTATAGAATAGCTCAAATCGGGCACTGAGCGAAAAAATTGCTGTGATAAACGACTCGATATTCGCAGCGGGTCGTACCCGATTAACTCTTATTAATAACCTGCTCGTCGAGCCAGTTGTTGTTCTTACAGTAGTCGATGAGATCGTTCACGTTAGCGGTAGCAAGACATTCGTATGTATCGGATGCACCGTAGTAGAACTTCACCTCACCGTCGTCTTCTAATATCATACCGCCGGGGAAGATAACATTCTGTCTGAAGCCCTCGTCTGTTTCGTAGGGCTTTTCAGCGGCGATAAGAGGATATTTTGCCATATGAGTGATCTTTGCGGGATTCTCAAGATCAAGAAGCATAATGCCTGCGGTATATCGCAGCTTCCAGTGGTTTTCCCAGCCGTTTTTGCCACGGTTTTCATCATAGTCAACAGCGTGGAATGTGGTCAGCCAGCCTGCCTCGGTCTTAACGGGAGGCGCACCGGGACCGATCTTATTATTAGTGAAGGGCATGGTACGGTCATCAAGCACCAGGGTTGAATCTCCCCAATGGATAAGGTCGGGAGAGTAGGAAAGCCATATCTCGTGATAAGGCTCCATCATAGGTCTCTCCAGTCTTACATATCTGCCGTTTATCTTCTCGGGGAAGAGAACCATATTACGATTGTTGGGTACCGACATAGAGATAACATCTACCTTGGTAAAATCATCGTCCACGGTTGCGATACAGCCTCTTACACCGTGCTTGGTGTCTGCCGCAAGACAGAGGTAAGGCTTGCCCTCAATGACGGTGATACGGGGATCGTAGAAACGGCGGATCTCTCTGCCTGATTCTGCCAGAGTTTTATGGTTGTCAAGCAGATGGTAGGGAAGTACCTTCCAGCCGTCAACACCGTTATCGGATACCGCAACACCGACGGATGTACCGGGCATATGTCTTTCAACTACGTATCTCTCGGGTGTGGTGCCGTAGTCGTTACGGAACACCATAATATATTTGCCCTTGAACTTGGTTACGCCTGCATTGAATACAAGCATAGACTCATAGGGCATATCAGCCGCTGTCAATATCGGCTTATCAAGCTTTTTGAGAAAAGGTGCACTTTTCAGAATAGGTGTTACGATTCCCATAATAGTCTCCTTAAAGTAACATTTACCTTATTATATATGTTTTAGTTAAATAAAGCAATACTTTAGTTAAATAAATAGCTCATTATTGTATTTTTTATTTCGGTCATGCCTGCAGGTGTAGGGTGACCTTCTATCTTTTCGATGTGGTCAAAGTCGATGAACTCTACACCGTAGTGACGGCAGGCTTCTCTTATACCCTCGGGGATCGCTTCGCCAAGCTCGGTGTTGATAAGCCAGTAGATCTTAGCCTCGGGCAGAGCATCCTTTGAACGCTTTATCATATAGCATACAGCGGGAAGAACACGGTAGAGATCCTCTTTTTTGAAGTTATCAAACTGAAGCTCACCCACCTCGGCTCCGCACCAGTGGTCGTTTGTACCGCCGAAGATGAAGAGGGTGTCGATCTCGTTCTTTTCGAAGAAGCCCTCTGAAATATATTTTTCCAGTCTTGCGATAAATGAATTGACATCGGTGTTTTCGCCCTCATAGCCTGTATAGCCTACGGTAGAGCCTGACCAGCTGTCATTGATAACGATATTGGAGTTTGTCTCGGTCATAAGCTGATGCCACCAGGTCTGCTCAACCTTGTTAAGCCCGTGACAGGGGTCAGGCTCCTGCCAGTAATATGCGGCATAATGCTCGGGGATATATCCGTGAAAGGTGGAGTAGCTGTCTCCGAAAATCAGTATATTTTTCATAATAAACCTCTTTAGATGATCTTGATATGATTATATCAAAAAAACTTTACTTTTTCAAGAATAATGTGACTTTTGTCACAGAATAATGATATCGGGTGAGGTATAATATAATCACAAAAAGAAAATAACTTCTTATACAGGAGGACAAAATAATGTCAGTAAAAAAATTAGATCTTAATAACTTTGATTCCGAAATACTTGGGCAGGACGGTATTGCCGTGGTGGACTTCTACGCAGATTGGTGCGGCCCCTGCAAAATGGTAGCACCCGTGCTTGAAAAGATATCCGAGGAAAGGGACGACATAACCGTAGGCAAGGTGAATGTGGACTTTGACGGCGAGCTGGCTATGAAATACGGAGTAATGAGCATTCCCACAATAGTGATATTCAAGGACGGCAAGGAGATAAACCGTTCGGTAGGCGCAAAGAGTAAGGCAGGGATACTTGCTCTGTTGGGATAAAATGAAAGGGAGCATCAGTAAGCGATGCTCCTTAACTTATTTTTATCAAGAATATTTATCCTTCCGCGGCTCACTTCAAGTATAGAATCTGCCGCCATATGCTTGAGCAGTCGGCTTACCACCTCTCTGGCTGTGCCTAAATGCCGTGCAAGCTGCTCCTGGGTCATGGCAATGCTGTTGCTGCCTGAAGCTGCCATTTCGTCAAGCAGGAATATGGCAATTCTTCTGTCCATACTCATAAACACCACCTGCTGCATTACCCACATAACATCCGAAAATCGTTCCACGGCCTTTTCGAGGGCATATATTTTGACATCGGGGTTGCGGTCGCTTATATCGCCAAAGGCAGAGGCGCTTATCATATAGCATTCGCTTGGCAGCTCTGCATCTATATATACATCAAAGGTTATGCTCTGTATAACACAGGAGGCGGCAAGCATGCACAGATCTCCGGGAGCCAGTCTGTAGAGTGTGATCTCTCTGCCGTCCTCGGAGAGAATATATAGGCGCAGCCGTCCTTTTTTGACGATAAAGAGTCCCGTGCATTCAATATTATTATGGACAGGCTGTCGGCTGTCAAAGAATACGGTGGAGGTATTGTCGCAGAACATATCCTTGTCTGATTGGGATAAGTTATCCCAAAAGGGGAAAAATTGTTGGTAGAAATCAGAGTATTCCATATACAGCCTCCTTGTACGGATGTTAGAACCATAATATCATATTATTCTATAAAACTCAAGAAAAAAGAAATTAATTGTCAAAATCTGTTGAATAAAATCGGTGTATATGTTACAGTATTAATACTATGAACAAAAAAACAGACTTATCAAATAAAAATAAAAAAACAAAAATATTACTTATACTGCTTGTAACTGTAACTGCCGTGCTTCTGTCGGCTCTGCTTTTTGTTGCGGCGGGTGTTGGTATACTTGTTTATTTCAACGAGTTTACCATTACTATGACCCTGCACGGTGATGAGAGTGTTACGGTTGAATACGGAGAAGAGTATACCGAGGAGGGTGCTGCTGCGGTATTTAAGGGTACTGTATTTAAGCGAAAACCCACCCAGTGCCCTGTTGAGATAAACGGTAATGTGGATGTTACAAGAGTCGGCAGCTATGAGGTGGAATACACCTCCACCTATATCCTTGACTATTATATAGGTAAAAAGGAATTTACCGTATCCGATGTCAGAGATGTTAAGGTCGTTGACAGTGTACCCCCTGTAATAGAGCTTGTGGAGACAGAGGGTCACTATACCCTTCCCGGACAGCCCTACGGGGAGGAAGGCTACAGCGCATCCGACAATTATGACGGTGATATCACCCATAAGGTTACAAGTGAAGAAAAAGACGGTAAGGTATACTACAGCGTACTCGACTCTTCGGGTAACAGGGCAGAGACAGTGAGAGACATATTTTACGATGACCCTATCCCTCCCGAGATAAAGCTGCTTGGAGACGGTGATATAGTTATTGCGGTGGGCGGTAGCTTTAAGGAGCCGGGATATGAGGCAAGTGACAATGTAGACGGTGTTATTACGGATAAGGTTACCGTCAGCGGAGGTGTCAACACCGCAAAGGCAGGTAAGTATACTCTTACCTATTCGGTTACCGATCAATATGAAAACACAACCACGGTAAGCCGTGTTGTAACAGTTCGGGAAAGAGCAGAGATGCCCGAGATAGAAGAGGGCAAGGAGTATGAGGTGCTTCATACCGATCCTATCAATCCCAACGGCAAGGTGATATATCTTACCTTTGATGACGGCCCCGGAAGGCATACACCCGGATTGCTTGATGTGTTGAAAAAATATGATATCAAGGCTACATTCTTTGTGGTGAACACGGGAGATATGTCCATACTTACCCGTATGGAGGCAGAGGGACATACTGTTGCTATGCACAGTAACACCCACAATTATGAGGAAATATATGCCGACGATGATGCATATTTTAACGATCTTACCGCTATAGAAAATGCCATAAAGGATAAGATAAAATCCTTCAGGAAGCTCCTGCGCTTCCCGGGTGGCAGCTCAAATATGGTGAGCAAGAAATATAATGAGGGTATTATGACCCGTCTGACTGAAATGGTAAAGCAGAGGGGCTACAGATACTTTGACTGGAATGTAAGCTCGGGAGATGCAGGTGAGACAAAGGACACCGACAAGGTATATGACAATGTGATCAAGGGCATAGAGAAAAATCACTATAGCGTGGTGCTTCAGCACGATATACACGATTACAGCGTTGATGCGGTGGAGCGCATCATCATCTGGGGTCTTGAAAACGGTTATACCTTCAAGGCTCTTACCGAAAACAGTCCTGTATGCGAGCATAATATAAATAATTAGGAGAGCTTATGTTTGATTTTAAAGACAAGGTAGCGGTTATAACAGGCGGCGCAAGAGGCATAGGCAGATGTATCCGCGAGAGCTTTGAAAAAGCAGGAGCAAGGGTTGCAATAATCGATCTTCTTGACAACGATTATTTTGTAGGGGATATTGCGGACAAGGCCACTCTTGAGGCTTTTGCCGATAAGGTGATAGCCGACTTTGGGCATATAGATTTTCTTATCAACAATGCCGCACCTCAAAGCTGCGGAATAGATAAGGGAAGCTACGAGGACTTTGAATATGCCTTAAAGGTAGGTGTTACAGCCCCCTTCTATCTTTCAAAGCTTTTTGCACCTCATTTTGCAGAGGGCGCAAGTATCATCAATATCTCCTCCTCCCGTGACCGTATGAGTCAGCCTCAGACCGAGAGCTACACCGCGGCAAAGGGCGGTATTTCCGCACTTACCCACGCACTTGCAGTAAGCCTTGCGGGTAAGGTGAGAGTGAACTCGGTTTCTCCCGGTTGGATAGATAATAACTATACCGTGTACCAAGGTTCGGATGCCATTCAACAGCCTGCAGGCAGGGTGGGAAATCCTCCCGATATAGCAAATGCGGTATTGTATCTCTGTTCGGATATGGCGGGATTTATCACAGGTGAAAACATCTGTATTGACGGCGGTATGACCAAGCAGATGATATACCACGGTGATCACGGGTGGCGATTAAATGAATAACAAAAAAGCGGCAATTGCCGCTTTTTTTGTTTTCTGTCCCGTTTTTGGGACATATAGTTGTGCTATAATGTGACCGTCAGGAGGTATGATATGGAAATTTTGTCAAAGGAAGAGCTTGAAAAGAAGCTTTTTGAGTATTATATAACACACTACGGACCAAGAAAAACAGATATCCTGTATGATCCCTGCGCACTCAATGTGAGAAGCTTTAAAAGAGGTGACAGCTATATAACCCTCAAGTGCCATATAATTACGGGAAAGGTAACAGAGCATATCAAGAAAGGAGAATGACTATGCTTGACAACGGATTTTTTGGGAATTTATTTGATCTTAACGGCGACGGTGAGATTGATGCATTGGAAAGATCCTTTGATCTTGCCGCATTTGTTGGGCTGATGGAGGAGGACAAAGAAGATGATGAGGAATAATATTGTTACTTATTGACAGGAAGCTGCATATGGTATAACATATATCTATTAGACCGATTATAATTTGAGGTAGATATGAAGTATATACTTATAACAGGTGCATACGGCGGTATGGGTAAGAGCACCGCCGAGCTTCTTTCAAGACAGGGATATACCGTCCTTGCCCTTGACAAAAGGATCGGGGAGTCAAAAGAGGGCATTATCCCCATACAGGCAGATCTTACCGACACCGACTCGGTCAGGGCTGCCTTTGATAAGGTAAGAGAAATTACCGATGAGCTTTATGCCATCATTCATTTTGCGGGCATATATATGCTTGATTCCCTTGTGGAGATGGATGAAAAGGATTTTAAAAAAATATTTGAGATCAATCTTTTTGGTGTATACAGCATCAATAAAACCTTTATGCCACTACTAAAAAAGGGAAGCAGAATACTTATCACAACAAGCGAGCTTGCACCCCTTGACCCCTTGCCCTTTACGGGAATATATGCGGTGACAAAGGCGGCTCTTGACAAATATGCCTATTCTCTTGCTATGGAGCTTCAGCTCTTGGGCATAAAGGTTTCGGTGCTCCGTGCAGGTGCGGTGGATACGGGAATGCTGGGTGTGTCCACTACGGCTCTTGACCGCTTCTGCAGTGAAACAAAGCTTTATAACTGTAACGCAAAGCGGTTTAAATCTATAGTCGAGGGTGTGGAGGCCCGTAACATTTCCACCCTAAAGCTGGCAAAAAGGGTCAGAAATATTTTACACAAAAAGCGTCCCAAATTTGTATATACCGTCAACCGAAATCCCTTACTGCTTTTACTTAATGCCCTGCCAAAGCAACTTCAACTGAGGATAATCAAAATGATATTAAAATAAGCGTTGCCAAAGCAACGCTTATTTTAATTACCAGTCAAGCTTGAGATAATAGGGCTGATCTGCACCGTTTTCAAAGCTTGAACAGCAGATATATCTTACGGTTTTGCTTTGATCATTATAGGCAAATATCAGATAGTAATAATTATCGCTTGCCTCTTCAAAGGGCTCGTCTCCGTCATAGACCACCATACAGGTATATCCGCCTTTTTTTACCGTTATGTGCTCGTAGCCTTCATACAGAGCCTTGACACGGCTGACCTCCTTTTCATATTCATCTGCCGGCAGGGGCCATTGGGCATAGATGTCATATGTATAATCCATTACCCTTAAATATCTGTAATAATATCGGGCATCAAGATATACTGTCTCATAAGAGCCGTCGGGTTGCTGTACATTTTCAAAATAATGAGGCCGGGTGGGGAAAAGCTCCTGAAACTCCTTGTCTCTGTTGGCAAGACAGTGGGCATCAAAGCTACGGTAATTTCTTATATCCGCTGTCACCGACTGTGTAAATGTAAATACCGAGCACAGGAAATTGCAGGGAATACACAGTATACATAATATAAGCAGTATGACTGTGATCATCCTTTTTGCCTTGAGCTTGGTTCTTGAAAGTATCAGAACAGCAAATGACGGCAGCAGCGATATTAAGGTAAATATGAGCGCTTTGACCTCGATCTTTGGGTAATAATAGGACGAGCCTTTTAAAACCAGCATCAGCAGGACTATGACGATAGGAAGCCACACTATAATTGCGCGGACGGCTGTTATAAATGCTCTGAATATAGTTTTAGGTATATTACGCTTGATCTTTTCTTCATTTGCGGGCAGAGCCGTGGATGTCCTTCCTAACTCCTGCGCAAGCCGGGAAATAGTATAATCTCTGTCACAGCTTATATGTGACAGCGCCGATAATATTTTTTCCTTGTCCTTTACCGCGGCCTTTGTGCGTTCCCTTATATCCTCTATGATACAGGCAGCGGACCTGGTTTGATGTATCAGGCTTTTTATCTCTTCAACGGTAAAATCAAATTTTCGCAGCAGTGCTATCTCTTTTAACCTGCTTATATCCTCTTCTGAAAAATCATAGCTTTTTCGTCCGAGATAGTTTTCGGTATATGAGGGTGAGATAAGCCCCTCCTCAATATAGTAACGGACCGTTCTGTCAGTAAGCTCGGTTGCTTGGCAAACACTTTTAATTTTCATAAATACGCCCCTTTCTGACAGAATTATATTCTTTTACCCAAGGTTAAAGTCAACAGCTTTTCAAAAAATATTGAGACCTTATCTGAATTATATCACATTTACCTTAGGATTTCAACAGCACGGTTGCCGTTGCATTTTATCCCGTTAAGAATATACTGTTAAGGAGCAGCTGATGACAGCTGTATCACAAAATTTGTTTGGAGTCGGCGCAGAAAATGAAAACACAGCGCAATATTCTGATCGCATTTATCCTTAACCTTGCATTTTCTGTTTTTGAATTTACGGCAGGTGCTTTGACGGGCAGTGTGGCTATTACCTCGGATGCCGTACACGATCTTGGGGATGCGGCAAGCATCGGTATCTCATATTATCTTGAGAAAAAAAGCAAAAAGCAGCCTGACGAGGAGTACACATACGGCTATTTGCGTTACTCGGTCATAGGCGGGTTTATTACCACTCTCATTCTGCTGACAGGCTCGGCTGTAATGACCTATAATGCACTTCGCAGGCTTATCGTCCCCACAGAGATAGACTGCCCGCGGATGCTTCTTTTTTCGGTCGTAGGTATTACGGTAAACTCCTGTGCGGTGTTTTTTACCCGCAATGCAAGCTCGGTAAACCAAAGGGCAGTAAAGCTGCATATGATGGAGGATGTTCTCGGCTGGGTGGCGGTGCTGGCAGGTGCCGTGGTAATGAGCTTTACCGGTTATACATTTATCGACCCTGTTATATCCATTGCTATCTCGGTATTTATATTTGTCAATTCCTTGATAAATCTAAGGGAGATAACAGATCTGTTTCTCGAAAAAACACCCCAGGGCATCAATATACCCGAGCTTAAGGAGCATATCGGAAAAATCGAGGGTGTACGGGGAGTCCACCATATCCATATATGGAGTATGGACGGGAAAAAGCATTATGCCACAATGCATATCATATGCGGGGAAGGCTTTTATGAGGTCAAGGACCGTGTGCGCAGAGAAATGAGAGAAAAGGGAATAGATCATGTAACAATAGAGGTTGAGCTATATAAAACGCCCTGATAGGTTTTTCTATCAGGGCGTTTCATCACAAGACACAAAAACTCCTTGGAATGTTCAAGGAATATTGACAAATTGTACATAATGTAGTATCATAGATACAAGAATTTGTTTATGGAGGTAAACTATGAAGCTTTCAAAAAGGATAATAAGCATTCTCCTTTGTGTGTTTATGCTGTTATCATCCACATCTACGGTTTTGTCAGCATTTGAAGCTGACAGTTTTTCCGCGTCGACAGCGTTGGATCCCGCCGATATCAATGTTGACGATTACTTTGAGACATATACTATGCAGTCGGAAGAGCCTTCTGAGTTCGGCTACAGAGATGTGTCGGTATACGATGAAGACGGGAACAAGGTTGAAAGAAGCTCTGCTGTCGCTTTTGACGCAAGAGAGATCGCACAAGCTAACGCAACATCGTCATTTCCTTCTTCCTTTGACGCCCGCGATGTTAAAAACTCTGTAGGTGCATCTATCGTTACTCCCGTAAAGGACCAGGGTGCCGCAGGCACATGCTGGGCTCAGGCTGCTACCGCTGCTGCAGAAATTGCATATATGCGTAACAATCCTGTCGAGGAGGTAGACTTTGCTGACGGTCACCTTGCATACTTCGGTAACCGTACAAAGAACCCCGACCCCACAGACCCCGGCTATATGGACGGCTATAACGCAGCCGACCCCTATAACTACGGCGGTAACAACTATATGTCCGGCGCTGCATTTGGCAGATGGTCAGGCCCCGAGTTTGAAGAATATACCATGGACCCCGACTGGGACGGTCCTTATAAGGGATATAACTATAACGAAACACTTCGTTTTATATCCGAGTCCCATATCATTACAAACATCCATATTGACGGACATAATATCAGCCAGATGAAGGCTTATCTCCAGATATACGGCTGTCTTGCGATCACATATTATTCTGTAAAGACCGCATATGTCTTTGGAGACATCACAACACACTATCAGACCGATTTCCCTCAGCTCAACCACGAGGTGCTTATAGTGGGTTGGAATGACGATATTCCTCAGTCCGCATTTGTAAAATCCCCTCCCGGCCCGGGTGCTTGGCTTGTTAAGAACTCCTGGGGTACAGACTGGGGTGACGGCGGTTACTTCTGGCTTTCCTACTATGATGTTTCTCTTAACCATGCGTGGGTTATGGACTTTGAGTCTAAGGACAATGTAGACAACAACTATACATACGATCCCTCCTGGGGTGAGTGCACCATGACACTCGGTCTCAACGGTGCTGTCGGATACAACAATACCTGTGTAACTGCAAACAACTTCTATGCCAAGGGCAACGAGCTGCTTACCCAGGTTGGTATTTATACACTTAACACAACCTCCCGTGTAACCGTTAAGGTATTCGTTGACGGTCCCGTAAACGACCCCTACAGGGGACGGCTGGTTTCCGCCGTTACCGAGACCGTATCCGGTGAGGGCTACAGAACCATCCGACTGAACGATCACGTTACCCTTACTCCCGGTCAGAGATTTGCTGTAGTATTGGAGAACACATCGCTTACAAGTGAGGCTCCTTTGGCGGCAAGTGAAAATACCGAATACTCGGTAGCAAGATCGGGTCAGAGCTATTATCTTATCAGAGTGTCCGATACCAGCTATCTCTGGTACGAAAACGAAGGTAACTTCTTTATCAAGGCGTTCACAAAGGACCTTGATCCCGTTGATAAGTCCGCGCTCCGGGCTCAGTATAATACCGCAGTTTCTTACGGTTATCCCGAGGATAACATTTATCTTATGAACGCCAAGGCTGTTCTTGACGATCCCGATGCTTCTAAGCAGGATGTTAAGAACGCATACAACCGTCTGGGCCATCAGAACAACTATTACGGTGTACAGGTATCCTTTGATCCCATACTCGATGCCGAGGCTCCCGATCCCATTATCAGCGCAACAGGTAATGTGATCGAGATACCCGATGTTACCCCCGAAGCAGAAGGCTGGTCATTTATAGGCTGGAGCGAATCGGGTAACGCAGGAACACATATCTTTACTCAGGGTAAGAAATATTTAGTTCCCGGCAACATTACTCTCAAGGCTGTATGGATCCGCTCGGATGAAGACGGTCTCTATCCCACAGGCGGTAACTATGCCGTATACTACAACGCCAACGGCGGTAACTGGGAAAAGTGGAAGACTGTACAGAATCAGAAGGGTCTCACCACCTACGGTCTTATGAAGTTCGGTGATCTGTTTGAGTTCCCCCAGGATATCAGAGATCTCAGCCGTGAGGGCTACCGTCTTCAGACAGATAAGGATGATATGACCGTACCCGAGTTCTGGACAGGTAACGGTAAGGGGGATACCACCTACGGTGACCCCGAAGCTAATAACGGATACGAATATGTTATCTATCCCAATGGATATAAGTCCAGCGCATTTATGGTTGATACCGACCGCGTTCCTTACGGTGAAAACATCTTTGTTTATGCCGCTTGGGACCCGATCATTACCTATGATTTCAACAACAACACAGGTATAACCGTACAGGACTTTAACTATATTACCGACGGTGATGATTACACCATTCTCGGCCCCGGTGACTATACCGAATATGCCGATGAAAACGGAAACCTCAAGAGAAATAAAGAACGCTATACAGGCTTGGCAACAATGCCTGCAGGCGCAGAAGAGACCCTTGCAGGCTGGAATACCGAGCCTGACGGAAGCGGTAAGCTCTATGCTATCGGTGAAGTATATGACATAACCGAGCCTATCACCCTTTACGCTATGTGGGGAGAGGTTGAGCATGTACATAAGTATACAGCAACCGAGACTCCCGCTACCTGTACCGAGGACGGTGTGGTAACCTACACCTGTAAGTGCGGTGAAAGCTATACAGAGGTTATCCCCGCTACAGGTCACAGCTATGATGCAGGCACTACCACTACTGCTCCTACCTGTACAGAGGACGGAGTTAAGACCTTTACTTGTGCTGACTGTGCAGATACATACACCAAAGCAATCGCAGCTCTCGGCCATGTATGGAAGGATTGGGAAGTAGTAAAAGAAGCTACCGAAACCGAAGCAGGCGAGGAGCAGAGAAGCTGCCGCCGCGGCTGCGGTGCAGTAGAAACAAGAGAGATACCCAAGCTCTCTACAGATCCCGCGATCAAGTCAGTTAATAACTATACTGTAACCCTTGATAATATCAACGATATCAAGGAGATCAGATTTGCAATCGGTACCTATACAACAGGCTCCGAGATCAAGGCAGCAGAGAAGAGCGTAACTCTCAATGCCGCAACAGTAGCAAAGTACACCGTTAACGGTGTAATGACCTATGATCTGCCCTGGATGGGTACATATACCTTCTGGGTAAGACTTAACGACGGCACAGGCTATTTCCTCTATGCCGATGTAAACGAAATTACACCTTACGCAGAGTCCTACGGCGTTAAGCTTACCGTAAAGGATTACGCAGAAAACTACAAGGATATGTGGCTGGCTGAGGGTACATTTAACAGCTATGCAGAAATTAAGGCTTCCACAGGCTTTAAGTATCAGGCATCTGCATCTAAGCTTGACCTCTATGCAAAGACCACACATGATTTCAGCTACACAATGACCAACCCCGGTGATTACACCGTGCTTATCAGATACAATGACGGCAGTTTTGATGTAATTCACCATACACTTACAGTTGATGTTCCCGTATTTACCGAAAACGGACTTCAGGTTATCGTAAGTAATATCCCCGATATCAAGATAATCAGAACCGCATACGGCGAATACAACTCTGTTTCCGATATCAAGAAGGCCGCAGGCGTTCGTAACTTCTCAAAGAAGAATGATATCAAGGATGCAGAGGAATATATGATCCAGTACCGCGATGAAGGTACAGTTACAATTATCGTTGAGTTCAACAACGGCTACAAGCATATCTACCACTATGATGTAGCAAAGAAGGTTCCCAACTTTGTACAGGACGGTAATACCGTTACCATCGGCGATCTTGACGATCTCTATATCGTTAGATATGCCCCCGGCAAGTACACCACCGCAAACAATATCAAGAAGGCTCCCGACTCCAAGTATCTCAAGGCAGCCGATGTTGTAGACGGAACCCTTACCATTAAGCTCGATACAGCAGGCCGCTGGAGCTTTATGGTACAGTATAACGACCAGTCCTATA